>JAJDDI010000049.1 GCA_029260375.1 Phycisphaerales bacterium | reverse complement strand
CGACCTCGGCCTCGATGGTGATGCTGGTGCGTCCGGTGCGGACGGTGCGGGTGTAGACGTTGACGATGTCGCCCAGGTTGACGGGGGCCTTGAAATCGACGCGTTCGATGGAGGCGGTGACCCAGGTGAAGTCGCCGTGGGCGAGGGCCTGGACGAACCCGGCCTGGTCGATGTAGGAGAGGATGACGCCGCCGAAGATGGTGCCGTAGGGGTTTGTATCGCGGGGCATGGTGACGACACGGAGGGCGAGCTGGCGCTGGGCGGGATCGGTGGGCATGGGGGCAGCGTAGCCCGGGGGGGGCCTCTATGGTTGGGCGGCCAAGGAGGCGAGCATGGCGCAGAGCGTTGCGGAGATTCAGGCGATGTACACCCCGTTCAGGGGCGAGATGCTGGGCATGGCGCCCGAGGCGCTGCTGATGCGATTCCGCGACGGGATCGAGATGCTCGACCCGCGCGTGTTTGAGATGGACGACGAGCTTCTCGACCTGGCGTTTCTCAGCGACGCGGGCGTGGGCAAGTGGCCCATCCGCGTGGTGCTGGGTCATGTGGCGGACACGGAGCTGGTGCAGACGTGGCGGATCCGGCGGACGCTGAGCGAGGACAGCCCCGTGCCCGCGACGTGGGACGAGGCGGCGTTTGTCGATTCGGGGATCTACGGCGGCGGGATTGCGTTCGCGGGGGGCGAGGCGATCCGTCCCGCGACGGGCGCGTTCGTCGCGGCGGTGTACACGATGCGCCAATGGACCGCGTCCACGCTGGCGATCATCCCCAGCGAGCTCTGGGAGCGGGCGTGCATGCACCCGGAGTTCGGGACCCTGACGGTGCGGGAGATGCTCGCGTTCGACACGTGGCACCTGGAGCACCACCTGCGGTTCGTGAACCTCAAGTGCGAGCGGCTGCTGGGGCCCCGCCCCGAGCCCGAGGCGTGCGGCGAGGGCGGGTGCGCCAGGCCCGGGTGCGCGTGCGGATGAACCGGATGGCGCCGCGTGCGGAACGGTGTGTAATGAGACAGGACCGGGTGATCTTGAGCGTGCTCGCGGGTCTTGGCATTGCGCTGCTGGCGAGCGGGTGCGTGGAGCGGCGCGTGGTGCGCGGATCGCCAATGCTCGGGTCGCTGCCTGGGGCGGAGGTTGGAGCGAAGATCCGCCCGACGGAGCGGGACCGGAAACCCGGCGCCGCGCCGGTCATCGACGAGGAGGACGCCCGGCTGCGCGTCGAGCACGAGGACGGGTCGGTGACGCTGATCTCGCACACGGGTCGCCAGCTGATGGCGCACATCTACACGACGCTGGACCAGGGCGAGGGCGAGCTGTTCGTTGAGCAGGTGCTCAGCGAGATGTCCAAGAAGGAGTTCTCGCAGCGGGGCGTGGACCCGCTGGAGGGCTTTGCGTATCTCAAGAACAACGAGCGAGCGATCCGCAAGCTGTTCAACACGATCCCGATGGGTGAGTACACGCCGGGCACGTTCATGCAGCCGCAGGGGGGCGGGGTGTACCGCTTGTCGGCGCCCAAGCTGCTGCACCGGGAGCTGGCGTGGACGTTCATGGACATCGTGTTCGAGCGCGGGGGCTGGCGCCTGCGCTGGTTTGGATGACGCCTAGGGCGCCCGAAGGATCATCATCAGCTCGATGGTCTCATCGCCGCGTTTGATGGTGACGCTGATCTCGTCACCCGGCTCGTGCTCGAGGAGCAGGGGCATCCAGGTCTGGACGTCGGGCGTGTCGGTCCCGTTCCATTTGATGATGATGTCGTCGGCCTCGATGCCGGCGTCGGCGGCGGACGTGCTCTCGAAGACCCGGCGCACGAGCACGCCCCCGTCGGAGGTGGGCGAGGGGATGATGCCGGTGCGGACCTTGGGGCCGGTGCGGGGGCGGGGCTCGGGCTTGGGCTCGGGGTCGGGGTCGGAGAAGTCCAGGCCCTTGGGGTTGGTGGCGATGTCGATGGCGATGGCGGTGAGCATCTCGGTGATGCGGACGGCGCCGGGCACGTTGATGGTGTCGATGGTGTCGTCGGGGGTGTGGTACTCGTCGTGGTTGCCGGCGTGGAAGGTGAGGTAGGGGACTTCCACCTCATCGAACGACGCGTGATCGGAGGCGCCGCCGGCCAGGCCCGCGATGCGCTCGATGCCCAGGCCCGACTCGGCGAGGCGTTAGGCGATCATTGGCTCGAGGCCCTTGGCCGAGCCGGCGCCCAGCAGGTGCATGAGCCCGTCGCGCATGCGCCCGATCATCTCCAGGTTGAGCAGGATGGTGTGGGCGGGGATGGGGACGATGGGGCGGGTGACGTAGAACTTGGAGCCGTCGAGCCCTGATTCTTCGGCGGTGAAGGGCAGGAAGAGGATGGAGCGGGCCTGTGCGTCCTCGGGCAGCGCCGCGTAGTGGTCGGCCAGCAGCTGCGCCGCGAGCAGCAGGCCGGCGACGCCCGAGGCGTTGTCGTTGGCGCCCGGGTGGACCTGCCCGGCGCGCTGCGGGGCGAACGAGGCCCAGCGCCCGAGGCCGATGTGGTCGTAGTGGGCGCTGATGACGACGTACTCGTCGGCCAGGTCGCCCCTGCCCCGGAGGACGGCGCCCAGGTTGTCGGTGGTCAGGGGCGAGCGGTCCACCTCGACGCTGAGGGAGACCGCCGAGGCGGGCAGGTCGATGAGCGTCTCGCCCTTGTCGGCGATGTCGCGGAGCTGGCCCAGGGAGCGGGTCTCTTCGCTGGCGTCGATGATCCGCTGGGCGGTCCGCTCGGTGACCATGATGACGGGGACCTCGAAGTAGAGGTCACGGGTGGTGGGGTCGCGTGTGTTTGGATCATTTTGGGCGGTGTCGAGGATGGAGGCGTTCTCGTCGTCGGCGCCCGGGGGAGGGGCGATGATGACGGTCGAGGCGCCGCGCCGGACGGCGGCGGAGATTTTGCGGCTGAGCACCGAGTGCTGGGTCCAGCCCTTGTCGGCCCACTTGCTGCGACCGAACTCGTCCATGGGTTCGTAGCGGAAGACGAGCGCGGCCTTGCCCCGCATGTCGGCGCCCGGGGGGTAGCCCAGGTAGCCGCTTTGGCCCGAGGCGATGGAGTAGCCGGCGAAGACGACGGGGCCGTCGAAGTCGCCCGAGGACGAGTGCCCCAGGACGGTGTAGTCCTCACCCTCGACCAGGGGCTGGCCATCGACGGCGCAGGCGCTGGCCAGGACCTTCATGTTGGTGCGGAGCTCCATGGGCTGGCGGAAGGAGGCGCGGGGGGTGAGGATGCTCAGGCCCCGGTCCGAGACGGCGATCGACGGGAAGGCGGGCTCGAGGCCCAGGGTCCCGAAGCGGTCGATGATGAAGCGGGCGGCCTGCTCGATGCCCTCGTCGCCCGGCTCACGCCCGCGCAGGGCCGGGTCGGCCAGCACGCTCAGGTCGGCGAAGTAGGACGCCTCGTGACTCTCGCTGGCGGGTTGGGCGGCGCCCAGGGCGCCGGGCCGGGCCGTGATATGGGCGGGGGCGAGCGTCGCCGCGGCGAGGGCGAGAACAGCGGCGAGCGGCGGGCGTGGCATCGCAGGAGTCTACGGGCGTTGCACCCTACAGTTTCGCTCACCCCGGGCGCCCGGGGCGTCCTCGAACGCCGAGCACGGAACTGCGAATGACGACGATGGATAGTGCCCCGTTGGGCGCCCGAGGTGAGATGACCGACGCCGTGAACGACCATACCGCATCGAACCTGGCGGCGCCGAAGCCGGGCACGCCGAACCTGGGCGGCCCGCTGTGCGCGTGTGACACGTTCGTGCACCGGCACATCGGGCCAAGCGAGGCGGAGCAGGCCCAGATGCTGACGTCGCTGGGGTACGAGACGATGGGCGCGTTCGTGCGCGACGTGATCCCAGACTCCATCCGGATGGAGGGGCAACTGCAGATCGGCCCCGAGCGTGGCGAGCACGAGCTGCTGCGCGAGTTCCGGTTGCTGGCGGAGAAGAACGAGGTCTGGCGGTCGTGCATCGGGATGGGGTACTGCGGGACGGTGACGCCGCCGGTGGTTCTGCGGAACGTGATGGAGAACCCGGGGTGGTACACGCAGTACACGCCGTACCAGAGCGAGATCTCGCAGGGGCGGCTCGAGGCGCTGCTGAACTTCCAGACGATGATCGCGGGCCTGACGGGCCTGCCGCTGGCCAACGCGAGCCTGCTGGATGAGGGGACGGCGTGCGCCGAGGCGATGAGCATGTGCGCGCAGATCGCGCCCAGGAAGCCGCGGGCGTTTTTCGTGGCCGGGGACTGCCACCCGCAGACGATCGAGGTGGTCAAGACCCGCGCTGCGTCGATGGGGATTCAGATCGAGGTGGGGGATCCGGAGAAGGCGGACGCGGGCCGGTTCTGCGGCATCCTGGTGCAGTACCCGACGACGGACGGGCGGGTCGAGTGCTACGAGAAGATGGCGACGCGGGCGCACGACGCGGGGGCGGTGGTCGTGGCGGCGGCGGACCTGCTGGCGCTGACGCTGCTGCGGGCGCCGGGTGAGTGGGGGGCGGACATCTGCGTGGGCAGCGCGCAGCGGTTCGGGGTTCCGATGGGTCTGGGCGGGCCGCACGCGGCGTTCATGGCGACGCACGAGGCGCACGCACGGAAGATGCCCGGTCGGATCGTGGGTGTCTCGCGCGACGCCAACGGCAAGCCGGCGCTGCGTCTGGCGATCCAGACGCGAGAGCAGCACATCAAGCGTGACCGGGCGACGAGCAACATCTGCACGGCGCAGGTGCTGCTGGCGATCATGGCGAGCATGTACGGCGTGTTCCACGGGCCCAAGGGGTTGCGGGACATCGCCGCGCGGGTGCGCGGGCTGACGGGGGCGCTGGCGTCCGGGCTCGAAAAGCTGGGTGTGGACACGCACGACGGCAACGCGCTGCGTCCGTTCTTCGACACGCTGCGGGTGCGCGTCTCGGGCGACCCGGAGGCTGTGCATAGGGCGGCGGCGGAGAGGCGGATCAACCTGCGGCGCTACGGGGACGGCTCGATCGGGATCACGCTTGACGAGACGAGCGACCTGCCGCTGGTCATGGACATCCTCGCGGCGTTCAACGGGGGGGCGGACGTGCCCTTCGAGCTGCACGAGCTGTCGGCGACCGAGCCCAAACGCTACGACGAGCGGCACACTCGGACGAGCGCGTACATGACGCACGACGTGTTCTATTCGTACCACTCCGAGACCGCGATGCTGCGGTACCTGACGGAGCTGCAGTCGCGCGACCTGAGCCTGGCGCACGCGATGATCCCGCTGGGCTCGTGCACGATGAAGCTCAACGCGACGAGCGAGATGCTGCCCGTGACATGGCCCGAGTTCGCCCACATCCACCCGTTCGCGCCGCGGACGCAGTGGGAGGGAACGCAGACGATGTTCGACACGCTCGAGGCGTGGCTGGCGGACATCACGGGGTATCACGCGGTCAGCCTGCAGCCCAACGCGGGCTCGCAGGGTGAGTACGCGGGGTTGATGGTGATCCGCGCGTACCACCAGAGCCGGGGCGAGGGGCACAGAGATGTCTGTCTGATCCCCGAGTCGGCGCACGGGACGAACCCGGCGTCGGCGATCATCGCCGGCATGCGCGTCGTGGGCGTCAAGACCAAGAACGGGCGGATCGACTTCGAGGACATGAAGGCCAAGGCCGAGCAGCACCGCGAGAAGCTGTCGGCGATCATGGTGACCTACCCGTCCACGGCCGGGATCTTCGATCCGAACATCCGCGAGATCTGTGCGCTCATCCACGAGCACGGCGGGCAGGTATATCTGGACGGGGCGAACATGAACGCGCAGGTCGGGCTGTGCCGCCCGGGCGATTACGGCGCCGACGTGAGCCACCTGAACCTGCACAAAACGTTCTGCATCCCGCACGGGGGCGGCGGGCCGGGCATGGGGCCGATCGGGGTGATGGAGCACCTGGCGCCCTTCCTGCCGACGCACCCGGTGGTCGAGCCGGGCAGCGCGGGGGCGCAGGCGATCGGGGCGATCAGCGCGGCGCCGTACGGCAGCGCTTCGATCCTGCCGATTAGCTATCTGTACATTGCGCTGATGGGTTCGGCGGGGCTGCGAAAGGCGAGCGAGGTGGCGCTGCTGAGCGCCAACTACATGGCCAAGAAGCTCAGCGGGGCGTACGAGCTGTTCTGCACGAACGACGCGGGGCGGGTGGCGCACGAGTTCATCCTGGACTGCCGCGGGTTTGAGAAGAGCGCGGACGTCCGGATCGACGACATCGCCAAGCGGCTGATGGACTACGGGTTCCACGCGCCGACGATGAGCTGGCCCGTGCCCGGGACGCTGATGGTCGAGCCGACCGAGTCGGAGCCGCTGAGCGAGCTGGAGCGGTTCTGCGGGGCGATGCTGCTGATCCGCGAGGAGATCCGCCAGATCGAGGAGGGGCGGATGGACCGGGGGGACAATCCGCTCAAGAACGCGCCACACACGATCGAGATGGTGAGCGACGACGAGTGGACGCACGCGTACCCGCGCCAGACCGCGGCGTTCCCGACGGCTGACTTGAGGCGTCGCAAGTGCTGGCCGAGCGTGGCGCGGGTGGACAACCCGTACGGCGACCGGAACCTGGCGTGCACGTGCCCGAGCGTGAGCGAGGTCAGCGAGAACTAGACCCCGTGTCCCTGACCCGTCTTCGGGTCGGTGGGCGTTGACCGTCCCCAGAGCACTGACCCGAAGTCGGGTCAGTGGCACGGGCGCTGTCAGTGATCGATGAGGCCGGCGCCCTGAAGGATCTCGATCGCGGGGGCGAGCTGGGCTTCGTACGCCTTCCAGCGGGCGGAGCTGGACTTGTAGATGGGCCTGCGGACCTGCGCGTGGCTGAGGGTGCGGACGAAGCGTCCGGCGCTGTGGAACTCAAGACACGCAGGGTCGTAGTCCAGCCCTAGGAACGCGCACAGCGCGCGGGTCTGGCCCTCGGGGTCGGTGACGAGGCTCTCGTAGACCATCTCGTGGATGGGCAGGTCCAGGGCCTGTTGCCAGTAGCGCATGAGTGTGGTGTGCTCGACGACGGACTGGGCGCACTGGCGCAGGTCGCTGGTGTAGCGGTGGACGTCGCCGAAGTCCTGGAAGTGGCAGGAGAGGACGATGTCACGCGGGTCGCGTCGGCACCAGACGGCCCGGGCCCCGGGCAGGGCGCGGCTGGCCAGGCCCAGGTGCATGGCGTTGCCGGGCATCTTGTCGACGATGCGCTGCGGCTCGTCGCCCGCGCGGGCGCGGAGGGCGTTGACGTAGCTTGTACCCACCTCGTTGACACCGGCCTGGTCGAGCGAATCGACGGGGTGGGCGCGGGCGAGGTGTCCCAGGTCGGCGCGTTCGCCGACGCCGTCGGCGCGGGGGTGGGCGGCGATGATCTGCTCGGTCAGCGTCGTGCCCGAGCGGGGCATGCCCACCACGAGGACGACGCACGATGCGTCGAGGTCGGCCCTGGGGAGGCGTGCCAGCGTGTCGGCGTTCCAGGCGTCGATGGTGGGCTGGGCCGGGGTGACGGCGCCCTGGGGGACGAACGCGCTGGCCTGGGCGATGGCCTCGAACGCGGAGGCGTGGTCCTTGAGGCGGTCTTTGAGCGCGCCCAGCTGGTAGAGGGCGCTGCGCTTGACGCCCGGGGGCGCGCTCGGGTTGGCGAGCAGGGCTTCGAGCAGCTCGACGCCCCTGCGCTGGTGCCCGGGCGAGCGGCTGAGCATGGCGTAGGCGATGACGGTCGCGGGCGGGGGGGCGGGCGCGGTGGCGACGGGCTCGATGAAGGCGAGGCCCTCGTCGGGCTTGCCCAGGTCGTTGCAGAGCATGGCCTTGAGGTGCAGGGCCTGGCCGTTGGTCGGGTCGGTGCGGAGGACGCGGTCGATGGCGTCGAAGGCCTCGTCGGGCTTGTCGTCGAGGCGGAGGTTGAAGGCCAGGTCGCACCAGGCCTGCTCGGAGCGCGGGTTGCGCTTGAGCGAGGCGCGGAGGTGTTCGCGGGCTTCGCCCAGCTTGCCCTGACGGGTGAGGCAGGTCCCGAGCATGTTGAGGATGCCCGGGTCGTTCTTGGCGACCTTGAGCAGCCGGCGGCAGAGGGATTCGGCGCGGGGGTAGTCGCCGCGCTCGAAGGCCCGCATCGCCTGCTGGGCCATCGCGTTGGGGTCGGATCCCTGCATGTCAGAGCGCCCCGCCGTCTTTGAGGATTTTGACCATCGGGGCGATGTGCTTCTCGTAGCGTTTCCAGCGGGCCTTGGAGGTCGCGTAGATCGGCTGGCGGACCTGGTCGCGGCTGGCGGTGGAGACCTTGCCCGTCGCTTTGTGCGGCGTCAGGCAGCGCTCGTCGAAGGGCAGGCCCAGGAACTCGAGCAGGGCGCGGACCTGGTTCTCCAGGTCGGAGACGAGCTCCTCGTAGCGGAGCACGTGCACGGGGATGTCGGTGGACTCGATCCAGTGCTCCATGAGCTGCGTGTGCAGCAGGTAGCGCTGGGCGGTGAGCTCGAGGTCGCACGTGTAGGCGTGGCGGGCGCCGAAGTTCTGGAAGTAGCACGAGAGGCAGACGTCGCGCGGGTCACGCTGGCACCAGACGACGCGGGTCTGGGGGAGCACGCACGCGGCGAGCCCCAGGTTCTGGTAGTTGTCGGGCATCTTGTCCACGACGCGCGTGGCGGTCTTGGACCCCTCGCGGGCGAGCATGTCCGTGTACCGCTTGGCCATCGTGTCCACGGAGGCCTGGGTCAGTTCCGCGGCGCTCGTGGCGCGGCGCATGTTCATCAGCAGCTGCGATTCGCCCACGCCGGCGGCGCCCGGGTGGGCGGCGATGACGCTCTCGGTCAGCGTGGTGCCCGATCGGGGCATGCCCACGACCAGGACAGAGCGGTCGGTCTTGACGCGTGTGCGCGGGGCCTCGGCGATGGCGTCCTTGGTCCACTGCTCGAAGAGCACGTCGGCCCGCTGCTCCTCGTTGGTGGTGCGCATGTCGTTGGCGCGCCGGTAGGCGTCGAAGGCGTCGTCGTACCGTCCGACGCGGTCGAGCAGGCGCCCGAGGATCATGAGCGCGCCAGAGCGCACGCCCGTGTGCAGCTCGCCCCGCTCCAGGGACCTCTCGAGCAGGTCGATCCCGACCTCGGGCTGCTTGAGGGCGATGCACAGGTCGGCGTAGGCGACGACGAGGCGGGTGTCGGGGTTGTCGGCCTTGACCTTGGGCTCGAGCAGGGCCGCGGCCTGCTCGTACTGGCCCATGTCCGCCAGGATGGAGGCGCCCAGCGTGTACGGGCGGGCGCCGGTGGAGAAGGTGCGGGCGCGGGTGATCAGCTCGAGGGCCTTGTCGGGGTCGCCCTGCATGCGGTGGATCTCGGCCAGCGAGCAGAGGGCGTTGTCGTGCTCGGGGTGGGCGCCCAGGGCCTGGCGGAGCTTGATGGCGGCCTCGGTGAGGCGCCCGAGGCCGGTGAGGGCCTCGCCCATGACCCAGAGCATCTGCGCGTCTCGGGGGCGTGTCTTGAGCGCGTCGGTGGCCAGGGCGATGGCGGTGTCGAACTCGCCCATCTCGATCATCTGGACGGCGCGCCGGCGCGTGACTTCCGCCGCGTTGAGACCGAGACCGCCCGATGCAAACTGATCAGCCATGGGTCGGGAGTCTAGTCCTCGGCCCCGATGCCGGCCTCACGCAGGGCCCGGAGCACGGGGTCGAGGTGGGCCTCGTAGTGGCGCCAGCGGGCGACGGAGGTGTCGAACACCGGGCGGCGGACCTGGGACATGCTCGCGGTGTCCATCCGGCGCTTGCTCGTGTGGAAGTCCAGGCAGCGCTGGTCGTACTCCAGGCCCAGGAACTCCAGGGCCTGGCGGATGGAGGCCTCGGGGTTCTCGACGAATCGCTCGTAGCGGTCCTCGAGGATCGGGGTGTCCAGGTGGTCCTGCCAGTGGCGCATGAGGCGGTGGCCAGCGATCAGGCGGCGGGCGCAGGCGCCCAGGTCCTGGGTGAAGGTGAGGTTGGCGCCGAAGTCCTGGAAGTAGCACGAGAGGCAGACGTCGCGCGGGTCGCGCCGCCTCCAGACGACGCGCACGCCCGGGATGACGCGGCTGGCGAAGCCGATGGCGATGTCGTTGCCGGGCATCTTGTCGAGCACGCGCGTTGTCTCTTGCGTCATGGGGGCGCCCAGGGCCAGCAGGTAGGCGCCGCCGGCGAACCTTGCCTGCTTGGGTGTGAGCGACCGTATCGCGGTCTTGTTCATGAGCTGGGCGAGCAGGGGGGACTCGCCCACGCCCTCGGCCTGTGGGTGGGCGCAGACCACCTGCTCGAACAGGCTCGTGCCCGAGCGGGGCATGCCCACGACCAGCACGGGCAGGTTGGACGCCTCGGGGCTGATCGGGAGCGTGTCGATGAGCTCGGGGGTCCAGGTTGCGCGGATGGCGTCCGGGTCGGCCTCGGGACGGGTGGGGCTCAGCACATTGCCGCGGGTGAAGGACTCGAATGCCTCGTCGTAGCGGGCCTGGGCGTCGAGCGCGTGCCCGAGCTCGAACATGGCCTGGCGCTTGGCGGTGGGCTTGAGCTCGACGCGGGCCAGCAGCGAGGCGATGGCCCGCTCGGCGTCCTCGGGTCGGTCCTGGCTGCGGCACAGCGCGGCGTACGCCAGGACGAGCGCCGGCTCGGGCGACGACTTGGTCGCGTGCGGCTGGATGAGCTCCCACGCCTCGTCGTGACGCCCGAGGGTCATCAGGAGCATGGCCTTGCCCTGCAGCGCCGGCGCGTAGTCGGGGCGGTACATCAGGGCCTTGTCGATGGCCTCGAAGGCGCTGTCGGTGTCGCCCAGGTGGCGGTGGGCGTTGGCCAGGTCGAGCAGCGTGGCCGGGTGCACCGGGCGCTGGCGGAGTGAGTCAAGCAGGTGGGGCAGCGCCTCGGCGGCGTGCCCGGCGCGGGTCAGCGCCACCCCCAGCACCGCGAGCAGGTCCGGGTCGCGCTTGCGCGTGGCCAGGGCGGTCAGCGCGGTCTGGGCGGCGCCGCGGAAGTCGGCGGCGGCGATGCGCCGGCGGGCGTCTTCGAGCGCGGCCTTGGCGCCGCGTTGTCTTGGGGGCTGGGGCACGTCAGTTTTCCGGGAGCTGGACGCCGGCGGCGCGGAGCGCGTCGGTCATGGGTTGGATGTGATTCTCGTACCGCCTCCAGCGGGCGAGGCTGGAGCGGTACACGGGGCGGCGGACCTGATCGCTGGAGCGCGTGGTCACGGTCCGGCCTGATTCGTGGTGGCGCAGGCAGGCGTCGTCGAACTCCAGGCCCGCGAAGTCGAGCATGGCCCGGACGCGGGGCTCGGGGTCGCTCACCACGTCCTCGTAGCGAACATTGAGGACGGGCAGGGCGAGCACGGCGCGCCAGTGGTCCATGATCTTGAGGTGCTCGGCGTACTGCGCGGCGCACAGGGCCAGGTCGCGCGAGTAGGAGTGGGCGGCGCCGAAGTTCTGGAAGTAGCACGAGAGGCAGACGTCCCGCGGGTCGCGCCGGGCGTGGATGACGCGGGCGCCCGGGCAGGCGCGGCTGAGCAGGCCCAGGTGCAGGTAGTTGCCGGGCATCTTGTCGAGGACGCGGGCGGTGTCGTCGCCCGCGGCGGCGCGGAGGGCGCCCAGGTACCGCTGGCCCAGCGAGGCGGCGACGCCCGAGGTGATCTGCTCGCTGGGGATCGCGCGGGCCAGGTCGGGCAGGGCGTGGGACTCGCCGACGGTCTCGACGCGCGGGTGCGCCGCGAGCATCTGCTCGATCAGGGTCGTGCCCGAGCGGGGCATGCCCACGATGAGCAGAGGCAGGTCCGAGGCGTCTGGGGCCGGGCTCATCCGGGCGAGGCGATCGGCGGACCAGGCGTCGATGATCGGCTGTGCGGGGGTGGCCTTGCCGGGCTCGAGCATGGCGTTGGCGCGGGCGCAAACGTCGAAGGCGTCGTCGTAGCGCTTTGCGTGGTCGAGGAGGGCGCCGAGGGTGAACAGGGCGAAGCGCCGGACGTTGGGGCGGAGGTCTTCGCGGGCCAGGGCGCGCTCGCAGGAGGCGATGCCCGCGTCGGTGTCGCGGGTCGCGGCGCACAGCTCGGCGTGGGCCATGAGCAGGATCGGGTCGTCCGTGCCGCCCTCGATCGCGGGCGCCAGGACCCTGGCCGCGTCGTCGTAGCGTCCCTGCTCACGCAGCGACTGGGCCTTGAGGCTCAGGGCCTGGGGGAGCGTGGGCGCGAGGTAGAGCACGCGCTCGATGGTCGTGTTCATGTCGTCGAAGCGCTGGAGCGTGCGCTGGGTCTGGGCGATCGAGAGCAGGATCGCGGGGTTCATCGGCTGCGCCTTGTCGGCCAGGAGCAGCTTGGCGAGGGCCTCGACGGGGTTGCCGAGGCGCGCCATGGCGCTGCCCTGCAGGTGCAGCAGGTCCGCGTTGCGCGGGTGGGTTTGCAGGGCCTGGGTCGCCAGGGCCAGGGCGGCGCGGTTATCGCCAGACTCGTACGCCCGAACCGCCCGGGCCGCGACCGGGCTGGGGGGTGGCGCGGGGCGGCTTTGGGCGGGGCGGCGGGGCATGGGCGGGGATTCTACACGGCGCGGCGAGGGCCATAAACAAACACGCCGCCCGGCGGCGCGGGCGGCGTGCGAGAGGTTGAGGCTGGCGGTTGGCGTTACGGGCCCTGGCGGGCGGCCGGGTCGGGCAGGACATCGACTCGCCGGCGTCCGTCGGTGTAGCCGGCCCGCGTGAGGTTGCGGGGCCAGAAGGAGTAGCCGTTGAGCTGGCGGTGGATGTAGTCCGGGGCGCGGACGATGAGATGTTCCTGGTAGTGGGTGACGGAGGCGCCGTCGCCGCCGTTGGCGACCCACTCGTCGGGCTCGATGAGGGTGGTGACCAGCAGGATGATCTCGTCGGCCAGGTCCTGCTTGTCGGTGCGTTCGCGGTCGGTGGTCTGGCCGGAGAAGGGGCTCTGCCCGCCGCCGCCGCCGGTGCCGGCCTGGAGGACGGACTGGAGGTCGAACTCGGGGGCCTCGTCGTAGTCGGGGATCTCGATGATGAGATCGTGGATGTCGTACATGACGGTGGTCTTGCGCCGGTTGAGGCGTTCCTTGGGACCCATCTCGAAGGCGCCGCTGCTGGTGAGCTGCCAGGTGAAGCTCTCGGGGAAGCCCGCGTCGTCGGCGGACTTGTCGAGGAGGCGTTCGAGCAGTTCGAGGACGGTGCCGTCCTGGATCTTGATGGTGACCTCGAGGTCAGGGTCCATGCCCGAGCTGTTGTTGTCGTCGAGCCAGAGGGCGTCGAGGTTGGCGCCGGAGAAGTCGGCGACGAACTGGATGACGTCCTCGAGGCGTTGCTGCTCGAGGTTGATGGTCATGGGCTTGGAGAGACGCACGAGGGTTTCCCGCTTGGGGTTGACCACGACCTTGCGCGACGAGGACTGGGTGTACTGCGCCAGGGCCGGGGACGCGGCTGTCGGCAGAGCGAGGCCCGCGGCGAGGATCGCGATGGCGGGGGCGCTGAGCAGACGAGACGTTGGGCTGGTGGCTCGGCGGTTGGTTTGGTTCATGTCGTGGGGTCTCCTGTGCGGAGCCCGGCGTTGCACCGGGCGGTGGGGGGCGCCTTCCCGGAGGCGGGGGCCGCGACAGGCGGCGGGAGGGAGGGCGGCGGTCGCCTCGTCCAGAGGTCGACGTCTGCAGTATACAGACACCTCTATTTTCGGCACAGTGTTCCCTCAGGTTGCCTGAATCCGGGCGGGCGCCGGGATTGGGCGGACGCGAGGGGGCTCCGGGGGCCGATTCTGGCGCACGAAGACGAAACAAGGGCCCGCGAACGCTCGCGGGCCCTTGGGGAGGATCGGGGAGGTTGGGCGGGTTAGCGGCCTTCGAGGGTGAGGTCGAGGGTGAGCTCCTCGCCGTCGCGCTTGACGCCGATCTTGATCTGATCACCGGGCTCGTGCTTGGCGAGGAGGGTCATCCAGTCCTCGATGGAGCCGATTTTCTGTCCGTCCCAGCGGACGAGGCGGTCGCCCTCCTGCATGCCGGCCTTGGCGGCGGGGCCGTCGTCGGAGACGCCGCCGATCGGGATGCCGGGCTCATCGTTGGCGTAGCTGCCGGGCATGATGCCGACGCGGACCTTGATGTTGCCCGGGCCGCGCTGGCGCTGGGGGCGGTCGGACTCGACGAAGGCGAAGCGCTCGGGGCGGGCGGCGGCGGCGAGGACGATCTTGTGATACATGTTGACGGTCTTGACCGCGCCCACGCGGTTGATCTTCCAGGAGACGTCGTTGGGGGTGTGGTAGTCCTCGTGGAAGTCGGCGATGATGGAGAAGAGGACGGGGACCTTCTTCTGGTAGAAGGAGGTGTGGTCGGAGGCGCCGTTCATCTGCTCGGGCGCCTGGATGTCGAGGCCCGACTCGTCGAAGAAGGGCTGG
>JAJDDI010000048.1 GCA_029260375.1 Phycisphaerales bacterium | reverse complement strand
CTGCAGCCTCCCGTAGGAGTCCGGGCAGTGTCTCAGTCCCGATGCGGCGGGTCATGCTCTCACACCCGCTACCCGTCTTCGGCTTGGTGAGCCTTTACCTCACCAACAACCTGATAGGACGATCGCCGCTCCCGAGGCGGTAAACCTTTCCTCCGAAGAGCACATGGGGTATTACCGTCAGTTTCCCGACGCTATCCCCCACCTTGGGGCACGTTCGATCGTATTCCTCGCCCTTTCGCCACTGTCCCCCACCGAAGTGGGTTCTCGTTCGACTTGCATGTTTTAGCCATGCCGCCAGCGTTCAATCTGAGCCAGGATCAAACTCTTCAATTGAATTCCTTTGCTGAGTCACATGACCTTGGCCATGCTTCCCGATGCTTCGGATTGAAAGTGATCCGGCCACCCCGTTCGTGCTCGCTTTCACGAGGCGTAACGGGGCCGGTCTTCACACCGTGGGTTGCCCCACGGCATGCCTCGCCCAGCAACGGGCGAGGTCGATTCAAACACTCATTGGATGATTATTGCCCACACATGGGTATGCGTGGGCAAGGGCTGATCCAAGCACAAGAATGTTTGAAGCCATCAGAGCTGTGAAACTCTGACCCAGCTTCTTGGACGACGAAGGCTGTCCCGCCAAGGACCCGGTATGCACCGGTTGCCAACGCCGCACATTCTTGCGGTGGACCCAACTGTTCACTTGTCAAGGTGGTTTCCAAAGGCCCCGGCGTCCGCCGTTGCCCCCGGTTGGATGCCGCGTCCCGTTCGGTCAGCGGCGAGGGGAGTGTAGCGCACCACCGCCGGCAGTCAATCTTCGCCAGAAAAAGACTGCCGAACTTTCCGATCTCACCCAGCGTCCGAACCCGGTTCTCCGCACTCTCCGGGCGTTCCCGCCCGATCCGGAGCGTCCCGAACCGCCGCCACGCAAGCCCAGATCCGTTCACGATCCACCCCAAGACCCATCACCGCCCGGCAGGCCGCCCGCATCGTCGCCCCGGTGGTCCGAACATCATCCAGAATCACCACCACCCCCTCTCCCGGGGGCCCCTTTCTGCCCCCGGCCCTGATCGACCCCCGCACGTTCTCCTCCCGCCCGCTCAGCGGCACGCTCAGCTGGCTCGGGCGGTGACGCCGACGCAACAGGGGGCGTACAGGCAGCCCCGAGCCCCGGGCGACGCCCCGCGCCAGCACCAGGGTGTGGTCCACACCCCGCTGGAGGCGCCGGCGCGTCGAGATCGGCACCGGGACGATCACGCCCCCGCCCAGCTCGAGCGATCGCAGCTCATGCCCCAGGCGTTGCCCCAGAAGACGCCCCATCTCCATGCCCACGCCCCGGCGGGCCTGGAACTTGAGCTCGTGGATCGCGTCGCGCAGCAGCGCGTCGTAGACCCCGAGCCTGACGAACCGGGCCCACGGCGGGCGTGTGCCATGGCAGCTGGCGCAGCCCGTGTCATCGACCTCGAACGCCCCGACCGACTCGGCGCACCGCCAGCAGGCGCCGCCGACGGGCTCGGGGCGCCAACCGAGCTGCGCCGCCCGGGCCTGGAGCGAGACCGCCCCGCCTCCCAGCAGCACCCGCTCAACCTCGCCGATCGCCTGCGCGGCGCGCGACGGACGCTTGGGCCATGACGCGTCGAGCCAGTGCGGCGGCGCGCAGGGCGAGGGGCTTGTTCCGTTGGACGGTGGGGGGGTGGGCGAGACGCTTGGGCCCGGGGGCCACACAAACGTGCCAGCGCGCTCACTACCCTCGGCGTTCACGTTCCACCGAGGCTCTTCCGCACGAGCTTGGCCCGCTCGATGCGTCGTTCTTGCTGGCTCAGCTCGCGCGTGGCGCTGCACTGCAGGTGCGCCTGCTGCACCAGCAGCATCAGGTGATTCACACGCTGCTGCTCGACGCCCTCGAGAAGCCCGAGCAGCACCCCCAGACGCACGTGGCTGAGCAGCTGCATGGACTCTTCCACGCCCAGCAGGCGGGCGGTGCGCAGCACCCCCAGCGCCCGGTTGGTCCGGTCGTCCGTCGCCGCCCGTCGCTTCTCGAGCAGGGTCCTGCGGGCGTGGCGCTCGTAGTCGATGATCCGCGGCACGATCTCCCGCTCCAGCTCGTGGACCAGCACGTGCTCGCTCTTGCCGAGTGTGGTCTGATTGGAGACCTGGTACAGGTCGCCGACGGCGTCCGAGCCCTCGCCGTAGAACCCACGCACCGCCAGGGACATGTCCTCGGCCGCCCGCTTCACCCGCTCGATCTCGCCCGTGAGCTTGAGCGCGGGTAGGTGGAGCATCACGGAGAACCGGATCCCGGTGCCGATGTTCGTCGGGCACGCCGTCAGGTACCCGAACCGCGGGTGGAACGCGTAGTCCAGGCCCTGCTCGAGCGCGTCGTCGATGCGGTCGATCTGCTCAAGCAACTGCGAGAGCGCCAGCCCGGAGCGGATGACCTGGATCCGCAGCTGGTCCTCCTCGTTGACCATCACGGCCACGCGCTCGCTGGGCAGCCCGATCGCCACACCCCGCGGCTGGTCAGCGCCGCCCTTGCCCGTGGTCAGCTTGCCCCGCGCGTGCTGGCGGCTGATCAGGTGGCGCTCCACGAGCACCTGGCGCTCGAGCTTGTCCACGTCGTGCAGATCGACCCACATCACGCTCTCGGCGCCCGAGGCCCGCTTGAACTCGTCGCTCAGAATCCGCCTGCGGCACAGGTCCAGCACCTGAACGCGGTCCTCGCTCGTTGCCTTGGTCATGAAGGGGTAGCCCGCCAGGTTCCGCGCGATCCGTGCCCGCGACGACATCACGACGTCGCTCGCCTCCCCCTCGCCGCGCAGCCACTCGGCCCCGCCCGACCACCCCGTGCTCGGGCGGCTCACGCCTGCTCCCCATCGCCCGCGTTGCCGCCCACGTCCCCGCCCAGCACCGACGCGACCCGGCGCATCTCGTCACGCAGCTGCGCCGCCCGCTCGTACTGCTCGCGCTCCACCGCGTCGGTCAGCTGCTTGCGCAGCGCCCCCAGCCGCTCGGCCCTCTCCCGCGTGTCGCCCAGCAACCGCTCCACGTCGCCCCGCTCCCGCCCCGAGTCCAGCGCCCGGCGCGGCGTCTTGCCCACGTGGCAGGCACCGCCCTCGTGCGCCCGCTCGATCAGCGGCCCCAGCTGGTCCTCGAACACGCTGTAGCACACCGGGCAGCCCAGCAGCCCGCTCTGGCGAAACTCACGGACCGTCATCGCGCAGCTCGGGCAGACCGTCGGCGCGGGAGCTTCCCGCGCCTCGGAGGCCTCGCCTGCGTGGACCCCGGGCGAGACCATGTACTTGCTGATCAGCTCGTTGATGGGCAGGTTCGAGCTCGGCTCCGACGCCGCGACCTGCGCGCACACCTCGCACAGGTGCTTCTCCATTTTGGTCCCGCCCTTGATCAGGACCTCGTGGATGGTCGCCTCGTGTTGGCCGCAGTTCTCGCAGAGCAAGCCGGGATCCCCTGTCTTGGCTCACCCAGTGTAGTGTGGGCGGAGGCGCCACCGCCAAGCGGACCCGTGAGATCGCGGAGGCTCACGGGCAGCCTTCCCCGAACTCGGTCAGGAACCGGATGATGTCGGAGAAATCGTGCTGCCCGATCGGCGCCGCCAGATCCGCGTCCGGGTGGGCGCCGGCGAACATCGTCAAGAACGCGAGCACGTCGGAGAAATCGGTCTGCCCGAACGGCGCCGCGTAGTCCACCCGGCAGAACGGCGACTCGTCCCCGGTCTCGACCTCCGAGGGCAGGACGTTGTTCCAGCCCGGGCCATCGTGCTCCTGGGGGTCGAAGTTGGTGCGACCACGCGTGACCCAGAGAATGGAGCCGACGCTCATCCGAGACAGGGGCCCGCTCTCGACGGGCACGAGCTGCCCGTCCTCGAGCAGGTACTCGCGCATCTCGCCGTCCTGGCCCACGTAGAGCCGTCCGTCGTTGGCGATGCTAAACCCGCCCAGGTCCGTCGCCCGCCCGCCCGCGAGGCGGACGCCACGGCTCCACTCGTTCGTCCCACCCTGGACGTACTGGGTGATCGAGTTGTCGGAGAGGTCGCCGATCCAGACGCTGCCGTCGAACGGGCTGATCTCTATCTCGACGCTCAGGGGGTTGAACTGGGCGCCCGGGAGGGTGGCGATGGTGGGGTTCCCGAGCGTGCGCGAGCGGACGGGGTAGCGGAACAGCTCGCCGGTCTGGGCCGAGAGCACGACCAGCTCGTCGCGTTCGTCGTCGTACGCCACGGCGTCGGGCGTCGCGTTGCCGCCGAAGTTCTGTCGCCAGATCTGGTAGTCGTCTACGTCGACACCGTTGTCCATGTCGAATCCGACAATATCGTTGCCGTCGAGCAGCCAGAGCGTGCGGTCGTCGCCGAACACAACCCCACGCCCCTGCCCCGCCTGGGCGACGTGCGTCGCCTCGTTCGAGTTCAGGTTGACGTAGAACAGATTCCCGGGGATGACACCGATGCTCTGGGTCTGGACCGCGATGTGCGTGCGATCCGGCAGGATCGCGAACGAGCCGATGGGCAGGCTGTCGGGCGGGGTGTAGGTGTCGAGCGTGTACCCGCCGGTCGAGCCGGTGTGCACACCCCAGAAGTTGAGCCCGTCGCCCCCGATTGAGGTCGAGAACCCCTCGCGCGGGTAGACGACGTACACCGAGTCGATGAGGCGGAAGCGCTCGTCGTCGGGGTCGGTGTCAAACAAGATCCGGGTCATGATCAGCGACTCGCCGTCCTTGAAGTACAGGTCGTTGATGACGGATTCGTTCTGCTGGTTGAACGAGGCCTGCGTCGTTGTGTTCGAGGAGTTGGAGGGGTTGGCGTAGCCGATGTCGCCCAGAAAGTCGGGGTGGAACGCGTCTCGGTGATCGACACGCGTGAGCGCGACGCAGTGCCCGCCGTCGCGCGTGCCCAGCACGGCGGAGTTCTCCATGTTCCAGCGTCCGTAGCAGAACATGACAGCGCCGCCGGAGAGCGCATACTGGGCCATGTCCCAGCTCTTGGGCGCCCAGTCCTCCTGGCGGTAGAAGCTGTACACGTCGAACGCGCCGGGCTCGGAGAAGTCCAGGACGAACTGGAGGGCGGCGCGGATCAAAGACCCGCTCGTGCCGCCGTGGCCGTCGGTGCCCATCAGCGCGCCGAGCGAGGAGATGATCGTGGTGACGTCGTTGTAGACGCCCACGTCGCCGGACTGAAAGTCCAGGTTCCCGGGGCCGTACGCGTCGGGGTACCCGTGCCGATTGGCGTACCCGAGCAGGTCGGTCGCGGCGGTGGGAACACAGAACATCGCGCCGCCCTCGCCGTCGTCGTTGGGCGCCAGACCCAGGATGCCAGGCGCCGCGTCACGCTTCTGGTCGAAGTCGGGCATGCCGTGCACGAACATGTAGCAGTCGTGGATGCCGCTGAAGTAGCCGTACGTATCGCCCTGCGCGGGCAATGCGGCGGCTCCGGCAAGAAGGAACGCCACCAGCGTTGGGCGTGCGTGCATCGAGCGCGTCATGACAGACCTCCTCAGAGGGGGGCTTCGCCCTCCACGCTCCATTCTCCCGAATCCGCCCGGATCTCTCACGAAAAAAATAACCCCGCTTGAGCGGGGTTGGATCAATCGGAGATGCTGGCGTTCTCAGTCGTCCTGCTGGTTCTGCTGGCGGGTATACCCGTACTTGCGCTTCAGCGGCTTGATGACGAGCCCCGAGCGGATGGCGTTGGTCGAGGCCAGGACGCGCCGGGTCGAGATCTTGCCATTGTCGTCGGTGATGACGGCGTTGACCTTCTGCAGGTTGGGCTTGAAGGTACGACGGGTGATGCCCGTGGTCTTCAGGCCGAAACCGCCCTTCTTGACCTTCTGACCGCCGTGCGCGATCTTGTTGCCGAAGGTGGTCTTCTTGCCGGTGAAATGGCACTCGTAAGGCATCGCTCGGTCTCCAAACACGCCGGGCAGCGCCCGGACAGGCCCCAATGCTAGGCGCCAGACACGCGAGAGCAAGTCTGGGTCCATCTCGAAAACCCTGCCAAAAAACGAACAAATCAGCCCCGGCTCAGGTTCTCCCGCTGGAGCATCAGCTCGAGCGTCTGGGCGACCAGGTCCACCTCGCGCTCGGTCAGGTCCCCGTGGAAGGGCAGCGCCACTGTCCGGTCGCTCACGGTCTCGGCGATCGGGAAGCTCCCGGGCTCGAACCCGAACAGGTCGCGGTAGAACGGCTGCAGGTGGATGCACGGGAAGTACTCCGCGGCCCCGATCTCGTGCTGGCGCAGCCCCGCGATCACCCGGTCCCGCTCCTGGCGCGAATACCCCGCCGCGAGCCTCGCGACGAAGACGAACCAGCTGAACGCGTCGCCCTCGTCGGTGTTGGGCAGCACCAGGTCCGGCACGCCCAGCAGGCGCTCCATGTACAGGTCCGCGACGCGCCGGCGCTTGGCCAGCAGCTCGTCGAGGCGGCGCATCTGCGCCACCCCGATCGCGGCGTTGACCTCCGACATCCGGTAGTTGTACCCCAGCCTGTCGTGCGCGAGCCACGTCCCCGTGTTCATCGGCGAGGGGTCGCCCGTGAACAGGTTCGTTCCCGCCACCGCGCGCCCCTGGTTGCGCAGCGAGCGGCACGTGTCGGCCAGGCGCGGATCGTCGGTCACGATCATCCCACCCTCGCCCGTGGTGATCTGCTTGTTGGGGTAGAAGCCGAACACGCCCGCCCGCCCGAACGAGCCGGCGCTGCGCCCGCGCGAGGTCGCGCCCAGCGCCTCGCAGCAGTCCTCGACCAGCGGGATCTCGTGGCGGGCCGCGATCCGCGCGTACTCGTGCATGGACGCCGGGTTTCCGAACGCCTCCACGCCCAGGATCGCCCTCGTGCGGGGCGTGATCGCGTCCTCGATCCGGCGCGGGTCCATGTTCAGGCTGGTGGGGCAGATGTCCACGAACACGGGCGTCGCCCCGACCATCAGGATCGCGTTGCTCGACGCGATGAAGCTGAACGGCGTCGTGATTACCTCGTCACCCGGCCCCAGGCCAAGCGCCAGCAGCACCAGGTGCAGCCCCGCCGTGCCCGAGCTGACCGCGACGCCGTTGGCGCACCCCGCCCGCTCGGCGACCCGACGCTCGAACTCTTCCTGCATGGGCCCGATCGAGAGGCGCCCGGAGCGGAGCACCCTGAGCACCAGCTCCTCCTCGAGGGGTGAGATGTCCGGGCGACTCAGCGGGATCTCGTTGGCTGACATGGGCGTCCTTCCGTGGGCGTGAGGATACCCACCCCAGCGCCGATCCCGGCAAGGCCCGGATCAGCCCCGCCGGGCCGCCCGCCGGACCTCACGCTCGATCCGCACCGCGACCTCGCCGATCGGCAGCCCGTCGTGGGCGCAGCCGACGTCGCAGCTTTGATCCGCGGCGATCTGGCGCTGCACGCGCTGGTGGGCGGTGATCACCGTCGAGTGGTTGGTCCGCGCCATCGTCCGGGCGATCTCGGGGTAGCTGCGTGTCGTGAGCGACCGGCTCACGTGCACGATCAGCGCCCGCGTGAGCACCACCCGCTTGTGCCGCCCGCGACCGAGCACGTCGCCCAGCTGCACCCCCATCTCGCGGCAGACCACCTCGCCGATCTGCTCCAGCCGCACCGGGCGCTCGGCCCGCCCGCTCTTGTCCGCGTCGCTCTGGGTCGCCAGGCGCAGGTCCAGCGCCCGGGCGACGAGCGGCGCTTCGATCAGCGCCCCGCTCTGACCCCGCCCCATCAGGCGCCACACCGCCTCGACCTGGATGATCATCCCCTCCAGGTCGCGCACGCTCGCCGACTCACTCTCACGGGCGCCCGTCGCCCGGTCGGCGATCATCGCCGCGGCCTGGTCGCTCAGCGCCAGCCCGCGCTTGCCCGCCCGGTGGCGCACGAGGCGTTCGCGCAGCTCCCGATCGGGCGTGTCGATGCGGATGACCGGGCCCGCGACGAACCGGCTGGCCAGCGCCCGGCTGAGCTCACGCATCTCCCGAGGGTGCGTGTCCGACGCGATGGCGACCCGCCCCCCCCCGGTCTGGACCGTCTCGATCGCCTGCAGCAGCTGGTGCTGCGTCTTGACCTTGCCCAGCACGACCTGCACGTCGTCGATGCACAGCAGACCGAGCCCCCGGAACTTCGCCTGGAACGCATCGATCCGCCCCTCGCGGACCCGGGCGATGTACTCGTTGAGGAACGTCTCGCCCGTGAGGTACCGGACCTTGACGCCCGGCGACTGCTCACGCAGACGCGTCGTGACGCCCCGCAGCAGGTGCGTCTTGCCCAGCCCGCACGGCGAGTGGAGAAACACCACCCGCAGCGGCGAGGACGGGTCGCACAGCTGCACGCAGGCGCTGTGCGCCACACGGTTGGCCTCGCCCACCACGAAGTCGTCCAGGCGCTGACCCTCGCTGACGGGCTTGGGAACGCGGGACGGGGCGCGGGATCGCGAGGGGGCGGGCGTCTCGCGCGTCGCCGGGCGCTCGGGCTCGATCCGCTGATCCACGCGGCAGCGAACGGCGCCCTCGCTCTCGCCATCCAGTTCTTCCCGGAGGGCGCGGCGCAGGCTCTCGCCGTAGCGCCGGTCGATCAGGCTCGCGGTGAATCGGTCGGGCACGCGGACGTCGAGGCGTTCGCCCTCGAGCTCGAGGCGGTCGCCCCCGCCCAGGTACCGCCCGTAGCCCTCGTCGCCCAGCTCGCTGGCGAGGCGGTGCTTGAGGCGTTCCAGGGTTGAATCGCCGCGTCGGGCGTCCCGCCCGGCGTCGCTGCCCCTGCCTGTGCGCCGCGATGTGCCATTTCCGCCCGTTCTGCTGTTGCTGCCGTGCACCGTTCCACCCGCCTGGGACCCAGTCCATGGGTCCCGCTCGAGCCCGTCGATCCGGGCGGGACGCCGCATCCGTGGCGCCCGCGACCGAGCGCACGGATTCCCCCCGTGCGCCCAGCGCCCGTCCGACAAGCATATCCTGGAGAGGGTCGATTCCTTCGCCATACGCCCGGACCACCCCGTTGCGGGGTGAGCGCACGAATCACTCTCCGCCGTCATCATGACGGCGTCTCGGCGGTGTTTCGCCAGATGTCCTGCTTCTCGCCCAACCGATCCTGGTCGTGGCATGAAATCGAGTGATTTGAGCTGTCCGTTCGCCGGTCGTGTCCGTGACCAATCGAGGGGGGAATCTAGGTCGTCGTGATTCATTTCGCAACGACCTCGGAGCTTCGGATTCGCCTATCCACACCCTCAGCTTCGCGTGCGCAACGACTTACGAGCTGAAGAAAAAGTCATGCACGCAATCGCTCAGAACTCACGGATGTTGTGAACAAGATTGTTGATAAACGCCCCGCTCCACACACCGCCCACATCACCCGCGAAGCTCGTCTGTCCGCCTTGCGTCACGCCCTGATCGCCTGTACGTACGCGACGCGCGACGTGAACTCGTGGAACCCGAGCCGCTCATACAACGCCAGCGCGGGCGTGTTTCTCCGGTCAACGGCGCAGGTGATTGTGCCGAGACTCTCACGACCCGCCGAAGACATGGCGCGCTCGAGCAGCAGGCGCCCGAGTCCACGCCCGCGAAGCCTGGTGGATAACCCGAGGTACACCAGCTCCAGCGCGTCCTGGTCCGGGCACGCGCTCATCAGCACGCACCCCTCCGGGCGCCCGTCGAGCTCGGCGACCCACCAGTGCGTCGGGTCGAACTCGCCCGTGGATCGGTGCGACGCCAGCACGTCCTGCGTGCGGCGGAGCCCGCACAACTCCGGGCAGTCGAGCGTGTCCTCGTACGAGCGGTCCAGGGCCTCGACCATTGCCCGGGCGTTGTCAGGGTCCGCCAGATCGCCCGCGCGCCGGACACGCACGCCCTCGGGCCACCCGAGCGCCGCCGGGTCCTGGAGCCCGACGTGCTCTGGCCTGGGGCGCCGGAGGTAGGCCAAATCGCCCACGTGGATCATCGAGGCCCGCTTGCATGCCTCGATCGACCACCGCTGCCCCGGCTCGGGCAGCGACTGGGCGACCTCGATCTCGAGCTCTGGGCGGGCGCCCAGGCCCTCGAACGCCGCCTCGAGCACGAGAACCCGCTCCTGGATCTGGGTCGCTTCCGACCCTTGAAGCCGCACGTGCCCGGGCTCGGAGAGGAAGAGCATCGCGGTCCGCCCGCTGCCCGGGACGGCCAGGCAGACCTGACCGACCCAGTCCCGCCCCCGATCCGGGTCGGTGGTCGCCCACATGAGGCTGGGGTCGATGCCCACGCGGGGGGCGCTCTCCAGCAGCGAGCGGGCGGCTCGCCGCCTGGCCGGGCCCTTGACGCTGACCAGCCGCTCGGCCGCCGCCAGACGGAGGGCGGGCGGGACCTGCTCGACTCGGGGTGGGGTCTGGGTCATGGCGATCTGCTGGGCGATCGGGGGGGAGAACCGATCCTCACCGCGTTCGTATCGGATTGACGCGTCCCCGGTCCCCTCTAGACTATCCATCCCGGGACGCCCGGCGCCGAGCCCGCCTCGGCTTGTCTCCACCCTGACGACGCGAGAGGATCGATATGACTCGGTCGAGGACACCCTGGACACGCCCGCTGCGGGCACTGGCAATCGCAGGCGTGGCGTTGGGCGCTGCCCTGGTCGCGCCGGGCGCGGCGCCCGAGCCGGCGCCCATCCCCACCTCGTGGGAGTTCGAGTTCGACGCCGGCCCGCTCCGCCTGGCCCGGGTCGAGGTCCCGGGTGTTGGCGTCCGCCCCTACTTCTACCTCACCTTTACCGTGACCAACTACTGGAGCGCCGATCTGCTCTACGCCCCGGACTTCTACCTCAAGACCGATCAGGGAGAGATCCTCCGCTCGGGCGAGGACATCCCGCCCGCGGTGACCGCCGAGATGCTCGAGCGTCTGGGCAACCCGCTCATCAGCGATCAGATCTCGATCCTTGGCAACGTGCTCGAGGGTCCCGAGAACGCCCGCTCGGGCGTGGTGATCTGGCCCGCGACGGACCTGGACGTGGACGAGATCATGGTCTTCGCCGCGAATCTTTCGGGTGAGAGCACGATCTTCTGGACCAAGGACCGCGAGACGGGGCAGCGTCAACGGCATGTCCTGCGCAAGACCCTGATGCTCCGCTACGAGACCCCGGGCGACATGACCAACCGGGGCGGCGATCCGCTGGAACTGGTCGAGAAACCCCGCTGGGTGATGCGATAGAACCGCAGGGTTCGGCTGATGGGGCTCTGGATTGTGGGCGCCCCGCAGGCCTACCCTTCCCTCTGCCGAGATAGATACTTCCCCGGGGCCACGATCCCCGGGTCTTTGGAGCGACGCGATGGCGCACAAAAAGGGACAGGGCTCGACCAAGAACGGGCGCGACTCGAACCCGCAGTACCGCGGGATCAAGCTCTACGGCGGTGAGTGGGCAGCGCCCGGCGCGATCATCGTCCGCCAGTGCGGCACCAAGTTCCAGCCCGGCTTCCAGGTCCGGCGCGCCAAGGACGACACGCTCTTTAGCGTCGGCGAGGGACGCGTCGTCTACCAGGGACGCAAGGTCCACGTGGACCCGCCCGAGAGCGACGCGCTGCGTCCGGTCCAGCTCCGGCGCATGCGGGCCGCCGCCAAGGCCAACTGAACGACAGACTGATTCTGACCCAGGACCGCCCGCGATCTTCGCGGGCGGTTTCTCTGCGCCCGCGTCCGATAGACGCCCGAAGCCGACCCGGGCGCTTTGAGAGCGCCGCCCGGGCGGGTACGTTGGGCGGACCCACCCAGCCGGAGATCCGCCCATGCGCCGCCTTTCAACCGCCCTGCTCACGTCGGCCGTACTCGCTCTGCTCGTGTCCCCCGCGCTGAGCGCCATCGCGGGCTACACCGAGGACTTCAACGCCGGCCTCGGCGGCTGGGGCGGTGGAGCGACGCTCGATGTCATCACTTCCGGAGGCGTGGGCGGCGTGGGCGACGGATACCTGCTCGTCTCCAACGAGAACCCCGCCCAGCTCGCGACGCGCAACAACTCGGCGCCGTACACGGGCGACCTGATCGCCGACGGCATCACGGGCGTCTCGTTCTGGCTCAACGATCTGGGCGGGAGCGACACGCTCCGCCTGCACGTGGCGATCGGCAACCCGGGCAACTTCTGGACCACCGCCGTCGAGTTCTCGCCCAGCGCGAGCGACTGGACGCGCTACGAGGTGGACCTGACCGACGCGGGCGCCTGGGTCCGCCAGCAGGGCAGCGGCACGTTCGAGGACGCCCTGCGAACCACCGACCGCGTCCAGTTCCGCAACAACCCGCTCCCGGGCGACGCCCCGCCCAGCGACGGCGTCGCGGACTTCGCGCTCGACCGCATCACGCTCGTCCCGGCGCCGGGTGGGCTGGCAACGCTGCTGGCATTTGGGGCGATCGCGGGTCGGCGGAGGCGGTAGGGAGACTCAGTCGGCGTCGAGCGCGTTGCGGATCGCCGCGACGCGTTCGAGCACGCCCCCGATCTCGCTCAGCGCCAGCTGTGTCGCCCCATCCGAGAATGCTTCGCTGGGGTTCGGGTGGGCCTCGATGAACAGCGCATGCACTCCCGCGGCCGTCGCGGCCCGCGCCAGCATCGGCGCCCGCTCGGGGCGCCCGCCCGTCTGCTGGCCCGAGCCTGGCAGCTGGGTCGAGTGCGTGACATCGAAACAGACCGGCGGCGGGCCCAGGTCGGTAAAGCCCGAGCAGTCGAGCTCCATCAGGTCGCCCAGGCCGATGAAATCGTTGACGAGTCGGTGGTAGCCGAAGAACGTGCCGCGCTCCATGAGCAGGACGTTGTGGGCGCCCCCCTCGCCGAGCTTGCGCACCGGCCCGCCCATCTCCTGGGGCGAGAGGAACTGGCCTTTCTTGATGCTTACGCCCCGCCCGTGCCGGTCCGCCGCCTGGGCGGCCGCGAGCAGCAGGTCCGTCTGGCGGCACAGGAACGCGGGGATCTGCAGCATGTCCACGACGCGCGCAGCGATCTCGCACTGCTCGGGCGTGTGCACGTCCGTCGTCACCGGCACGCCCAGCTCGTCGCGCACGCGGGCGAGGGCGGTCAGCCCGCTCTCGAGCCCCGGCCCCCGGGGCGAGGCAATGCTGGTACGGTTGGCCTTGTCGAACGAGGCTTTGAAGATGAACGAGAGCCCGAGGCCCTCGCACGCGTCCTTGACGACCCGCCCGACCTCGAGGGCCAGCTCGGGCGATTCGAGCGTGCAGGGGCCCGCGATGATCGCCAGCGGGCGCCCCGCCCCGATCGCGACGTCCCCGACATTGCAGCTTCGGCTCATGGGGCAACGGTAGTCCCCGCGCCCGCCCCGCAGCTCACGCCCGCCCGAGCCGGCGTAGGCTTGGTCGCCCGGGCGGGTAGCTCAGTTGGCCAGAGCGTTCGCCTTACACGCGAAGGGTCGCGGGTTCGAGTCCCGCCCCGCCCATTGGCTTGTCGCGACCGCACGGAAGGCCATGAACGCACTCGACCTGGCGTACATCCTCCTCGCTGGCGTCAGTGCCCCGCTCTGGGCGCGGAAGCGGCGCGAGGGCTGGCCCCAGCGCATGGGCAAGGTCGGGCCGATGCTCAGCGGCCGGGCGCCAACCGGGCGCCCGCGCATCGTGCTCCACGCGGTCTCGGTGGGGGAGGTCAACGCCCTGCGACCCCTTGTCCCGCTGCTGACGCCCGAGGCGGACGTCATCGTCTCGACCACCACCGACACGGGCCTGGCCCGGGCACGCGCGTTGTTCGCCGACACCTGCGAGGTGGTGCGCTACCCGATCGATTTCTCGTGGGGCGTGTCCCGGTTCATGGACGCGGTCCGCCCGGACTGCGTCGGGCTCGTGGAACTCGAGCTGTGGCCCAACTTTCTGCGCGTGTGCCGCACGCGAGCAGTGCCCGTGTGCGTCATCAACGGACGCCTGAGCGAGCGATCGTTCAAGGGCTACCGCCGATTCCGGTGGGCGGTGGGGCGGATGTTCCGCTCGCTCGAGGTCGCGGCGGTGCAGGACGACGCGTACGCGGCGCGGTTTGTCGCGATGGGCGTGCCCGAGGATCGCTGCCGTGTGACGGGCTCGATGAAGTGGGATAGCTGGGACGTGTCCGGAGCGGCGCCCGGGGTCAGCGCCGAGGCCAGCGCTCTGCGCGAGGCGCTGGGCATCGACCCGGCTCGTCCGTTGATCGTCGCGGGCAGCACCGGTCCGGGCGAGGAGGCGCTGCTGCGCGAGGCCTGCCCGCCCGGGGCGCAGCTCGCGTGCGCCCCGCGCAAGCCGGACCGGTTCGAGGACGCTGCGGCCGCGCTGGCGCCCTGCGCCCGCCGATCGACGGGCCAGCGGGGCGACGGCGACCGGTTCCTGCTCGACACGATCGGCGAGCTCGGGCTGCTCTACCAGCTCGCGGACGTCGTCGTGGTCGGTCGGTCCTTCGGCGACCTGCACGGGTCGGACCCAATCGAGCCCATCGCCCTTGGCGCTGCGACGATCATCGGGCCGCGCTTCGGTGACTTCGAGTCCATCGTTCACGCCTTGGTCGAGGGCGGGGGGATCGAGGTTGTCGCGTCCGGGGACCTGCGCGGGCGACTGGCGAGCCTGCTGGATGACCCCGACGCCCGGGGGGTGTTGGCGGGGCGTGGGCGGGCGTGCATCGCGGGGCGCCAGGGGGCCGCGCCGGTGCACGCGGGCCTGCTGCTGGACCTCGCCCGGCGGGGCCCAGCGGGCTTTTGAAGAGCGTGGATCGCGTCGCATCGGGATCGGTCCTAGCATCGCGCCTGCGCGGCAGGTTGGGCGTGTGGTGCACGCCGCGTTGCCGGGGGCGTAGCTCAATCGGTAGAGCACCGGCCTTTTAAGCCGTTGGTTGTGGGTTCGAGTCCCCCCGCCCCTATTGAGCGTTTCCGATTGGAGACGCGACACCCGCCGAGATGAGACCCGCAACGGACGCGGGCGGCGGGCGATGATCCCCGGTCAGGGATGGAGTGAGCCGGAACGTGAGTCAGCTCAGCCAAGACGTAAGCACCGAGCGCGAAACCCTGATCGTCCACGCCGCGTGGAGCGCGGGACTGCTGCACCTCTGGGGCGAGTCGGCGGGCTCTCCCGCGTCGGATCCCGCCCTTACGCGTTCAGGGCGTTCGTTCACCATTGAATCCGTGGCGCTGACCGAGAGGCTCGCCATCGGTTCGGGTCGCCCCAGCGAGATCGAGATGCGACTGCCGATGATCGGCAGCGAGCCCGCTCCCAGCAGCGAGCTGGCGCTGGCCCTTGGTCGATCGGTGCACGACGCCAGCGAGGGGCCCACCGGGCTGGGGCTGTTCCGCACGCCGACGATCGCGTTCGATCCCGGTGAGGCCGCGGCGGTGCTCGAGCTGCTGCACGACACCCGCCAGGATGGGATCGAGCTTGGCGCCTCCGTGGGCTACCTCGCGATGGTCGCCCGGCTTGCCCGGCACCTGCTGGGCAGGCACCGGTTCGTGCCCATGGCCTGCCAGGACGGCTCGGGCAAGCTCACCGGCGCCTGGCGCGGGTGGATGGGCGACGAGGCCAGCGCCGAGCGCGCCGCGGCGTTGTGCCTGGCGGCGCCCCCGGTCGTCCGAGCCGTCGTTGACGAGAACGAGCACCACGCCTGGTCGATCGTCGAAGAAATGGTCGGGGCTCTGATCGACGCGGCGTGCCGACGTGTGCTCATCTCCGAGGAGATGTCCGACACCATCGAGGGCCAGAACCCAAACGAGGACCCGCAGGTCGCGTGGCTGACCGGGCTGCTGGGCCAGGAGATCAAGCTCCCGATCCCGGCGCCGCAGCGGACCGAGGCCGCTCGCCGGATAAAGCGGTGGATCGGCACGCTCGAAGAACGCGGGCAGAGCTCGACCTGGCGCCTGTGCTTCCGGCTCAACGAGCCGCTCGAAGAAGAGCTGCCCGACAACCTCGACGACAAGGCCGGATCGCTGGACTGGTCCGTCAGTTTCTTCTTGCAGTCGCAGGAGGACGCGGGCGTGATCGTCGAGGCGGCGGACATCTGGCTGCTCTCGCGCGACCGGGTCACGATCGAGGGCTACGCGTTGGACTCGCCGCAGGAGCTGCTGCTGGGCGAGCTGGGTCGCGCCAGCCGCCTGTACAAGCGGCTCGAGTCGGCGCTGGGCGAGAGCGAACCGATCGAAGCGTCGCTGACCACCCGCCAGGCGTACGAGTTCCTGCGCGAGGTGCGCCCCGTGCTCGTTGAGCAGGGCTTCGGCGTCGTCTCCCCCGCGTGGTGGGACTCGCCCGTCGGGCGTTTGGGCGCCCGCCTCCGGATCGACTCGGGCGAGCTGGAGCCGGACACGGGGTCGGGCTCGGGACTCGCCGCGGGCGCGCAGATCGGCCTGACCGCGCTGGTGGGCTACCACTGGGAGATCGCCATCGGCGACACCACGCTCACCCTCCATGAGTTCGAGCAGTTCGCCAGCAAGTCCAGCCCGCTGGTGCGTGTCGGGGGCAAGTGGGTCGAGATCCGCCCCGAGGACGTCAAGAACGCGATCAACTTCATCCAGGAAAACCCGGGCGGGCAGATGCCCTTGTCCGAAGCCATGAGCCTCGCCTTCGCGTCCGACGCGAGCCAGACGGGCGTGCCCGTCGTGGGGCTTGAGGCAACGGGCTGGGTCTCGGACCTGCTGGGCGGGTCGGACGAGAACGCGAAGGTCGAGCTCCCGCAGCTGCGCACGCCCGATGGCTTCCAGGGCACGCTGCGTCCGTACCAGGAGCGGGGTTACAGCTGGCTCGCGTTCCTCGAACGCTTTGGTCTGGGCGTGTGCCTCGCCGACGACATGGGCCTGGGCAAGACGATCCAGATGCTGGCGCTGCTGGTGTACGAGCGCGAGGAGGGCGAGCGCAACGGCGAGGCGGTTGACCCGACGCTGCTGGTCGCCCCCATGTCCGTCATCGGCAACTGGATGCACGAGACCAAACGATTCGCGCCCGGGCTGAAGGTGATGATCCACCACGGCGTCGAGCGTCTGACGGGCGACGACCTGGTCGCCGCGGCGGAGTCGAGCGATCTGATCGTGACGACATATGCCCTGGCGCACCGCGATCTCGAGACGCTCGAGCGCGTGCGCTGGGGACGGATCGTGCTCGACGAGGCGCAGTTCGTCAAGAACCCGCAGGCGAAGCAGTCGCAGGCGGTGCGTTCGATCGCGGCGCCCAGGCGCATCGCCCTCACGGGTACCCCGGTCGAGAACCGCCTGACCGAGCTCTGGTCGATCATGGACTTTCTCAACCCGGGCTTCCTGGGCACGGTGGGCAACTTCCGCAGACGCTTCGCGGTCCCCATCGAACGCTACCACGACCAGGGCAAGAGCGAGCGTCTGCGGGCACTCGTCCGTCCGTTCATCCTGCGCCGGGTCAAGACGGACCCCAACGTGGTCTCGGACCTGCCCGAGAAGATCGAGACCAAGGAATACTGCCACCTCACCAGCGAGCAGGCGTCGCTGTACGAGAGCTGCGTCAAGCGCATGCTCACGGACGTGGACCAGAGCGAGGGCATCCACCGGCGCGGCGTCGTGCTCGCGGCCCTCATCCGCCTCAAGCAGATCTGCAACCACCCCTCGCAGATGCTCAAGGACCACGACTTCGCCTCTTCACGACCCGCCGACCCGCGGCGATCGGGCAAGTGCGTGCGTCTGCTCGAGCAGCTCGACGAGGCGCTCTCCGAGGGCGACCAGGCGCTCGTGTTCACGCAGTTCAGGCAGATGGGTCACCTGCTCGCCTCGATGCTCCGCCACGAGCTGGGGCGTGAGGTCATGTTCCTTCACGGCGGCACCCCCCAGGGCCAGCGCCAGAAAATGGTCGATCAGTTCCAGTCAGACACCAACACCGCGCCCATCCTGCTGCTCTCGCTCAAGGCCGGCGGTGTGGGGTTGAACCTCACCGCCGCGACGCACGTGTTCCACTACGACCGCTGGTGGAACCCCGCCGTCGAGAACCAGGCGACGGACCGGGCCTACCGCATCGGGCAGACGAGGACCGTGCAGGTACACAAGTACGTCGTCCGCGGCACGCTCGAGGAACGCATCGACGAGATGATCGAGAGCAAGATGGAGCTGGCCGAGAACATCATCGGCGCGGGCGAGCGCTGGCTGACCGAGCTGGACACGGACCAGCTGCGCGACATCCTGACGCTCCGCAGCGACGCGGTCGGGGACGAGGCGTAAATGACGAGCAATCCCGCAACCCCGCCCCCACCCGGCCAGCCCTTCCGGCGCGAGGCCAAGATCCCCATCAACCCGCGCCGGGTGCGCGGCGGGGTCCGCCTCAAGGCCAAGGAGGGCGAGCCCTGGGAGAGCTGGGTCACCCAGCGCCTCTTCCGCGTGGTCGAGCAGGCGTCCTCGGGCGAAGCGCTGCGCGAGGGCATGGAGTACGCGCGGACGGGCCAGACGCGCCGCATCGACATCGAGGACGGGGTCGCCAAGGTCTCGGTGCAGGGGCGCGCCCCGCGTCCGTACCGCGTGAGCGTGGGGCTCGACCGCTTCAGCGACGAGCAGCGCGAGCGGGTTATCGCGGCGATGAGCGACCAGGCGATCTACGCGGCCAAGCTGCTGGCGGGCGAGCTGCCCACCAACATCGAGGACCTGCTCGCGCCGCTGGAGCTGCGCCTCTTCCCGCACGACGCGTCGGACTTCGAGGTCACCTGTACCTGCAAGGAAACGAACAAGCCCTGGTGCAAGCACGCCGTGTGCGCCTCGGCGCTGCTGTGTGAGCGACTGGGCGCGGACCCGATGCTGGTCTTCTCGCTCCGGGGGCTCGACGGCGAGGAGCTGATCGAACGACTGCGCGAGCGGCGCGTGCTGGCCGGTCGGGGCTCGCGACCGGGCGACCTGTACACGCCCCGCCCGCCGGGAGCGATCGACGACGCCTCGCCCGCCCTTGAGGATTGCCTGGATCATTTCTGGGAGGCGGGCCCCGGGCTGGAGATGGTGCACCTGCCCATCGAGAAGCCCGAGGTGGGCTACGTGCTGCTCCGCCGCCTGGGCCCGAGCCCGTTCCCCGAGGCCCGATTCCCGCTTGTGGGCCTGCTGGCGACCTGTTACGAACTCATCGGCGAGCAGGCGCTGAGCCACCCGATCGGCCTGCTGGGCCCCGCCGCGGACGCCGACGGGGGGCCGGGTCAGGACGGGGCGAGCGGGCCCGAGGACGAGCGTTCCGACGAGGATTGACTCGTTGCCGGGCGTCCCTAGCATTGACCGCATCGCGGAGCCGGGCGTGACGGATCCAGGGCCAAGGCCCGTGGAGAGGCGCGTCCAGGGGTCCCCTCTTGATCCGGGCGAGCGCTCGGACGCGGCGACGGGGGATTCTGCTCCAAGTCCGTCAGGTGACGGGCGTTCGGCGCCGCGACCGGCCGTCCTCTGAGGGCGTCTTGGCCGCGACGAAACGGTTCGAGACGCTGTGCCGGGCACATTGCCCGGGACTCAGAGGGAGGCGCCCGACGCGCATCGGCTTGCACGATAAACACCACTGCCCGATGGTGTAATTGGCAACACAGCTGTTTTTGGTACAGCCATTCCAGGTTCGAGCCCTGGTCGGGCAGCTTTCCATCGACAGCAAGCCGAGCACGCGTCGCCTCTGGCGATGACCAATCCAACGAACAACGCGAACGCCCCCTCCGCGATCATCCTCGCCGCCGGCAAGGGCACGCGGATGAGGTCCGACCTGCCCAAGGTCTGCCACCCCATCGGCGGGCGGGCGATGGTCTGCGCCGTCGTGGACGCCTGCCTCGACGCGGGCTGCGAGCGTGTCGTCGTCGTCGTCGGCTACAAGCAGGAGCTGGTGCGTGAGGCGCTGGCTTCGTATGGCGACCGCGTCGCGTACGCGGTTCAAGACGAGCAGCTCGGCACCGGGCACGCGGTGATGTGCGCCAAGGACTCGTTCGAGGGTGTCCCCAACGCGGACGTCTTTGTGCTGTGCGGCGACGGCCCGCTGATCCGCACCGACACGCTCGCGACGATGCTCGAGCGCCACCGGGGCCAGGGCGCCGTCGCGATCCTGGCGACGAGCGTGATCGACGACCCCAGCGGGTACGGGCGGGTGGTCCGGGACGGCGACGGGCGGTTCGAACGCATTGTCGAGCAGAAGAACGCGACCGACGAGCAGCTGGAGATCCGCGAGGTCAACCCCAGCTACTACGTCTTCGACCGCGATTCGCTGTTCCAATCGCTGGAAACGCTCGAACGCGACCCCGTCAGCGGGGAGTACTACATCACGGACGTCCCCGAGTTGCTGCGGCACGCCGGCGGGCGGGTCGAGGTGATCGAGGCGGTCCCCAGCCAGGACGTGCTGAGCATCAACACGCCCGAGCAGCTGGCGGCGGTAGACCGGGTGTTCAGGACGCGGGCCGCCGGGGCCGCGGGGATCTCAGACGGGAGCGCTTCATGAGCGGCGAGCTGTCGAACGAACTCAAGGTCTTCTCGGGGCGCAACAGCAAGGCGCTCGCGCAGATGGTCTGCGACCAGATCGATATCCCGCTGGGCGATGCGCGCACCAGCCTCTTCCCCGACGGCGAGATCTTCGTCAAGCTCGAGGAAGACGTCCGCGGGCGCGACTGCTACGTCATCATCTCGACCTGCCAGCCGGTCAACGACAACCTGATGGAGCTGCTGGTCTTCACCGACTGCCTCAAGCGTGCCAGCGCCAAACGCGTCACCATCGTCACGCCCTACTTCGGGTACGGGCGCCAGGACCGCAAGGAGGAGGGTCGCGTCCCGATCACCGCCAAGCTCGTCGCGAACCTGATCACGGCCGCGCGCGCCGACCGGGTGATGGCCATCGACCTGCACGCGGCCCAGATCCAGGGCTTCTTCGACCTGCCCATGGACCACCTGTCCGCCACGCCCGTGTTCCTCGACTATTTCGAGTCGATCCGCAGCGAGCTGGGCGACCTGTGCCTAGTCAGCCCGGACGTGGGCAACGTCAAGGTCGCCGAGGGCCTGGCCAACCTGATGGACGGCGACCTGGCGATCATCAACAAGCAGCGGATCTCGGGCACCGAGGTCTCGGTGGGCAACATCATCGGGTCCGTCAAGGGCAAGACGGTGCTGATGTTCGACGACATGATCTCGACGGCGGGCACGATCTGCGAGGCGGCACAGCTCGTGATGGACAAGGGCGCCGAGCGCGTGCTGGCCGCGGCCACGCACCCGGTGCTGGCGGGCATGGCGATCGAGCGCCTGGCCGAGTCGCCCATCGAGCGGCTGATCGTAACGGACACCATCCCCTGCGGGCAGCGCTGCGAGCCCATCCGCGACAAGCTCGTGCAGCTGAGCGTCGGCCCGCTGCTGGGCGAGGCGATCCGGCGTATCCACCAGAACCAGTCGGTCAGCGCCCTGTTCTCCCGGACCGCGGGCATGAAGCGCTAGGCCGCCGAACAGAACCAGACACAACGACACGAAGACCAACACGAATCGGAGGCAACGAAATGAGCGATGAAACCCACACCCTCAAGGCCCAGGCGCGCGAGCGCACGGGCTCGCGTTACTGCAAGCGGATCCGCGAGGCCGGCGGCCTGCCAGCCATCGTCTACGGGCACGGCAAGGACCCCGTCTCGATCACGCTCGACACCAAGGAAGCCGTCGGGCACATCACCAAAGGCGAGAAGGTCTTCGAGCTGGTGCTCGACGGTTCCGACGCCCGACAGCACGTGCTCGTCAAGGACCTGCAGTTCGACTACCTGGGCACGAACATCGTCCACGCGGACCTGGCCCGGATCGAGCTGACCGACCGGGTTGACGTCATGGTGCCGCTGCGACTCGTGGGTGACGCACCGGGGCTCAAGACCGCGGGCGCGATCATGACGCACCCGGTCGCCGAGCTCGAGCTCAACTGCCTCGTGACCAACCTGCCCAGCTTTATCGAGATCGATGTCTCGAAGATGCAGGCCGGTGACGTGATCCACGCGGGCGAGGTTCAGCTCCCCAAGGACACGATGAAGCTGCTGTCCGACGAGGACGGCGTGGTCGCGCACGTGGTCGTCCAGGCCGAGGTTCCTGACGAGGGCGAGGAGTCCGAGGTCACCGACGAGGGCGCGACGCCCGAGGTCGTGGGCGAGAAGAAGGACGACGAGGACGAGAAGGACGGCTAAGGCCGTTCCCTCGGGAGCACCACGTGAAGCTGATCGTTGGACTTGGAAACCCGGGGCTCGACTACGAGCGGACACGGCACAACGCCGGGTTCCTCGCGCTCGACGAGCTGGCCCGCCGCCACGCGGTGGGGGGGATCCCGCGCTCCAAGTTTCACGCGGCCCTGCTCGACGCCTCCATCGGCGGCCAGAAGTGCCTGCTCATGAAGCCCACCACCTTCATGAACCGCTCGGGCATGAGCGTCGGAGAGGCGGTCCGCTTCTACAAGCTCGAGCCGGGCCAGGACATGCTCGTGCTCGTCGATGAGGTCGCCCTGCCCGTGGGCGAGATCCGGCTCAAGCCCAGCGGGTCCGACGGCGGGCACAACGGGCTGAGCGACATCACCCGGGCGCTGGGCGGGGCGGACTACCCCCGCCTGCGCATCGGCGTCGGGGCGGTCCCCAAGTTCATGATCAAGGCGGACTGGGTTCTGTCCAGGTTCATGAGCGAGGAGAAGGCGGACGTCGAGCGTGGCATCAAGGCCGCGGCGGACGCGGCAGAGTTGGCGCTGTCCGAAGGACTCGACGCCGCCATGAACACATTCAACCGGAAGATCACCCAGCCCCAACCCGAGAACAAGCCGGGATCGACGGGCGAGCCCCGGGACGGGGCGGGCGAGACGCCGGACACCAGCACCAAAGCACAAGCGAACGAAGAACGCAGAATCGGAGAATGACGATGACACAGACAGCCGTGAAGACCAGCTCGTACGAGGTGATGTTCCTGACCAGCCCGGGGGCCGCCGCCGACCTCAACTCGCTCGTGGCGCACATCGGCGAGCTGTTCGAGCGCGCCGGGGCGGAGATGATCTCGCTTCGCAAGTGGGACGAGCGCCGCCTGGCGTTCCCGATCGAGAAGCAGAAGCGGGGTGTGTACTTCCTCGCCTACGCGTCGATGCCCATCGACGGCCCGGCCCACCTAGAGCGCGACTGCGTGATCTCGGAGCAGATCATGCGGGTGCTCGTGACCAAGTCGGACCACCTGTCGATCGACGAGATGAGCGTCCACGACAAGCGGGCCGAGCTGGCGACCGAGGCCAAGCTCAAGGCCGAGCAGGGCGAGGCCGGCGAGGGCGAGCGCCGCTCGACCGTGTCGCTGGGCGCCCCCGTGGTCGAGGAGGCCCCCAAGGCCGAAGCCCCCGCCGCCGGGGCAGCCGCCGAAGCCCCCGCCGAAACCCCCAGCGAGGACGCCCCCAGCGAGGACGCGCCCAAGACCGAATCGAGCGAGGGCTGATCGCGATGACCCGCCCTGTCGGTTCTTCCCTGCGGGGGTAGGAGCCTGATAGGATCATTCGGCGCCCGGGTTGGGCGCGATGGGAGGTTGGTATGGCCGGTAACGTCAATAAGGTCTTCCTGATGGGCAACCTGACGCGCGATCTGGAGATGCGCGCCCTGCCCAGCGGGATGAACGTGGGCAGCTTCGGGATCGCCGTCAACGAGCGGTTCAAGTCCAAGGACGGCGAGTGGCAGGAGCGCGCCAACTTCGTGGACTGCGAGATCTTCGGCGCCCGCGCCGAGGCGATGGCCCGCTTCCTGGGCAAGGGCAGCCCCGTCTTCATCGAGGGCAAGCTCCGCCTGGACCAGTGGGAAGACAAGCAGGGCCAGAAACGCTCCAAGCTCAAGGTCGTGGTTGATAACTTCGAGTTCGTCGGCGGCGGTCGCGACGCCCAGGGTGGTGGCGGCGGCGGCGGTGGGGGCGGCTCTCGCCGGTCCGAGGTTAGCGTTCCCGACGACGGGCCCGCGATCGACCACGACGACATCCCGTTCTGATCGCGCCCCGGAATAGCCCCTCGGGCGACCGGGTTGGAGACCTCGATGCCGTATGTCAACATCAAGGTCACCGATGAGGGCGTGACGCCCGAGCAGAAGGCGGAGCTGATCCGCCGGGTCACGGATGCGCTGGTCGAGGTGCTGGGCAAGCGCCCGGAGCACACGCACATCGTCATCGACGAGGTGCCGCTGGAGAACTGGGGCTTCGATCGAACGACGGCCAAGGCCTTCCGTGAGCGGCAGGCCGACAAGCGGGCGTGAATCCCCGATCCCGGGGGACGCCTAGTATCTCAGCCCCGCCCGGGTCGTTGGATCATGGGCGGGGACGCGTTGGGGCCCGCCCGCCGGTGTTCGGCGGAATCTCAGGCTCCTCAACTGCCCGCCCTTCTCCGGGGCGGGGCCAGGACAGCGAAGGAGGCCGACATGGCCAAGTCTTTGAAACTGCTGCTCACCGAGAACGTTGACAACCTCGGCATCGTCGGGGACGTCGTCAGCGTCAAGGTGGGCTACGCCCGCAACTACCTGCTCCCGCGCGAGCTGGCGACCACGCCCAGCGACGATCTGATCAAAGACCTGGCCGCCAAACGGGCCCAGGCGGAGAAGGACGTCGCCGCGCTCCGGGCCAAGCGTCAGGAGCTCATCGGTCGCCTCGACGGCATCGAGATCACCATGCTCCGCGCCTGCAACGACCAGGGCCACCTCTACGGCTCGGTCACCCAGCAGGACATCGCCGCGGGTCTTGAGGAGCTGGGCTACAACGTCAAGCCCCGCGAGGTCCGCCTGGCGCACACCATCAAGCGTCTGGACGCCTACGAGGTGAACGTCAAGTTCGACTCAGATCTCGAGGCGTCCATCAAGCTGCACGTGATGGCCGACCGCGAGATGGAATCGGACGAGCGCGAGGAGATGGAGTTCGACAACGAGGGCGAGCTGATCGAGAAGAAGAAGCCCGCCCGGGAGAAGCCCGCCGCCGAGCAGGCCGAGGCCTGAGCCGACGGGCTCCTGTTCGAGTCCAAGGCATGCAATTGAAGGCCGCCCCCGCATCGATCGCGGGGGCGGCTGTTGTATCGGCGGTCGCCCGCGTGGGCCGGGTGCTGGGGGCGGGCTCAGCCGCTCTGGTTCTGGTCGCACTCGAACGGGGGCTCGAAGGTCAGGATCGCCTTCTCGCCGAACACGTAATGCTGGATCTCAACGCCCTTGCTCACCAGGAAGAGCAGACGCAGGTTCTGATCGGTGCGGGCCCGTGAGAGCGTCTTGGGCAGCTCGCTGAGCGACCCGATGGTGTCCGAGGGCGTGAAACGGATCCAGACACCCTCCTTGTCCTCGTAGACCCAGCCCACGGCGTCGTAGAAGTTGCCGTTGGTATCGACCAGGCGGGGCGTGAGGTCCGCGTCGAGGGAGCGCACGACCGTGCCGAGGAGGTTGGCGGGCATGTCGTCGCCCGAGACGACGATCTGAACCATGTTCTGGTCGGGCGCGACGCCGAAGCGTTCGACGCGGAAGTCGCGCTCGCCCGAGCGTCCGGCCTTGGCCTCCTCTTCTGAGAACGAGCCGCTGCCGCCGAAGATGGCGTTGTCCTTCCCGTCCTTCTCTACGGTGAGGCCGCGATTGGCGGTCTGGCGGTCGAGGGTGTGCCCCAGGCGGTGGGAGATGGTCACGCCGGGCGGGGGGAGATCGCGTCCCATGTTGGTCTGGACCGAGGCGCCGTCGATGATGACGGATTCCGTCTCGTCCAGCGAGACCTCGGCGCCGCCCTTGATCAGGGCGCCCGAGGTGATCGCCGCGTCACGCCGGCTCGCGTTGGCGTAGGCCGTGGGCTTGGCCGCGGGGGCCTCGTCGTCGAGCGAGAGGCGTGCGTTCTTGACGCTGATCGCGATCGGGGTGTACCCGGTGGGGACGATGAACTCGAAGGCCATCTTGACCGATGAGGCGCCGCCGACCGAGGCGATGAAGACGTCCTCGGCGTCGTACCGCCAGCGCCCGAACAGGTCGCCGTCGCTGGCCTGCGCCTGGCTGACGCTCGCGATCGGGAAAATCGTCTGCGAGCGGGGGCCCCGGGCGCTGTCGTCGGTCTTCTCGGCGATGAGGTGGATCTGTCCGTTGGACATGAGCACCTGAGCGCCCTTGGAGTCTTCCTTGGCGCCGGCGCGGAAGTCCAGGATGTAGCCGTAGAGCTGGCCGGATGCCACGCTCTGTCCGCTGAGGTCCTGGTAGGTCTGCGGGGTCTCATCGAACGTGTCGGAGAGCAGGTCCCGCGCGGGCGTGTTGGGCGCCCCGACGGTGTACGCGCGGAAGAGGCTGAAGTCGTCGAGGTTGAACGTGTTGCGTCCCGCGCCGTTGCCCGGGCTCATCCGGGCGGTGAAGCCGGTGAGCTCGACGTTCGGGCGCCACTTGGTCAGCGGCTCGCTGGAGGCCAGCGCGTGCTCGCTCATCGAGCCGTATAGCTTCGCGACGATCGAGTCCACGGGCAGCCAGAGCTTGTCCTTGCGGACAATGCTCCCGTTGCGCGCTTCGGAGTAGTACGCCGGCTGGTAGCCCAGGAAGCCCGTGCTCAGGCGGAAGTACCCGATGCTCAGGACCAGGAAGCCCACGGAGATCGCCGCCGCCGCCCCGCCGCAGATGATCCCGCCGGCGTAGTCCACGGCGGTCGCCTGCGTGACGTTGGCCTTGACGGTTTTGTCCAGGATCACCCGCAGCACAATCAGCGAGAGCAGGAACGGGACCAGCAGTCCGATGCCCCAGCTCATGCCGTGCAGGAACCGGGCGAACCCGGACGTGGGCAGCACGCCCAGCAGCAGGTGCGAGAGCGGCTCCCAGAAGGCGAACGCGATGGCGCCCGCCGCGAGCGTGCACAGCAGGTGCAGGAAGGCGTTGAAGAACCCCCGGGTCATCCAGAGGTACCCGAGCCCCAACACTCCGGCGACCACGAGCAGGTTGAACACGATCAGCATGGCTGACTCCTCGATGCTTCGATTCGGTGAAGCCTGGCGTTACCCGGCGTTGGCCGGGGCCTCGCTCGACTTGGCTGGCTTGCTCTTGGAACTTGGTTTGGAAGTGCTCGACGCGGTCACCCGCATCACCTCCTCGATGCTCGTCACGCCCTCGACGGCCTTGCGAAGCGCGGCCTGCTGGATCGATGGACGCTGCGTCTTGCGGAGCGCGTTGCGCAGACCGATCCAGTCCTGCTTGACCACGAGCGAGCGCATCTCGTCGTCGAGCTGGTAGACCTCGAACACGCCGGTCTGGCCGACATACCCCAGGCCCTGGCAGACCGGGCACGCCTCGGGCTTGTTGCGGATGAGCACCTGCCCGCCCTTCTTGTGCAGCTGCTTGACCTTGTCAGCGGGCAGCCCGAGCTTTTTCAGGATCTCCGGCGGCGGCTGGTAGGGGACGCGGCAGTTCTCGCACAGCTTCCGCAGCAGCCGCTGCGCGACCAGGCCCGTCAGGCCGTTGCCCGCGAGCTTCGCGTCGCCCACCGCCTTGACCCACAGCTGCGCCGAGGCCATCGCCCCGTCGCCCTTGATCGACACATACACCCGCGACCGGGCCAGGTCCGCCTTGGCGATCTCCTTGGCCGTCTCGACGTCGGGCAGCTCCATCACGCTCACCACGTCCGGGTCGCGCCGCAGCACCGACCGAACGGTCGACGCGAAGTCGGGCCCGTCCTCGATCGGCTTGAACTCGATCTGACGCACGCCCTCGAGCGAGTCTTCCTTCTCGACCTCGACCGTCTGGACGTTCTGGGTGTACGCGTCGTGCAGGTTGAGCACGGCGTACCCCGTGGTGGTGCGCCCGTGGTCGCTCGGCGCCGCCAGCAGCACCACGCCGCCCTCGATCTCGCCCAGCGCCTTCATGTCGGCGAGCTGCTGATCGAGGAACCCGAGTTTCTCCAGCGGGCGACGCACCGCCTTGTCCGGGTCGAAGAGCATGGTCAGACGCATCCCGTTCTTGGACCCGCTGGTCACGATCTTGACGCCCGACTCGCCGGCGCCGCCCGAGACCTTGATCTTGCCCGAGAGCTTCCGCCGCCGGTCCTTCAGGTCCAGCTCGGCGCACGACTTCCAGAAATCGATCAGGCTCAGCGCCTCGCCCGTTGGGATCGCGTCGCCCGCCTGGCGGACGCCGTCGATCAGGTACGACGCGGCGTAGGCCGACTCGCTCGCGGGCGCGAAGTCCACCTGCGACGCCCGCACCTGGCTCGCCTTGATGAAGATCTGCTCCGCGTTGGCCCGGACGTTGTACTCCGGGGAGTCCTTCTGCGGCGCCCGGACCGCGATGCCCGAGGCGTTCTTGATCTCAAGCTGGACAGTCGCCTGCTGCTTGCTCTCTGAGCGGGCGTCGCGGGCCTCGCTGAGCTTGGAGAAGTCCAGGCTCAGGCGCTGGCTCTCGGGGACGCGTTCGTCGCGGTTGGTGATGCCGGCGAAGAGCCCCACATCAAGCCCGAGGATGAGCAGCACCGCCGCGAACCCCGCGAGGAACCCGCCGACGCCCGGGACGGGCATGAGGAAGCCCGCCGCCAGGGCGAGCATGCCCGCGATGAGGTGGATCGCGTTCCACTTCTCGCGTCCGAGGAAGAACCGGGACGCGTGCTTGTCAAAGACGTTGGAGATCAGCCACGCCCACGCGACGAACGGCGCAAGCAGCAGCAGCGGCTTCCACCACGAGACGAGCTGGTGGGCCGCCTCGCCGAGGGTCAGCAGCCCGCTACCGGGCGGGAGGATCGAGGCCAGGGTCGTTGGTTCTGTGAAGGTGCTCACCGGGGGAGTTTCCTGGTGGAGGGTTTGGGAGCGAAAGGGGGGACGACTCGGGTCACTTGAGCTTCTTGAGCTTCATCATCAGGTCGTCCACGTTGGGCGAGTTCTCTTGCGCGACGCGCATGTGGATGTACTCCTCCTCGACGAGACGCACGAGCGAGTCGTTGAAGTCGATCATCCCGACCTGTCGGGCCTCGATCGTGTTGAGCACGTCACGGATGTCGCCCTCGCGCTCGTCGAGCACGTACTTGCGGACGACCGCGTTGCCGATGAGGATCTCCAGCGCGGGGATGCGGTGGATCTTCTCGTGCAGCGTGGGCAGCAGCTTCTGGTACACGAACGCCCGCATCTGGTAGCCCAGGATCTTGCGGACCTGCTCGACCTCTTCCTGCGGGAAGAGGCCGTAGATGCGGCTGAATGTCTGCGTCGTGCTCGAGGCGTGGATGGTCCCGTACACCAGGTGTCCCGTCTCGGCCGCGTGCAGCGCCGCCTCGAACGTCTCCTGGTCACGCATCTCGCCCACGAGCACCACGTCCGGGTTCTCACGCACCAGCGCCCGCAGCGCGATCTTGAAGTCCAGGCAGTCGATGCCGATCTCGCGCTGGTTGATCGTCGCCTTCTTGTCCTCGAAGATGTACTCGATCGGGTCCTCGATCGTCACGATGTGCACGCTCTTGCGGGCGTTGACGTAGTCGAGCATCGAGGCGATGGTCGTGGACTTGCCCGAGCCCGTCACGCCGCACAGCAGCACGATGCCCTGGGGCTGCATCGCGATGTCCGACATGATCGGGGGCAGGTGCAGCCCCTCGAAGGGGAGGATGTTGCTGGTGATGTTGCGGGCCGCGACCGAGAGCTTGCCCCGCGCCTGGAAGAGGTTGACGCGGAAACGGTTTTTCTCGGAGTAGTTGTACGCGAAGTCAACCGAGCCAAACTTGTGCAGGTCGGCCTGCTGGTCCTTCGTCAGGATGTGATGCGCGATCTTGAGGAACTCCTCGCCCGTGACCGCGGGCACGTCGAGCGCCTTGAGCTGCCCCTTGAGGCGGATCTTGGGCTGCTGCTCCGACTTCATGATCAGGTCGGAGGCCTCGAACTTGATCGTGGCCTTGAGGAAATCCCCCCAGCGCGTCGCGTGAGGGTCGTGCTTCTCGACGGCGGAGACGTCGAGGTCCACGTGACCGGTGTGCGTATCGTCGAGTCTGGCGTCAGATGAGACGGTCATCGCTCGGGCGTCCTCCGATCCGGCGCAACGCGGGGCGCTGCCGGCCTGGGGTTTCTCTCGTGGTCCGGCCGGGCCTGCCCGGCGGGGACAAACATCCTATTCGCGTCGCGGGCCCATCTCAGCGGTCCGACGCGCGAATCCTCCGATTCGCACGCCATGGGTGCGGGTTGCCCGTCCTCCCCCCGGAAACAACGCGGGCCCGCCCGAAGGCGAGCCCGCGTGAGAATCGAGTTTGCGACGCCTCGGGCGTCAAAGTGGGGGGGAATTCCCTCCCCGGATCAACGGGCGCCGACCTCGGCGCCGTCCTCGGCCTCCTCGGGCTCGCGCGTCCCCAGGAAGTTGACTTCCAGCTGCGTGCGGATCTTCTCCATCGCCTTGTTCTGGATCTGACGCACACGCTCCTTGGTCACGCCGATGATCTGCCCGACCTGCTCGAGCGTCATGGGCTTCTCGCCCGACTCGCTCTCGAGTCCGAACCGGTGCTCGATCACCGTCCGCTCGACGCTCGTTAGCTCCGCGCTGTTGTCCATCACGATCCGACGGACCTCGTCGGCCGCGTCCCGCTCGAACCCCGCCCGCTTGGTCTCCAGGTAGTCCGACTTCTCCAGCTTCGGGTCAAAGTCGGTCGGGAACCGCTGGCGGTACTTGCTGAGCTTCATCCCCTGGCGGCTGAACGCCTTGAGAATCGCCCGGCACGCGTACGTCGAGAACTTGAACCCACGCCCCGCGTCGAACTTATCCACCGCACGCAGCAGCGCCATGTTCCCCTCGGACACCAGGTCCGCGAAGTCCACCTCGCTCATCCGCGTCCGCTTGGCCATCGCCAGCACCAGCGCCAGGTTCGTCTCGGCGATCTGCTCGCGGATCCGATCGGCACGACGATGCCAGCCCAGCAGCAGCAGCGCCTGCTCGGGCGTCGGCTTCTTCGCCGGGCTTGACCAGACCTCCTCCTGCAGCCTCCACACCCGGAAGCGGGCGTAGTTGAACTGATAGAACAGCACCCGCTCCTCGGCGCCCGTCAGGATCACCTGCTGCGTGCTCTTGACCGTTCGCGAACGCGCCGACGTGATGTCGTCCATCACCGGGTGGTACCAGGTGGTGTCCGGCTTGGCGACGTCCGGCGCCTCGTCATAAATGCTCTGCTCGGCGCCCTCCTCGCGGAAGACCTCCGAGTCGATGAAATCCTGCTCCTTGGCGAGGATCTGCGTGAGCAGACGCTCGTCCTCCTGGGACAGGCGCCTGCGGGGCGTGCGTGAAGAGCGCGGCGCCGCCGTGCGGGTCACCCCGACCCGGTGCCTCCGGCGAACCTGCTCAAGCGGGCTCGGAGCCTTCTGTGGTCCTTGCTGCGTCATCCGAAAGAGTCCTTCTTGTCCTTCCTGGATCTCCGCAGAGCCTCCCGCTCGACGCGTCCAGTCTTCGTATCCGTACGTTCGCCGGGCCTTTGGTGTGCGGCCCCGAACGGTTCGTTCCTGCTTTCTCCCGCCATCTTTCCGTCGGGCGAGAGCCAATCCTGACCGCCGGGCCGTTGAGCCCGCCGGAGATACAGTGCCGCAGGAGCCGGCACGCTCGTCGTCGGACCCGCATCGCGCCGGTTTCCGGCGCTGATCGGTCGTCTGAGGCGGGGTCTGGTTCACCCAGATTTGGCTTCAGAACACCGATTGTGGGTGCTCAAGGGCTTGAGTCGGAGATTGTCGGGCGGGCCCCGCAGCCCACGCCTGCACACACCACGATCCTGACCTTTCTTCGGGCACCCATTTGAACACCCAAATCTTCCTGAAGATTCAGATTTCTTAGAGTGATTCGAAGAAACGAGGCGTTTGGATCCGTCTTCGGTTGCGAGGGCGTCGCGTCCTGCTTGCCCGACGATGGCGTTCTGAGCGCTACACACGCGGTTGACCGGGTTCTGGGCCACGCCTATTCTCGGACGTCCACCCATCGGTCCCACCGCCGCTCTGTCGGCCGGGCCGAGAGTATAGCCGATCCGACAGGGGCTCTGCAACCGCTGCCCATCTTGTCGTATCGGCTTTTTGCGTCTATTTTGTTCGGGAAATGACCGGAAGGAGACCCCGATGCCCTTCGAACTCCCCGCCCTGCCGTACGCCTTCGATGCCCTCGAGCCGCACATCGATGCCCGCACGATGGAGATCCACCACAACAAGCACCACGCCGGCTACGTCGCCAAGGGCAACAACGCCCTCGAGGGCACAAGCCTCGCCGGCGTGGACTGCCCCTTCCAGGCCTGCGCCCGCCTGGGTGAGCTCGACGAGAGCCGGCGCACCGCCGCCCGCAACAACGTCGGTGGGCACGCCAACCACACCCTCTTCTGGGAGATCATGTCTCCGAGCGGCGGGGGCGAGCCCGCCGGCCCGCTCGGCGACGCGATCAGCAAGGCCTTCGGCTCCTTCGACGCCTTCAAAAAGGCCTTCTCCGACGCCGCCGCGACCCGCTTCGGCTCGGGCTGGGCCTGGCTGTACGTCGATCCCCAGGGCACGCTCAAGGTCGGCTCCACCGCCAACCAGGACAACCCGGTCATGGGCAAGGCGATCGCCGGCATCGAAGGCCGCCCGGTCCTGGGCCTGGACGTCTGGGAGCACGCGTACTACCTCAACTACCAGAACAAGCGTCCCGACTACATCGAAGCGTTCTGGAATGTCGTCAACTGGGACAAAGCGGGCGAGTACTTCGCCGCCGCCGCCACCTAGGAACGGCTGCCACCCAGAAACGGTGGCACGGGCTTCCAGCCGGTGATCGCCCAATAGGCCTGGCAAAGACGGGCTGGAAGCCCGTCCCACCGGCGTGCGCGGTCTCTACGATCGAGCCATGAGGCGACACGCCAAACAGAACGTGCTGCTGACGCTCTGGCTGCTGGCGCCGTTCGCGGTGCTGGCGATGATCGTCGGCTGGATCTTCTACTCCCTCCGCGCGGGCCCGAAGATGGACGAGCCGGGCGTGGGCGCCGGCGCGGGTGACACCGGTGGCGCCAACGCCATCGGCGAGATGCTCAAGAGCGACAGCAACAGCGACGAGGGTTCGGACGAACAGTCCGACGACTGATGCGACTGCCGATCAGCAAGGTGTGGCGAGCGTTCCCCGAGCTGGACCGCTTTGACGACGCCCGCTGCGCCCGCTACGTCGGCGAGGCGAAGCGGGAGAGCTGGAGATCCGGCCTGCTGGTCGCTGCGTTGATCCCGTTGAGCGTCCTCGCCTGGATGATCAGCGTCGCGGTCGCGATCGCCATCCTTGACCTGATGCAACCCGGCGGCGCTGGACCGGGGACGGCGGGCACGATCACCGCCTTCGCGCTCTACGCGGGGACGCCCCTTGTGCTGTTGCTGATCCTCCTGAAAGCCCGCGACCGGTGGCTGCAGCGGGCCATCCGCAACCGCCTCAACGTCGCCCGCTGCCTGGGCTGCTCGTACAGCCTGCTGGGGCTGACGCCGATCAAGGGCAGCTGCGTGGTCGTCTGCCCCGAGTGCGGCAAGGCCGGTGAGCTGACGGACGAGATGCTGGAGCAGATGCGGGAGTTGGGGGTAGTCTGAGCGCGATGCGGTACTCGACCTGGAAACCTTGGCGGCGATGTCCAGAACTGAGTCGTTTCTCCGAAGCGGATGCGCGTCGCTGCTGGATTCTGGCGAGCCGGCTGACATCCGGATCGATCCGCAACTGTCTCTACCTGCTGCCCTATCTGGTCGTCTTCGTTGCGGGGATGCTTGTGACGCTCTGGGCTGGAGAGCGGTTCAATGTGAAAGATGGGCCGCTGATGGGCATGCTGGCGATTGCGATTGTTGCCCCATCGCCGCTGATGTTTCTCAATGTCCGCTGGGTCGAGCGCGAGCGGATGCGGTGGATACGCCGCATCGCGGCCGGGGAGTACCCCTCCCGCCTGCGTGACTGCTGCCCCCAGTGCGAGTACTCGCTCCTCGGTCTGGAGCGGCGTGAACTGGATCGCGGGGCGGAGGTGCGTTGCCCTGAGTGCGGCGTAAAGACCGTTCTCACTTCGCGAGAAGTCGCCCTCATCGAGATGCGCGAGCTCGGGGTAGTCTGATGGCGATGCGAGTTCCGCGAGACAAAGTCTGGCGCGCCTTTCACGTGCTCGATGAGTACGACGATGGACATTGCGAGAGGTATGTCCGGGAAGCCAAGTCCCAGCGACCAAAAACACGCCTGCTTGTTTGGGCGGTGGCTCCGTGCTTGTTTCTGGTTTGGATCTTTGGAACTGCCGTATTGTTTCGTGTGAGCGACTCTCTCGAGAGTGCGGGAAAGATAGATGTCATTGAGTCTGCGTATGTCAGCTGGGTTCCACCCATGCTCGTTGTGCCGTTGCTCGTGCCTATCCCCGTGTTGGTGCGGGACCGTTGGCTGCGTTGGGCGATTCGACTTCGGCTGAGTGTGATGGAATGCCCGAACTGTCGGTACAACGTGGTCGGTCTAGATCCGATTGGGGAGAGTTCCAAATATGTGATATGCCCAGAGTGCGGTTCTCAGGTCAGCCTTTCCAACGAGATGCTGGAGCAAATGCGTGAGCTGGGGGGAGTCTGAGCGAGATGCGGTTCTCGATCTGGAAACCATGGCGGCGATGTAAGCCCCTCCGCGGGTTCTCCGACGCCCAGGCCCGGAGGCTATGGAACGATGCGTTTCGAGATGCGCCGGTCAGACCGAAACTCTTGATCTCTGGCTTTGCGTGGCCTGCGGTACACATTGCGGTATCGCTCGCGATCCTGGTGTATAGCGATCAAATCGGTCTGTCAGTGCTTGGTCTCGCCGGGCTTCTCGCCCTCGCACTTGTGACTACAAGTCCTCTCCTGCTGCTCCACATGCTGTATTTCGAGAAGTGCCAGGCTGCGCGGATCTCGAAGATGATCGTTGACGGGCAGTCGTTCAGAGCAAAGAGAGTCTGTGGAAACTGCGGCTACTCGCTCCTCGGTGTCAGTCGCTGGAAGGTCGGCGATCGCGTGCAGGCAACCTGCCCCGAATGCGGCGAGTTGTCAGTGATCGACAAGCGGGACGTGCGCATCCTCGAGATGCTCGAAGCCGCTGAGGCGCCCGGCGAATCTACCCCTTCACCACCCTCAACGCCCTGAACCGCCCCTCCAGAATCGCGTCCGGGTCCTTCGCGCCCAGCCACGAGCCCAGCACGTCGCTGTAGACGGACCGGAAGTCGATGGTGTACTTCAGGTCGCCCTGGTCGAGGTTGGTCAGCGAGGGGTGGGCGCCGATGACGCCCGCGTTGACCATCGGCCCGAGCAGGAACATCGGCGCCGCGGTGCCGTGGTCCGTCCCGCCCGAGGCGTTCTGGCTCACGCGCCGTCCGAACTCGCTGAAGCACATCGTCATGACGCGCGAGTCGTTCTCCTGGGCCTTGAGATCGTCGTAGAACGCCTTCACGGCGTCGCCGAACTGCTGGAGCAGCTGCGCGTGCCGCCCGTTGGCGCCGCCCTGGCCCGAGTGGGTGTCGAACCCGGAGTGCGTGACGTAGTAGACGCGCGTCTTGAGCCCGGAGCGGATCATCGACCCGACCATCTGCAGCTGCCGCCCGAGGTTCGTCCCCGGGTAGCGGACCAGCGGCTGGCGCGACACGGCCTGGCGGATCTGGTCGCTCGACACCTGCGCGTCCAGGGTCGTCCGCATCAGGAACGCGGCGTTGGAGTGCGGGTCCGTCCCCGGCGCCACGCCCTGCTGCGCGAGTTTCTCGTACGGATCGACCAGCGACTCGTGCACGTCCTCGCCCATCCAGCGGAACAGGTCCGGCGTCTCGAAGGCGACGGGCTTGACGCGCCCGCCCTCGAGCGCCAGCGGCGCCGTGCGCCCGATGGCGATGGGCGGGTTGATGGTCTCGCCAACCCCGCGGTTTGTCCCGTCGTCCTTGCCGGACTCGCCCTTGCCGTAGCCGCAGCACTCGCTGTCGATGTAGCGCCCGAGCCAGCCGTCGCCGGTGCCCGAGGTGTCGCCCGTGTGCCAGATGTCCATGGACTTGAAGTGGGAGCGGTTGGGGTTTGGGTACCCCACGCCCTGGACAACGGCGCACAGGCCGTCGTCGTAGAGCGACTTCACGCCCGCCATCGCGCGGTGCAGCGCGACGCCCTCGGAGCCGTTGGCGCCGAGCTTGGAGAGTTCGAGCAGCTGGTCCTCGCCCCGCAGCGCGAGGCCCGGGCGGGCGCGGTAGTACGCGTCCTGCCTGAACGGGATCACCGTGTTGAGCCCGTCGTTGCCCCCGCCCAGCTGGCAGACAACGAGGATGCGGTCCTCATCGACACCCGCGATGGAGCTCAGCCCCGGCGCGGCCATGGGCAGCGCCAGCGCCGAACGCTGCAGGAAGTGGGGGACCGCGACCGCCGCGGAGGCCATCGTCAGCCCCGTGTGCAGGAACTCACGTCGCGTGAACGCGCTGGCCTCGGACGGGTTGTTGTGCAGCGTCATCTGTCGGCTCCTGATGCCTGATCCCCGTTGCCTGATGCCCTGTCTAACACAGCTGATACTCCGGCATCGCCGTCACGAGCAGCAGGGCGCCGGTGATGACGTCGCGCCGCACCCCGCCGTGGCTCTCGACGAACTCGGTGAGCACCTCTCTGGCTTGCGTCGGCGACCGCCCGAGCGTCAGGCGGAGCAGGTAGTCCACGACCTTCGCGGGGTTGTTGGACGCGCCCGGATCACCGGCCTCGAGCTCGTCCAGCAGCGCCATCGGGTCGAACGGGTCCCCGCCCGCGACCGCGTCGTACCCGACAGGCTTCTTGCCCGTCAGCAGGAACGCGAGGATATTCTGGCGGACGAACATCGTCGAGGTATTGACCCAGACCCGCCCGCCGTCCCAGCCCTTGACGCTTGGTGGGAAGAACAGGCGCTGGCCCATCAGGTCCAGCGCGTCGTTGAGCACCGCCAGGTCGCGCACCGGGGCGTTGAGCGAGCGGATCGCGCCCACGACCAGCTCGGTCGGGCTCTTGATCTGCTCGTGCATCACGCCCGGGTGATAGAAGTGCTCGCTGAGGAAGATCTGGCGAAGCACGGGACGGATCTCGTAGTCGGCGCGCCGCAGAGCAGCGGCGATCTTCCCGACGATCATCTGTGTCGCTTCATCCTGCTGGCGGGGGTCGGTGGGGACATGGCGAACGAAAAACCGGTACAGGTTTGACGCGAGATACTCGGAGCACGCGCGCTGCGCAAGGATGGCGCGGACGAAGCTCTCGCCGTCGTGCGCAGCACGGATTCCCAGGATGTTCTTGTTGCCGGTGTCGTGGTTCTGGCGGTCGAAGTAGAACTCGTCGTCGCGGAAGGTGTATCCGGTCAGGGCGCGGGCGCCCTCCTTGATGTCACGCTCGCTGTACGCGCCCACGCCCAGGCTGAACAGCTCCATCAGCTCGCGCGCGAGGTTCTCGTTGGGGCGGCGCTTGGACGACTCGTCGTTGTCCAGGTACTTGAGCATCGCCGGGTCGCGGACGATCGAGGTCAGGATCGCCCCGAAGTTGCCCGCCCCGTGCGCCCGGAAGGTCTGGTTCTGCAGGTACATGTGGTACGAGTTCTCGATCGTCCGGTACCCGGTCGCCAGGCGCCCGTGCCAGAAGAGCGTCATCTTCTCCTCGAACGGGCGGGGCGTCTCGATCATGCGTTTGAGCCACCATCGCTGCATCTCGCCGATCTGCAGGCGGTCGCGGCGCTGCGCCTGCTGGCGTCGGAGGCGGTACTGCGCCAGCGCGTTCTCGTCCTGCGAGCGCTGCGCCGCGCGGATCATCCGGCGTTCCTCGTCCGACGGCGGGCGCATGATGTCCGCGTCGAACGTGTCCGCCCCGGGCGCCTCGTAGGGTACGTCGCGGTAGTTCAGCAGGTGGTCCACCGACTTCTCGCTGCCCCAGGACGCGAGCGTCTGGATCTGCGCCGGCGTGCCCCCGAACCCGGCTCGCCACAACAGATGCCGCGCCTCGCTGTACCCGAAGCGGCGCTTGTCCAATGGCTTGAGATGCAGCGGCGGCCCCTCGACCGGCTCGGTCTGTCGCTTCGCCATGCTCACGGCGTTCATCGCGGCCGTCCTCCCGGGTTGCCCTCAAGCGCTCAACGCCCGACCCGAGCGCCTATTGCCTCCTTGGGCATCGGCGCCGGTCGCTTCCCAGAGTACCGGTCCGTGCCCCGCGGCACGCAGTTCCGCGACGACCCCCCGGTCAGGTCCGATCACGCTCCTGATCCCGGCTCAGACGCCGGCTCCAGACCACCGCCAGGGCGACCGCCGCGAACACGAGGGCGCCGCTGGCCTGGTGGGCGGTGGTCATGATCGCCTCGACCGCCTGGATCGGGGGCGCCGAGGCCAGCTCGTCGGCGCTGGGGATCGGGCGGTCCGCCTTGCTGGGCGGGGCCATCCCCAGCGCGGCCCACCCGAGCAGGAACTGCCACGCCACCAGCCCGTGCTGGAGCACGCCCACACGCCGCAGTGTCCTGCCGGGCTTGCTCTCGCGCGAGCCCTTCATGCACAGGATGCCGTTGACGATGACCATCGCGAAAACGATGAACGACCACCCGATGTGCGCGTACAGCGAGTGGATGCCCTTCTCAACGCCCAGGTGGCGGTACAGGGCGCCGAACACAAGCTGGATGAGCACGGCGACCAGCGTGATCACCGCGAACTTGCGCGCGCGCTTCGCGGCCTTGCGCGTCTCGTCCTCGAGCAGATCCGGGGCGTCGATGTACCCGCGCATCTGCGCCGCAGCCAGTCCAGCCGCGAGTATGAAAGTGATTTGTCCGAAGACACCATGGATGACAGCCATCCAAGAAAGATCGGCGCCAACACGACGCGCTCCAGCGATTCCCTGCAGCACGACAAATAGCCAGAGAATCCAGACGCCGATCTTCATGCCCTTGCGACGGTCAACGATTGTGGTGTAAACCGCCCACAGAAAGGTCACAAGCCCGATGAGGGATCCGAGCAGTCGATGTGAGTGTTCAAGGAAGATTCGATCCTCACCCATGAGACTCAGCGGGAAAAGGAAGCTGACCGCTCCGTAGCTCGTTACCGAATCGGGGACGGACATCCCACTTTCTGTGCTGGTGACGGCGCCGCCAACAGCAAGCAATGGAATGACCGATAGCGCACTCACAACCCCCAAACGCCCCAGCCATCGCTGCCCGTCCCCCCCGGATCGCGGGGCCCGGAGCGCGGCGCCCACCGCGCCCGCGATCGCGCCCGCGACGGCGCACGCGACCAGGAACCCGACGATGACCAGCGCGGCGTTGGGGCGCAGCCTGTTGGCCGCCTCGCCCATCTGCTCGGTTGTCTCCGGCTGCTCGACGAGCTGCATCCCCAGCAGCAGCAGGTTCAGCGCGCCCGCCAACAACCCCGCGAGAAGGCCGATCAGCCATCCCGCGCGCCCGTGCCCTGATCGCGCCACGCCCAGGCCCAGCCCGAGCAGCAGCACGCCGCCCTGGATCGGGGTCGCGATGCTCGCGTCGGCCCGAACGCCCGGCATGTGCAGCAGGAACCACGCGATCCACATCGCCACGGTCACGCCCACGCCGGTGACGAGGACCGGCCCTCCGAGCGGGCTTCGCGTGAGGTCGTCGGAAGAGGCCTGTGTCATGGTGGGGTCCTCGGGCGCCGGGGCGCTCTCTATAAGGATCAAGTTGTCGTGAATACGGGGTCCAACATCGTTATTGAGACCCTGTCTCAGTTACGGTCTGGCAGTGACGCGATCCCCTGAGCATACGCGCCAGGGGTCAGAATTTCGGCTGGACAGCAATGCGGGAAAGAACTCGTGGTGCTAACCTCCCCAGCCCACGCCCGAGTGCGGGCCTGGGATAGATCGGGGCGCCACGCCCGCCCGCGGGGGCGTGTCGCGGATCACCATCGTAGGAGTCGTCGAGTGGCAGGCCTCTTTCCCCGTTGGATGAACGTGCTGCCCACGCTCGGCGCCCTCGGCGCCGTGGGCGGCGGAACCTTGGCGATCGGTGGCGTCTGGTACTACTTCACGCCCGCGTTCTGGGAGGTGGGCTACATGCCCGTCCAGCCCGGCAACGGGTTCAACCACCAGATCCACGCGGGCAAGCTCGGCATGGACTGCCGTTATTGCCACTCCCACGTCGAGGAGTCGCGCCACGCCAACGTCCCGAGCGTCAAGACGTGCTACGGCTGTCACGAAGAGGGCAAGCTCCAACGTGTCGAGCAGAAGACCGCGTTTGTGCGCGAGGCGTACGAGACCGACGCGTCCATCCCCTGGCGCAAGGTCCACAAGCTCCCCGACTACGTGCAGTTCACGCACCAGTCTCACCTCTCGGCGGGTGTGAGCTGCTATTCGTGCCACGGGCAGATCAAGGGACTCCCGGTGGTCGCGCAGGCCGAGCCGCTCTCGATGAGCTGGTGCCTGGACTGCCACCGCAACCCGGAGAAGAACCTGGTGCCCACCGACCGGGTGACGGACCTGATCTGGGTGGAGCAGTGGCTCAGCACGCCGCTCGACGAGCGGGCGGACGAGGCGCACGCGGCGATGAGCCCCGAGGCGCTGCTCGACTCGCTGCGGCGCGACCCGCCCCAGCACTGCGGCGCCTGCCACTACTAGTTCCTTCCTACGAGTTCACTTTGACCCGACACGCGAACGAACCCACAGGCCGAGCGGGCCTGAGAGACAGGGCGGACCATGAGCAAGCTGGATCAGTGCCCCTCGACGAAGAACTCGGACCGGACCCCGGAGCTCGCCGCGCACGCTGGCGGTGTGACCGGGCGCCGGTACTGGCGCAGTCTCGACGAGGTGAGCGACACCAACGAGTTCCGCGACTTCGTCGAGCGAGAGTTCCCGGGGGGCGCGTCGGAGCTGCTGGGCGAGTCGCGCCGTGACTTTGTCAAGCTGATGGGCGCCAGCGTCGCGCTCGCGGGCGCGATGACGCTCCCGGGCTGCCGCAGGCCCGAGCACCACATCATGCCCTACTCGAGCAGCGTGCCCGAGCAGGTGATCCCGGGCAAGGCGCTGTACTACGCGACGGCGATGCCCCTGCCCGGCGGCGGCGCCGAGGGCGTCCTCGCCGAAACCCACGCGGGGCGTCCCACCAAGATCGAGGGAAACCCCCTGCACCCGGTCAACCGGGGCAAGTCGAGCATCTGGGCGCAGGCGAGTGTGCTGACGCTCTACGATCCCGACCGTCTGAAGCACCCGGTGTACCTCAACCCGGCGTCGGGTCCCAAGGCCGCGACGTGGGACGACTTCAAGGCGTGGGGCGGCGACCATTTCGCGGGCTTCGACGCGACGCGCGGCCGGGGTCTGGCGTTCCTCGTTGACAAGAAGACAAGCCCCACACGCGACGCGCTCAAGGCGCGCATCCTCGAGCGATGGCCCGAGGCCTCGTGGCACGCGTACAGCGCGAGCGAGCGTTCCGGCGCCGCCGATGGCGCCCGCGCGGCGTTCGGCTCGCCGGCGCGGGTCCACTACGACCTGACCAAGGCACAACGCATCTTGAGCCTCGACGCAGACTTCACCGTCGAAGGCCCCGAGGCGCTGATCCATGCCCGAGACCTGGCCTCGACCCGTCGCCAGCACCACGCCGGCGACGACATGAGCCGCCTGTATGTGCTTGAGTCCTGTCCGAGCGCCACCGGCTCGCTGGCGGACCACCGCCTCCGTATGGCGCCCAGCCAGATCTCCGCGTTCGCGATGGCGCTGGCCAACGCGCTGGGCGTGGGACGCTTCGGCGTGCCGGCGGGCGCCGAGATCGATTCTGAGGTGGTGAGCCAGATCGCGTCCGACCTCCGCACCGCGGGCGCGGGCGGCGTGGTGATCCCGGGCCCGAGCCAGCCAGCGCCGGTCCACGCCCTGTGTCACGCGATCAACGCGGCGCTGGGCTCTGTGGGCTCGGTCGTCACGACCACGCCCATGAGCGCCGACGAGGCGCGCAGCTCGGTCGAGTCGATCGCGTCCCTCGCGTCCGAGATGCACGCCGGTCGCGTGGACACCCTGGTCTGCATCGATACCAACCCGCTGTTCGACGCCCCTGCCGATCTTGAGTTCGGCGACGCGTTCGCCTCGCTGGGCACGAGCATCTGCTGGTCTGTCCAGGCCAGCGAGACCGCCGCCCGCTCCACCTGGAGCCTCAACGGCGCCCACTACCTCGAATCATGGGGCGATGTCGAGGCCTACGACGGCACGGTCTCCCCGATTCAGCCGATGATCGCCCCGCTCTACGACCCGGCGCTGAGCGATATCGAGCTGCTCGCGCTGCTCGCGGGCGACGAACACCCCGACGGCTACGGGCTCGTCCGCCAGACCTGGGCCGCCCGGGCGGGCGGGCGCGTCGAGGACAAGGCCTTCGACAAGCTCTGGCGGCGCGCCCTGCACGACGGCGTGCTCGCCGGCTCCGGCGCGACGCGTTCGGCGCCCAACTCCAACGACACCAGCGTCCGCGCCGCGGTCTCGGGCCTCTCCCTGGCGCCCGCGCCGGCGCAGGACTCGCTCGAGGTCGTCTTCTCCACCGCCAACATCGGCGACGGTCGCTGGGCCAACTGCGGCTGGCTCCAGGAGCTGCCCGACACCGCGTCCAAGGTCGTCTGGGACAACCCCGCGTACCTCAGCCCCGCGACCGCCAAGGCGCTGGGCGTGCTGCCCGACCACACCTGGCAGGACGAGAACAACCCGTACACCAAGTCGCAGATGCCCCAGGCCAAGATGGCCACGCTCACCCTGGGCGGGCGCCAGCTCGAGATGCCCGTCTGGATCCTCCCTGGTGTGCCCGACAACACCGTCGTGCTCCGCCTCGGCTACGGGCGGACCGAGTCCGGGCACGTGGGCAGCCAGGTCGGGTTCAACACCTACGCGCTGCGGACCTCCGGCTCACCGGCCGGCGCCGTGGGCGCCACGATCGAGCGGGCCGGCGGCACGTACACCATCGCCAGCACCCAGAACCACTGGACCATGGGCGGGCGGGACACCATCCTCCGCTCCCTGGACAAGAAGTGGTGGGACGAGCACGGCGACGCCCCGCCGGTCGAGCACCCCGATACGATCTACGGTGAGGAGTATGCGGTCAGCCGCTTACACTTGGCCGAGCAGCTTGGCGAGCTCAGCCACACGCCAAAGAACATCTCCATCTACGAGAACCCGCAGAACGGATCGCGCGGAGACCCCGCCCCCGGCTCGGCCTTCTCCAAGGGGCCGCAGTGGGGGATGACGATCGACACGAGCACCTGCTCGGGCTGCGGCGTCTGCACCATCGCCTGCCAGAGCGAGAACAGCATCCCGATCGTCGGCAAGCGCGAGGTCGCCAAGGGGCGCGAGATGCAGTGGATCCGCGTGGACCGCTACTTCGCCGGCGACGATCTGAACAACCCCTCGGGCATGATGAACCAGCCCGTCGCGTGTGTGCACTGCGAGAACGCCCCCTGCGAGACGGTCTGCCCCGTCAACGCGACGATCCACGGCGCCGAGGGCACCAACGACATCGCCTACAACCGCTGCATCGGCACCCGCTACTGCGCCAACAACTGCCCCTACAAGGTCCGACGCTTCAACTTCTTCGAGTGGGGCTGGAACAAGTACAACGGGCGTTTCTACGGCGAGGACCTGCTCGGCGACGCCCCCATCGATCAGAAGGACCTCAACAAGAACTTCATCCCGCCCCGACTGCGCCAGAAACTCGACGAGATCCAGCGCATGCAGCTCAACCCGGACGTTACCGTCCGCTCGAGGGGTGTGATGGAGAAGTGCACGTACTGCATCCAGCGCGTCAACGAGGCGCGACAGGAAGTCAAGGTCAAGGACATCTGGGCCCGCGGCCAGAACACCGAGATGGGCCCGGGCTACGAGGCGCCCATCCCCGACGGCTTCTTCCAGGTCGCCTGCCAGCAGGCCTGCCCCTCGGACTCCATCGTCTTCGGCGACATCCTCGACCCGACCAGCCGCGTCAGCAAGTGGCGCGACAACCAGCGCTCGTACATGGTCCTGGGCTACCTCGACACACGCCCCCGCACCACCCACCTGATGCGCATCGACAATCCAAACGAGGCGCTCCTGGCCCACCTCGACCCCGATGGCTACGAGGCGCGACTCGCGCACGACCCGCTGAGCCATGCCTCCGAAGAAGGCGGGCACGACGGGGGCGTGGGCGACGGGCACGGCGAAGACCACTCGGACGCGCACGGCGATGAAACGCACGGCTTCTTCTATGACACCAACCGGTCCAGCGATCGCGGCTACGCCCTGAGCCTCCGCGTCCTCGCTGCCGCAGCCGGAGTCCACGCATGAGCTCCATCCACCCCGACAAGGTGACGGCCGAACGCCTCGCCGGGCTCCGCGAAGCCGCCCACACCCCCGGGCGGGACGAGGGTCCCAGCCTGGGCGACGGCTCGCTCGTCGAGGACCCCGCCATCCGCCCGCCGCTGGTGCTCTCCCAGCGCACGCATAGCGAGGTCACGCAGATCGTCTGCGGCTACGCCGAGGACCCGCCCCCGAAGTGGTGGTTCATCGCCATCACGATCAGCTCGACGGTCGCCGCCGTCGGCACGGGCATGATCCTGTACCTGATCATCACCGGTGTCGGTGTGTGGGGTCTGAACAACCAGGTGGACTGGGCCTGGGACATCACCAACTTCGTGTTCTGGATCGGTATCGGGCACGCCGGAACGCTGATCTCCGCGATCCTCTGCCTGCTCAAGCAGAGATGGAGGACCGCGGTCAACCGATCGGCGGAGGCGATGACCATCTTCGCCGTCATCTGCGCGGGCATCTTCCCGGGCATCCATGTCGGTCGCGTCTGGTTCGCCTGGATGCTCTTCCCGATCCCCAACTCCAACGGCATCTGGCCCAACTTCCGCTCGCCGCTGCTGTGGGACGTGTTCGCGGTCTCGACGTACGCGACGGTCTCGCTGCTGTTCTGGTACATGGGCATGATCCCGGACGTCGCGACGCTGCGAGACCGGGCGGACCGCCGCCTGCGTCTGGGCGTCTCCAAGCCGTTCATGGTCGCGCTCCCGGGCGGTCGCGAGGTGCAGCTCCCGCTGCCCAAGCCCGACACGCTCCGGGCGTACATCTACGGGCTGATGTCGCTGGGCTGGCGGTTCTCCAGCCGCCACTGGCACCGCTACGAGGCGGCCTACCTCGTCCTGGCGGGCATCTCCACGCCGCTGGTGCTCTCGGTGCACTCGATCGTGTCGTTCGACTTCGCGACCTCGATCCTGCCGGGCTGGCACACCACGATCGTCCCGCCCTACTTCGTCGCGGGCGCCATCTTCGGCGGCTTCGCGATGGTCCTCTTCCTGCTCATCCCGCTCCGTGCGCTGCTGCCCAACTTCAAGGACCTGCTGACGATCCGCCACATCGAGAACATGGCCAAGATCATCCTGGTCACGGGCATGATGGTCGGCTTCGCCTACTCGATGGAGTTCTTCATCGCGTGGTACAGCGCCAACAAGTTCGAGTTTGAGGCTTTCGCCAACAACCGCGTCAACCCGCGCGTCGCCCCCTACTGGTGGGCGTACTGGACGATGATCGGCTGCAACGTGCTCTCGCCGCAGGTCTTCTGGTTCAAGAAGGTCCGCCAGAACCCGTGGGCGGTCTGGGTCGTGGCGATCTTCGTGACCGTGGGCATGTGGTTCGAGCGGTTCGTGATCATCGTCACGTCGCTGCACCGGGCGTTCCTGCCGGGCGAGTGGGGCATGTTCTACCCGACCTGGGTGGACATCCTGACCTTCGCCGGCTCGTGCGGCATCTTCCTCACGCTGTTCCTGCTCTTCGTCAAGTTCCTGCCCGTCTTCGCGATGGCGGAGCTCAAGGCCGTGATGCCCGACGCGGACCCGCACCCGCACGACGACGACCACGGGGAGGATCACTGACATGCCAGAGCTTCCCAAGATCCCAAGCGTTTCGGAGATGATGGCTCTCGCCAGCGACTACATGCCCTTCATCCCCAAGCCCGCGCCCAGATACGTCTCGGAGGCGGGCAAGCCCGTGCACGGGATCATCGCCCAGTTCTCCAAGACGCCCGCAGTCGTTCACGCCGCCGAGCGCGTGCGGGACGCGGGCTACACAAAGTGGGACGTGATGACCCCCTTCCCGATCCACGGGATGGAGGAGTCGATGGGCATCAAGCGGACGATCCTGCCCGCGATCGCCGCGGGCGCCGCGATCACCGGCGTGGCTGGCGCCCTCGCGATGCAGTTCTTCATGAACAGCGACTACAACATCGTTGTCCAGGGCAAGCCCTTTCTTGCGTGGGAACCGTTCACCCCTATCACCTTCGAGCTGGGCATCCTGGTCACCGCGTTCACCTGTCTCTTTGGCATGCTCGCGCTCAACGGCCTGCCCCGGTTCCACCACCCGCTGTTCGCCCGCGACCGCTTTCTGAGCGTCTCGGACGACACCTTCTTCATCTGCATCGAGGCCTCGGACCCAAACTTCGACCCGGCGCGCACGCGGGCGCTGCTTGAATCCGTGGGCGCCGAGAGCATCGAACTCGTGGAGGACGAGGACCGATGATCAGTTCACCCATCATCCGAGTCGGTCTGCTGCTGGTCGCGAGCACGCTGCTGGCCCTGCCGCTGGCGGGCTGCCGGGGCGATCGCACCGACGACCGCCCGCGTCAGTTCCTGCCCGACATGGACGACCAGCCCAAGTGGAAGGCGCAGTCCGAGACGGAGTTCTTCGCGCTCCAGGACGGGACACGCCGCACGCAGCGTGTGCCCAACCAGAACACCGTCGCCTTCGCCCGGCGAAGCTTCAACCCCGATCAGTTCGGCGCCAACGCCTGGGCCGCGGACTACAGCCTCGAGCGGGCGTCCTTCCTCGCCGAGGACGACGCCTACTACACGGGCAGGACCGGCCCCGATGCGTTCGTGGACACCATCCCGACGACCGTCACCCGCGAGATGCTCGACCTGGGACGGCGCAAGTTCGAGATCAACTGCGTCGCCTGCCACGGCTACAAGGGCGACGGCACGGGCATGGTCGCCCAGGCCGGATACACCCCGGCCCCCGCGAACCTGCTCGATCCCAAGTTCTCCGACCCGTCCCAGCGCTCCGCCAAGGACGGGCACATGTTCAGCGTGATCCGCGAGGGGCTCTGGAACGAGATCACCGGCGCCAACCGCATGCCCGCCTACGGGCACAACATCAGCGCCGACCAGGCGTGGGCGATCATCGCCTACATCCGCGTGCTCCAGGCGTCGCAGAACGTCTCGCCCGACGACCCGAGCATCCCCGATTCACAGCGGTCCCTGCTCACCCGCAGCAGGCCCGCCGCGCCCGCGAGCGAGGGAGTCTCCCCATGAGCCAGACCCAGGCGCCCGCCACATCCATCCCCATTCCCGAGCGAGAGACGCCCAGGGCCTACCTCACCGAGGCCCAGTGGCGCAAGCGCCTCGACAAGCTCGCGGCCCACCCCGCGATGCGCCACGACAACATCCACCTGCCCGAGGGCGCGACCACCAAGCTGTCCGGACTGCTGCTGATCGCCGGCGCCGCCGCCCTCGTGATCACCATCCTCGGCGCCTTCGCCATCAACGCGAGGCACGCGCTTGCCGCCTTTGAGGTCGGGCTCTTCACCTGCGTCGCGATGAGCCTGGGCGCCCTGTTCCTGACGATGGTCTTCCACTCGCTCAACGCCGGCTGGACAAGCACCGTCCGCCGACAGTTCGAGAACGTCGCCTCGCTGCTGCCCGTCTGCTGGGTGATGCTGCTGGGCGTCGTGCTCATCGAGGTCCTGGGCGGGGGCATCCTGCTCACCTGGCTCAGCGAAGAGATGGCGGGCGATCACCTGCTCGAGCAGAAGTCGCCCTTCCTCAACGTCGGTTTCTTCGGCGTCCGCTTCCTTATCTACGGCCTCGTCTGGCTCGTCCTCTCCCAGATCATGGTCCGCACCAGCCTCAAGCAGGACGAGACCGGCCAGCGCGGTCTCACCCGCGTGATGCGATTCAACTCGGGCTGGGGCCTGCTGGTGTTCGCGCTGACCACCGCGTTCTTCGCCTTCGACTTCCTGATGGCCCTGGACTTCCGCTTCTTCTCCACGATGTGGGGCGTGTACTTCTTCGCGTCGGCGGCCCTCGCGAGCGTCTCGGTGGTCGTCCTGGTGCTGGCCGTGCTCAAGGGCATGGGTCGCCTCACCGGCGCCGTGACCGAGGAGCACTTCCACGACCTGGGCAAGCTGATTCTCTCGTTCACCGTCTTCTGGGCGTACATCGCCTTCAGCCAGTACTTCCTGATCTGGTACTCGAACATCCCCGAGGAGACCGCCTGGTACGTCTACCGCACCGGCGAGGGCGGGTACAAGGCCCTGTTCCTCGTCCTGGCGTTCGGGCACTTCGTCGCGCCGTTCTGCATCCTGCTCTTCCGCAAGGTCAAACGCATCACAGGGCTGCTAGCGTTCATGGCCGCGTACATGATCGCGATGACGGTCGCGGACATGATCTGGATCGTCCGCCCGATGGTCTACGTGGGCGAGCACGCCTCGGAGAACCCCGGGGTCTGGGGCGGGATCTGGCTTGACGCGGCGGGCATCGTGGCGCCGCTCTGCATCTGGGGCTTCTTCCTGGTGCGGGCGGTCGGCGCGTCGCCGCTGATCCCGCTGAAGGACCCGATGCTGCACGAGGCCCTGGCGCACAAGAACTACGTCTAACCACGCGGGCGGAGCCGCCCCCGAGAACGGGACACACCCATGAGCGATACACCCCACGAAACACCGGTCCACCACACCGAGCCCGACGCCTGGCACCGGCACTCCCCCGACGAGGGCGCGCCGCAGCTCGAGCACGCCGCCCACGCCAACCCCACCGCCCTGGCGATCACCTTCATCGGGATGATCCTGGGCGTCGCGTTCGTCATCGTCGTGCTCGTGGCGTACTTCAACAACTACGTCTCGACCATCAAGGCCGAGAAACAGGAGGGCGTCGGCATCGCCGCTCCGTTCGAGGCGACCAAGGCCCAGGACCTGGCCCACCTCGACGGGTACGGCTGGGTCGATCACGACACCGTGTACATCCCCGTCGAGGCCGCGATGGACCGCGTCGTCCAGCGCTACGCCAGCGCGTCGCCCGGTACCTCAGAGGAGCTTTCGCTGACCGATGCGGACTGACCGGCGATCCATCCCGGGTTTCCGCCGGCTCGCCCTCGCGGCGTGCGGCGCGATCGCTGTGGGCGCGTCGCTCTCGCCCGCGCAGCTGCTCAAGAAAGAGATCCCCGAGCAGGCGCGCGGCGTCGAGCTCGAGGAGCACTTCGGCCAGCGCGTCCCCATGAACCTCGTCTTCACCGAGGCCGATTCGCGGCCGCTGCCGATGGCCGAGGTCCTCAGCGGCGGGCTGCCCGTCGTGCTCGCGCTGGTCTACTACGACTGCCCGATCGTCTGCCCCGTCGTGCTGCAGAAGCTGCTCGGATCGTTCAACGAGCTCGACTACACGATGGGCCAGGAGTACAACGTCCTGGTCGTCAGCTTCGACGCAACCGAGACCCCGACGCACGCGCTGGGCGCCAAGACGCAGTACACCGCGCTCTACAACCGGCGCACCGCCGAGACCGACGCCGCGTGGTCGTTCTGCGTCGCCGATCAGGACACCATCGACCAGCTCACGGGCGCCGTGGGCTTCAAGACCAACAAGCTGCCAGACGGCGAGTTCGCCCACCCCGTGGGCATCACCGTGCTCTCGCCCGAGGGCGAGGTCGCCGCGTACTTCCACGGGTTTGACTACCCGCCCCGTGACATGAAGCTCGCGATGCTCGACGCGTCCAACGGCGGCGTAGCCCGCTCCTTCGGCGACCGCCTGCTCCACTTCTGCTACCGCTACGACCCCGACGCCGGGTCCTACAGCATGCACGCGATGAACGTGATGCGTCTGGCCGGCGTGCTGACCGTCATCGGGCTCATCGCCCTCATCGGTGGATTGCTCACCGTCGAACGACTCCGAAACCGCTCCAAAACGAAGACACTTACAGACGCTCAGCACTCGGGGCCGCTCCCCGGCGCGGGCGTTCCAGGATCCGTGTCATGACCATGCCTCCAGCAGCACCGACCAGCACCGTCCCCGAGGCCGTCGCGGCCTTCCCCGCGGACGCCGTCGCCCCCGTCCGCACCCTCCCGTTCGACGGAGAGGGGCTCCAGGGCCTGTTTTTCCGCACCAACGGCACGACGGACGCCGCGGTCTGGACCGACGGCCTCTTCATGCTCACCTTCTGGTTCAGCATGTTCTTCTTCGTGCTGCTCATGGGCCTGATGGTCTACTGGTGCATCATCTACCGCCGGCGCCCGGGCGTGCCCGCCCCCGTCAGCCCGGCCCACAACAGCAAGCTCGAGATCTTCTGGACCGTCGTCCCCTCGTCCTCGATGCTCGTCTTCTTCTTCCTCGGCTTCTGGGGCTACATGGACAAGGTCGTCCCCGCCGGCGGCGCGCTCGAGCTCAGCATCACGGGCCAGACCTGGGACTGGACCGTCGAGTACCCCGACGGCACGCAGTCGGCCCAGATGACCACCCTCGGCGGGCGCGACAACGTCAAGATCCACGCCCTCCCCGAGAACACCGACATCGCCCTCCGCATGGTCTCCACCGACGTGATCCACTCCTTCTGGATCCCCGACTACCGCATGAAGACCGACGTCTTCCCCAACCGTTACACCGGCTACGGGTTCACCACCCCCAAGCTCGGCCCCGAGGACGACCACCCCGAGGGACGCTACCGCGACCAGTGGGTCTTCTGCGCCGAGTACTGCGGCGACCTGCACTCCGAGATGGCCGCCATCATCCGCGTCGTGCCCCAGGCCGACTACGAGATCTGGCTCGAGAACCAGGGCAGCTCGGGCGACCCCGTCATCGACGGGCAGCGCGTCTTCCAGAGCCGCTGCGCCACCTGCCACTCCGTGGACGGGTCGAACAACATCGGCCCGAGCTGGAAAGATCTCTACGGCTCCGAGCGCAGCTTCAACAAAGCCCCCCCGCAGATCGCCGACGACAACTACATCCGCGAGTCCATCCTCAACCCCGGGATCAAGATCGTCCAGGGCTACCAGAACCAGATGACACCCTTCCAGGGCGTGATCAAGGACGAGGAAATCTCCAACATCATCGCGTACATGAAGTCCATCTCCGTGCACGTCGAGCAGCCCGCCGAGGGTGAAGCCGGCGAGGACGCCCCGGGCGAGACCGAGACCGGCGCCGGGGAAGAGGGCTGACCGAGCCGTTCCCGGGGCCCGCCCCCGACTGGATACAGACATGAGCACCGCCGACCGAACCCACGAACCCGACCACGACCACCACGACGAGGGGTCCTACCTCACCCCCAAGTACGGCGCGATGGGCACCGTCTGGGACTGGATGACCACCGTCGATCACAAGAAGATCGGCGTGATGTACCTCTTCGCGGTGCTGTTCATGTTCTTCCTGGGCGGCGTCGCCGCGCTCGCCGTCCGCCTCGAACTGCTCGAGCCCGTCCGTGTTGCCGCCGACGGCGCCATCACCGGCCAGCTCTTCGCCCCCGCGGGCGCCGAGAGCATCAACACCGGCAACCAGATCTACAACCGCCTGTTCACCCTCCACGGCGCGATCATGGTCTTCATGTTCATCGTGCCCTCCGTCCCCGCCAGCCTGGGCAACTTCTTCCTCCCGCTCATGCTCGGCGCCAAGGACGTCGCCTTCCCCCGCCTGAACCTCTTCAGCTGGTACATCTACGTTTCGGGCTCCATCTTCGGCATCCTCTCCATCGTGCTGGGCGGTGTTGACACCGGCTGGACCTTCTACACGCCATATTCAACCACGACCGACGCCGACCACTGGCGCGTGCTGCTCATGGTCCTGGCCGCGTTCGTGCTGGGCTTCAGTTCGATCCTCACGGGCCTGAACTTTATCGTCACGACGCACAAGCTCCGAGCCCCGGGCATGGGCTGGTTCGACATGCCGCTGTTTATCTGGGCCATCTACGCCACGAGCATCATCCAGGTCCTCGCCACGCCCGTCATCGGCATCACCCTGCTCCTGCTCATCTTCGAGCGTCTCTTCAAGGTCGGCATCTTCGACCCGGGCCTGGGCGGCGATCCGGTGCTGTACCAGCACTTCTTCTGGTTCTACTCCCACCCCGTTGTCTACGTCATGATCCTCCCGGGCATGGGCATCATCTCCGAGCTGCTCTCGGTGCACTCCCGCAAGCAGATCTTCGGCTACCGCGCCATCGCCTTCAGCTCGCTGGGCATCGCGGCCGTGTCGTTCATCGTGTGGGGGCACCACATGTTCACCGCGATGGGCGAGCTCGCCTCGGCCATCTTCAGCGCCCTGACCTTCCTCGTCGCCATCCCGACCGCCATCAAGGTGTTCAACTGGATCACCACCCTCTACAAGGGCTCCATCGCGATCAACACCCCGATGCTCTACGCCCTGTCCTTCCTCTTCCTGTTCTCAATCGGCGGCCTCACGGGCCTGCCCCTGGGCGCCCTGGCGACCGACCTGCACCTCCACGACTCCTACTTCGTCGTCGCCCACTTCCACTACGTCATGATGGGCGGCACCGTCATCGCCTTCATCGGTGGCATCCACCACTGGTGGCCCAAGATGTTCGGACGCATGTACAACGAGAAGGCCGGCATGCTCGGATGCGTGCTCGTCTTCATCGGATTCAACCTCACCTTCATGACCCAGTTCTTCCTGGGCACCCAGGGCATGCCGCGCCGTTACGCCAGCTACGTTGACGAGTTCCAGTTCCTGCACACGCTCTCGACCTACGGGTCCTGGCTGATCCTGGCCGGCTTCCTCGTCCACCTGTTCAACTTCATCCACTCGCTCGTCGCCGGGCCCAAGGCGCCCCCGAACCCCTGGGGCGGGCTCACGCTCGAGTGGGAGACCGAGTCGCCCCCGATCGAACACAACTTCCACCACGAGGTCCTTGTCCAGCACGGGCCGTACGACTTCGACACCGTCGTTCCCCCACACTGCGACGAGCGCGACTTCCCGCTTCCCCCCCAGGACCAGCCCCCCGCGTCGCACTGAGCGTCCCGGTCACACTGAGAGACAGTCATGGCAACCATCGACGCCAACAAGCCCGACCTGCCCGCCGCCGGCGCCAAGAGCCACCCGCTCTACTGGAAGAACCGCGGCTTCGCGCACCACTTCCGCAACGCCGACGAGCAGTTCGACGCCTGCAAGCTCGGCATGTGGCTCTTCCTCACCACGGAAGTCCTGCTCTTCGCCGGCATCTTCTGTGCCTACGCCATCTTCCGCATGCTCTACCCCGACGCCTGGGCCGCCGGAAGCCACCACCTGGACTGGCGCTTCGGCGGGCTCAACACCATCGTGCTGCTGTTCAGCTCGTGGACGGTCGCCTCGGGTGTCCGCGCGGCGCAGATGGGCAACAACGCCGCGCTCATCCGCAACCTGGTCATCACCCTCATCTGCGCCGGGCTGTTCGTCTTCATCAAGCTCTACTTCGAGTACATCCCCAAGCTGAGCGCGGGCAAGGCCCCGGGCACCTTCTTCTCCTACCCCTACGCCCACGACCCCCACGAGCCCCTCTGGTGGAGCGTCTACTACATCGGAACCGGCATCCACGCCCTGCACGTGCTCATCGGGGCGGGCCTGCTCTCCTGGGTCCTCGTCCGCGCCATCCGCTACGAGGCCTACGGCCCCACCGAGTACACCATGGTCGAGACCAGCGCCCTCTACTGGCACCTGGTTGACCTGGTCTGGATCTTCCTCTTCCCCCTCCTGTACCTCATCCACTAACGGGACGACGCCATGGAACACTCGATCGACGACGTCCACATCCCCAACCCCGAGTTCGACCCCACCGACCCCCACGGCCTCGGGCACGGGCACCACGGGCACCACATCATCACCGCACGCACGCTGATGACCGTCCTGCTCATCCTGCTCTTCTTCACCGTGCTCACCGTCGCCCTCTCGCGCGCCGAGGTCTGGATCCAGAACACCTTCGACGTCGTCCTCCCACAGTGGCTCAACATCATCATCGCCATGAGCATCGCGACCGTGAAGGCCGTGCTCGTGGGCGCCTACTTCATGGGCCTGCGTTTCGACAAGGCCCTCAACTCGATCATCATGCTCATCTGCATCGCCGCGGTGATCTGCTTCCTGTTCTTCACCAGCATCGACCTGGGCAACCGCGGCGCCGTCTCCCCGCTCCGCGCCACCGTCCTCTCCCCGGGCGGCACCGGGTACGGGCTCGACCGGACGTACGACGGCATCAGCACCGCCGCCTCACCGCGTCCCAGCACCTCGGGCCTGCCCATCGCCGAGTTCCGACGCAAGGAACGCCTCGCCGAACTGGCGATGGAAGAAGCGCACGAGCACGGACGCACCGAGCCCACCGAGGCGGATGTCGCCGCCGGCGAGGCCGAGTTCTGGCGCATCTACTACCAGGACTACGTCGACAAGGGCAAGCACCCGCACCGCCACGAGCACGACGAGCACAACTACTTCGCCAAGCTCCACTTTGCCCACCACGACGCGGACGGAATCGAACCCGTCTCGCGGATCTCGCTCGAGAACGTCGCCGAATCGAGCCCCAACTACTCGAAACGTTTGACCGGGCTCACACCAGGCCTCTTCGGTGACGGCTCGGACCACGACGCTCACGGGGATACGCACAACAAGAGCCCCAATGACAACCACGACGCCGCCCCCGCGGACACCGCCGAGACCGACCCCGATCACTAAGGGACCCCGATGACCGAGCCCGCGCGCCCCGGCGCCAAACCCAGGACCGCCACCGCCGCCAAGCGCGTCGCCTGGCTCGGGGTCGTGGTCTCGCTCGTGGTGCTGGTCGTCAGCGGCTCCGTCTTGGCGCAGCGCATCGCCGCGTACAACGAGGCGCTCGACCGCCCGATCTTCTCGTTCATCCAGGGCGACAAGACCGAGTTCACCTTCGCCGGTCGCCCCGTCACCATCACCGACAGCCTTAACGACGCGGGCGAGGGCGAGGTCGCCGTCCGCTACGGTGACGCTGCGCTCACCCTCCCCGTGCAGATCCCGCAGAAGTTCGCCTTCCCAGGCCTGGCGCGCCACGCCGACTGGTTCCGCGTGCAGATGTTCGCCGAGAGCACCGGCATGGGCCAGGACGAGTTCGAGTCCAGGATCAACTCGGGCGAGATCAAGCCCCGCCTCGTCATCGTCACCCGCAACCCGCACTCCGAGACGACCAAGGAGGGGCGCTTCGATCTGGAGACGTCCGAGACCTGGGGCTGGGGCGAGGTCCGTCGCGACCTCTGGACCTTCACCTTCCATGAGTTGCTCCGCGAGGGCGGCTTCAGCTCCGAGACGCTCCGCTTCCCCGAGAGCGGCGCCAGCTTCTACCGCCGCCAGGTCAAGGCCGACCTCGCCGGCGAGCCCCTGCCCGTCCGCCCAGACGACGAGCTCAAAGAGGGCTCCTGGCAGTACCAGGCCGCCCTCCCGCTCATGAACCGCAGGCCCGGCATCACCACCGAGCAGCAGGGCCTGCGCAACGCCGGCTGGACCCTCCCCGCGGCGTCCGCCTCCATGATCGCGCTGATGGTCTTCCTCGCCTTCGCGCTGGCGCCCAGCCGCGAGCAGCTCGAACACCGCGTCCAACGCGCCGCATAGGGCTCCCGGATACCACGAGAGGACCCGCCGTTTCAGACTGTAAGGTGCGGGCAACACTATGACCAAAAGACCTGAAGCTTCAGGGATCAACAACAGACTGGCCATGCGCCTGAGCGTCATCGCGTGCTCTGCAGCCCTGTTCGCCAGCTCGTCCAGCGCCTTCGCTCACGGAGTCACCGAGGGGGACAAGGGTTTCATCCAGGAGAGTTCCGGGGTGATGCTCGTCCCATTCAGCTATCTCGGAGCAAAGCACATGGTCACCGGGTACGACCATCTCCTGTTCTTGTTCGGTGTGATCTTTTTCCTCTTCCGTCTGAGAGACGTCTCCATCTACGTCACGCTGTTCGCGGTCGGGCACATCGTCACCCTCCTCTCCGGCGTCCTGTTCCAGATCAGCGTCGACGCCTATATCATCGATGCAATCATCGGCTTCTCGATCGTGTACAAGGCGCTCGACAACATGGGGGCGTACCAACGCTGGTTCGGCGTTCAGCCGAGCACAAAGGCCGCAACGCTGATCTTCGGACTATTCCACGGCTTCGGTCTCGCGACAAAGATCCTTGAATACGAGATGTCACCCGATGGCCTCCTCGCCAACCTCATTGCCTTCAACGTTGGCGTCGAGGTCGGGCAGATCCTCGCCCTGAGCGGCATCCTCATTCTCTTGGGCTTCTGGAGACGCTCCGGCAGCTTCATGCGCCACGCCTACTCGGCCAACACAGCGCTCGCCTCGGCCGGGTTCCTGTTCGTTGGGTATCAGCTCACCGGGTTCTTCGTCGCGTAGGGCAGCATCTCGATCCACCCCACCCGTTTCCTTCGGCGCCATCAAAGAAACACAATGCACAATACGAACGCCCCCCCACAAGCAGAACTTCCCTCAACGAGCAAGCTCATTAAGTCTACCGTGCTCGCGGTAATCGTTGCCGCGGTCATCCTCGTGACGGTCGTTCTCCCGGCGGAGTACGCGATCGACATCACCGGTTTCGGGCGCCTCGTCGGACTGCAGCGAATGGGAGAGATCAAGGTCTCTCTCGCCAAGGAGGCCGCCGCGGACAGGGCCGCGGAGACCCGTGAGCAACCACCCGCTTCCCAGCCTGCCACGCCGAACGCGGGCGTTCCCGAGCTCGAGTCCGCGTCCGTGCCAGTAAGGCACGAACAGACCTTCACGCTCGCCCGTGATGGGAGCACCGAGATCAAGCTTCAGATGAAGGAGGGAGAGACGGCCAGCTACGTCTGGTGGACTGACGGCGTTCCTGCGAGCTTCGACTTGCACGCAGATTCAAAGGCTCTGAACATCAACTACCACAGCTACGCCAAGGGCTCCAGCGCCCGCCGAGAAGGCATCCTTGAGGCCACCTTCGACGGCTCCCATGGGTGGCACTGGAGGAATCGATCGCCCGGGCCGCTAACCATTACCCTGCAAACCAGCGGGGAGTATCAAGACATCAAACGCATCGAATAGTCGTTGCCCGAACCGGTGATCAAGGTTGTGAGTAATCGCATGCCCCCGGCATGATAAAAGAGCCGGGCCGCGTTCACGCCCCGGCCCCTCATCTATCTCTTGGCTCCGGTGAGCCGAGCTGCGCGCTTACTTGGTCGGGTCGAACGCCGACGCGGGCGGGTTGTCCGAGTCCACGTTCACGGTCGTCGGCGCCGGGGCGCCGCCACCAACAAAGTTGAAGTCCGACGACACGAGGAAGATCTCCACGCGCCGGTTCTGCGGCGTGTTCCCGTCCGGGGCGTTGGCCACGATCGGGCGGTATTCACCCCAGCCGGCGACCTGCATTTTCTCCGCCGGGATGCCCATGCCCCGCAGCTCGTTCTTCACCGAGATCGCCCGGTGCGCCGAGAGGTGCGTGTTGGTCGGGTGCCGCTGCTGCGTGCCCGCGCTGGGCTTGGCCGAGTCGGTGTGCCCGACGATGACCACGTCGTACGCCTGCGCCTCGGGCGTGCGGAGCACCTCGCCCAGGGCCGCGATGCTCGCCTTGGCCTCGTCACGCACCACGTCGCTGCCCGAGCCGAACGTCAGGTCGCTGGCGAACCGCAGCATGCCCCGGTCCGGGTCGTACTGGATCTGGCGCGGGAACTTCGCCGCCAGGCGGGCCAGGGCCCGATCCGTCGTCGGGTCGATCTGCCCCAGCTCCATCGAGCCCAGGCGGGACTCGAGGTCGTTGATGGTGTTGCGGGCCTGCGTCAGCTGGCTCCGCAGCGTCGAGTTCTCGCTCTGCTGGCGACCCATCAGGTCGTCGGCGCCCGTCTGCGATCCACGCAGACTCGCCACCGACTGGTTGCACTCCTCGAGCTGCGCCAGCAGCTCCTGGTTCCGGTTGGTCAGGCTCCGGTTGTTGTCGAAGAGCGCGTCGTACTCGCCCTGACTCACGCAGCCACCCAGGCCCCCGGCGCACAGCGCCAGAAGCGTGATCGTTCGTCCTGCTCGCAATCTGCTGTTCATTCCGTTGACTCCCAGATTTTGCAGCCAGACCGCGGGCTCTCGCGTCCGTCGCACGCCCGCGGCTCCATGCCTCTGTCCACCAGATGCTACCGTGATCTCCCCGATCCAGGCCCAATCCACAATGAACGACAGCCCCCCAAACACCCCCGAAACACCCTCCAGACTCGTCCGGATCAACGCCCGCGCCGTCGCCGACGAGCGCGGCGTGCTCGCCAGCCCCGCGTCGCTGCTGCTGGGTGTCTCATCCGCGCCCCAAACCGCCGACCCCCTCGCCGGCGTCCCGCTCGCCCGCGAGATCCACCTGCTCGCGATCGGCTCGCCCGATCAGCTCCCCGAGCACACGCCCGACCAGGTCATCAACCGACCCACCTCCGTAATCATCCCCCCCCTGGTCAACGCCCACGCCCACCTCGACCTCACCCACATGGGCCCCCGCCCGCACGACCCCAGCGACGGCTTCGTCGCCTGGGTCGATCAGATCCGCGCCCAACGCTGCACCCACGACGCCCACATCCGCGCCAGCGTCCTCGACGGCGCCCGCATGCTCCTCATGGGAGGCACAGCCGCGGTGGGGGACATCGCCGGCGCCCCCGCGGGCGTTCCCTCACTCGTCCCCTGGCGAGCACTCCAGGACACCCCGCTCTCGGGCGTGAGCTACCTTGAGTTCTTCGGCATCGGCGCCTCCGAGACCCCCGCCCGCGACCGCCTCGACGCCCTCCTCACCAAGCACGCGCCCGAGCTGGCCCGCTCTTCAAGCGTCCGCTTCGGCCTCCAGCCCCACGCCCCCAACACCGTCGCCATCGCCCTCTACCTCTGGGCCGCCCAAAGGGCCCGCGAGCTGGGCCTGCCCCTGAGCACCCACCTCAGCGAGACGCCCGAGGAGATCCAGTTCATCGCCTCGGGCACAGGCCCGCAGCGTGAGCTGCTCGAACGCCTGGGCGTCTGGACCGACGACATCGACGTCGGGCACGCCAAGCACCCCATCGAGCACCTCCGCCCCTTCCTGCAAGACGCCGCGGCACTCGACCCGCCCCTGCTCGCGGCCCACGTCAACGCCCTCGGTGGGCACGCGCCGGCTCTGGCCAGAACGTCCACCAGCGTTGCCTACTGCCCCCGCGCCAGCGCCTACTTTGCCGCCGAGCGTCATTTCGGTCCCCACCCGTACCGCGAGCTTCTCGACGCGGGCGTGAACGTCTGTCTTGGGACCGACTCGATCGTCAACCTCCCCCCCGAGACGTGCGCCGGCCCCGCCGCCCGCATATGCATCCTCGACGAGATGCGATTCCTTCACCAGCGCGACGCGACCCCGCCCGAGCTTCTCCTGGCGATGGGAACGACCCACGGCGCCCGGGCCCTCGGGCTCGAACCCGGCGCATACCGACTCGACCCGGGCGCTCGCATCGCCGGACTCCTCGCCGTCGAATGTTCAGACGAACACCCCCTCGACGCCGCCCTCCGCAACGACACCCCGCCCGAGTTCCTGCTGCTCAGGAATCCTGCCTGCTAAACGAGATTTGTTCTACGAAACCACAAGAGCAGGCGTACGATTCCCAGCGCGCAAGTGCCGCGATTCCAAGCCCTCCGCCGCATCTCCTCACCGAGGGCGCGGCCCAGCCCCGAGGCCCTATGAGCCGCAAGTGGCAGCAGACCAAACAGTGGGATGACGAGCACCTCCGCGGCCCGCTCGAGCCGGTCCGGCTCTTGCTCCGGGCCCTCAGTTCCGTGTCCCTCGCGATCGTGCTCCTCACGATCATCGCGCTGTACGCCGTGCTCGCCAGCGTCCCCATCGGCCTGCTCGCGATGGCGCCGACGTACCTGATCGTTGCGCTCACATTCGTCGGCGCTCTTGTGGTCATCGCCGTGCTGCCCGTGATCGCGCTCCGCCGCGCGATGCGCTCGGCCGGACGCGGGACACGCTTCGCCGTCTCGCTGCTCTCGCTGATCGGGCTGGGCGTCATCGCAACGAGCGTATGGGTCTCGCTCGTCTGGCCCCTGCTCCGCTACGACCCGATCGCGGGCGCCGGCCTGCGCCTCTTCCCGGAGTTCGTCAAGGCGTACGAGGCGACAACCATCCGCCGACTGCCGATGCTGGAGATGACCGAGCTCCAGTTCTACTCGTGGTGGCCCCTGTTCCTCGTGCTGATGCTCTTCATCACGAACATGGTCGTGACCACGATCCGGCGCATCGAGTTCAACTTCAAGAACCTGGGCGTGCTCACCGTGCACACGGGCATCGTCCTGATCGCGCTGGGCAGCCTCTTCTACGGCAGGTTCAAGAAGGAGGGCGACACGATCCTCTTCGCCTCGCAGTCGTCCAATCCCGAGATCGCCGGCTCGCCGCAGGTCGCGTTCTACGACCGCGAGAAAGTGGTCCTCTACGTCGCACAGACGAGAGCGGTGGGGGGGCAGTCTCGCCCGGGCATGAACCCCGGGCACCCCGCGTGGGAGCAGCGCGTGCTCCGCCGCCTGCCCCGCTACAACGACTACAACCTCTTCGCCGGCATCGAAGACGGCGCCCGCTCGCTCTGGTCGATCACCGGGGCCGACAGCGCCTGGAAGGACGACCCGGGCCTGCCACTGAACATGAAGGTCTCGCCCGGCGCCTCGGGCCTGGTGGACCCGGACATCGAGCTGCGCATCGTCGGCTACGCGTCCTACGCCGAGGCGGGCGAGGACCTGGTCGAGGAACCCATCGACCCGAGAACGCCGATCCCCGCGGGCTTCACCGCCGAACCGCTGCGCTCGATCGAGCTGTACTCGCGTCTCGAGCAGCAACTGCCCGCGGGTCACACCGCCGAGGACGGGCACAACCACGCCCCGCCGGACCCGACCAAACCGATCTTCCGCTACTCCCTCTCACCCAACTCTCCCGCGGCTCGAATCTCCGCCAACGAGGCGTTCGGCGTCGAATACACCGAGGGCATGAGCGAGCAGCGCTGGAGCGTCCTCTCGGCGCCCATCCCCCCGGGAACCCAGCAGGCGCTCATCATCGAGATCCCCCGCGAGGGCGGCGTCTACCGCACGGCCCTGCCCATCGTCCCGGGCGTCAAGCGCGTCCTCTCGGACACGGGCTTCTCCGTCCGCGTCAAGGACATCCTGCCCGAACCCCCGTTCCCGATCATCACCAAGGGCTACGAGGGCGCGACCAGCGCCGTCGCCATCGTCGAGATCGAAGCCCCCGCATCGGGCGACGAGCCCGCCGAGACGTACGAGCGCTGGGTCTATCACCGCTTCCCCGAGATCGCCCAGGACATGCTCCCCAACGTTGATCCCGCGTCCGGTCGCCCGGCCCGGCGCGACGCCGACGACGCGATCCGTGTCTCTCTCATCGACGCCTCGCGCCTGCAGGTCTACATCGACGGGCGCCCCGACGGTTCGGCCCGCGCCATCATCCGCCAGCCCCGCGGCAGCGTCCGCGTCATCGACCGCATCGAGCCGGGCGGGCGCATCGAGAACATCGTTGACAAGATCGACCTCAAGCTTGCCGATCGCTGGGACCACGCCCGCCGCTTCGAACGCCCCATCCCCGTGCCCGTGGAGGACCGACGCAACGACCGCATCGGCACGCACGACGAGGCGCTCATGGGCGTGCGCGTCTCGCTTCCGTCGGGCTGGTCGCGCGTGGTCTGGCTGCCGTTCACCCGCTACATGCACATCCCGGGCCTGGGCACGGAGCGCGACGTCACGCTCCCCGACGGGCGTCAGATCCGCCTCGCCTTCGGGCGCCTGCAGCACGCGCTGCCCGATTTCCGCCTGCGCCTGGTGGACTTTGAGATGATCGCCTACGACCACCGCGGCGCCCCGCGCGATTACCAGTCCGTCATCCGCGTCGAGCCCAACACCAACACCGCCAAGTTCGAGGCCTACGAGCACGTCACCAAGCTCAACAACCCCCTCCGCGCCCCGTACCACTGGAGCCAGGACCGCTCCTGGCTCGCCAACACGTCCCTTCGACTGGCCTCGGGCCTCAACCCGCGCCAGTTCAAGCTCAGCCAGTCCGGCTGGGATCAGTCCGGCTGGAACGAGAGCCAGAAGCTCGTCGACCAGGGCCTGCTCGACAAGCCCCGCGCCAGCTTCACCATCCTGGGCGTGGGCAACAACCCGGGCATCCACATCATCGCCCTGGGCGGCATCTTCATGGGCGTGGGCATCCCCTGGGCCTTCTACCTCAAGCCCTGGCTCGTCCGACGCGAGAAGGCCCTACTCAAGACCCAGCACCAGAGCAAGGCGACCTCGCCGCCGCCCGCCGATTCCGAATCCCCCGCGACTGTCGAGTCAAGCACGCCTGTCGGAGCCGAAGCATGAACCCGATCCGTGTCCTCACGCTCGTCACCCTGGCTCTGTGTGCAAGCCTCGCCAGCGCCCAGACGGCGCCGCAGGGCAACGCCCACCCCGAGTCGCACCTCGTCAGCGCGACCGACGAGTCCGCCCTGTTCATCCCCTTCGCCCTGCCCAGCAACACCCCCGCGGGCACGCCAGCGCAGAAGAAGGATTTTGCCGAGGCGCTCGATCTGGACCCGCTGCGCAACCTCGCTGTCGGGCACAACGGGCGCGTCAAGATCCTCGACACCCTCGCCCGCGAGAGCGTCCGCACGATCACCGGGCGCAAGGACTACATCGACATCATCCCCGCTTCTGAGGGCAAGGACGCGGACACCTACAAACCCGACCCGCTCTTCACCCTCCTCGACACGATCATCGATCCCGCGTACTACACCGACAAGCCCCTGCTCTACATCGAGTACCTGCCGCTGCGCCGTTCGCTTCTTGAGTACGCCTTCCCCGATGACAAGCTTGCCCAGCAGATCTGGAACAAGCGGACGAGGCTCTCGCCCGAGATCATCGAGGCCCACGCGCGGACCGTCTTCGCCGAGCACGGCGGCGAGCCCCCCTTCCGGCGCGGGTTCAACCAGCTTGACCGCAAGCAACAGCTCTTTCTCTTCGGCGCCTCCAACCTCCTGCTCGTCGCGCCCGACTCCAAGTCCGAGCCCTGGCTCCCGCTCACCTCGCTCGAATCCAACCACCCCGCCCGTGAGGCGGCCCTGGAGCTTGGCAGCGCCTGGCGTGCCCTGGACGCTAACCGCGTCAACGCGGCCGTCGCCGCGCTCGCCGACGTCCTGCCCACCATCCACCCCGACGTCTACCCCGGCTCGCGACGCGACCTCGAGCTCGCCTACAACCGTTCCAACGCCTTCGCCTGGGGCGCCTGGGTCTACCTGCTGAGTTTGGTCCTGCTCGTCCTCGCCTTCGGCTCCGGGCGCCGGTGGCTGGTCATCGGCGGCATCGCGACGCTCGTGCTCGCGATCGCCCTGCACGCCTTCGGCTTTACCGCCCGCTGCGTCATCGCCGAGCGCTTCGCGATCCAGAACCAGTTCGAGTCGATGACGGGCATCTCACTCTTCGCGGCGGTCATCGGGCTGGGCATCATGATCTGGCGCCGCCAGTGGCTCTTCGGCGCCGCCGCCGCGGGCACCGGCTTCCTCATCCTCACCGGCGCCACCCAGATGGGCATCCCGGGCGTCAACATCGAGCGCGAGGCCGCCATCCTCAACACCTCGGTCCTGCTCAAGTACCACGTCACGACCGTGCTCACCAGCTACGGCCTGATCACCCTGGGCATGATCATCAGCCTCTTCTACCTGGGCACGTTCTACGCCGGACGCGTCAAAGGCGCCGACCCGCAGCTCGCGTCCGAGGCCGGCGCCGTCGCCGCCAGCGCGCTCGGCGACGACGAAGCCACGGCCACCCGCGCCCGCCTGCTGGGCGATCTCGACCGCGCCCAGATGGTCGTCCTCCAGCTCGCCTTCTGGACGCTGGGCGTGGGCACGCTGCTCGGCGCCTGGTGGGCCGACCACTCCTGGGGCCGCTGGTGGGCGTTCGACCCCAAGGAGACCTGGGCGCTCGTGACCTGGATCATCTACCTCATCGTCATCCACGCCCGCTTGGGCATGGGCGGCGAGAAGCGCGCCCTCGTCACCGCCTGGCTCTCGGTCCTGGGCTTCATCGTCATGCTCTGGACCTACTTCGGGGTGAACCTGCTCCTGCCGGGGCTGCACGCGTACGCGTGATCGACCATTACCGATCGTCGTACGTCGTCACCTCAACCACCACCCCGTCCGGATCTCGCACGAACACCGAGTGGCAGATCCCGAACTCTTTCACCTCGTACGCAATCCCGAGCGCGTCCAGCCTGACCCGCAGCCCGTCCTGCTCGCCCCGGCCCGTCCGGAACGCGACGTGATCGATCGCCCCCGGGCCCCGGTTGGTCCGTCCGTCGTCACCAATCTCCGCAGGGAAGATCGCCACCCCCGTGCGCGAGCCCGGAGCCATCATGATCGTCGGCGCCCCACCCCATTGCCCCGGGTACGCGTCCTCGAGCCCCAGGACCTCAGCGTAAAACGCCTTCGAGCGTTCGAGGTCCGACACGTACACCGCGACATGATCGAGCTGGACTTCCATACCACTAGGGTGCCACGCCTTGACCCGCAGGGCAAGCCGTGCCGCGGTTCCGTTCCCCTCCGGCGCCACGGCTAACCCGAAGGGCAGCCGTGCCTCTCCCAACGCCGCCCACGCCTGCCCTCCGGGTCAGGCGTGCCACCGTACCCTTCTCCATGCGGGCGCCGCGCGACTTCTATTCCCACCCCTCCCCGCGGCTCGCCCAGCGTCTCCTCGGCGCCACCCTCGTCTGCCTCACCAACGACGGGACACGCCTGGCCGGACGCATCGTCGAGACCGAGGCCTACCTCGGGCCCGACGACGCCTGCGCCCACTCCTACAAGAACCGCCGCACCCCCCGCACCGAGCCCATGTTCGGCGTCGCCGGCACGCTGTATGTGTATTTCACCTACGGCATGCACCACTGCATGAACGTCGTCGCGGGCGAGATCGACCAGCCCGTGGCCGTGCTCATCCGCGCCCTGGAGCCGACCGAGGGACATGGCGTGATGGCCGCCAATCGCAGCGCACACCGCACACCTGGAGGGGGGGGCTTCCAGCCCCCCCGCGCGTCCAGTCGGGAGGGCAAGGCGCCCTCTCATCCAAAGCCAACCCGCCAGCTCCGCGCCACCGATCTCTGCTCGGGGCCGGCCAAGATCTGCCAGGCCCTGGGCGTGGATCGAACCCTCTCAGGGATCGATCTGACGACCCACGAACGCGTCTTTGTGGAGCCACCGCCTGGTGGTCCGATAGATCCAGCGGACATCGTCAACGACGCCCGCGTCGGGGTGGGCCAGGCCAGCGAGTGGGCCTTCAAGCCCCTCCGCTGGCACATCCGGGGAAACCCCCATGTCAGCGTGGTGAGAACACCCTGAACCGCGTGAACATGGGCCAAACTTCGGGGATTCTCGATCCAGCGTCAGTCTCGCAGCGAAGAAGACGGTGGATACAATAGTTCACGCCGGGAGAAGCCCGGCGCCCGCCCGAGCCCGTTCCACGGGCGGGTCAGCCTCGCTGGGAGCCGTTCCATGTCCCAGGAAATCGATCTCAAACAGATCATGCACGACGCCGGCGGCTACGCGCCCGAGTCCTACCGCTTCATCCGCGACGGGCTCGCCCACACCGTCCGCACCATCCACGGCGACGCCGCCCTCGAGGCCCCGCCCACCGGGGACGACGAGGAAGACTCCCGCCACGTCTCGGGCGAACAGCTCTGCGACGGTCTGCGTGACTTCGGCGTCAAGCAGTACGGCCTGCTCGCCCGCACCGTCCTCTCACGCTGGGGCATCCGCTCCACCGAGGACTTCGGCAGGATCATCTTCGCCATGGTCGATGCCGGCCTCATGCGCACCACCGAGGACGACCGCCTCGAAGACTTTGTCAACGTCTACAGCTTCGACGAGGTTTTCCGCGAGCCCGACCCCTCGGGCCCCATCGCCGCAGGCTCGCACAACTGACGCCGGTCCGTCCGGGCGCCATTTTCAGGCTTGCGATAGCCTGAACGCGTGACCCACCCAGACCAAACCCCAGAACCCGATCCGGCGCCGACGCGCTTGTGGTCCAACCTCCACCTCTGGCAGATCCAGGGCGTCCGCGATGTCCTGGTCATCCTGGGCGTCTTCGGGCTGTTCTGGGTCGGGCAGAAGGTCAGCGTCGTCACCGTCCCCGTGCTGCTGGCGATCCTGCTCGCGTACCTCTTCGAGCCGGTGATCGATTGGCTGACCCGCAAGACCAGCCTCAAGCGCACCGGCGCCGTCATCGCCATTATCGCAACCACCATCGCGCTCGTGATCGTGCCTTCAGTCCTGGGGCTGACCTACGGCGTCGTGCAGGGTGTCGGGCTCGTCAGCAGAGTGATCGAGAACACCGGTTACGTCATGGACTATGTCGACGCGGATGAGGCCGACGTCGAACGCGTCAACGCGAAGCTCGAGCAGGCTGGGTCGGCGTGGGTCTGGCTCGCCGAGCAGGCGAGCCTCCGCGAGGACGGCGGGGTCACCCGCGCGATCGACGCGCTCTACTCATGGGCTGATACCAACATGGACCGCATCGCCCAGACCGCGGCCTCCGCGGGCGTCGGCGTCGTCCAGACCGCGCTGAGTTTCCTCGCCTCCGCCTTCGGCCTCATGTTCATGGCCTTCCTCACCACGTTTTTCTTCTTCTTCTTCAGCACGGGCTGGGTCAACTTCAAGGGCTTCACGGGCAAGCTCCTTCCCGACGCGCACCGCGACCAGGTCATCGATCTGGCCACCAAGTTCGACAAGGTCATCTCCGCCTTCATCCGCGGGCGCCTGACCATCGCCTTCATCCAGGCGATCGTTTTCACCGTCGGCTTCTGGCTCATCGGCGTTCCCGCCGCGTTCATCCTCGGGCCGGCCGTCGCGCTGCTCTCGATCGTCCCCTACCTCGCGCTCATCGGTGTGCCCATCGCCATCGTCCTGCTCTGGCTCGAGAACAACACGGGCATCCGCGGCAACCCGATCTACATCGTCGCCGCCCCGCTCGGGTTCTACTTCTTCGCTCAGGCTCTGGACGACTACGTCTGGACCCCGCTCATCCAGGGCAAGGAGACGGGCATGTCCACGCCCATGATCCTCTTCGCCTCGATCGCTGGCGGCGTCCTGTTCGGCGTCTTCGGGCTGCTCATCGCCATCCCCATCGCCGCCTGTCTCAAGATCCTGGTCGAGGAGATATTCTGGCCCCGGTTCAAGGACTGGGCCGAAGGTCGGGCCAGCGACATGCTCCCGATCGACCAGTCATGAGGCTCCCGGGGGGAGCCGCCCGCTTGCACACCGCACTCTCGCGAGGGAAGATCCGCCCATGACCGACACACCCGACACACCGATCCCGCCCTCCGCGCCGCCCCCGCCGACCTCGGGCGGCTCGTCCAGCCCCGCGGCCAACCTCATCAAGATCGCCCAGCTGATCTCGGGCATCTTCAACGCCATCAACGCCTTCTGGCTGACCATCACGGGCGTTCTCTTCCTGCTCGTCATCGTCGGGTGTGTCATCCTGCCCTTCGGCGTTGCGGCCGGCGCGCTTGCGTTCTTCGAGATCAAGAACTTCATCGCCCTCAACGACGACTCCAAGCCCAACCCCACCAAGAAGCACCTCAACCTCATCGCCATCCTCGAGATCTGCACAATCATCTTCGGCAACGTCCCGGGCCTGATCTGCGGCATCATCACGATCACCCAGCTCAAGGACTACCCCGACGACCCGCCGGGGGTCTGATACCTGAGCCATCAACGCAAAGGCACACCGAGCCGCGGACGCCCGCGGCTCGGTTTCTTTTTCTTGTTTGGCAGTGGGGCAGGCGTCCCGCCTGCCACCAATGATTTCGGCATGAACCGACGGCAGGCGGGACGCCTGCCCCACCGATCAACTCAATCGTCCGTTGGCACAACCGCGCTCCCGTCCGCCGGCAGCATGGCGCCGGGCACCGTCCGCCCGTCCGCCTCCGTGTCCCACACGATCAGCAGCACCTTCCACCCCGCGCCCGGGTCCGCCGGGTCCTTGACGAGCTGGATGCTGTTGATCCCGCGCGCCACCGCCTGGCCCCCGGGCGTGTTGTACGTCTCGTACGTGCTAAAGACGTGCGCCATCCGCCCGAAGACCTGCACGTTGTTCCACACGCTCTCCTCGTAGAAGGCGTTGGACTTCATGTGCGTTCCGGCCTTCTCGACGTACTCCTCGGGCGTCCACGTGATGCGCCGCGCCGGGACCGCTGCTGTCCCGTCCGCCCCCGCCGGGCGACCCCGCGTGAACAGCGACAGGCGCCCGTCCTCGGCGAACATGCCGCGGAACGCGTCCCAGTCCCGATCCTGACCCGCCGGGCCCGAGATCACGCTGTACATCGCCTCCACGGCCGCGAGGGCCTCAGCCTCCGCCCGCGCCTCGGCGCTGGCCTCGTACCCGTACCACCCCGCCCCGGCAATCGCCGAAGTCGCCAGAACACCCGCGAGTACCGTGATCGTGCGCATGGTCATTGCCCTCCGAAAGTTGAGCCGATCCTACCGGATCCCGGCAATCCCCGTTGCACGCGGGCTCGCCTTCCACACTCTCGTGGCACGGGCGTCCCGCCCGTGATCTCACGCATGCTCGCATTTCACACGGGCGGGACGCCCATGCCACCGATGACCTACCGCCGCTTCTTGGGCTTGCGCTTCTTCACACCGCTGCTCTTGACCTTCGTCGAGCCCTTGCCGCCCATGCCCAGCGCCCCCATGCCGCCGAGCATGTCGCCCATCCCGCCCGAGCCCGCGAGCTGCTTGGCGGCGCTGATCTTGGCCCCCGCGCTCATCGACGCCATCTGTTTGGTCATCTTGCTGATCATCTCGAACTGCTTGACCAGCTGCCCGACCTGCTGCTGGTCGGCGCCGCTGCCGACCGCGATCCGCCTGCGGCGCGAGTTGTTGAGCACCTTCGGGCTCTTGCGCTCGTCGCTGGTCATCGACTGGACGATCGCCTCGGTGCGGTCGAGCTGCTTGTCGTCGATGTCCACGCCCTTGAGCATCTGCCCCACGCCCGGCAGCATCCCCATGATCTGCTTCATCGGCCCCATCCGGCGCAGCGAGCGGAGCTGCTTGAGGAAGTCGTCCATCGTCAGCTCGCCCTTGGCCATCTTGGCCTCGAGCGCCTTGGCGTCCTCCTCGCTGACCTCTTCTTGCGCCTTCTCCACCAGCGAAACCACATCGCCCATGCCCAGGATCCGCCCCGCCATCCGGTGCGGGTTGAACACCTCCAACGCGTCCATCTTCTCGCCCACGCCCACGAACCGGATCGGCGCTCCCGTCACGCGCTTGACGCTGATCGCCGCGCCCCCCCGCGTGTCCGAGTCGAGCTTGGTCAGGATCACCCCGTCCACTTCCAGCCGCTCGTGGAACGCCTTGGCGCTGTTGACCGCGTCCTGCCCCGTCATCGCATCAACGACGAGGAAGATGTGGTGGGGGCTGAGGCTGCGGTTGACCTGCTGCAGCTCGCCCATCAGCTCGTCGTTGATGTGCAAACGCCCGGCGGTATCCAGGATCAGGACATCAACGCCCTTGGCCTTCGCGGCCTTGAGTGCGTTCTGGCACACGCCCACCGCGACGCCCACGCCCTTGCCGTACTCGGCGCACTTGTCCGGCTCACCATAAAAGTGAATCTGCGACCCGCCCGAGACGGCCTCGTCGGCCGTCTGCGCCACGGTCTCGAGCTGCTCAACCGCCGCCGGGCGTTGCAGGTCCGCCGCGGCCAGCATGACCGAGCGCCCGCGCTTCTTGAGGTACCCCGCCAGCTTGCCGCAGGTGGTGGTCTTGCCCGAGCCCTGCAGCCCGCACATCATCACGACCGTTGGCCCGGGCGAGACCTTCATGATCCCCGGTCCCGCCTCCATCGCCGCCTCGGGCCCCGCGTCAGGGTCGCCCCCGAGCAGCTCGATCAGGCGGGCGTTGACGATCCCGATCATCTCCTGCCCGGGCTTGAGGCTCTTGGTGACCTCCTGCCCCACGGCGTCGGCGATGACGTCCCTGGTGAACTGCTGGACCACGTCGTAGTTGACGTCCGCCTCCAGCAGCGCCGTTTTGACCTCCTCCATCGCCTCGCGGACGTTGGACTCGGAGATCGAGCCCTTGCCCGAGAGCCTGCGGAAGACGCCGTTGAACCCGTCTGAGAGCGTGTCGAACATGCGATGACCGACCCGCCGGCCCATGCTTCATCCCGGGCCCGGGGGTCTCTCCTTGAGCAGATGTCGTCAGTGCCGTGACCGCAGCAGTGGAGGAGTCTAGGGCGCCGGGTCCGCCCCGCACAGGGTGGCGATGGTGCTGTTGCGGGCGTCAATTATCTTCTGGTTCTGTTTCCGATAGCTCGCCACGGGACCCAGCATCAGCGATGCGATCTGGGTCCGGTCACTCTCATAGAACTCGTGGGCATTCTCAGCCAGTGAGTCGGCGTGCCTGGCGTTCCACTTGGTTTGCAACTCGTAGCCATACGACCAGCTTGTCTCAAATGCCGCTTTCAAGTCTTCATGCGTCAGGCCGCGGAACCGCTTGTCCGATGAGCGGACCCTCATCTGCACATCTGAAATGCTCCCCTTCGCAGGTTCCTTCGCGATGGGCGGAAGTGCGGCGCCATCCTTTACGAAGGCCTCAAACTCTGGGGCAAACGTCTGGTCCTCAAAGAACCCATCCGACTCTGCCATAATGCCGAGGCGAAGCCAGAGCGCATCGCTTCCGCCGTCGGTTCTCAGCTGCTGTTCAACGAATTCCCTTTGTATCGTAAACTCGCGAGACCAAACAGCACGGATCGATGCGGGATCATCGGTCGGCACGAGCAAGCAGATCTCAATCAGTCGCTCCCGTTCTGTCTCGCTGAGCTCAAGCACACCCATGTGCTCAATGAAGTCGAAGCCGCGTGTGAACATAGCGCCTGCTATCAGCGAGTCGATCAGCGATCCCTCTTCGTTTCCGAGTTGCCGTCCAATACGGATCATCGCCTCAACCCGATCGATCGAGGCGGCACGCTCGCCATCGATCCAGAGCCGGATCGCATCATCCTTCAAGACCGTTGAAAGCTGACGGCACGCGGAGATTAAATCCATCCTCGGGTCGCCACCAGGGAACGCAAGCGTTACCCACGGATCATCGTGCCGGTGTTTCTCAAACCGATCAAGCCGAGAAGCCTCGACGATCGCGTCGGTCCACACACGGTGGTCGCGGAGCCAGTCTCGCCACACCCCGGCGTCGGGGGGGCCATCTGGGATGTGCAGACCATTCCCAATAGACCGCCACTGGTAGAAGTCAATCTCGATGAACGCCCACACCTTCCAGAATTCAACTGACACCATCTGCTGATGGAGCCACATGTACCGTCCCGCCGCGTTCGGCGAATCTGATGAGATCGGATCCGTGAACGGCGGGTACTCCGGGAGCGGGTCGGTCCTCGCCTGAAGCCGTCCCGCCTTGTCAACCTGTGCCGGGGCCTGAGCCGCAAGCACAGCGAGTACAACCAGGGCGAGACACATCGGGCCGTGAAGTAGACGCATACGAACAGTATACCGGAGCAGGCCTTCCCTACTCCGTCGCCCCGCGATCAAACCCCATCCCACTAAACAGGCTGTTATCCCCGCGGTCCGCCTCGACCAGCCCCGTCTCCTGATTGATCACCCGGTACCCCAGCTCCTCGAGCGTGAGCGCGTCCGCGTGCCCGTCGAGCCAGCTGACGATCGCCTTGCCGTTGTGGCGCAGCTCGGGCGTCACCTGTCCCGTCGAGTGCCCGAACCGCGTCGCGCCATTGCGCTCGGTGTCCAGCCTCGGCGGGTCCAGCGTGTACGTATGCTCGCGGAATCCCTCAGTCGTCCTCAGCACCTGGCTCCCACCCGAGTCAGCGAACGCGATCGTCCGCACCGGCTGGTGCACCACGCGCTCGGCGACCGGGTAGTTGCTGTACGTCCCGTCGGAGCCGTCCGTCCGCGCGTTGCCCAGGTACTGGTAGTTGTACCCGTATGACCCGTTGCGCAGGACCTGGACCTCGCCCGAGCCGGCCGAGCGCATGTTCTCGACCGACTGCATCGGATCAATGAACACCTCGTTGTCGATCCGCGGGAAGTCGCTCGAGTTCAGGAACAGGTCGTGCTCTTCCGCCCCGCGCGGGCGGAACGGCTGGCCCACGTACTCCCCGATCATCCAGTGCCACCGCGCCCGCGGGCGCCCGGACTCGCGGTGCACGCCCGAGTCCATCCGCAGCGGCGGGTGGAACCCGTAGTCGTCCGTGTACATCCGCAGCGCCAGCCCGAGCTGGCGGTGGTTCGAGAGGTTTTTCACCCGACGGCTCGCCGCCCGCGCCGAGCCCAGCGCCGGCAGCAAGATCCCGATCAGCAACGCGATGATCGCAATCACCACCAGCAGCTCGATCAGCGTGAACGCCCGACCCGATCCGGAACCCGGTCTCTTGCCCATCGCACAAGCTCCTTGCCCCACACCAACGCCCCTCATGGGCCGCTACTGGGGCAAGATCATATACAATTGAGACTGAGTCTCAACCGCAAAGGCGTGAGTGTGGCAACAATTCAGTCGGTTTCACCCATGCTTGGAGCGCAACCACTTGTGCAGCTTCGCCTTGGTCCACGTGTTGACGCACAGCTCCGGCGTCAGCCACCCCCGCCGACCCGTCAGCACACCATACACCAGGTTGTCAAAGTCCCCCGGCGCGTGGTCGTCGCAGTCGATGGCGATCTTCGCCCCCGCTTCCACCGCCGCCCGGACGTGCGTGTCTCTCAGATCCAATCGCATCCAGTGGGCGTTGATCTCCAGCGCCACGTCGTGCTCGACGGCTGCCGCGATGATCTCGTCCATCGCCGGCTCCAGCCCCTTGCGCCGGTTGATCAGCCGCCCCGTCGGGTGCCCCAGCACGTGCACGTACGGGTTCTCGATCGCTTTGAGCAGCCTCGCCGTGGCTTTCTTGGGCTCCTGACTCAGCGCCACGTGCGGCGACGCCACCACCACGTCCAGCTCCGCCAAGAACCCATCGTCATAATCCAGCGACCCGTCGCCCAGGATGTCCACCTCGCACCCGCACAGGATCTCGATGCCCGTGGTCGTTTCCCGCAGCGCCTCGATCTGCGCGCGCTGCGCCCGCAACCGCGTCTCGTCCAGCCCGCCCGCCTGCGCGCTGCTCTTGGAGTGGTCTGTCACCGCGATCGTGTGGAACTTCCGCGCCTTGGCTTCCGCGACCAGCTCTTCGAGCGACATCGACCCGTCCGACGCCGTCGTGTGCGCGTGCAGCTCCGCCCGGATATCACCAGCCTCGATCAGGCGGGGCGTCTGCTCAACATCCAGCTCCCCCCGGTCCTCCCGGATCTCGGGCGGAACCCACGCCAGCCCCAGCGCCGCGTAGATGTCCTCTTCCGTCTTCCCGGCTTTCGCCTTGACGCCCCGCTTCTGCGGCGGCTCATCCTCCCCGTCCTCCGGGTACAGCCCGTACTCGTTGAGCGTCAGGCCCTGCTTCTGCGCCCGCTCGCGCAGGCGCACGTTGTGCTCCTTCGAGCCCGAGAAGTACATCAAGGCCGCGCCCCAGCTCGCCTCGGGCACGATCCGCAGGTCCACTTGCACCTGGGCGGCGGCCCCGTCCCCGCCCCAGCGCGCGTGGTCGATCCCCTCCAGGCTCAGACGCACCGACGACTTGCTCTCCCCCTTGGCCAGCACCTCCGTCATGCCTGGCATCGTCGTGAACGCCTCGCGCGCGCCGTCGGGGTCGCCCGTGGTGATGAGCACGTCAATATCCCCGATCGTCTCCCGCCCGCGCCGCAGCGACCCCGCGTACGCGGCCCGTTTCACGCCCTTCACCGACTCCATGCGCTCGACGATCGCCTCCGCGATGGGCGCCGCGATCCCCAGGTGCAGGCGCTGCCCGCTCGATTCCATAAACGCGATGGAGGCGATCAGGTTCTCAACCGTCTTGGCCCCCATCCGTGGCAGGCCCAGGATCGACCCGTCCGCGATCACCCGCTTGAGCCCGTCGATGTCCTCGACGCCCAGATCCTTCCACAGCAGCGCCACCTTCTTGGGCCCCAGCCCCGGAACCTCCAGCACCCGCAGCAGCCCCGCGGGGACCTCCGCCAGCAGGTCCAGGTGCTCGCCGATCTTGCCTGTCTCCGCGAACTCCCCGATCTTCTCGGCGATCCCCTTCCCGATCCCCGGGATCGCGATCAGCGCCTTCGCGTCCCCCGCGATCTCCCCGAGATCGCTCGTCAGGTCGTCGATCGTCCGCGCCGCGCGCGCATGGGCGTTGACGCGGAACGGGTTGGCGCCCGTCAGCTCCAGCATCTGCGCCATCTGCTCGAATCGCCTGACCAGTTCGTCGTTGAAGCTCATAGACGGATGGTACCGCCCGCCGAGGCCGGCTCAGGCGTCGTCCGGAACGATGAATCCGGGCGCGTCGTCGCCGAACTCCGCGACGATCTGCCGCTCCACGGCCCGCACCACCGCCTCGCGCTCGTCCTCGGGCACGAGCGTGAGTGCCGCAAGCCAGCGCCGCCCCAGCTCAGGCCCCATCGAGCGCATCAGTTCCACCAGCATTCGAAGGTGCTCGTTGGGCGACAACGGCTCCGATTCGCTTGGCCTTCGCGGGCTGTGGAGTGGGCGGCTTTCCTTCGACATCCACGCCGATCCTACCGCCAGATCCACGAACTCGGGTATCCAAAGACTGAACGAACCGCTCCACGTTCGTCACCCGGTCGGTCAGTTCCTCGAGCGTCTTTGCGATCGCCGACAGCAACTCGGACGGATCCGCCCCCCTCAGCGTTTCCGCCAGCAGATCCGCCGCCTTCTGCGGCCCCTTGCCAAGCAGTATCCACTCAGGATTGAGCTTTAGCGCCCCGCACAGACGCGACACAAACTCGATGCTCGGCGCCTGCCCCTGCATGTACCGTCGCACCGTCTCCGGATGAATCCCCGTCACATCTCCGAGGGCCCGGTACGTCCGTTTGCCCGCCACCAGTGTCAGTCGTTCGTGAAGCGTGGACTCGCTCATAAGATCAATCCTACAGCCTCGTTCGGGCTCTGCACGTTTTGCAATCGGGATCCGTTTGTCCAAGATCGATATATGTTTGGGTTTATTGCACATCTTTGGGTGTGTTTACGCCACGACCGCCCGGGCGCGGTACACAGAATCGGGTGTGTTCACGTAAGAGAAACTGTGCCTCAGCCCAAGCGCTAGGCCACGTCCCCGAGCCCCAGCGAATCCCCGTGCGCCTTCAGCAGGCGCCGCCGGGCGATCGCGTCCTCGGGCCTGGCGAGCGTGGGGGACGCCTCGATCCACGCCTGGGCGTCGCGCCGGGCCATCGCCAGCAGCTCGACGTCCCGCCGCAGGTCCGCGACCTTGAACGGGGCAAGCCCCGACTGGCGCGCGCCGAAAACCTCGCCCGGCCCGCGGATCTCCATGTCCAGCTCGGCCAGCTTGAACCCGTTGCTCGTCTGCGACATCACCCCGAGGCGTTTGATCCCGTCGGGCGTCTTCGCGTCGCCCACGAGCACGCACACCGACGACGCGCTGCCCCGACCGACGCGTCCCCGGAGCTGGTGCAACTGCGCCAGACCGAACCGATCCGCGTGCTCGACCACCATCACGCTCGCGTTGGGCACGTCCACCCCCACCTCGATCACCGTCGTCGCGATTAGCACGTCGATCAGCCCCGCCCGGAACCGACCCATCACCCGCTCGCGCGTCGATCGCTTCAGGCGCCCGTGCAGCGACGCGATCCGCAGCCCCCCGAGCGGGCCCTCTTCGAGTTCCTTGACAAGCGCCCGCAGATCCTTGAGCGCCCCGCCGGCGCTGAGCCCCGTGTCGATCGCGGGGGCCACGACGTACGCCTGCTCGCCGCGTTCCACGCGCGTGCGCACGAACGCGTACACCTCGTCGCGCCGCCCCTCCTCCATCACCCTCGTCTCCACGGGCCTTCGCCCGGGGGGAAGGCCGATGATCGTGGACACGTCCAGGTCGCCAAAGAGCGTGATCGCAAGCGTGCGCGGGATGGGCGTGGCCGTCATCACGATCACGTGCGGCGTCGTCAGCCCGCCGTCGCCCATCCCCTTGGTCCGCAGCAGCGCCCGCTGACGCACCCCGAACCGGTGCTGCTCGTCGATGATCGCCACGCCCAGGCTCTTGAACGCCACCGTCTCGGTCAGCAGCGCGTGCGTGCCGATCACCAGGTCCAGCTCGCCCGACGCCAGACGTTCGAGCACCGATTTCCGTTCCGCCTCGGGCGTCGAGCCCGTCAGCAGCGCCAATGAAACCCGCGATCCCTTGAGCATCTCCGAGATCGACGCGAAGTGCTGCTCGCCCAGGATCTCCGTCGGCGCCATCAGCGCCGCCTGACGCTCCGACGCCACGCTCATGAGCATCGCGTACAGCGCCACCAGGGTCTTGCCCGAGCCCACATCCCCCTGCACCATCCGGTTCGTGGGCTCCTCGCGCGACAGATCGTGCGCGATCTCCAGCACCACCTTGTCCTGCCCGGGCGTGAGCGTGAACGGCAGCCGCCCGCGGATGTGCGCATCGATCGCGTCGTCCCAGCGCAGCGCCGGCGCCCTGAGCGTCCGGCGCAGGTGCGCCCGCTTCATCGCCACGCCCAGCTGCAGCAGCAGCAGCTCGTCGTACGCCAGACGCCGCCTCGCCTCGTCGATCTCGCGCTCGTCCCCGGGCGCGTGCATCATCCGGTACGCCTGCCCCAGCGCCGGCAGCTCGCGCTCGCGCCGGAAAGTGTCGTCCAGGTGGTCGTCCAGCAGCGACACCGCCCGCTCGAGCACGAGGCCGACCGCCCGCTCGATCGCGCGGGAGTTCACACGCTCGCTCGCGGGATAGACCGGGCGCAGGCGTTCGCCCCGCGCGTCGGGCTCGTCTCCCTCGTCCTCGAGGATCTCCAGGCTCGGGTTGACGATCTGCAGCCCGCCGCCGAACGTGCCCGCCTTGCCCTGCACCCGCAGGCGCATGCCCGGCTTGATCTTGTGGCGCATGTACGGCGCGTTGAACCAGACCAGGTCCAGGCGCCCCGTCCCGTCGTGCAGCA
>JAJDDI010000047.1 GCA_029260375.1 Phycisphaerales bacterium | reverse complement strand
CCGGCGCGTGGCCGAGCACCCCAAGTGCGTCGCCATCGGCGAGCTCGGCCTCGACAACCACTACGACCATCCCCCCGCGGCACTCCAGCGCGAGGGGCTGGCGGATCAGCTGGCGCACCTCGAGCTGTGGAAGCGAGACGGGCTGGAGCTGCCCATCGTGCTGCACTGCCGCAAGGCGTTCGATGATCTGATCCCGATCCTCAAGGCGACCACGCTCGACCCGTCGCGGTTCGTGTTCCACTGCTTCACGGGCGACCCGGGCGATGCGCGCAAGGCGCTGGACTTTGGCGCCATGATCTCGTTCACGGGTGTCGTCACCTACAAGAACGCCAAGGAGGTCGCCGCGGCGGCGGAGCTGGTCCCGCTGGACCGGATCATGTGCGAGACCGACGCGCCGTTCCTCTCGCCCGAGCCCAAGCGGGGCGTCCGACCCTGCGTGCCCGCGTTCACGGCCCTGACGGCCAAGCGCGTCGCGCAGATCAAGGGCGTGCCCTTCCGTGAGCTGCACGAGGCGATCAACGCCAACGCCGAGCGGTTCTTCGGCATCACCATCCCCAATGCCCCGAGCCCCGCGTGAGCCCACCCTTGAGCCCCACCCTAATCCAGCCGCCGACACTCAGCGCCCCGCCCCCGACGCCCGACCTGGGGGGCTGGCTGCACGACCTCTCGCCCTATCTCGTGCGCGTCTCGGGTGACTTTGGCATCCGGTGGTACGGCGTGTCGTACATCGCGGGCTTCATCATCGCGTACTACCTGCTGCGCGCGCTCGCCAAGCGAAAGTTCACACCCATCCCGCCCGAGCGGGCGCTCGACGCGATCCTGATCCTGGTGCTCGGCGTGATCGTGGGGGGGCGGTTGGGGTACGTGCTGCTGTACCAGCCGGGGCTGCTGACGGAGTTCACGTCGTCGCCGCCGTGGTGGGGGCTGCTGGCGATCAACAACGGGGGGATGGCCTCGCACGGCGCCATCGTGGGGCTGATCCTCGCGTCGTGGCGCATCAGCCGCGGTTTCAAGGATCCCGAGGGGAAGATCGAGGGTCGTTGCCCGCCGATGCACGTGATGGATCTGCTGCCCATGCTCGGCATGGTGGGCTACGCGCTGGGGCGCCTGGCGAACTTCGTCAACGGCGAACTGCTCGGGCGCATCGTCAGCGCACCCGGCGAGCACGCGCCGTGGTGGGCGGTGCGCTTCCCGCAGGAGGTGCTCACGGATCACGCCCCGGAGCTGACGGGTGTCCAGCGGGCGCAGCTCGATTCGCTCATCGCGGGTCACGCGCTGCCGGGCGACAGCGAGGCGCAGGCCTACAACCGGGTGATCGAGTCGGTCATCTCGGGCGCGACGGGTGTTCGCGAGCGCCTCGAACCCCTGCTCTCGGCGCGTCATCCGTCGCAGCTCTACCAGTCGATCGAGGGACTGATCGTGCTGGCGCTGGTGTGGATCGTCGCCGCACGGGCGCGTAAGCCTGGCGTCATCGGCTGCACGTTCCTGATCTCGTACGGGCTGCTGCGCATCACGACCGAGTTCTGGCGCCTGCCCGACGACCACCTCAAGCACCAGCTGATCCTGGGCTTTAGCCGTGGGCAGTGGCTCAGCGCCGTGATGGCGGTGGCGGGCGTGGTGATCCTGGTCTGGATCGTGCGATCCGACGCGACACCCATGGGTGGGTGGCGGAAGTCTCGTGCCACTGACCCGTCCTCGGGTCAGTGATTGCGGCCTGTGATTGAGCACTGACCCGAAGACGGGTCAGCGGCACGGGTTACGATCCGGGATCATGCTCGTCTTTGCCCCGACCGAGGCGCGACACGCCCAGCGTGGCGCCGAAGCCGAGCACGACCAGGCCCACGCTGCCGGCGATCTGCCCCGCGCTGGGGGTGAAGCGCCGCTCGGGCCAATCCTTGGGGTCGATGTCGTCGAGAGTCTCGGCGGTGACGATCTCGCCGCGGATCTCGTCGCCAATTTGTGGCTGGACGCCCTGCTTGAACGGGTAGAGCCCGAGCGGCGCCGCGAGCAGCAGGCCCAGCAGCACGCCCAGCGTCGCCTTCTCCCATCGGTGAAGAACAACCCGCAGGATATTGCTCACCGCGACCACACCCACGATCACGCCGATGCCGACGGGGATGAGGACGCCAAGCTGGTCGATCGCGCCCGCGGTGTCGCCCGAGGTCAGCGCGTCCTTGAAGGCGCGGATGGACTCGATGATGGGTCGGTACTGGCCCAGGAGCAGAAGGAGGTAGGCGCCGCTGACCCCGGGCAGGATCATCGCGCTGGCCCCCGCGGCGCCCGCGAGCAGCAGCATCGCCCAGCCCGAGCCCGCCGCGGCGGAGCTGCTGCTCGAGCCCTGGAGCATGACGAGCCCGATCATCGCGAGCGCGCCCAGCGCGACGCCGATCCAGGCGCTGGCGCGGAAGGGGCGGATCATGCGCACCAGCACTGGCGCCCCGCCCAGGGTCAGCCCGATGAACAGGGCGTACATGCCCCAGCGGAAGTGCTCGAGCGCGGAACTGATGACAGACGAGAGCCCGACGATCGCGGTCAGGGCCGAGCCCACGACGATCGCGAGCAGGGCGATGGTGGGGATGGTCCAGCGGAACCGGGTGACGTCGCTGATGGCGTCGATGAAGCGGGTGTAGACGCCCGTGGCGACGAGCATGGTCCCGCCCGAGATGCCCGGGACGAGGTTGGCCAGGCCCATGAGGGCGCCGCCCAGGGTCGCGCGGACAGCAAGCCCCGCGCTGAGGGCGGGAGCGGGGGCATCGGACGGGTGTTCGGGGCTCTGGGGGCTCGTCACGTCAACTCCGCGGTCGGTTCTCGGGGCGGGCCCACGGAAACTCTATGATCCGGTCATACATCGGCCATCCGATTCGCCGACGATAGACCCTGCGGAGATCTGCCCCATCCCAGCCATGACCTGCACGAGCCCGAGCCAACCCCGATTCCTGCGACGCGTGCTGGGCCCGCTGGCGATCCTGCTGGCGCTGCCGGGTTGCATGGTCGTGCAGTCAGGATCGCTGAGCAGCGCGATGGTTTCCGGGGGCGGGGCCCGGGCGGACGAGGGCGCGGGCGAGAGCCTGGATCTCGACGCGATCAATGAGGCCTGGCCCGAGCGGTGGGGGCGGCGGGGCGAGCGGATCAAGGGCGTGATCGAGCCCGTCGAGGGGCCGCTGGAGGACTGGGTCGGGGTCCGCCTGGGCGAGCATCACCAGCTCCGGGCGGCCGAGGAGGAACGGGTCGCGATGGCGCGCCTGGCCTTGGGTGAGCCCGACGCGGGCCTGTACCGCTACCGGGCGGAGGGGCCGGGCTCGTACGTGTTCGTCCGCAAGTTCACGGACCCGGGCGACCCGCGCTCGCCCGAGGCGCTCGAGCGGCGCAAGAACAACCCCGACGAGCCGGCGGCGATGTTCCGCTTCGTCTCCGGGCAGCGAACCGGGGAGCAGGGCGGCGTGCCCCACATCGAGATCCAGCGCACCTGGTTTGCGCTGTATGACCCCGCGCCCGGCGGCGAGGCACAGGGCACGATGGTGCTGCTGCCCGGCATGTTCGGGACGCCCGACGCGATCATCCATTCCACCATCCGCCGGTTCCGCGGCGCCGGGTGGACCGTGATCCGGATGCTCTCGCACCCCGGGCGGTTCACGCAGCGGGCCACGTTCGAGGTTGATCCGTCGAACCTGGACATGGCGGGCGCGGGCATTGCGCGGGTGTTCAACCAGCGGACCGCGGAGGTCGCGTACAGCGTTGAGGCGGCGGTCGAATACGCGCACACACTCCGCCCCGCACTCAAGGGCCAGCGCCACGTGCTGCTGGGGATGAGCGGGGGCGCGATGGCCCTGCCGACCGTGCACGCGCGCAACCCGGAGCTGTACGACGCGGCGATCCTCGTCGCGGGCGGCGCCAACTTCCTGCGCATCAACATGGACAGCAACTACGCGAGCTGGATCGACTCGATCGAGCTGGACTGGACCGAGGGCAATGCGCCCCGGGCGGACGTCGAGGGTCTGATCGAGTCGTACCTGGCCCACGCGAGCCTGGACGCCGAGAGCACGGCCCCGCTGCTCGAGTCCAAGCCGGTGTTGATGCTCCACGCGGCGCGGGACAAGGCCGTCCCGGCGCGCACGGGCGAGCGTCTCTGGACCCTGATGGGCGAGCCGGAGCGGTGGATTTTCCCGGTTGGGCACGAGCTGATCTTTGTGGCGCTGCCGATGCAGCTCGAGCGGATGGTTCGCTGGCTGGACGAGAACGTGCCCGCGGAGAACCCCCAAGAGGGCTTGGGCTCGTGACCCGAGCGCTCCCCGTGCCGATGGCCCAGCGCGCGCAGCTCGGGCTCTGTCTCAGCCCGTACCACCTGACGACGCGTGAGCTGCCGGCGATGATCGCGTGCCTGCTGGGCGATCGGATCGTCACGCCGCTCCCGCTCGAGCGCGACGGGGCGGACGATTCGGGGATGCTCGCGTTGGCGACGCTGATGGACGCGTGGTTGTGGTCGGCGCCGATGTGGGGGCGGGGCCTCATCGGTTCCAGCCTGCACGGCGACGATGCCCGCACGGACATCGACGATGTCATGCGTGAAATCACCTCTAGCCAGGACCTGGCCCCGCTGCATCCGTTCGTGCGTCTACGCGAGCGAGAGGACCCGCGCCGTTGGCTCGAGCGCATCGCGTCGGACCTCATGCGCGGGGGACCCGATCCGGGGCTGTGTGTGCCGATCAGCGCGGCGATCGACCGGTTCGCGGCCAGGCGGGGTGTCGCGGTTGTGCGCGCCGCGCCGACCTCGCTGGCGCAGCAGGCCGAGGATCGGCTGGCGACGCGTCTGTTCGCCCTCGCCCTGCCCGTGCTGGCCGAGGCGCCGGCGGATCGTCTGGACGAGGCGCGCCAAACGCTCGAGCCCCAGCTCGATGCCCTGCGGGCGTCGATGTCGGACGCGTTCGCGGGGGCGCTCGGCGGAGCGGGGGTGGACGCGGCGCCGATCCGGTCGGGCGCGCGGGCGTACACGCTGGCCTACGAGCGTGCCAGGGGTGGGCTGCTGCGGACCCCCGAGGATCCTGACGACCCGCGCGTGGTCGAGGCGGTGGCGTCGGTGACGGGGGTGCTGCTGCCCGAGGACGCGGTGCTGCGTTCGAGCCTGACCGCCGTGGGACGTGTGCGCGGGGTCCAGACACGCGGCGTGCGCCCGGGCGCCTCCCCTCCAAGGGTGGCGTCGCTGGTGGTCCGGCGCGTGGGGCGATGAGCGGGCGTTCGCCCCTACAGTCCCGCGATCCAACTGAAAGGCGCCGATGACACAGCCACACGACGCGGGAGGGCAGCCCCGGGCCAACCGGCTCGCGGGCGAGTCGAGCCCTTACCTGCTCCAGCACGCGTACAACCCGGTGGACTGGTACCCCTGGGGGTCCGAGGCCTTTGCGGCGGCGCGCGAGCGGGGCGTGCCGATCTTTCTCTCGATCGGGTACTCCACGTGCTACTGGTGCCACGTCATGGAGCGCGAGAGCTTCGAGGACGAGGCGACGGCCCGCGTGATGAACGAGCACTTTGTGTGCATCAAGGTGGACCGCGAGGAACGCCCCGACGTTGACGATATCTACATGACCGCGACGCAGGTCATGACCGGGCGCGGCGGCTGGCCCATGAGCTGCTTCCTCGAGCCCGAGAAGCTCCGCCCGTTCTGGTGCGGGACGTACTTCCCCAAAGAGCCGCGCCCCGGCATGCCCACATTCGTGCAGGTGCTCGGGGGCATGCACGAGGTCTGGACGCAGCGCAAGGGCGAGGCGATCCAGCAGAGTGAGCGCATCGCGCAGAACGTGATACAGAATCTGGCGACGACGCGCGAGCCCGTACCCGTGGGCCAGGTGCAGATCACGCAGGCGATCCAGCACCTGCTGCGATCGTTCGATCGGATCCACGGCGGGTTCGGTGGGGCGCCCAAGTTCCCCCAGGCGTCGAACCTGTTCCTGCTGCTCGAAGCGCGGAAGGACGCGGGCGACGACGACACGCGCACCGCGATCGACGCGGCCCTGCGGACCACGCTCGACAAGATGGCCATCGGGGGCGTCAACGATCAGGTCGGGGGCGGGTTCCACCGCTACAGCGTGGACAACACCTGGACCGTGCCGCACTTCGAGAAGATGCTCTACGACAACGCGCAGCTCGCGACGCTGTACGCCCGGGCCGCGGCGAGCGACGATGACGCGTTCTACCGGCGCACCGCCCGGCGCACGCTCGACTACACGCTGCGCGAGATGACCGCGCCGGGTGAGCCCGGGGCCACGGGGTTCTTCAGCGCCCAGGACGCGGAGGTGAACCACCGCGAGGGCCTGAACTACCTCTGGACGCCCGAGTCGGTCCGCGCCGCCCTGGCGCCCGAGGACGCGGAGCTGGCGATCACGCTGTACGGGCTCGACCAGGGGACGAACTTCCAGGACCCGCACCACCCGGACGACCCGGCGCAGAACGTGCTGCGTCTGTCCGATCGCCCCGAGCATCTCGCCCGGGCGATGGGTCTGAGCGAGGATAACCTGCTCGCGACGATTGACCGGATCAACGCGGCGCTCTATGACGTCCGCGCGACACGCGAGCAGCCCCACCTGGACGACAAGGTCCTGACCGCGTGGAACGGGCTGCTGCTTGAGGCGCTGGCGGGCGGCGCGGACCTGTTCGACGACGTGCGCTTCTTCGAGGCGGGCGACCACGCGGCGAGGTACATCCTCGAGCACATGCGGGCCGAAGACGGCACGCTGCTTCGCGTCGCGCGGGCGGGCTCGGCCAAGACGCCCGCGTTCCTCGAGGACCACGCGATGCTCATCACGGGGCTGGTCGCCCTGCATCGGTCCGGCTTTAGCCGCAACGGGTGGCGCCTGGACGCGGCGGTCGAGATCGCCAATCTCGCCCATGATGCGTTCGCCGACCCCCAGGGCGGCTACTTTGACACCCGCGCCGATCAGGACGACCTGTTTGTGCGCACGCGGACGAGCTATGACGGCGCCGTGCCCTGCGCGTCGTCGGTCATGCTCGGCGCCCTGATCGATCTGCACGAGGCGACCGGCGAGGACGTCTGGCTTGACCGCGCCATCGGGACGCTGGCCTCGCTGAGCCCGCAGATCAGCGACTCGCCCGCCTCAACGGTCAACGCGCTGCGCCACCTGCTGCGTCTGCTCCGCCTGCACCAGGAGCTTGGCGATCGTGTCGAGTTCGGCGAGGCGAAGAACGCGCCGCTGCCCGTCGCGGCGGCCCAGTCGCATGTAGAGGTCCACGCCAGCGCCGAACAGGTGAAGCTCGATGAGCAGACCCCCGCGTCGTTTATGCTGCGCCTGGTTGTGCCCGAGGGCATGCACATGGTCGCGGCGGACCCGGGCGAGGGGGGCGAGGGGCTCATCCCCCTACGCGTCGGGCTCGTGCGCGGGCGGGGCGTGGCGGTGTACGCGGACTACCCCGAGGGTGAGCTGCTGGACCTGGGCATCGAGGGCGTGGCGCCGATCCGGGTGCACCACGGGACGATCGAGTTCGAGGTCGCGATTGAGCTGGCGCCGGGCGTGGGGGCGACGCCGGGGAATCCGGTGCTGGGCGTGACGTTCCAGGTCTGCACGCAGCGCGAGTGCCTGATGCCGCGGACGGTGGAGCTGGATGTCGAGATCCAGCTTGACGGCGCGCTACAGAATCCCTAACGCGATCAGCGCCTCGCGCATCTGCGCTCCGGTGTCGCCCTCGTGATCGATCCGCACGCCCCGCCAGCCGGCGCTGGTGGCCGCGTCGATGTTCTCGGGCAGGTCGTCGAAGAAGACGATCTCGCCCGAGGTTCGTCCGGTCTCGCGCTCGAAGGCGCGGAAGATCCGAGCGTCGGGCTTGGCCAGGCCAAGCAGGTGCGACGCGTGCTGGTGGTGGAGGCGCCCGGCGGCTGTGAAGTCCCGCTCGCGCCGGGCCCAGTGGCGGGCGTTGGTGTTGCTGAGCATGCCCGTCTGGACGCCATCGAGCGCGTGCAACTCGTCGATGAGCTCACTGGCGCCCGGGTACTCCTCGATGAGCCAGGCGTCGTGGATGAGCGTGATCTCGTCGGGCGAGTAGGCGCCGCCGGTGGACCGCGAGACGTCGGTGAAGAAGGCGTTCTCGCTCAGCTCGCCCACCTGGTAGCGGGCGGAGATGGTCCGCTGCACGGAGTAGAGATCGGCGTCATCCGTGTCGATACGGACATCGAGCCCTGCTCGCTCGCAGCCCTGGGCGAAGCTTCGGCAGATCTTCAGGATCACCCCGCCCCAGTCGAAGCAGACCAGTGAAACGGGGGGCGAGATCGGGGGGGTATCGCTCACACGTGCCCCCGGGCGGCGTCGCCCTTGAGCACCTCGTCCATGACGGTGGTCGCGAAGGCGCCTCGGGGCAGCTCGAAGGCGCAGCGGATGTAGGCGCCGCGATCGTCCACACCCGCCTCGACCTCCGGGTCCTTGACGCGCACCCGCAGCGGGCGTCGGGCGCCCTCGAGCATCTCGCCCAGGCGTTTGTCGGCCTTGGCGAAGTCGCCCGGTTCCATGCCGAAGGCCGCGAGGGCGGCGTGCTCGTCTTCCCCGGGATTTTCCCGGGCGACTGGCATGGCCGAGCCCCACATCGGACCCGAAGGGCTCAGCTCGAACGCGTCGAACCGGGCCGGCACGGACCCGGGGCCATCGTCGGCAAGGTCCAGCTCGCTCACGGGCAGGTCCGAGCGGTCCTCGTGCACGAAGGCGAGGTCGCCCGGGCACAGTTCCCCGAGCGTGCCGCGCTCGATGCGACGGTCGAGCACCGCGTTGAACACGCACGACTGGAGCGAGCTGATGTAGAAGGACCGCACCGATTTGTCGAGTTTCGCGAGCGCCTGGGCGGGGGTCTTTCTCGACGAGAGCATGCGGAGGACGGTGCGCTCCCCCCTGTAGTTCTGGGGGAAGAGGTCGTAGGCGCCGCCGAAGTCGCTCTCGTCGTAGAGCATGCGGGCATCGGTCTGTGAGGGGGGCGAGCGATCGTGGGAGGCGAGCATGAGGTCGCAGGCCTCTTGGTGGAGTCCGAGCACGAGGGCGCGACCGATGAGGTGGTTGTTTCGGAGGTAGCCGAAGCGCTGGACGCCGAAGCGGTTGGGGACGCCGACTTGCTCGAGCGCGCCCAGGGCCCGCTGGGCGTGGACGATGCCGGCGGGGCTGACCTCGCGGGCGCGGATGGAGAACCGGTTGCCGGTGAGCTGGCCGCGCCGGATGGGCTCGTGGTGCAGGTCCGCCCACAGGATGCCCACGTTCTTCCGATCGAGCATGGGGAAGTCTTCGGGCGTCCTGCCCGGGGCGTGGACCGAGACGACCTGGCGCGTGATAGCGCGCTTGTCCTTGAGCCCGGCGTACCCGATCGCCTCGCGCCGGACGCCGAAGTGTCTCGCGAGGACATCGACGAGGTCCAGCGTGCTCAGGCCCTGCTTCTCAACAAACAGATGCATGTACTCGCCGGCGCCGCTGGGCTCGATCAGGGGGATTTCCTCGACGAAAAAGTCCTCGTCGCGTTGCTTGAGCACGCCGCCGATGGGGGGGACGTCCGCCGTGACGTAGGCCGCGGGCATCACGTGCGGGTCGGGGTCGGTCAGGGGGGGGCGAGACTGGGGGTCGGGCGCGTGGGGCTCGCTCACGCGTCGTCCTCGTCGTCGAGGAACGCCTCGGGCTCTTCGGGCGGCTCGCGCGTCGCCTCCTCGAGCACGTGCTCGGCGACATAGATCGGCACGTTCTCCGAGATGCCCAGGGCGATCGCGTCGCTCGGGCGGCAGTCCACGTTCACGCCCGTCCCGTCGGCTTTGCTCAGGCGAAGTTCGGCGAAGAACGTGTGCTCCTGCAGGTTGGTGATCGCGATGCTGTCGAGCCTGCCCCCGAGTGACTCGATGATGCTCGCGAGCAGATCGTGGGTCTGGGGGCGTTTGATCTCCACGCCGCTGAGGCGACGTTCGATCGCCTGGGCCTCGGGAAGCCCGATGACGATGGGGAACGTGCGTCCGTCCTCGATCTGGCGGACCTGCGCCGTCCCATCCTCGTCGGTGAACTCCTCGGCCTCGCGCAGCTCGATGATCTGGTAGTCCACCAGCTCGCGGATCAGGATTCGAGAGAGTTCCATCCGGACAGACATATCGAGTCTCCGTTCACCCCAATCGTGCGGCGCCCCGCCGCCAGTGTCAACAGGCCTCGCCCAGATCAGCCCGGATCGCGGAGCTGTTGGACCAGCTCTGGCGGGGCGCCGATCGGGCAGAGCTCGACGCGCCCGGTCATCGCGCCGGCGCCGGGCGCCGCGAGCCCGCGCTTGAGCCCGGCGAACGTGCAGGTCAGCTCCGCCCGGACGCAGGCGCCTCGGGGCGATCCGGTGTCCGCGTCCATGCCCGAGGGCAGGTCCGCGGCGATCACGGGCGAGGGCGAGGCGTTCATCGCCTCGATCAGGTCCAGCGCCGGGCCCGAGACGTCCCGGTCCAGCCCGGTGCCCAGAAGCGCGTCGATGAGCACGGGCGAGGGCGCCAGCTCGCTCAGGCGGGCGCCCAGCGCTCGGGACGCGCCGGCGGGGTCTTCGAGCGTGGAGATGGGCAGGCCCATCCTCGCGCAGATGACATGCTGGGTTCCCGCGTCTGTCCCGGGCCTGGGCTCGCGGAGCATGAGGATCCGCACAGGGACGCCGGCGTTGTGCAGGTGGCGGGCCAGGGCGAGCCCGTCGCCCCCGTTGGCGCCCGGGCCCGCGACGATGAGGGCGCCCGTTGAGCCTTTCTCGCGCATGAACGCGAGCGTGTGCCCACACATCCCGATCGCGGCGTTCTCCATCAGAAGAATCGACGGGATCCCGAACTGCTCGACGCATCGGCGGTCGAGTTCTCGCAACGCCTCGCGGGAGAATGTCGGGGGTGATGCGGGGTCGGGCGCGTCCATCGCGGAAGCGTACGCTCGGCGCCGGTACGCTTGCCCACGCATGGACGCTCTGCTGCTGGTCATCCTGGTCCTGCTCTCACTGGGCGCCGTGGGTCTGGGCGGGGTCTGGTCGATCGTGCTGGCGCGCGTGGGGCGCACGGCTCGCGACCTGCCCAGCGCCGACCGGGGCATCGAGCTGGCCCGCCAGCACCCGCCAGAGGGACGGGTCTGCGTCGTGGTCCCGGCCCACAACGAGCAGGGCAAGATCGGGCGTCTGGTCGTGTCGCTGCGGGCCCAGACGCACGAGGACCTGCGCGTCGTGCTCTGCCTGGACCGCTGCACCGACGGCACGCTCGACGAGGCCCGCGGGGCGATCGGGGAGGACGAGCGGTTCGAGGTCCTGGAGATCGAGCGGTGCCCCGAGGACTGGGCGGGCAAGGTCCACGCGGTGTACACGGGGGTCGAGACGTCACGCGGCGCCGCGGACGCGGACTGGCTGCTGTTCACCGACGCGGACACGGCGTTCGACCCCGAGTGCGTGCGGGCGACGCTGGCGATCGCGCGTCAGCGCAACGACGGGCTGCTGAGCTTGCTCAGCACGCTGACCAACGCGCGCTGGTACGAGCGGGTGGTCCAGCCGATGAGCGGGTTTGAGCTGGTGCGTCAGTTCCCGCTGGCGCACGCCTCAACCGACGACGCCCAGCGCCGGCGAGCGTTCGCCAACGGGCAGTTCATGCTCTTCCGGCGCGATGTCTACGACGCCATCGGGGGGCACGAGCCCGTGCGCGACGCGCTGCTCGAGGACATCGCGCTGGCGGAACTCGTCCGGCGTACGGGCGCGGGCGCGTCGCTGCTGCTGGCGGGGGGGATGGTCCGCTGCTCGATGTACGACGACTGGGACGACTACACGCGGGGCTGGAAGCGGATCTACACCGAGAGCGCCGGGCGCAAGAGCGCCCGCCTGCGCCGGCACGCGCGGGTGGCGCGGGCGATGGGAACCGTCCTGCCCCTGTGCGGGCTGGGGGCGCTCCTGGTGGGCGTCTCGCTCGTGCTCGCGGGGAACCCGCTGGGCTGGATCGGTGTCGGCTCGGGCGGCATGGGGCTGGTCATCTGGCTGGTGGGGGTGCTGACGGTGCTCCGCTCGGGTCGGGCGCCGCTGTGGACGGTGGTGCTCACGCCCCTGGGCGCGTGGCTCACGGGCTCGATCCTCCGGTCCGCGGCACGCGATCTGGAGCGGGGAACGCCCACGAGCTGGGGCGGGCGAGAGTACGTCCGCCCGTCGAGATAAGCTTGGGCGATGAGATCGGTCCGCCGAGCCAGCCCGGATGTCCGCCTCGAGATGACGCCGCTGATCGACGTGGTGTTTCTGCTGCTGACGTTCTTCGTCTTCTCGCTGGTGCTGATGGTGCGGGCGGACGTGATGGATGTGAAGCTGCCCGAGCTCTCGGCCGGTCGCAGCGCCGAGCGGACGCCCGCGATCACGATCGTCATCGACGAGCGCGGGACGCTGTTTGTCGAGGGCGAGGCGGCGGCGCTGAGCGAGATCGGCGACCGCGTGCGGGCGCTGCGCGTTGAGCGTGGAGAGGCGGCGCCCCTGCTGCTGGCGGTCGATGCGCAGGGTCGGGCGGGTGATCTGATCCAGCTCGCCGACACGCTCAACGCGGAGGGGATTGGGGAGTTCAGCGTCATCGGACGCCCGGCCAAGGGGGCGAGCCCGGGCGCTGGCGACCCAGCGCCTCAGGCGGCGCCCGAGACCAATCCCCAACCCACCGGGCGGGGGTTCGTGCCCACGGGGCCGGCGGAGACCGAACCTGGATGAGCGATCAGCGGTACCACAGTTTGAACCGGACGCGTTGCTGAGGCGAGCGGCATGAACCAGGGACCAACCTCCAACCCGTGGCTGCTGATCGGGGGGCTGATCAGCCTCGCAGTTCACCTGGCCGGCGGGCTGGCGGTGATCGGTTCGTCGGCGGGCGCGCCCGGCTCGGGCGACGCGCCCAAGTCATCGATGCTCGACGCGAGCGAGAACCCGCCCGAGCCAACGCTGGGCATGCAGGATTCGACCTCGGTCTCGATCAACTGGCTCGGGTTCGCCGAGGCGACGCCGCAGCAGCAGGGGGAGATCAGCGACACGGAGCAGCCCGCGCTCTCGATGGCGCCCGTGGGCGAGCCCAGCGAGCAGCGGGCGGCCCAGCCCCGCCGATCAGAGGCCCAGGACGCGGCGTCGAAGCGGGCCCCGGTCGGCCCGGCGCAGGGCGAGGCGCTGACCGCCGCCTCGCCTCCATCCCCTCAGGAGCTGGAGCCGGCGCCCTCGCTGGCGATCGCGCCACGCGAATCCGCGAACACTGTTCCCGCGGGCGAGGGGGCGCTCCGCCTGAACGCGTGGGGCCTGCCCCCGGCCCCCGAGCAGGTCCAGGCTCCGCCCTCGGGCGGTTCGCCCAGGGAGAGCCCCCAGCAGCAGGATCAGGGCAAGGGCGAGCAGGACACGACCGAGGAGGGCGCCCAGGCGGGCGCCGACGACATCGCGGGACTGCCCAGCGACCGGGAGTCGGTCGCGACGGCTCTGAAGGAGGCGGTCGATCTCGACGACTGGAGCAAGCCCTTGGCCCGCAAGGGGTTGGAGATCAAGACCGTCCGCCCCCGCTGGCGGACGACCACCCTGCTGACCCGTCTGCCGCGCAACCCGGTCGTGATGATCAGCTTCGGAAAGGACGGGCGGGTGGTCAAGGCCGAGTTCATCCGGCACGAGGGAAGGACCCTGCACACCGGCTCGCGCGAGGTGGATGAGCCGCTTCTCGACGCGGTGTACAAGTGGCGGGCGACGGGCAAGGAGCTCGAGCAGCTCAAGGATGGCGATACCGTCTCGTTTGCGATCCGGATCGTGCTCAGGCGATAATCGTTCAAGGACCATGCCAAGCCCGGGGGCGATCGGGCCGATAGAGCCACCAAGCCATGCGGACACGAACACCCATCATGCAGGCTCTGCTCGTCGGCGCTCTGGCGGCGGGCGTCGCGGCGCAGGACGACCCGTGGTCCAATCTCGAAGCCGTGGACGCGGGGACCGAGGACGTGAGCCCCCTGGGCGAGAGCCTGCGGATGGTCCCCATCGACATGCGCGTCAACGACGCGTTCACGCGCATCTACCGCCTCGACGGGGTCGATGGCTGGGAGGACCAGTTCGCCCGGCGCGAGGGCGCCCTGACGGCGGTCTTTCCCCGGTCGGTCTACGTGCCGTCGTCGCTGGGCGTGGGGATCGCGATCCCAGCGGGCACGGTGTTCATCATCGGCGACCCACCCGAGTGGATGTTCGACCGCTACGACCTTGGTGAGTCGGCGCCGACGCAGGAGGCGGGCCCCACGGCGCTGCCCGATACACGCATCAGCATGGGCCTGGACGCGGGGGCGATCGACACCCGGGCTCCGGTCACGCCGACGTTTCAGGCAAGCGCGGGCCAGGATCTCAGGCGGGTGGAACGGCAGCGTCCGCCGATGCCGTGGCGCACGGACGAGGGGCGCGGCGCCCGCGTGTCGTCGCTGCTGACGCTCGCGGTCGCGGACGAATGAGTTACTTGTTGTCTTCGGGCCTGGCGATCGACGTACGCATGTCCGTGTCGGAGATGACGTTCTTCATGCGGTAGTAGTCCATGATCCCCATGTGCCCGCTGCGGAAAGCCTCGGCCATCGCCTTAGGAACCTCCGCCTCGGCCAGGACGACCAGAGCGCGGTTTTTCTGGATGTCCGCCTTGTTTTCCTGTTCGAGCGCGACGGCCAGGGCCCGGCGCTTCTCGGCCTCGGCCTGGAAGCGGCGCTTGTCCGCCTCGGCCTGGTCCGCCTGCAGCTTCGCGCCGATGTTCTCTCCCACGTCCACGTCCGCGATGTCGATCGACAGGATCTCGAACGCGGTGCCCGAGTCGAGCCCGCGGTTGATCACGGCCTTGGAGATGTTGTCCGGGTTCTCCAGCACGACCTTGTGCGAATCGGCCGAACCGATCGAGGAGACGATGCCCTCGCCCACGCGGGCGATGATGGTCTCCTCGGTGGCGCCACCGACTAGGCGCGGCAGGTTGGTGCGCACCGTCACACGGGCGCGGGCGCGGAGCTGGATGCCGTCCTTGGCGACGGCGTCGATCGTCCCGCGACCCAGGTTCGGGTTGGGCACGTCGATGACCTTGGGGTTCACGCTGGTGTTGACCGCGTCGAGGATGTCTCGCCCGGCCAGGTCGATGGCGCAGGCGGTGTCCCAGTCGAGCTCGATCCGGGCCTTCTTCGCGGCGATGATGGCGCTGACGACGTTGTGGATCCGTCCGCCGGCGAGGTAGTGCTCGTCGAGTTGTGCCGTCGAGATCGGGATTCCCGCCTTGGCCGCCCGGATGCGACTGATGACGACGGCCCGCACGTCCACCTTCCGCAGACGCATCCCGATGAGGTCGATGAGTTTGACCTTCGCGTTGGAGACGTAGGCCTGGATGTAGAGATTGATGAACTGGCCGACGATGGCGACCAAAACGAGCAGCACGAGTACGGCGACAATACCGACGACGATCCAGATTGCATTTGGCACCAGTGAAGCTCCTCTTGTGGTCAATGGACCGGGTCAGATGCAGTATAGCTGAGCGGGGCCGGCTCTACGCCTTGGTGGCCGGGCGGACTTTGAGCGTCATCATGTCGATGCCCGTCACGCGGACACGCTCGCCCGAGCGGATGTAGCTGGTATCCGAGGTCGCCTCGTGGCGTTGCCCGTCGATGCGGACACTGCCCACCGGGCGGAGGTCGGTCAGGGCCTCGCCCTCGGCGCCGACGAGCGACGCGAGGTACTGGCGTTCTTCCAGCTCTTTGAGCTCCCGCTGGGCCTGGCGCTCCTCGTCGCCCCCGCCCATCATCGCCCGCCCGATCGGGGTGCTGGGCAGCAGGCTGAGCGCGAAGAAGAACAGCGAGGGTCCGCCGACGAGCAGGACCAGCGTTCCGGCGATCCCCCACGTGGTCGAGAACCGGTAGAGGCAGACGACCCCGGCGATCGCCACGCCGGTCGCGACGACGCCGATGATCCCGCCCGAGGGGACGAGGACCTCGATGAAGACGAGCAGCACCGCCGCGCCCAGCAGGGCCAGGCCCCAGATCAGCATCGGGTCGGTCATCAGGCGGTCTCTCCATCGTTCGCGTTGCGCTCGACAACCACGCGGAACTCACTCACGCTCACGACCCGGACCGGCTCGCCCTGCTCGATGTAGCCCATGTCTGAGACGACGTCGATGAGCTGCTCGTCGAACTCGGCCCGCCCGCTGGGGCGGAGCGCGGTCTGCGCCCGCCCGGTCTGCCCGACGCACAGCGCGAGAGGCGCGGGGGGCTCCATGGCCCCGAACGCCGCGTCTTCCTCGTCGTCGCGCGGGCCGGCCATGATCAGGCGCGAGACGAGCGGGAAGCGTTCCAGGTGCTTGCCGATGAAGTACATGCCCACGCCCGCGGTGGCGCTGGCGAGCAGGATGGTGACGACGCCGAAGAGCAGGTCGTTTTTTTGTCCGGGGGCGGCTGGAAAGCCGCTGGCGTCGGGGATGAAGGTGCCCACGAGCCCGCCGAAGAGCAGGAGCAGGCCGGCGATGCCGAACACGCCAAAGCCCGGGATGACGAGGATCTCCAGGGCGATGAGCAGGACACCCGAGACGATCGCGACGATCTCCCACCAGCCGGCCATGCCGATGAGCATGGGCGGGGCGAGCAGCGCCACCGCGGCGCCCAGGGCCACCGCGCCCGGCACGATCATGCCGGGGGCGGACATCTCCAGGAACAGCGCGAGCAGGAAGATGACGATCAGCACGCCCCGCACCGGCATCGAGGTCATAAACCGCACGAGCGACTCGGACCAGGACCGGTCGGCCCGGACGAGGGTCTTGGCGCCGAAGAACGCCTTGAGCTCCTCGTCGGTGTTGATGGTGGCGCTGGAGACACCGAACTCGTCCATTTGCTGGGCGGAGAGGATGACGGCATGGGTGCCGTCGCACACATAACCCGCGGGCTCCCAGCGTGAGGCGTTGAGCGTCGCGACGTCGGGGCGGCGCGTTGGCGTGCTGAGCAGGTCCGTCACGTCGCTCTCAAGGTCCGCGACGCCCTCGCCGGCCGGGGTAAATGCCGCGTTGAGGTCCTCGATGGACTCGGCGAGGATGGCGTCGTCCTCGTTCAGAGCGGGCGCGGGCGGATCGGGGTTGGGCGCGTCGGTCTCGGGGTTGCTCGGGGTTTCGTCCTGCGGCTCGGGCGGGGCGTCTTCCTGGCGGGGCGCGGCCCGTTCGCTGAGCGGCCTGGTCCGCGCGCCGGGCACCGATCCGAGCAGGGGGCGCCCGCGGGCGGGGGCGACGCCGAAGAGGGAGATGTACTCCTCTTCATTGACGAGCAGGAGGCGCTGGGTCTGGGTGTCGCGGATGGCCCAGAGCTCGATGCCGTCGGTGACCATCACCTGGACGAGGAACTCGTCGTAGCCGTTGCGCCGGGCGGAGTCGGTGACGTCCTGCAGCAGCGGGGGCAGCAGCTTGGTTCGCTGCTCGGGGGTGAGGGCCTTGAGGCCCTGGGCGCCGAAGGTCACGGGGAAGGCGTCGCCCATGGCGCCCGGGTCGGAGGTGACGATCTCGGAGCAGGCCAGCGCGATGATCGCGCCGCCCGAGTAGGCCTGGGGGTGGACCCACGCGACCGTATTGGGGATGGGCGAGGCCTTGAGGGCCGCGGAGATCTCCAGGACGGCGCCGATCTCGCCGCCGGGCGAGTCGATCTCGATGACAATGGCGCCCACGCCCGCGTCGGCGGCGTCTTGGAGGCGGCGCTGCACGCTCATGGACGTGATCCGGTCGATCGGGCCCTTGACGGTGATAACCGCGATGTGGTCGGCCTGGCGTGAGGCGGGGACGGCCACGGGCTGGGCGACGCCAGCCGGGCCGGTCTGGGCGACCGAGATCGCGGTCACCGCGAGACAGCACACCCAGGCGAGGACGCGGGCGAGCGAGGGGGACGTGCGGGATTCAGATGGTGTGGGGTCGGGGTGCACGAACAAAGTATAGATTCCGGAAGCGGGCGCCTCCGGTTTCGATCCTCAAGCGGATTCGGGCGGACGCGGGATCAGCCGGGGGTCTCGGGCGTTTCCTGCTGGACTTTCCAGCTGATCGAGTCGCCCGAGCAGTCGATGTGAAGGGCGAAGAAGCCCAGCCCGCCGTTGGCGCCGCTGGTCTCGTGCTTGCGTACGAGCGGCCAGATGATCTGGCGGTCCGTGTCGGGCAGGGGCAGGACCCCGATCTCGTCGGGGTGGAACCACTCGAGCGAGCCCTCGTTCATGGGACCCGCCTGGACCTCCACCGGGCCGATCACGCGGTAGTAGAACAGCAGCCAGTGGCTCTCGTTCTCGAACGCCGCCTCGGAGATGAGCCCGAGCAGGTGGAGGCGTTCGATGGGGACGTCGATCCCGGCCTCCTCCTGGATCTCGCGCTGGGCGCAGCGGGCGGGGGACTCGCCGATCTCCATCTCCAGCTTGCCCCCGATGGGGGAGCACAGGCCCTTGTTTGGCGCCTTGCCGCGGCGAAGGAGCAGGACCCGCCCGTCGCGGTCGCGCAGGTCGCAGAGGCAGGCGAGCTTGTAGGGCAGGGGGCTGTCGCTTTCGAGCCCGGGCAGGATGTTCGCGGGGTCGCTCACGTCGCGGACGATAGGCCCTTGCCGCGTCCGCACACGCGATGGGCGACATGGAGCAAGCAGGCATCGGGCGTTCGTCCGGAGGGCGTTCGGGAGGCGGAAACGCCCACGGTGCGGGCCTTCACGCCCGAGCGGGGGCGCGGCCGATACTCTGGGCATGATGAGCGTTGAAGCGACCGGCACGGAGGCGGGCGCGAGCGCGGCACAACGCGCCGCGCCGTGGGCACGCCCATACCTCGTCGGCATCGGGGGCTGCGGCATGTCGGGCCTGGCCCAGCTCCTGCACCGGCGCGGCGCCAAGGTCCGGGGCTCCGACTCGAACCAGACCGACCTGACCCGCACGCTCGACGCCCTGGGCATCCCCGTCGATCTCGATCAGACGCAGGACGCCATCCCGGAGGACGCCGATGCGCTGATCGCGTCGGCGGCGATCCGACCGGACCATCCGCAGGCGCTCGAGGGCGAGCGGCGCGGGCTGGGGGTGATCACGTACGCCGAGGCCCTGGGCGCGTGCATGGAGCGGGTCACCGGGGTCGCCATCGCGGGCACGCACGGCAAGTCCACGACGACCGCGATGCTCGGCTGCGCCCTGACCGACGCGGCGCTGGACCCCTCGGTCATCGTCGGCGCGATCTGCTCGCAGCTGACGTGCGGCGCCCTGAGCGATCCGGTGAGCGACGCCCCGGTCGGGTTTCGACTCGGGAACGAAACCATCCCGCAGGGCGAGCGTGAGGGCCAGCCCGGGCTGCTGCTGGCCGAGGCGTGCGAGTTCAACCGCTCGTTCCACAGCCTGCGCCCGACGATCGCGAGCATCTCGCGGGTCGAGGCGGACCATCTGGATGTGTACGGCTCGCTCGACGCGGTCGTCGAGGCCTTCGCGGGCTTCGCGAGGCTCGTTCCCAGCGAGGCCGACGGCGGGCGCCTGCTCATCGCCCACGAGGGCGCCCACCGGCGCGAGATCACCGCCGGGCTGGGCTGCAAGGTCGAGACCATCGGCTTCAGCCCCAGCGCGGACTGGACCATCGGGTACGACCCGGGCACGCGCGAGGTGTGGGTGGCGCGCGCGGGCGAGCCCACGTTCGGCTGGGTCAACCAGATGGCGGGTGAGCACAACGCGGTCAACAGTGCCACGGCGTTCGCGCTCGGGCGGCTCTGCGGCGCCGAGGGCGGGGCGCTGGCCCGGTCGCTGGGCGCCTTCCGCGGGCTTGACCGGCGCATGCAGCTGCTGGGCGAGCGCGACGGCGTGCGTGTGTACGACGACTACGGGCACCACCCGACCGAGATCGAGGCCACGCTCCGCGCCCTGCGCCAGAGCGAGCACCCGGAAGCGAGCGGCGGGCGCCTGATCTGCGTCTTCCAGCCCCACCAGCACTCGCGGACGCGATTCCTGCTCGAGGAGTTCGCCACGAGCTTTGAGCAGGCGGACATCGTGATCGTGCCGCATATCTACTTTGTGCGCGATTCGGAGGCCGAGAAGCACCGGGTCAGCGCGTCGGACCTGGTCGATCGTCTGCGGACGCGGAAGGTGCGGGCGATGCACCTGTACCCGTTCGAGGCGATCATCGAGCAGCTTGAGAACGTCTGCCGCCCGGGCGATCTGCTGGTCGTCATGGGCGCGGGCCCGGTGTGGCAGGTGGCCCGCGGGTACTTGGACGGGGCCAGCGCATGATGACGACCCAGACGTCGTCGGTCGAGATCGAGTCCAACGCGCCGATCCCCACATGGTTCGGCGTCGGCGGTCGTGCCGACCGCCTGGCACGCCCCGAGACCGTTGAGCAGCTCATCGAGTGCGTGCGCCTGGACCCGGACCTGCGGGTGCTGGGCGACGGCGCCAACCTGCTCGTCGATGACGCGGGCGTGAAGGAGCTGGTCGTCGATCTATCACGGGGCGTGTTCAAGGATGTGGCGATCCACGACGAGACCGGGTTCGTCGTCGCGGGCGCCGGCGCCCCTCTTACCCAGCTCATCACCGAGTGCGTGCGGCGCGGGCTGGGCGGGCTGGAGAAGCTTGCGGGCATCCCCGCGAGCGTGGGCGGGGCCGCGATCATGAACGCGGGCGGCGCGTTCGGGCAGACCTGTGACCACCTGATCCGCGTGCACGCGGTGGACCGCGCGGGGCGGGAGCACGCGTTCGACCGGGCGCAGATCGATTTCGGTTACCGCCGGTCACGCCTGAACCACCTGATCCTCACCAGCGTCGAGTTCTCGCTGGACCAGGGCGACCCCGAGGCCCTGCGGGCCGAGCTCAAGCGCTGCATGGCGTACAAGAAGGGCACGCAGCCGCTGGCGAGCGACTCGGCGGGCTGTGTCTTTAAGAACCCGACGCTGCGCAAAGCGGTCGAGGGCGTGGGCGAGGCGGGCGAGCGGGTCAGCGCCGGCATGCTCATCGATCTCGCCGGGCTCAAGGGCGAGCGTGTGGGGGGCGCCGAGGTGTCGGGGCAGCACGCGAACTTTATTGTCACGCACGACGGCGCCTCGGCTCGGGATGTCATCGGGCTGATCGGCCTCGTTTCCGATCGCGTGCACGGGCGGTTCGGTGTGCTGCTCGAGCGGGAGGTTGTTGTGTGGGGGCGCTCATCGTGAGCTCCCGCCCGACGGTGATCGTGCTCGGGGGCGGGTCCGACGCGGAGCGTGAGGTCTCGATCGAGAGCTCTGCCAGCGTCGCCCAGGCGCTGCGCGAGAGCGAGCGGTTCGGGGTTCGCTGCGAGATCATCGAACAGCCGACGCTCACGAGCCTGCGCGAGATGCGCGGCGATGTCGTCTTCCCCGTTCTGCACGGCCCGTTCGGCGAGGGCGGGGGCATGCAGGACCTGCTGGAACTCGACGGGCGCCCGTACGTCGGGTCGGGCCCCGGCGCGGCTCGCCTGGCGATGGACAAGCTCGCGGGCAAGCTGGGCGCCGCTGCGATCGGCGTCCCGACGCCGTCCGGCGCCTGTCTGAACCTGGACGACGACGCGTGCCCGATCCCGCTGCCCTGCGTGGTCAAGCCGGTGCACGAGGGCTCGAGCGTGGGGCTCTCGCTCTGCCGCAGTGCCCAGGACTGGGACGCGGCGATCAACGCCGTGCGCGCCGATCGCGCTCAGCACCCGGCCCGGGCGTGGATGGTCGAGCGATTGATCGACGGGCGCGAGCTGACGGTTGGGCTGTTGGATCTGGGCTCGGGCCTGGAGAGCGTCGGCGTGATCGAGATCGAGGCCGCGAGCGGGGCGTACGACTACGAGGCGAAGTACCAGCGCGATGACACCCGCTACACGCCCGACCCGGAGTTGCCCGAGGGCGTGAGCGAGCGGATGCAGGCGCAGGCGGTGGAAATCGCTGAAGCGATGGGCGTGCGCCACCTCGCCCGGGTCGATTTCATGTTCGACGGCGACGGGGTCGCCTGGTTCCTGGAGATCAACACCATGCCCGGGTTCACGGCGCACAGCCTCCTGCCCAAGGCGGCCGCGCGGCGCGGGATCGCGATGAGCGATCTGTGCACGGGACTGGTTCATCGGGCGCTGGGCGAACGCGCCGGCGTGAGGAGTGAGTAGACGATGGCGAAGAAGAAGAGCAAGAAGGGCGATCCCGAGACCACCCGCAGGGGCGTGCTCGCGGGCGTCGCGGCGCTCATGGTCCTGGGAATCGGCGCCGGCGCGATGTTCGGTGTCGGCGCCCTCGACGAGCGCGCCTCGCGGGAGCTCTTGCGGACGCCGGGCGAGGTCGAGATCCTCTGGCCCGCGCTTGAGGCCAGGACGCCCGAGGGCGAGACGACGTGGATGCCCGCGAGTGAGCGGGCCCGCCTGAGCGCGCTCGTCGCGGAGATCCTGGAGGGCGCCGACCCGCTGTCTGGCGATCCGATCCGAGACGCTGGCGAGGCGCTGCTGGGCACGGGGTGGTTCGCGTCGCCACCAAGCGTGCGCCGTACGAAGGATCTGGGGGTGCTGATCACGGGCAAATGGCGCGTTCCGGGCGCCGCGGTGCGCACACGCGACGGTGACCGTCTCATCGCCTGGGACGGCGCCCCGCTGGCGCTCATCTACGGGCGGGGCGAGAGCGGGCAGCGCGTCATCGTGGGGGGCTGGAACGCGCCGTCGGGCGATGGCGCCCGGCGCGCCGACGCGGACGGACGCTGGCCCAGCGAGGACGTGCTGGCGGGTCTGGAGCTGCTGACGCTGCTGCGCGGCGCCGGGCTCGACGCCCAGGTCGCGGGCGTGAACGTCGAGCCCTACACCCGGGACAGAACGCTGCAGCTGATCACCACCCGGGGCGGGCGCATCGGGTGGGGCGGGGCTCCCGGGGCGTTTACGCCGGGCGAGGTGAGCGAAAGCATCAAGCTCGAGCGCCTGCGGACCCTGCGCGATCGGACCGGGATGATCGACGCGGGCAAGGAGCTGATCGAGATCTTCGGTCCCCGTGTCCTGCTCGACCTCACCGGCGGCTGAGCGGAATACGATTCAGACGTGGACACGAGCCCCGAGCAGCGCGTCGAAGACGGGGCGAGCCCCAACGCCGAGGCGCCCGAGCCCCGGGAGCGCGACATCTTTGGACGCGTGCCCAAGGGACGGCGTGACTGGGCGCACCGGCGGGGCGAGCCGCGCACGTTCGCGCTGCTGTGGACACTGTTCCTCATGCTTGCCACGCTGGTGATGTTCGCGTCGCTGAGCGCGTCGCCCTCGGTGACGCCCGAGGTCTACCGTCCCGCGGCGCGGACGCTGCTGCTGAGTGTGACGCTCGGGATCACGCTGCTCTGGCCGATGACGCGTCTGAGCCAGCTCCCGCCGCGCAAGGCCCCGGTGAGCGCCGTGCTCAAGGACCTGGTGGTCCTGCTGCTGCCGGTGCAGGCCTTGGTGTGGCCGCACGCGCTGGGGATGCTCTCGGGATGGCCGGTGAGTGTTGTCGCGGCGGTCGCGCTCACGATCGCGGCCTGGGCGTTGGTGACCGGGGGGGTGCTGGCGGTGGCGCTGGCGACGATGCGTCCCGACGCGGGCGCGGGTGTGCGGGGCGCGTGGATGGGGGTGTTTGTGGCGCTGAGCGCGGGATTGCCGCTGTGGCTTCTGATCAGTGGCGCGTACGATGTGGTGGAGGGGGCGGCGATGGTGGACCCGCCCCGCGGACGCATGCTCAGCCCGCTGACGGCGTTGATCGAGGTGACGCGAGACCGCGCCTGGTCCGGGCGTTCGGCCCTTGTGGGTCCCGGCCACTGGCGCCCGCTGCTGGCGACTCTGACGATGGGGGGGCTCTGGCTGGGCGTGGCCCGGGGTATCACGCTCGCCCGGGGGCGACGCTCGGCATAGATTGTGGGTCGGCGCCGACCGGCCCCACGACTGGAGACGACCATGGATGTGATCTCGGCCGACGACAAGCGGCGCCTCGAAGGCCGGCTCAACGAGCTGATGGCGCACCGTTCCGTGATCACGGAGCGGATCGCCGACGCCCGGGCATTGGGCGATCTCAAGGAGAACGCCGAGTATCACGCCGCCCGCGAGCAGCAGGGCCTCGAGGAGGCGGAGATCCGGCGCATCGAGATCCGCCTCTCGACCGCGCAGGTGGTCAGCGAGGACAAGCAGGCCGAGGGCGTGGTGTTCATCGGATCGACCGTCCAGCTCAAGGAGGTCGGCGACGACGAGATCGAGACCTACCGCCTGGTGGGCGAGTCCACGGGCAACGACAGCGACGAGGTGATCGAGGTCACGACCACCAGCCCGATGGGCGAGGCGCTGATGAAGGCGCGCGTGGGCGAGACGGTTCGCGTGCGTGCGCCGCGTGGCGTGAAAGAGTTCGAGATCCTCGCGATCGTCTGAGACGACTACGGGGACGCGTCGCCCGAGGTGGGTTCTTCGGCTGGCGCTTCGAGCAGCGCCCTGATCGGCTCGGGGGCTTCGAACACGCTCGGGTCGAGTCGGGCGAACGAGATGTCCTTGAGCCTGACGGTGATGACCTGCTCGCCGATGCGTTCGACGGTGGTCATCGGCGCCATGAGGCGTTCGTGCTCGGTGTAGTTGGTGAGCACGCGGGTGTAGGGGGTCATGCCCGCGGCGGTGCTGCGCGTGCCGGAGACGCCCACGCGGGTTCCCGCGCCTTTGCTGTAGTACTCGGTGGTCTCGACGCCGTCGTGATCGATCAGGCGGATCACGAACACGGACTCGCCCTCGAACACGCCCTCGCCCTGGTACTCGATGGTGCTGTAGATCTGCTCGTAAAGGAGGTCGCCGCGGACGTTGGCGCTTCGGATCATCGAGACCGCGTCGGGACCCTTGAGCAGGGCGGGGCCGGCGCTGGGGTGGACGGTCCAGGCGACCTGCCCGTCGTAGCCCTGGACGATCGTGCCGATCGGGCCCAGCTCGAGGCGGGTGACGAGGCGGGGCGGCTCGGAGCGCATGGAGACCACGCTCCCGACGAACGGGGCGCCGCCGATCTCGACCGTGCCTCGGATGGTGATGAACTCGATATTCCGGATGACGTCCTCGCCACCGACGGCGCGGATGTGTCGGTTCAGGACGAACAGCGCTCTCTTGCGTGCGGTGCTCGCCCGGTCCGCCTCGGATGCGTCCTGAGCGGGGGGCGCCGGGGCCTGTGCCAGGACCGAGCCTGTCAGGCAGCAGGCGGCGAGAAGGCACGTCCACAGATGGCGCGTCAGCATGGTTGAGACCTCGGTGAGAGGGCGGGACGGGCCTACGGCGCCGCGGCGGGCTCCGGTTCTTCGGTCAGGGCCTTGATTGCCGGGGGAAGCACGAACACCTCGTCGTCGATGTTGTCGTAGCTCACGTTCTCGAGGATGATCTCCACATCCGTCGGGCCCAGGTGCTGGATGGTCCTGGTGGCGATGAGCACCCCGCCGAACTCCTTGTAGTCCTTCAGCTCGGTGGCGACCTCGATCTCACCCATCGGGCTGCCCTGGATCGAGATGTAGCCGACAAGCAGGCCAGAATCCACGCTGTAGTGCTGTGTGGTCACGGAGCCCTCGTCGTCCACGAGCTTGACGATGTTGGTTTTCTGGCCCGCGAACTCGCCGGTCCCGGCGAACGCGATGCCCTCGTAGTACCGCTCGGTGTGGAGCGTGCTGATGTAGTCGGCCTGCATCTGCATGTCGCGCAGCTCACGCCCTTCCATGAGCGAGGCGCCCATCATCGGGCTCAGGCCCCAGCCGACCTTGCCGTTGTACCCAGTCTTGGGCGACCCAAGCGCGATCACGTCGATGTGCGCAACAAAGATGTCCGGGGCTTTGTTGTAGAACGTGAACGGGCCGGTGATGCCCTGCGATGGAATGACGATCTTGCCGGTCTGCGTGACCGAGGTGTGCTCGCGGAGCGCGTCGGCGCCGCCGATGGCCTCGATGTGGCGATCGATGATGTCCAGCGCCTTGGCGCGCGACTCGCCCTCGTCCTGCATGGTCGGGGCCGGGGCGGGTTCGACCGCGAACGCAGGCGTGGTCAGGCACAGGGCCAGAACCGGCAGAGCGACGCGAAGGGCGGATTTGCGGTGAAACATGGTCAGGATCTCCGGCGCCCGCGGCGGATCCGCCCGGGCTGGTTCGTGCAAGTTTAGTCGTCGGACGGTGTGTCTTCGCTCTGGGCGATCCACGCCGCGGCCTTGGCGACCGGGGCGTCGATCCCGTTGAGCAGGTCGGTCCGGTTGAGCTCGACGGGGACGTCGGGGGGCACGCCGTCGCGTTCGAGGCGCCGCCCGGTGGAGTCGTGGTAGTCGGCGATGGCGTGGAGGAGGACGTCGCCGTTGGGCAGGCGGTCCATGTTGGCCGGCAGGGCCATGCCCGCGGTCCGCTGCCCGAAGACGCGGGCCCGCCCGATGGACTGGAGCCCGCCGGCGAAGATCTCGCTGGTGGAGGCGGAGACGCCGTCGATGACGACCGCGAGCTTGCCGTCGAACGGGGTGACGCGATCGCCCCAGCTCGTGGAGAGGGCGGGCGTGACGTTAAAATGGAGCGTCGCTCCCCGCATGGTCATGGTGCCGAGGCTGGCGGGCTCGCTGACGATGTGCCGGCTCATGCCGATGGCGAGCCCGCCGATGCCCCCGAGGTTGCCGCGGATGTCGATGATGATGCCGTCGGCGTCGCGCAGCTCGTCCACGGCGCGCTCGAATGCGGGGGCCGCGGGCATCATGAAGATGTTGAAGCGGATGAGCCCGATGCGGGCGCCCTCGGGCACGCCCATCTCGCCCGGCTCGAGCCAGCGGTGCTCCACGCGTGTGTTCATAGGCGGGAGATTCCCGAACTTGAACATGTCCCCCGGACGCGCGGTGCGCTCGAGCACGAGCTCGATCTCGTTGTCCTCGCCGTCGATCAGGCCCAGGCGGGCCCTGGTCCCCGGGGGGCCCGAGAGCATCTCGGAGAAGACCTGCCACGCGACGATGCCCAGCTCCGCCTGGCTCGCGTCGGCGAGCTTCTTGAGAACGTTGTCCACCCGCTTGGGGCCGATGCGCTCGATGAGCCACCCGGGGGTGATGCCCGCCTCTGCGGCGGGCGAGCCGGGCTCCACGCGGGTGACCACGAGCTGGCCCTCGGCGACCCGCACGTCCAGCCCGAGCCAGTCGTTGCCCCCGCCGTAGCGCTCGTCGCGGTCCTGCTCGGGCGATTCGTCGGGCGACCCGTGAATCTCGTGGGCGTTCTCCGGCTTCGTGTCGATGTCGTCGCTTGCCTCGTTGCCCTTGGCATCGACGCTCCGCCCCTCACCCGGGAGGACCTGGGCTGCCTCGGACGGGATGACCGAGAAGTGCGACTCGCCCAGGCGTGAGAGCATGTCCATCAGGATGGCGCGCAGCTCGCCGTTGGACGTCGCTCGGGCCGCCTTCGGGCGCAGCTCGTCGCGCACGCCCTCCCAGTCGATGCCGAGCATGTCCGGGTCGTAGTGCGTGTCGCGGATGATCCTCCATGCGGCGTCGAAGGTCTCGACGAGCACGGGGTTCTCGGCGATCTCGGTCGGCGTCGCCTGGGGCTGGGCGTGTGCCGCAGAGGCCCAGAGCCCGCCCAGCACCGCGGCATGGGCGCCCAGGATCGCCAGCGTTCGGATCGAGCGTCGGTGCATGGACAGCGGTCCTCCACGAGTGTTCGATTACTGTACCGGGCGCCAGGGCGTGAAGTTCCCCCGGCCATCCTGGACCGCCTCTTGCGCGAAAAACACGGGTTATTAGATCGCCCGGAGGGCGTGCATCGTGTCGATGACCCAGCCCGGGGTCGAGCCCAGGAAGCGCCGGAGGCTTCGCTGGCGGGTGATGTAGTAGATCGCGGTCGATCCCTGGAAGAGCACCGTCCCGACGATCAGCCCGACGTACACCGCGGCGGAGAGCGCACGCGTCATCGACTCGATGGACTCCTGATCAATGCTTCCGCCCTGGATCAGCGGCGCGTCCACGGGGTTCGCCGTGAGCCTGATCGGACCGAGGTCGGCGATGCTCAGGACCGCGTACCCGACGATCACGCCCCCGAGCATGAGCTGGCTGAGCGCCAGGCGCATCGGCGCGTTGATCTCAAGCCGACGCAGGGCGCGCCGGGCGCAGAGCTCGTTGTATCCGAGCGCGATGAACGCCAGCGAGAGGGCGAGCGTCTGCAGGTCTCCGATCGCGAACGGCGCCGCGCCGAGTCCGAGGGCGAGCGTGGACCAGCCGCTGACGGAGGCCGTGAGGGCGGCGCGTCGCAGCGGGCGCGAACGCCGGTGCGCCTGCCTGAGCTCTTCCAGATGCGGCGCCTCCAGCGGGGGCTCGGGGGACGGGCTGAGGCGGAGACCCGTCCCGCCCGGTCCGGGGCTTCGGCCAACCGGAGCGGGGGTCGATCGCTCGGAGCGCTGGGGCATCGGGGGGGGCGCCATGGGGCAGCCTTCGGCGTCCTGGCGGCCCCGCTTGTGGCCAGAACCCCAGGATTGGTCGGGCCATGTCGGGCGATCGGGGCGGATGCGCTGACCGGACCCGAGACCTGATTCTCGGACCCTGGGCGGACCCGCTGCGAGCCGGGCGCGCTGCGGCCTGTTTCAGGCTCTCAGTTCCATGAGCGAGGGCGCGGCTCGGCAAGCCCGTCGCATCGCCCGTGAACCTGATCAGATTCTGGGCAAGGCGAGTCATGGCCCATAACATTCATATTGACAATACTTTGCATTTAGAGGCCGGTGGCCGGGATGGGAACGGATTGCGGAGGGCGCGAGGTCGATCACCCGGCGTCCTGTCCGACCGGCGCCGGGAGCCCTCGTGGCGCGAGGGGGGACCGGCGCATCAGGGGAAGTGAATTGAATCTGAATTCGAGGCGCAGGGCTTGCCGTGGGTGGACCAACTCAATATGACTGTAGTGACAGTAAGTTTCGTTTCGGGACCGGTTCTGGGGAGTGCGGTTCCAACCCATAGGGTGTGAGTGTGCATTCCGAGATCGGTTTGGGGACGCGACGTTTAGCGTCAAAGAGGGACAGCGACTTTCGCTGCCCCATGGGGTATTTGTTCGGAGTGTCACGTTTACTCGCGAGGAGATATGCGATGTTGAAGAGAAATGGTATCTGTATTTCGGCAGCGGCGCTGCTGGCCTCCGCCGGGGTCTCCCTGGCTGAGCCGACCGCCCCGGCGGTTCTGAAGTGGGACAGCGTCACCATGGTGAGCTCGAGCGCCGCCCGCGGCGCCGACGCGACCCTTGAGGACGGCGTCGAACTGGTCTGGGACAACGGCCCGTGCGATGTCGATGACATGGGCAACATCAACTCGGCGGCCGCGGGCCTGCAGTCGCAGGTCTGGCCCGGCTCCCCCCCCCCGTTCGAGGCCTACTCGGCCGACGACTTTTTCATCAAGGACGGCCGCTGGTGGAGCATCGAGAAGATCTCCGTCGTCATGGCCGTGTCCACCAACGTCTCGCAGGAGGACCTCGATGTCAACCTGCTCGTCTGGTCGGACTGCGACGGCTGCCCTGATCAGCAGGAGTACTCGTTCCCCATGATCGAGGCGACCTTCATCGGCGCCGGCTCGGGCGACGTGTTCGGCGACACCAACTTCTACGAGATCTGCTTCGATCCCGAGATCAACCCTGACTTCTACGGGAACACCTGCCCGCTCTTCCTGACAGGCGACACCCGTTACTGGCTCTCGCCCATCGGCGCCTCCAACGGCGTGTACTACTGGGTCACGGCCAACAACGAGAAGATCCAGGGCTCGCAGGGCAAGTTCCGCAGCCCCCACCTTGGCTACCCCAACTGGACCGACAACGACGACATCGACTCTGACAAGATCGATTGCCAGGACATGTGCTTCAGCATCTACGCCAAGGACTGCTGCCTGCTCCGTGACCAGGGCGACTACGACCTGGCCGGCCTCAGCTCCCTCGACTTCCCCAGCAGCTCGCTCTTCAGCTCCCGTTCGGTTGACCAGTTCCAGGTCGGCCCGGGTGATGATCAGTCCATCTGCCGTCTCGAGGCCTACCTCGCGACCAACTGCCTCCTTGAGCACACCTTCGCCGAGATCTGGAACAACGACTGCGACATGCCCGCGGGCACCCCGCAGCGCCTCGATGTGGACAAGGTCTACGACACCGGTGACTTCTACTCCGGCATGCCCGTCTACTGCTTCGTCTGGAGCTGCCCCGACGTGACCCTGCGTGCGGGCGACAACTACTGGTTCTCCATCGTGGCCCAGGGCCAGGGTGTGGCCGGTGAGCGCGGCATCTTCCTCTTCAAGGCCCAGGACCTCCCCTGCGACATCTACATCCGCGAAGGCAAGTACAAGAACAAGTTCTTCGGCTACGACGACTTCACCAACGTCTCCGACCCCGGCCTCGAGGGCGAGCCCCGCGAGTTCGCGTTCCGTCTCTGGACGCGTAACATCGCGATCGACGAAGGCGACACCACCGGCTCCGGTGGCACGGTCGCCCGCAAGTCGATCCGTCGTCCGTAAGATTCAGACCAGCCGCTGGGCTCTTGCCCTGTGACGGTTTGAAGCACACAACCCAAGAGCCCGCTCCCGGAAGGGGGCGGGCTCTGTTCGTTGGGACCCGCCCGTCCTGGGTGGATCCCGGATTTCGCCCGAATAGCCACAAAAAACTAGAGCTCCGCTGGTCGCGGGTCCTGTTGCGTGGTCTGTTTCGTCTGGATCGGAACGGAGTCGCACGGTTCTCGGACCGTTCGTTTCGAGACCAGGGTGGGGGGGAGTGCCACCGCCCTGAACAGGACATCAACTGCTCGCGGACCATCTGCGGGCCGGGTATCGAGTGATCGTTGTGTTCAGCGCTCGGGAATCTCCCGAGACTGGGCGACGGCGCGAGAGACGATCCGGCTCGGGTCAGCGGGACTGGGAGGATTCAGAAATGATGCAGGCATCGCACACACGTGTTCTCGCGTTGGGGATTCTTGCGCTGGCCACCGCGGGCGCTTCTGGTCGTGATGACGATCCGATGCGGATCCTGACGGCTCCGGGGCAGGGCGAGCACTCGCCACGCCAGCTCTCGATGTTTTCCGTCGGCTTTGAGTCGCCCGAGGGCTTCAAGGCCGGCCTGTTCGCCAACAACTCACCCGAGGCCTGGGGCGTGTTTGGTGGCCCCAACAGCCCGATCATCACCAACGCCAATCCCTGGATGGGCGACCAGCACCTCCGCATCGGCAAGGAGAGCACGCTCTCGACCAACAGCGATGTCGGCGTGCTCTCGCCCGATCTGGAGGTCCCCGACGGACTCGAGCAGTTTATCTTCAAGGTGGGCGTGAACATCAGCCGCAAGGACGGCGCCGACTATGACCTATTCCTTCAGTCGCCCAGCGCCAGCTCCGTCCCGGCCGCCCGGATCAAGTTCGAGTTCACCGGACGCATCCTCGTGCTCGACGACAGCCAGCTCGTTGACACCGGCTTCGAGTACGACCCGGGCGAGTGGCGTGAGACCCGCGTCGAGATCGACTACGTCGATGGCGCCAACGTCGCCACCTACTACTACGGCGGCGAGCTCATCTGGACCGACTCCAACCGCTTTGACATGTCGCTTTACGCAACCCAGTTCGGCATTGTCAGCGACAACTTCAACCGCACCGACGTCGGCGATTTCGACGGCGCCATGATGGTCTACATCCCCGCCCCGGGCGTGGGCATGCCCCTGGCCGCGGGCCTGCTCCTAGCCACCCGTCGCCGCAGGCGATAAGCCAGACCCGGCCTTCCCGATCCACCAACGCCGCCCGGGCGACGGGGACGCTCAGCGATGAGCCGACCCGCCCTCGGGCGGCTGTTCTTTGGCGGAGCAAAGACGAAACGAGCGGAGCGCCTCGCGCTCCGCTCAATGACCCCAGCGGGATTCGAACCCGCTGGGGTTATCCGTCCGGGCCGGGGGTTTTCTCTCCCGCCTGCACCCGGTCGCTCGGCAGAACGCCGGGACCGCAGGCCTGACCCAGACACGGTGGACCTCATGGCAGAGGTGGCCGGCCGCGCCGCAGTGGCCGCGATCCGCGCATGGACGCGCGATTCCGTGTCATCAGACCAGGAAAGCACGGATGCTCAAGCTCCTCCGACGTTCCGTCAGGAACCACGCTCGTCGTGCGCGCCGATCCAGCCCGGGGCGCCTGGCCTACGAGATCATGACCGAGACCGTCGCGGCCTCACGCCTGGGCGAGTACCCGGCGAGCTGGCTCGACCCGATCCCGACCACCATCCCTGAACAACAGGCGGCCAGCCGTGAGTGTGGCCTGCATACCTCCGGGCTGAGAGGCCCGGTGAACACGGGGAAGTCCGCCTCTGAAATCTCACATCAAGCGGCGCGTCCGACAAGGGCGTCATTTCCTGCTCTCGCCCCCCTGCCCGAGAGTGCCCCAACCACGGCGGCAGGGACCACCACCAACCAGCCACTCGTGCGATTCGGGCAGGGCGCGTACGCGCACGAGCTCCCGAGCGCGCCCCGGCTGCTCGACCTGCTCATCCCAAGGAGACCAACCCATGCCCAAGGACGCGGAGACGACGACCTGCACTAGCTGCGGACGCAAGATCATCTGGACGCTCTCGCCGGCCAACAAGCGGCTGCCCGTCGATGCGCGCCGCGTGCCCGTGTACGACCTGGAGCCGAGTATCAACGGCGCCCGCGTAATCAAGCGCGGGACGCACTACATCAGCCATTTCCTGACCTGCCCGAACGCGAGCCAGCACTCGAAGGGCAATGAGCGGCCGTCGCGTGGAGTGGAATCGTGACCAACCCCACCAACACAGAGACGAGGCATACGGGGGGTTTGCTAACTGTCGGCGTGGTTGAACTCGACTCCGATGGATACGCCGAGTGCGGAACAAACCTGCCGCCGCAGCTAGGACTCTGGGTCAACGGCTCACGGTGGAGCAAGGTCGCTGACACCGTGCTGATCCGCGAACCCGACGCCCAGCGATTGGTTGATTGCTGGAACGCCTGCGCCTCCATCCCAGGAGATCCGGGGGAGGGGGTGAGGAAGGCGATTGATGCGCTTGAACTTTGCGAGATTGTCTTGGACTACTCAGTGACCGCCAGCCTGTTCGGCAAGGACTTGTCCGACGCGCTCGCACTGGATCACGTCAAAGCCGCCCTCTCCGCCCTCAAGGGTGAGGGTGGGAGGGAGCGGGCGTGAGCGCCATCAACCCACACGACCACCTGGGCCTGGCCTGGATCGTCGCCGGCGAGTGGGCCGACCGCATCGGACGCCCGGTTGCCCATGAGCTGGTCGGGATCGCCTACGAGATCCTGCACGGGTGCGCCCGGCGGTACGACCCCGCCCTGGGCAACACCTTCGCCCACTACGCGCTCACGTCCATGCGCTACTACTACCGGGACGCGTTCTGCCAGTGGTCCATGACCAAGCGGAGCAAGCCCGGTACGACGCGCCCGCCCAAGGTCTACGCGCTCCAGGCGTTCGACGACAACCCGGACCCGCCACGGCAGACGCTGCTCGACCGCGACCTGCTCGCCCTGCTCGACGAGTTACCGCCGAACCAGCTCGCCGCGATCGAGGCCCGCGTGCTCGGAACCCCGATGCAGCAACTCGCCGACGAGCTCGGGATCACGACCGCCGAGGTTTACAACGAGGAGCGACGTGCCCTCCGCGAGCTGCGCCGCCTCGCCGGCGTGCCCCGATGTGCCTGGCCCAACCGGCGAGACCGATCCATCCACGTCCGGTACATCCACCGCCGGCCCGCGGCGCAACTCACGGAGGCCTGCGCATGAGCAAGGACCACATCGACGTTGGCGACATGCGATGGCTCGACGGTCCTGCCGGCCTGAATATACGTGGGCGACATCCGTGCGTCGTAACGGGCCACCAAGGCGGCCTCTACGCGATCCGATGGCCTTATGGGCGCCTACTCGTCGAACGGTCAGTCTTCGGAGGGCCCATCGACGCAAAGAGCGTTGATCGTCGGTTCTGGAAGCTGCTCTGCCAATGGCAGGTCGACGCCGTTCGCGTGCTGAGGCTTGGGAAGTGTGAGCACGAGTGGGAAGAGACCAACCCGGTAGATATTGCGCGACGAGGCCAGCACCATAAGCAGTGCCTGGTGTGCGGAGCCGTGAATAAATACGACAGCAGCGACTGAGGAGCACACCCGCATGGACGCGGACTTCGAGAAGCAGGTCAGACGAGCGGTCGCCAGCGCAGAGCGTGAGGCCCAGAGGCTCCGAGAAGCCGCCGACGGGCTCGAGGACATCGCGGGCCAGCTCCGCGCCCTGTTCGACCGCGCAGGGCGTCCTGGCCGACGTGGACGCCGCTCAGGGCCTGTCTCGCCCCACACCACGAACCTGGACACGCGAGCCTGATGGACGCCGCCACCGCCATGATGATCCGCGATCGGTGTGTGCCCCCGCCCGTCGAGGGTGTGTCGCCATCGATGCAGAAGCTCGTGCTGGTCATGCTGCTCTCGTTCGCCAAGCCGGGCGACCTGGTCTACCCAAAGGTCAGCTCCATCGCCCGGCGCTGCGGGGGCATCGACCCCAAGACCGTCCGCAACGTGCGCCGCGTGCTCGAGGAGGCGGGCGTGCTGGTGGTCGAGGCCAACTACACGCCAGATGGCCAGCGCGGCAACTTCTACCGCGTCAACTTCGAGGTGCTCGCCGAGTGGGTCCCCGAGGAAGAGAAGGGCGATTCCTGGCCGCTGGGGCGGGCGGGCGACAGACCCGCCCGGGTCGATGACGAGGCCCAGGAGCCCGACCGGGCGGGCGAGAGTGGTAGGGTCTTAAAGGTAAAAGCGCAACATGAAGCGCAAGAGAAACAGCAGCATGATGCTGCTGCCAAGTTTGCACGGGATGAGGGATTCGAAGACCAGACCATCCGGGAGATCCTGCGGGCGCTCCCGGAGGGGTATCCGGACGAGAAGGTCCGGTCTGCGATCGAGCTGGCCGCCGAGCGGACGCCCAAGAACCCGGCGGGGTTTGTCAAGCAGGCGCTCGTCGAGGACTACGCGCCCAGCGCCAAGGCGAAGAAGCGACGCAAGCGCGAGGGGTCGAAGCTCGATGACTGGGCCCGCGAGAGCGAGCTGCGCCACCGCGACCCCGACCTGACCGTCGGCTACGAGCAGATCCACTTCAAAAAGCTGGGGTTCGCGACGCCTGCGATGTACCACGCCTGGCGCCAGGAGTTCTGGCGCGGCGTCTACGACGACGCCACCAAGCCATCCCAGGTCCGCGAGGGCGCCCACCGTCTGCTGACGGGCATGGGCGTGATGCTCGCCGCGCCTGAGCCACCCACGGAGACCGCCGATGCCTGAGATCCGATTCCAAGAGATCGACACGCCGATCCCACGCCCCAAGCCCCGCTGGAAGACCCAGCCGCTCCCCCCGCTCGAGGACGGGCTGCACGAGGGCGTCCCCTTCGACGATTACAAGAAGCGCGAGGGGCTCAACAAGTCCACCGCGTTCGGCGCCGCCCGCCAGTCCATGGCGCACCTGCGGTACGCGCTGGACCACGCCGAGGACAAGCAGACGCCCGACACTCGCCTGGGGACGATGCTCCACGCCCGGGTGCTCGAGCCCGATCGGTTCTGGGACGAGTTCCTCACCGTCGCCAAGATCCCGGGCAAGCCGCTCAAGGACGGCAAGCCCGGCAAGCCCAAGGAGCTGCTCCCCAACAGCTCCGAGCCCGTCTGGCAGCGGGCCGAGGCGCTCCACCCGGGCCGGCTGGTCATGGCGCCCGGGCAGCTCGAGCAGATCGACGCGATGGCCAAGCAGATCGAGGCCGACAAGGAGGCCGTCAATCTGCTGCGGGGCGGGCGCCGCGAGGTCTCGCTGTTCTGGCGCGAGCTGGGCGGGCGTGTCGTCTGCAAGGGGCGCATCGACCACATCCGCGAGAGCAAGAACGTCATCATCCCCGTTGATTTGAAGAAGTGCCAGGACGCGTCCGACGCCGGCATGGAGAAGGCTGTTTACAACTTCGGGCACTACATGGCCGCGGCGGTCTACGGGCGAGGGCTCAACAAGCTGTTGCAGCTTGGCTACACGCCCCAGCTCATGCTCGTGTTCGTCGAGGACACCCCGCCCTACGCCATCAACATCGTCGAGATCGACGTCGCCGCGATCGAGCAGGGCTGGCTGGAGTACGAACGCGTCATGCGCATGTTCGTGGCGTGCAGCGAGGTCGACCACTGGCCGCCCTACCGCGACACCAACGCCGAGGTTGGTTCCGTCTCCGTCCCGCCGTACCGCCTGACCGACCGCATCAAGCCCACCATCCTGCTGGAGGACGTCCGTGACTGAGCAACCCGAGACATTCACCGGCGACATCATCGAGATCACGCCGCCGCCCGTGCTCGAATCCCTCGAGCGTGCCCAGATCGACATGCAGATCGAGCACGCGATGCGCTACCCGCGCAACCTGGACAGGTTCATCGAGGAGGCCCGCCGCTACGCCCTGCACAACCAGCAGATCGCCGACGGCTGTTTCTACAGCTTCTGGAAGGGCAAGGGGTCCGAGCGCAAGCTCATCATGGGCAAGAGCGTCCGCCTGGCGGAGATCTGCTTCGGGCGCTGGCGCAACTCCCGGGCGGGCGCCCGCATCCTGGACGTGACAGACCGCGAGGTCGTCGCCCAGGGCGTCGTGCATGATCTGGAGACCAACACGTTCTACAGCGGCGAGTGCCGGCGGAGCATCAAGAACCGCAAGGGCGAACGCTACTCACCAGACATGATCACCATGACGGCCAACGCCGCCTCGAGCATCGCGTTCCGCAACGCGGTCTGGAAGATGATCCCCGAGGCCCTGGTCGAGCCGATCTACCAGGACGCAATGGCGCTCGCCGCCGGCGACGGCAAGCCGATGGCCGAGCGGATCACGGCGCTCCAGGCATGGCTGCGCGAGAACGAGGTCGCGCCCGAATCGTTCCTGGCAGCGTTCAACCTGCCCGACTTCCAGTCCGTGACCGAGGACGTGCTGATCAAGGCCCACGGGCTGCGGAACGCGATCAAGCAGGGCGAGATGACCAAGGACGAGGCGTTCCCTGAGCCCGGCGCCAGCGCCGCGGGCTTCGCCAGCTACCGCGACCTGAAAAACGACGAGGCCCCGAACTGCCCGTGCGCGGCCCAGGAACCGGGCGATCGCGTCAGTGACCCAGGCGGCCACTACGAGGGGTGCGAGCACTACACCCCGCCGTCGGGAGCCAAGAAGACCACGAAGAAGCGGAGCGCCAAGAAGTGACCCGGATCAGCTTCCGCATCCCGGTCGCGCCCAAGGGGCAGCCGCGCCCCCGGTACACCGCCCGCAACCGCAAGGACGGGTCCGCGTTCGCCCACTCGTACCAGCCCAAGTCCGCGGCGGAGCACAAGGCCCTGATCACCCAGCACGCCTTCGACCACTCGCCGCCGTCGCCCCTCGAGGGCCCGGTCTCGCTGGACGTCACGTTCTACATGCCCCGCCCCAAGGCGCACTTCCGCACCGGCAAGCGAGCGGGCGAGCTCAAGCCCAACGCGCCGACCTGGTCCACCGGCAAGCCCGACCGCGACAACCTGGACAAGGCCCTGCTCGACGGGCTGACCAACGCCGGATTCTTCCGCGACGACTGCCAGGTCTGCGCCGGCGAGATCCTCAAGAAGTTCCACGAACCCAAAGACGTCCCGCACATCCGCGTGACGATCGCCGCACTCTGAGAAAGGCCACCATGCCCGCGACGAAACCCCGGAAGACGACACCCAAGGCCAAGCCCGACGCCCAGCTCGAGCCCAAGGCGACGCCCAAGGACAAGCCGGTCGCCAAGCCCGAGACCGCTCCGGCGCCCACCGCGCCCAGGGCCATCACCCGGACCGAAGAGCTGCCCGCCTCCAGGCTCCCGCCCGAATGCGCTGCGGCGCTGCAGACGGTCATCCGCCGCCGGTCGGTGCACCTGGAGGCCAAACAGAACGCCAAGGACGCCAAGGACGCCTTCGAGAGCGCCCAGGAGTACTACATCTCGATCTGCGAAGAGCACCTGCCCGGGCACACGCGCCCGGGCCTGTTCGAGCAGCTCGGCTCCAGCGAGCAGACGCCCACCATCACGCCGTCGGCGCCACCCCCAGCCCCCGAGCCCGAGCCCGAGCCCGAGAAGCCCGCGCCCGACCCGGACGGGTGGAAGGCGCTGCCCGTGTCCACCCTCGAGTCGTGCGGGCTGCCCAAATCCACAACCAAGAAGCTCGCCGATGACCACGCGGTCACGACACTCGAGCAGTTGTCGGCGGCGATGCCCAAGCTCAAATCGTTCAAGGGATTCGGGCCGGCCAAGGTCTCGGCGATCGTGGCCGCCTGGGAGCAGTTCTGGGTCCGCAACAAGCAGTACACGCAAGCCCCGGCCCCGACCGAGAAGGGCGACGACGGCTGGACCGACGACCAGGAGACGCCCGAGGGCGAGCCCGACGTGCAGATCCTGACCCGCGACCAGGTGGACGCGGTGCGCGAGGCCCACGAGGGCTGGAAGACCCACGAGATCGGCGGCCCGAGCCGCGATCTGAACCGGGTGATGCAGCGCGTGCGCAACCACCACGGCGACAAGCTCCACGACCCGTCGGCGGAGTCGCCCGCGGGCGGGTTCGTGCTCGAGATCGAGGACGGCCAGTACGTGCTGTCATCGTTCACGCCCGAAACCGACTGACCGGGTTGTTCCGCGGGAGGGCCCCGCCCGGGGCCTGACCGCCGACCAACACGACGACACACCACACAGGAGACCCGACATGGACCCAACCGTGGAATCAAACGCAGCGAGGATCGACGACCTGGATCGGCGCGTGCGGGCGCTCGAGCCCCAGACGGGCTCGCCGGTCGTGCGAGTGCCCGCCCCCCGCCCCGTCGTCACCAAGCCCGGCGTCAAGCTACCCGTGCTCATGCTGGCCATCGGCATCATCGGCGCCGCCGGGCTGGTGCTCTCCATCCAGCACAAGCTGGACTTTGCCGATCAGGTCCACCCGGTGATCGACGGCAGCCCGGAGATGACCGAGGCGATCCGCGCCACACTTCCCGAGGCCATCCGACGCATCAAGCTGGCGGACGCGTACAACGCGGGCGTCGCGTATGGCCGGACGATGATCGTCAACCCGCTGGGCGGGGCGGCGTGGGCGTACATCGACGAGATCCACACGTCGGACAAGGCCACGTCCCCGCTCGCGGCCCACTCCCTCGCCGAGAGTGACGAGGAGCGTGAGCTTGCCCTCAAGACCTACGCCTTCCACGTTGGCATGGCCGAGGGCGCTTCGCAGGCGAGCGGGATTCCGGTGGGGATCGGCACCGACGCGGCTGTCATCAATCCGATGGGGCCGGAGGAGTTTGGTGGTCGAACAATAAAGGCGCGTGAGTTCGCCCGGGCGGTCAAGAGGCTCGGCATCCCCTCGCCCCGGTTCGTGTGCCTCTGGTGTTACAACAACCGGGGCAACGCGGTGACGGCGGATCAGATCCTCGAAAAGCACAGGGACGCCCGGCACATCAACGAGGCGGGCTTCGCGGGCGTCGAGCTGCGACCCTGCTTCCAGGCGATGGACGGGCCCGAACCGGACCAGAAGCTCAAACGCCCGATCCCCGAGGAGTTCGATCTGCTCTACCAGGTGTGGGGCGATGCCACGATGCTGCTGTGGGGGCCGTCCGGGTCGGAGGATCTGGCGAGGGAGCTGCTTGAGAAGCACATCCTGAAGCGGTACGACGTGGCCACCACGAACCACTGAGGCGCGTGTCTCAGCGGGAGGGCGGTGTTTCGATATTGCCATCGCCCGACCGCCAGGCCACCCCCAAGGAGTAACACATGGATAGTGAGACAGTGGAAATCGGGAGTGAGGTCAAAGAGCGCCCCATCCTGTTCACGGGCGAGATGGTCCGGGCGATCCTCGACGGGCGCAAGACCCAGACGCGGCGGGTGGTGAAGCCGCAGCCGGACCCATCGACGACACACTTCGGCGTACTCAATGGCGTTGAGCATTGGGCGTGCAACGGCGATCCCTGTGACATTGATTCGGTTGGAATCTCTGACGATTGCAGCTGGGCCTGCCCCTACGGCGTGCCCGGCGATCGGCTGTGGGTGCGCGAGACGTGGGGGCTTGTGGACCCCGATACATGCGATGAGAACGTGCGATTCAGAACCGTGGAAGGTCCAGATGGCGCGGATCGCCATGTAGTGTACGCGGCCACGGGCGACCTGCACGAATGGAACATCGAAGACGGCGATGAGTACGACAGCAGGGGTCGGCGTCGATCATGCTGGCGCCCGTCGATCCACATGCCGCGCTGGGCGTCGCGCCTGCTGCTGGAGGTCACCGAGGTCCGCGTCGAGCGGGTGCAGGAGATCAGCAGAGACGACGCTGTGGCCGAGGGTGTGGACTGGCAAGCGTGCCCGAGAGTGCCCATGCCGAGCCGGTATGGCAGAGCGGTGTGCCGCGAGAAGATCGACTACGTCGGCGGGTTCCGCACGCTCTGGGACTCGATCAACGCCGCGCGCGGGTTCGGCTGGACCGCCAACCCGTGGGTGTGGGTGGTGACGTTCAAGCTCGTGAACCCAGACCCGATTTCCCAAACCCCCACAGAGAAGGAGTAGGACTGATGGCAGAAACCACCATGACCAGAGACGACGTAATGCGTGAGACCGTGGCCCATGTTCGGCGGGTCGGGGAGTTGATGCTTGAGCCAATCACCGAGCTGCAACGCCGGGCCGTGTGGCACGATGACAGCAAGTTCTCGCCAGAGGAGTTTGAGAGCTTCGCCCGAGAGACGCCGACCCTCAAGTCGTTGACGTACGGGTCGCCCGAATACAAGGCGGCGCTCGAACGAATCAAGCCAGCCCTGGAGCACCACTACGGCAGAAACCCGCACCACCCTGAGTACCACCCCGATGGCATCAATGACATGAACCTCGTGGACCTGATTGAGATGCTGGCGGACTGGAAGGCAGCGACCGAGCGGCACGCGGACGGGGACCTGCGGCGGTCAATCGAGCAGAACGCCGAGCGCTTCGGCTACGACGACACCATGAAGCGGCTGCTGTACCTGACCGCTGCGTCATTCGGGTGGCTCGCCTGATCCACCCCACCCAAGACACCCACAAGGAGTAGAACGCAATGAGTGATGAGACGGAGATCGGGCGCGAAATCACGGTCGCATCGACAGTCAAGGGCGACCACAACAAGGCTGCCCAGAAGCTACTCGACGCCGCTCACGAGTACTGGCGATGGAGGCAGAAGCATGGCATTCATGGTGCGGTGGTTTGGATACAGGATTGTGATGGCAGGCTGATCGTGTTCACGCGCGGCGAGTACGCGGAGGCTGTCCAGCGGGCGATACGGGAGAGCGACGGGTACTTGGCCGGACCTGAGTGGGGCGGCGAAATCACGCCAATCGAGAACCCGCAGCCGATCGGACGATGCAAGAAGTGCGGCGCAAGCATCTACACGAGTTCGGGGTACTGCGGAGGTTGCTACCATGCCTGAGAAGAATGAGACGACGGAGATCGTCCACGAGTTGAAGACATGGCTTGGCCCGTTCGAGGCGATCAGGACCGGCGACAAGCGCCACGAAGTTCGCAAGGACGATCGGGGGTTCAAATGCGGCGACACGCTTCGACTCAGGGAGTGGAACGAGGCGTACTACAAGTACACCGGCAGAGAGATCAGCGTTCGAGTTACACACATCACGGTCGGCGGCGCATGGGGACTTCCTAGCGACCTGTGCGTCATGTCGATCGAGCCAGCAGACTCCCGATCTCCGTCCCACCAGCAAGAGGACGCAGAGGGGGAGCACTCCGCGACGGTTCAGCACGCGATCAACTACCTGCGTGACCATCAGGCGGTGAAGTTGGCCGACGAGTTGAAGGCCGCGTTTGACTCCCGATCCCCGCCCCCCACAGAGGTAGAGGCGCTGAGGGAGGTGGCTGATCTGGCGGACGCAATCGCCAACCGCCGGGGGTGCCGTGTCGGTGACGAACCGCATAGCGGTGAATGGGTGAGCGTACCGGTGTGGTGCCCCCATCTGGTTTCGCTGATGAATGCCCTCACCCGCCTCGAAATCTCCCGCCTCACACCCAATGGGCAGGGGGGTGAGGGGTGAAGGAATACACCGAGAAACAGGTCGTCAAGGAACGGACGATCACTCGATGCGTGTACGACAACTCCATGCTCGCCAAGCTCAGACAGGTCCAGCAGATCGTCTCCAACGTGCGCTGGGACTATGGGCCGCATACAAACATCGAGATCATCCCAGCCGGAGACCCCAACACACAGGAGGGGGAGTAGATGGGCGTGCTTGAACTTGTGTGCCCGTTCAGCGCCATGATGTTGATAATCATACTTCTAGCAGCAGCGGTCATCGACCTTAGCGAGAACAGGCACCCGGATGACTACTGACACAGGAGATCAAGGATGACCACCGGAACACAACTGCCTAAGTAGCCCCGAGGACCGCATGGACGCGACGCTCACACAATCTGTTCTCTCTGGCACGCTCTACGAGCACCAGATCAACCTGGAGACGCGGTCCACGCGCGACGGCGTCCGCATGTACCGCGAGCAGGTCGCCCACGCCATCCGCCGCGGAGAGGCCGGACAGCTCAAGTCCGCCGAGCGGCTCTTGCTCTACTGGTTCACCGACCTCCGCCGCGCCGTCCGTCGAGAGCTTCGCGGCATCCGCAACGGAGAGCACGCGCCCAACCCGGGGTATCTGCCCGTCAAGGGCCCGCGCGGTCGCGGCGTCTACGGCCCGGTCCTGCTCTGCTTGGACCCCGACCGCCTGGCGGTGCTCACGCTCCACACCGCCGTCGACCATTGCCTGTTGAACCCGCTGGGCGTCAAGTTCACCAAGGTCGCCTACGAGATCGGCGCCGCGATCTACGCCGAGATTAACCTGGAGATGCTCACCGCCGACGGCCCCGAGCTGATGCGAGCGCTCACCGAGCGTGTCCGCCGGATCACCGTCAAGAACGTCAACTGGCACGCCAAACGCACGCTCGAGGACCCGGCCTGGTCCAAGCGCGTCGCCATCCACGCCGGCGCCTGGCTACTCTGGGCCCTGCTCAACACGTCGTCGGTCCCGGACAAGAAGGGCGAACCCACCGGCGCGTTCTACAAGCACCTGCAGCGCCGCGGCCGCAAGACCACCGGCCTGCTCTGGATGACCAGGCGGGCTCACGAGCTGATCGACGACGGCAACGAGGCCCGCGGGCGCCTCCGCCCGCTCTACCGCCCGATGGTGGTCCCCCCGACGAAGTGGGCCAAGGGCGGGCGGGGCTACATGCGGCTGCACGCGCCGCTGGTCGGCAAGCTCACCCAGACCCAGCGCGAGGCCCTGGACCGCGCCGACCTCCAGCCCACGTTCGAGTGCATCGACGCGCTCAACAGCCAGGACTGGGACCAGCAGGCCGAGATCGTCGGCACGGTCCGCGCCGTCTGGCGCCAGGGCGGGGGCATCCTCCACCTGCCCAGCCGCGTCGACACCCCCAAGCCGACGCGGCTGCCCGAGTGCGATCACGACGAGGAGGCGGACCTACGATTCCGGCGCGAGGCCGTCCGCATCCGCAAGAACAACATCCGCCTCAAAGGCGAGCGCAAGACGACCGAGCTGGTCCTCAACGAGTTCTCCATCTTCGAGCGCTACGAGCGGTTCTGGTTCCCGCACCGCCTGGACTTCCGCCTCCGCAACTACCCGCGCCCGCAGTACATGAACCACCAGATCGGCGACATGCTGCGCGGGTGCCTCCGGTTCGCCACGCCGGCGCCGATGACCGACCGGGGCTACGCCTGGCTCAAGATCCACGCGGCCAACTGCTACGGGCTCGACAAGGTCAGCTTCAACGCCCGCATCGCCTGGGTGGACGCCAACTGGGAGCTGCTCATGGAGTGCGCCCGCAGCCCGCTCAAGACCGACTTCTGGCACAACGCCGACAAGCCCAGAGACCCCAACGAGTGGGGCGCCCCCTGGCAGTTCCTGGCCGCCTGCAAGGCGCTCGAGCGCCCCGAGGAGGACGGGGCCTGTCTGCCGGTCCAGATCGACGGGTCCAACAACGGCTTCCAGCACTACGCCGCCCTGGCGCTCGACGAGAAGTCCGCCCGGGCGGTGAACATGACGCCCGCGACCTGGAACGACGACCCCGAGGACAGCTACGGCGATGTCTTCCGCGTCGCGCAGCCGGTGGTCGGGCGCCTCGCCGCCGGCGGGCACCACGCCGCGTCGCTGGTCGCCGACATCCTCAGCCGCGCCCTGATCAAGCAGCCGGTGATGACGGAGGGCTACAACGTCACCGACAGCGGCATGTTCAAGCAGCTCCGCCTCGGGCTGGCCAAGCTGGGCGTGCCCAGGGAGCACGTCCGCGAGTGCGCCCTCTTTCTTGTCCAAATCGTCCGCGACTCATCGAGCGAGGTCTGCCGGGCGCTCGCCGTGGTCCGCGACTGGCTCGAGGCCTGCGCCAACCCGATCGTCGCCAAGGGCTACCACATCGAGTTCGAGAGCGAGATCCTGCGTTTCCCCGTGGTCCAGCCCTACCGCCGCTACGAGAAAAAAGAGATCCGCACCCTCGCAGGCTCGCTCCACACCCTGCTCGAGGAGGAGAGCGCCAAGATCCGTGTCCGCAAGCACCGCCAGGCCTTCCCGCCCAACTTCATCCACTCGCTCGACGCGACGCACATGCTCATCACCGCCCGCGACTGCCGGGCCCGGGGCCTCAACTTCGCCGGCGTGCACGATTCCTACTGGACCAGCGCCGCCCAGGTCGATGCGATGCGGACGATCATCGACGACGGCTTCATCGAGATCCACACCCCCAACGTGATGCAGCGGCTCCACGACGGCCTCTCCCGCCGGTACCCGGACGTCGAGTTCCCGCCCCCGCCACCCCGCGGCGACTTCGACCTGGCCGGCAACCTGCGCCGGGCGCCCTACGCATTTCACTAGCTCTTCGTCCTCTTATGAGGAAAAACCACCATGCCCGAGCGGCTGTACGTCTTTTTCTGCTCCAGACCACGGCTTTTTGTCCGCCCGGAGTGGCGGAAACCCCACCACTGGCTCCGGGATCAGCCCTGCCGGGTCTTCTCGCTGGTCGTCTCGGTCGCCACCCGGTCGAGGCTCACGCACGTCGCTCTGGGCGTGGAGATGGGCGATGACAGCGCCGTGCTCGAGTGCCGGGTCTGGTCCGACCGCTTCGTCGCGGAGACGGCCTACGTCATGCACGTCGAAAACCTGGACCGCGTCTTTGTGATCGACGCCCCCGGATCGGCGGGGCTCCAGGACTACCGCCGGCGCTGGTATCCGCGTCCGCTCCTGCCCACGGTCCTGCGATGGGTCACGGGCGGGCGGACCCCGGCCAACGACTGTGTCACCGTCACGAGCCGACTTCTCAGAAAGGCGGGCGTCGATGTCCCACCTCGAATCACGTCCCCCCACGAGCTACGAATATGGCTCGATGGACAACGCTACAAGTCCGTCCCCCTACGAGGGGTTTGACGACGACGTGCTGGCGGCGCTCATCGATCAGCTCGCCAACGAGCACCCCCCGGCGGTCATCACCAAACCAGAGCAGCTCACCGACGGGGGCAGGCTGGAGCTCGCCTTCAAAGCGGGCGCCCACTCGGTCATCGACCGGCTGCGGCGCGAACACACACGACGAAAGGAGGCCGGGCGATGAGACCATTCGGACCCGTCTGCCGGCCCCTGTTCGACCTCGGCGGCCTGCTCGGCGGCCAGTCGAGCCCTCAGCTGCCCGCCCTGCCCCCGCCGCCCAAGCCCATCGAGGACCCCGCGCGGGACGACGAGATCGCCCGCCGCCGCCGCCTGGCCGAGGAGCTGCGCCGCGGGCGTGAATCGCTGCGGATCGACCCATCCACCAACGCCGGGGGCGATCCCGGCGTGAACCTGCCGAGCGTGTGATGGCCAGCCAGAACGAGCTCAAGACGCAGTTCGAGACGGACGACGCGTCCCGCGCCGAGCTGATGCACGAGAAGCGCAAGGCCGCCGCGCTCACCCTGCCGCACCTGATGCCGCGCGTCAGCCAGACGCCCGACCGCCCCATCCCCAACAACTACCAGAGCACCGGGTCACACAACGTCAAGGCCCTCACCGGATCGCTGATCCTGGCCATCGCACCCCCGGGCGTGACGCCCTTCGGCTTCGAGCTCAACCCCGAGGACCTGTACAACCCGAGCGTCCCCGACGACAACAAGCAGGACCTCGCCGACTCACTTTTACTGCGCGAGGTCTCGCTCCAGGCCCTCTTCGAGTCCTCGAACCTGTCCAAGCGGGGCAACCGGCGGCCCAACGGCTTCCGACGCCAGCAGCTCGCCGTGCTCGACTACGCCGCGGTCTTCGGCGACGTGCTCACCCGCGTCAACGACGATTTCAGCCTCCGCCCCTTCCGCCTGACCAACTACGTCACCAAGCGCGACTCGTCGGGCAACGTGCTCTACCACAGCACGTCCGAGCAGACCGACCCGCTCGAGCTGACCGACCGCGAGCTGGCAAAGTCCAAGCTCACGCGCAAGGAGCTTCAGGACAAGAAGGTCGGCGACCGGATGATGGATCTGTGGACCATGATCAACTGGGAGCCCGAGTCCCGGAAGTGGCGGACGCGGCAGGAGGTCAACGGGCACATCATCAACGAGCGCGACGACCCGGTCTCGCGTTATATCGCCCTCTCGGTGGACCTGGCCGACGGAGATAACTACGGGCACAGCATCGTCGAGCAGAACCTGGGCGACCTGTTCGCGCTCAACCAGCTCTGCCTGCACCGCCTCCAGCTCGCCTACCTGGCCAGCTACGTCCGCCCGGCGGTGGACGAGAACTCCAGCGTCCGCTTCCGCGAGCTCAAGCAGAATAGCGGCGTCCCGCTCAAGTGCCGCGTCCGCGACGGCAAGGTGGAGGATCTGGGCGTATTCTCGCTCGCGGCCCCGCGCGAGTACGCGATGATCAACGACGCGATCGGGCAGATCGAGCAGAAGCTGGGCAAGGCGTTCCTGAGCATCGCCGACAGCGTCCGCAACTCCGAGCGGACCACGGGCCTCGAGGTCCAGGGCGTGATGCAGGAGATCGACGGCGTCAAGAGCACCAGCTACACCGACATCGCCGACGACTTCCAGCTCCCGCTGGTCGAGGCGGGCGTCTACCTGGCCGAGAGCCAGAAGCTGATGACCCCGCTCGAGCGCGAGGACTACCAGATCCGCGTCTACACCGGGCTCGACGCCTTGGCCCGCTCGCAGCGGCTGGGCAAGATCCTCACCGCGGCGCAGATCTTCCAGCAGATGGGCCCGGAGATGGCCCGCCGGATCGACCAGGAGACGCTGGGCCGCGTGGTCATGCGTTACTCGAGCATCACCGAGCCCGGGCTGATCAAGGACGAGGCGCAGGTCCAGCGCGAGACGCAGGAGCAGCTCGCCGTCGCCGCCCAGGCCCAGGCCCAGGAGACAGGTATCCAGACCGCGGGCCGCGTCGTAGAGGCCCAAGCCCAACCACAAGGAGCCTGACATGGCCACCGAATCCGCCCGCACCGCCGTCGATACCGACCTGTACCCCGTGTTCGCCTCCAAGGCGGCGCTGCTCCTCAAGCTCGAGGAGGTCATCGAGCAGCGGAACTACTCCGACCAGCGTGAGCTTCTGCTGCGCCTGAGCAACACGGACACAAGCACGTTCGCCGACCCGACGGCCAGCCACGAGGACTGACCGAGCCCGGCCCACCCCCAGGAGACACCCCCATGCGCGACGCGCCCACCGCGACCACGCCAGACGAACAGGCCACCGCCCCGACCACCGCGCCCGCCACCGAGGCCGCGGGAGCCGAGGCAAACCCCGGAACCACCCCGGCGCCCGCCCCCGAGCAGGCGCCGGAGGTCCCGGCCTGGGCCCACGGGATGGATCTGAGCGAGATGCACCTGGACCCGAGCATGTTGCGCGATTCGCCGATGGAGACGCTCGCCGCCGTGTCCAAGTCGCTGCGCGAGGCCCAGACCCACATCTCCCAGACCCGCAAAGACCCCACCGGCAAGCCGCTTTCGCTCGGCGCCGGGGCGGACCCGGAGACGCCGGCGGATCCCAACACGCCCGCGGAACCCGCGTCTCCGGGTGATCCGGCCAAGGACGCCGACCCGACCAAGCCGGAAGACGGACCGTCAACCGAGGCGCAGGCGGGCTACGCCGCGGTCGAGGCGTTCTACTCCGAGCTGCCCGAGAACGCAAGCCTCCCGGACATCATCGAGAAGGCGGGGCTCAACGAGCACGAGCTTGGCGCCGCCTGGCGCGAGAGCGGCAAGCTCAAGCCCGAGCACTACGACACGTTCAAGCAGAAGCTGGGCGTACACCCGGCGATGGTCGATTCGTACTACAACGTGCTCGCGGACAACGCCAGGACCTACGAGGACCAGCGTGACGAGATGGCCGAGCAGGCCGCCGGCGGCAAGGACCAGCTCAAGACTCTGCTCGACTTCGGCGGCAAGATCCAGGGCGACCGGGCTGCGGACATCCAGTCCCGGCTCAACAACAAGGACACCGTCGTCGGCGCCGTGATGGAGCTGACACAGGCGTACAACGATACCGTGGGTGGCAGCGGCGACCAGATCCGTGTGGGCTCGAGTGCCGCCCGCGGCGCCGCCCAGCCCGCCAAGACGATGGACGAGTACCGCGCCGTGGTCCGCCGCTATCAGAGCTCGCTCTCGACGGGCGCCCCCGACAAGGAGGCCCTGGCGATCATGGTGGCGACCGACTCGTCCACGCTCATGTAGACACCACCGCGGACCCCCGCGGCCCAAGGAGACCCCAATGGCCCAGACAACGCTCAACCCTCAGCACGCCAAGACCCTCGAGGCTCGCGACGCGCGGGCCGGATTCGTCTCGCCCACCGCCCGGCGGCGCGGTGGGCCGACCAACATCCGCGTCGATATCCGCAACAAGCACACGGGCAACCTGATCTGCTCCGCCGAGGGGGTGGACAACGAGGACGCGCTGGACCGGGCGATGGAGCAGCTCGCCGGGCTGCCCAAGCAGTCCACCGTCGAGAACCTGCAGTCGCGGATCGCCCGGCTGGAGCGGGAGAAGCGGCAGGCCGAGCGCGAGAACGTCGATCTCGAGGCCAAGCTCGCGGCCCAGGCGGGCGGCGAAGAGGGCGACGACCCCCCCAACGAGGAGGAAGCGCTCATGCAGCGATGGCTCGACACCGACGACGAGACCCTCCGCGCGATCTACCTCGAGCAGACGGGCTCTAGCTCGGGCAACCGCGTCCGCAAGACCATGATCCTCCAGCTCGCCGACCAGGGGGTATTCGGCCCGCCCGGGTCCGCGAGCGCGACCGACGCCGGCGGATAGCCGCCGCCTGATCAGCAACGACCAACCCGCTCGCCGCCACGCCCCCACCCGGGCGTGGCGGCTTTCGTGCGCGCGCACGGCGTTCCCGGAACCACCGACGCGCGAGACGCAGGCAGCTCCGATCGACGAGCCGACCGAGCGTCCGGGCAACCCATCGGGGCCGGGCGTCAGGGCGGGCAACTCGGCGTGAGGCGGCGAGGCCGAACCACCTCATCGCACCCACACGAGAGACCAACCAATGACTGTCAACGCACCCGCATTCGCGGACGGAACGGTTGAAGGCGACCGCGCCCTCGCGCTCAAGATGTACGACGACGCCGCGCGCCTGGAGTTTGCCGAGCGCAACGCGATCTGGGACGACTCGCTCGGCGTTCTCGCGAAGAAGAACAAGGGGCCGGGTCAGTCCTGGCAGAGCATCGACCACGCCGAGACGCCCGAGGCCGAGGAGCACCAGGGCGGCGTGGAGATGACCGGGCAGGACTACGCCACCGACGAGAACGTGATCACGCGTGACCCGTTCATCGTGGTCCACCAGAACGTCCGCGAGGACATCGTCAACACCGCCCACTGGGACCAGTTCGGGCCCCTGGCGATCAACAACGGCCGCCGCGTCAAGGAGAAGCTGTCGCGCCGGGCGATGATCATGGCCGTGCTCGCGGCCCGCGAGCCGGCCAAGACCAAGAACGGCCTGACCATCCACCAGGGCGGGGTCGTGGTCGAGCGGACCGCCGCGAGCCTGGCGGCGGCCTACCCCGTCACGGTCCAGGGCGCGCAGGACGTCCGGCGCGACTTGAATCAGACGCTGCGCATCCGCGAGGAGCGCAACCAGCCGCCCGGCGGGATCTGCTTCATCCCGCCCTACGTCAAGGAGGTCCTGCTCCAGGACCTGACCATCTTCGACCGCAACTTCCAGCCCCCGAGCCTGCCCAACAACCTGCTGCGCAACGTCGTGGGCATGATCAGCGACTGCCTGATCGTGGTCCAGAACCAGCTCCCGAGCACGCTCAAGGACGAGTCCAACGAGACCAACAGCAAGTACCGGGGCGACTTCACCACCACCACGGGACTGCCCGCCGCGCTCATCCTGACGCCGGCGATGGAGGGCAAGGCCGCCGTGGGCGCCATGATCCACCAGGGCGGCGCGTTCCGTCCCTACATGCACTACGACGAGACCAAGAACGTCACGTTCATGAAGGGCGAGTCGCAGGTCTCCCTGGGCATCAACTGGGCGCCCGCCGCCGCGGTCATCCAGATCGCCGCCTGATCGTGTCCTGGGGTTATCCGGCCCCAGGTCTCCTGGGAGGGGCGGCGGGCGACCGCCGCCCCGTTTTTCAATCGCACACACGCACGCACACACACCCGCGCACGAGCGCGAGGAGTTGACCATGAGCACGATTCAGCCTGTCGCGACCAAGACGCGGCAGATGGACGGAAACCAGGACCTGCGCCGCGGCGTGGTCCCCACCCACGGCGCCCCGGGCCTCTGGTTCGACGCGCCCCTCTCGGCGGTGATCCACGATCACAACTGCGGCACGCTCTTCGAGGACCGCATGGACTCGCTGAGCACCGTCGCCTCGCGGTACGCGACGATCGCCGACGGCGCCGGCGCGCTGGCCTACGCCGACTCGCGCGGCGGGGCGGGTTCGCTCGCGACGGGCGCGGTCGACAACGACGAGGTCTACGTGTCGTCGCTGCTCGAGCTGTTCGACCTGGGCGCCGGGCTGGACATCTGGTTCGAGGCCGACGTCCAGTGGACGGCCACGGGGACCGCCGACAAGGAGAGCTTCCTGCTGGGCCTGTCGGACAACGCCGCGGCCAACCTGATCACCGATGCCGGGGCGCTCGCCGCCTCGTTCGACGGCATCGGCTTCTTCAAGGGCGAGGACGACACGCACATCGCGGGCTTCACGTCCGACGCCACGGCCCAGACCAGCGACAACGTCGCGGCCGTCGGCGCCGGGGTCAACGACGGGACCACGAACCGCCTGGGCTTCCGTTGGGATCCCGACGGGGGCGCCGCGTCCGGCGAGGGCCGGGCGACGTTCTACCTCAACGGTGTGGCGGTCGTCACGCGTGACATCACACGTCCGGCGTCGGCTCTGCTGCACGTCGTCTACGGCGCCAAGGCCCACGAGGCCGCGGCCAAGGCGATCGTGCTCACGAACGTCAAGTGCCTCCAGTCGGAGATCCCGCCGGAGACCGCCCGCAACTACTAGCGCCCACCAGCCCCGCGCCCGGAGAAACCCGGGCGCGGGCTTTCCACCCACAAGGAGACTCGCGATGGAGAAGCAACTGCCGCTGATTCTGGGCGCTCTATACACGATCGTCGGGCTCGGCCTGCTGGTCTTCGGCGTCGTCAAGGACCACACTCTGGCTATCGGAATCGGCTCGACAATGGCCGGCGTCCCTGGCACGCTGGCGGGCGCCAAGGCCGCCGGGAAGAAGATGGCCCCGATACTGCTCGCCGCGCTCAGCGTAGGGGTGCTCACGGTCGGGATGGTCGGGTGCAGCTCGGCGGAAATGCTTCGCAACACCGACCACTCCAACGAGCACCTGACCACCGGGGGCCAGAGCCTCAACTCCCAGCGCGTGACCTACGCCGACGGCACGAGCGCGACCTACGAGGGAACGGGCGACCCGATGGTCGCCACCAGCACCGACAACGGGTTCGACCTGGTCGGCGAGGGGACCGTGGGCGGGGCGACCATCCTGATCCCCACGCCCGACGGCGACAAGACGATCTTCCGCATCCTGGGACAGAACGACGTGAAGATCACCGGCGGCGAGGTCACGCTCGCCGACGGGTCCGTCGCCAAGGCGGAGAGCTTCGAGATCCTGTCGAGCGAAACCCGCCGCGCCCGCGGCGAGGTGCTCGACCGCTGGACCACCATCATCGCCACGCTCACGCCGGGGCAGATCGAGGCGATCCAGGCAGAGCGCGACAAGTTCATCGAGGCGGCGGGAGCGATCAGCGATGTCGCCGCCGGCGTGATCGCCAACCTGATCCCCGTGCCCACGCCGTAGGGCGCCACCACCCACGCAGGAGCCGCCAATGTCCGCATCCACCCAGGCCGTGCAGTCCCAGGGGACCGACGCCCAAATCGTCGCGCCCGTCTCGCTCTCGGCGCCCTGGCAGACGGTCATCGCCGCCGGGGCCAACGGGCCACAGGCGACCGCCCCGTCCGGCTCCAACCCCGAGGCGATCAAGGACGCCGAGGACGGGTACACCGTGCTGGACCGCGAGGGGTTCAAGGGCACGCTCATCCAGGCCAGGTTCGCCTACGACGCGGCCATCACAGTCCTCGGCACGCCGCTGGCCGGCGTGCTCTACGGGCGATGCGCCGTCGGGGCGAGCGACCCGGCGGCGGCGAGCCAGTGGTCCCCGCTCAAGAACAAGAACGGCGACAAGATCGTCACCTTCACCCCGGACCTGACGGGCGACGCGACGCTGGCCGACGAGCTCAAGCGCACCACGCCCGACCCCGACAACCACACCTGGGACACGCAGGGCAACGACGAGTTCATGTTCGTTCCCACCACGGCGGTCGCGGGCAACACCGGCGGCGCCCTGACGTCCAGCAAGCTCGAGATGAAGGTGTACTAGCGGTGTTCCAGGCGCCCATGACGCACACAATGACGGTCGTGGGGACCGCCTACGCGCCGTTCGTAATCGGCCAGGTCGGCGTTCAGGGCATCTCCCCGATGGATCTTCTCTTGCAGATGCCGATCCTGGGGATCCTCGCGTACATCGTCTGGCTCTTCCTCAAGCACCAGAAAGACCAGCAAGACGCGGACCGTACGCAGCGACAGGTGGATTTCAACGAGCGACAGAACCACCAGATCGAGCTGGAGAAGGTCAAGTCCGAGGCCCTGCGGCACATCAACGACGATTGCCACGCCCACCAGCTCCGCGGCGAGGAAGTCCAGAAGCTGGCGACCGATGCGCTCGTGCGCGTCGCCGAACGCGAACTCCAATACCACGAGACCCAGGCCCGCACGCTGATCCTGCTCGAGCGGCTTGATCGCGCCATTGATCGGACCAACGAATGACCACGGCCCTCGAGCACGCCCAAGCGACGATCGACCGAGCCCAGGCCATCGGCGAGGACGCGGCCCGCATCGCCGTCCACGGGCGCGAGCTGCTGGCGGCGGTCGCCGCAGACGATCGCCAGGTCCTGCGTGTCGGCGGCGCCACGGTCATCGGCTACGACGACACCGTCCCCGGCGGGAGCTACTCCACGCCCCGCGCCGCCGAGGCCCGCGCCCGCCTGCTGGCGGCCACCGGCCAGCCCGACATCGCCCAGGTCCACCCCAAAGATCTCCACCCGGGCCTGAGCATGCGCCAGACGGCGGCGCCCCTGTGCGCCGGCCTGGACCTGGAGACGATCAAGACCGTCGCCAGGGCGGCCTACGACCGGGCCGAATCGATCGGCGCGGCGGGCGCCTTCTTTGATGAGATCGTCGCCACCAGGTTCACGCTCCAGCCCGCGCTGGCCGCCGCGGCCCAGGTCATGGGCTTCAGCGGCGCCGCCGATGACGAGCGTGAGCGGGCCCTGGGCGTGGTCCGCCTCATGGCCGCCGTCGAGTCCAGCCTGGGCCGGCTCGGCCCCGCGATCACGACGCTCGGAGGCGGGGGCAAGCTCACGCACTGGTCGCCGCTCACGATGGACAAGGCGGTCTGGCTCTCAAAGACGTTCGCCCACGAGCACGGACAGAGCTTCCGCCGCCTCGCCCGGCAGGACTACCCGTACCGGGCGAGCCTGGACGACGCGCTCGAGGACAGCCGCCGCTGGGGCCGCCTGGCCCACGCCGGGTTCCCCGGATCCAACCACGGGCGGTCCTGGCAGATGCTGCACGCCAAGTTCGAGGCCGACGAGAGCGGGAGCAAGCTCCGCCCGGCGACCTGGTTCCACGCGTGGGTGGGCCTGTTCCCCGGCGAGTGGGTCCACCTGTGGCAGCTCGCCCCGTACACGATGGTCGATGCGCTGATCGAGACCTGGGCCGGGTGCGTCGCGCCGTACCGCGTGAAGCTTATTCCCGATCTGAAAGGGTCCGCCTGATGTTCCTCGCCAAGGCCAGCACCGATGTGTCCGACGACGTCGGGCACCGCATCAGCCTCGTCGCTGGCGCGGCCAGCTCGTTCCACGCCGACAACGTGCCGTCGGGCATCGTCGGGTACACCTGGCTGTTCCCGGTCTACTTCGGACCGGGCTTCGACGTCGCGGGTGACAACACCTGGCGTGATATCTGCGGGCTGACCTGCCAGATCGACGACTACTCGGGCGGCGCCAACCAGCAGGGCGAGTTCATCCGCATCACCGCCCGCAGCGGAACGCCCGGCTTCACGCTCTGGAGCGCCAACGAGGGCATCATCCGACTCGCGACAGTCTCCTGGGAGGACATGCTGGGTTCCGGCGCGGCGGCCTCGGACATGGCGGGTCGCCGGGTGCTGTTCGCCGTCCGCCCGACCGCGACCAACCGCCTCAACTTCTCGATCATCTACTGGGACGACGACGGCGTGGTCCAGATCCAGTCGGCCCTGCTCAGCAACACGCTGACACTGATCGCGCCCACCGTCTTCTACATCGGTAACCAGACCGCCAAGACCATCGCCACCGAGCTGGGCGGGATGCGGACCATCCAGCAGCTCAAGCAGGCCGCGAGCTTCGGCTTCTACGTCCACAACGACGCGCTCACCGACGACGAGCTCAAGGCGATGCACGAGACCAACGACGCCTCGGCGTGGTTCCTCGGCCCGCCCGCGACGTACAACCCCGCCACCCCCACGCTCGTCTACAACTCGCACCGGCCCTACAAGTCCAACTCTGACACCGGACTCAACCACGGCGTCGGCGGCGGCAGCTGGAGCGTGGACGAGTTCCACACCTTCGACGCCGAGTACGCGTCGGGCAGCGCCGCGTCGAGCCTAGCCACCTTCGACGGCGGCCGCCTGGGGTCGAGCCACGTCCTCAAGGGCGCCGCCTGCATCGATGCCAACGTTGACACGGTCATGCCCTGCGACTGCGGGTGGACCGGCTACGACGTCCGCTATTCAGGCACGCGACCCGACGTCACCACGATCCCCGTCCGGTCGTCGGCCCTGCTCGCCGCGGCGTCGGGCGGCGCCTTGTCCGTCACCGCGATCGGGCTGCACACGAGCAACTCGCGCATCTTCGGCGGCCAGGACGGGCAGCCCGGCTTCAAGTACCGCGGCGACGGCCTCGACCCCGATTTGTTCAACCGCACGGGCCTGAGCGTCGCCGACGATTTCAACACACGATCGGTCGCCGAGATCCGTACGGGCTACACCGCCGGGTGGGCGGCGTTCTACGGCGACAACATGATCGGCTTCGGCGGCTCGCCGCAGGAGAGCTTCAACGACCAGAGCCCGTTCTACTGCCGCAACTACTCCGGCGTCCAGGCCACCGCCGGAGCCAAGACCATCACCGGGCTCAACGCCAGCACGTACGACAACGCGGTCGATCACGACGCGGCCCGCGAGTACGCCCGCTGCTACCCAGGGCACAGCGCGATCTTCCTGCCCCTGGGCGAGAAGGCCCGGTTCTGTCACGCGCCGCAGCTGGGTATGGACCCGGCGCACGCCCAGGCCGTTGACCTGCTGCTGCCCAAGACCGCCCTGATGCGGATCGCCCGCGTCCGCCGAGGCTGCATGAGCGGGGCAAACACCGTCAACGTCGTCACAGCCTCCACCGACATCGACTGCCAGGCCTCGTCGGTCTCGCGCGTGATCGACGGGTACACCGCCAGCTCGGCCACGAACGCGGCCCTGCACGCCCTCACAGCGGGCGGCGACTCGGTCGCCCAGGACCTGGGCCTCTCCTCGCTCGCCACCCGCGGCCTATTCGTCGAGGTCGAGAAGGCCCTGCACGCCTTCCCGTGCTTCTCGGTCTGCGACCTGGACAGCACTATCGGCACGGGCGCCGGGGGCGAGGTCGAGGTCATCCACCTGGGCCGTGCCCCGGGCGGGGACGACGAGCTCAAGACCAACATCACGCCCCAGGCGGGCGACACCGTCCACTTCTCGATCGGTGACATCGTCCACCACCGCGAGACCTTCCCCGCCGACAAGTGGGGCGCGTTCAACGCCAGCACCGGCGTCGTGAACAACAACTGGCCGATGGTCGAGGTCGAAGCGGTCGATGGCCCCGTGGTGATCCTGTTCCGCGGCGCGGTCAGCCTGGGCGCCAACGGCGTGTACTACATCGAGGCGGGCGACGGCGGCACGGACTACGGCGTCTGGAAGTCCCAGTACTTCGCCGACGCCAGCTTCCGGTCGCCCGTCACCAACCTCTCGCCCGTCGAGCGCTGCCTCCAGCATCTGCTGGGCCTGGGGTCCAAGCAGTTCCACCTGATGCACTCGGCCCAGAACAGCGGGCTTTCCGCGGGCGTGCTGGAGGTGGTCAACAACACACGCGCAGCCAAGAGCTCGCTCAAGACGCTCTACCTCGGCGATCTGCCCCACGAGGGCTCTGGCAATCCGTTCGGCGTCGAGAGCGACGGCGAGGCGAGCTACCACGAGGCCGTGGAGACGCTGTCCGACGCCAACGGCTTCGGTTTCGTCATGGCCAAGCCGCTGAGCGTGATGGGCCAGCTCGCCAACGGTGTCGCCCGCGACACGGCGCACTACACCACCCAGGGCAGCGTCTTCGTGGTCCGAGACCTGATGGCCCAGGCGATCGTGGACGAGATCGCGGTGCTTCCCGACCTGGTCGCGGTCGGCGGCCCGCGTCGCCGCCTCGGCGCCCGCGCCATGCCCAGGAGATCCCTGTGACCAAGCTCGAAGCGATCAACGACCTGCTCGACCGCGTCGGGTCCCTGCCCATCGGCGCGCTCCAGACCGGGACCAGCTCGATCGGGGGCATGGCCGAGCGGACCTTCGACAAGACGGACCAGGAGATCCAGCGCAGCGGCTGGCACTTCAACACCTACCGCGACGTGACGCGGGCGCCAGACGTTTCCAACTACATCGACCTGCCGACGGGCGTGCTCTGGTTCGAGCCCGTTGGCGCCGACGCCTGGCGCAAGCTCAAGGTTGACGGCGTCCGGATCTACGACCTGGACAACAACACCGACGAGTTCACCGCCTCGCTCCTGCTCAACGAGATCCGGCTGCTCACCTTCGCCGATCTGCCCGGGCACGCCCAGCAACACATCCTGGCCGAGGCCGCGATGCGGTTCTACAACCGGCACTTCGCCAAGCAGACCGACCGGGCGACGCGGGGGCTGCTCGTGCGTGACCTGGACCGGACGCGCATGAGGGCGCTGCGCGAGTTCGAGTCGCTCGACGCCGAGCAGTCGGGGATGAACGTCTTTGGCAACCGCGGCGCGATCGAGACCGTGGGCCGGAGGCGCGGCGTGAGCGTCTACGGCGTGTCCAACGCCTACCTGTAAGGAGACTGAGATGGCCGACGCCGGCATGACCACCCTCGAGGCGGTCAACATGGTCCTGATCGCCGCGGGCATCCCGCGCGTCACGGCGCTCGACGCCAGCGGCTCCGCCGGCACGTCCACCGAGGCCGAGGCGGAGTTCTTTCTCGAGCAGACCAGCCGCGAGGTCCAGGCCCGCGGCTACCCGGAGAACACCAACTACGGCGTCTCGCACACCGCCGCGGACGTGGGCGGCAGCGTCTACAAGATCACGCTGGGCACGACGGTGCTGGACATCAAGGCGGGACGCCCGGGCGACGGCGACCGGCGGGCCTTCTCGATCCGTAACGGCTTCCTCTGGGACATGAACCGCAACACCGACGACTTCGGCAGCGCCCTGGTCATCGCCCTGGATCTGATCATCGAGACGCCCTTCGCCGAGTGCGCGGCGCCGCTCAAGAGCAAGATCGTCGCGGAGACGGCGGTGAAGTACCAGCGGTTCAAGCAGGGCAGCCTGGCGCGTGACGCGGCCCTGACGGCCAACAACGCGGTGTCCGAGGTCAGTATGGCCCGGCGCACGGGCGTCGAGCCGATGCCCGTGCCCCAGAGCGGCCCCCCGGGCGGGCAGGACCGGTGAGCCGGGCCGCCATCGCCCCGGCCCTGACGATCCCGTCACCGAGGCTCGACGGGGGCGTGAGCCGCCAGCCCCCGCACCTGCGCTTCCCCAACCAGGTCGGGGACGGCAGCCAGAACGTGGTGTTCAGCGTCGTAGACGGGATGTCCCAGCGCGCCGGCACCCTCTTCGGCTCCCAGTTCGCCGGGTCGCTCCTGACCCACCGCTACCGCCTGCACGGGATATACCGCGACCAGGACGAGCAGTACCTGGTGGCGTACTGCGGCGCCCGCGACAACAACCCCGGCGCCGACGACGACGCGGAGATCCGGGTCTTCCGCACGAGCGACTGGGCGGAGGCGACGGTCACGATCAGCGCCGACGCCCAGACGTACCTGAATCACCTGTTCGCCGGCGCCGACAAGATCCGGATGCTCACGATCAAGGACACCACGTTTATCACGAACGCGCTGCGCCCGACCGAGGCCTACGACAACTCGGGGACCGCGGACTACACGGTGCAGGCGGTGTACGACTCGTGGGATATCATGGCCAGCTACGGACCCAACGCCAACACGTACTTCCAATGCCTGGCGGGCGGGTCTTCGGAGTTCGGGACGGCGGCCAAGACGGCGGGGTACTACCGGCACACGACCACGGGCTCAACGTTCTGCCGCTGGTCCGGGGCCGACGTTGCTCAGCCCGAGTGGAACGACCCGCAGGGCCAGTGGAAGAGCGAGTCCGGCGGCGTGGGCGCGATCGTCCACATCAAGCGCCGGGCGCTGGTCATCACCGGCCTGGCCTGGAACGCGACGACCGACCGTCTCTCCAAGGTCGGCGCCTTCGCCGGTTACACCCACGAGGACGGGGACTACATCGCCCTGACGGGCGGCAACGAGGTCGACCCGCCCAACGATCCGATCCAGCACGCCAACCAGGTCTACAGCCCGCCCTCGGCGGAAACCGTGGGCTACTACGAGATCCTGTCAAAGATCGACGACGACAAGGTCCAGCTCGCCGACGACGCCCTGGGCAGCGTGGACGCCAACGGCATCGACGCGTCGAGCATCAGCCAGGTCTTCGTCATCAGCGAGGACTTCGCCGCGGACATCGCGACGGACAACTACGAGGTCGCGCTGCGGTGCCAGAAGTCGATGCGGTCAGGGACCGCCCGCGACGACATCCTGTGCAACTGGCTCCCCAACCAGACCGGCGGGGGCAAGTTCCAGATCTTCTCGCCGTGGAAGGGCGACACGTACATCGCCGAGATGATCGACATCTACGCCCCGGACACCAGCGAGTACGACCTGAGCCAGTCCGGCGCCCCCTTCGAGTTCTCCGCCGGCACGAGCTTCGCCTCCAACGGCACGACGGACCCTACCAAGGCCATCGACGAGCGGTGGGCGTCCCAGGCGCCCCCCGGGGGCGACGCGAGCACGATCAACCCGACGACGATGCCTATCGCCATGACGCGGACGAGCGTGTCCCCGCTGGAGTTCGACGTGGACGTGTGGGCCTGGAAGGCCCGCGAGAGCGGGACGAACCAGACCAACCCGCCGCCCGCGCTCATCGCCAACATGCGCCCGGTGGCGGACCTACTGGCGTTGGACAACCGCCTGTGCCTGGGCGGGGACGAGAACATCGCCATGACGGCCGCGGGCGACTTCGAGCAGCTCTTCCTCGAGGACCCGGCCAACCCCACGGACGCGGACCCGATCGATTTCACCATCGGCGGCGACCGGGTGGGCCTGATCGATTTCATGGTCTCGTTCCGGCGCAACGTCTCGATCTTCACCACGTCCGGCGTGCAGCTCGAGCTGGCGATCCCGGACACCGGGATCACGCCCACGGACATCTCGATCGAGCAGACCACCACGTTCGACACGGTCCAGGATCTTCGGCCCATGCCGCTGGGCAACCTGCTCTACTTCGTCTCCGAGACCGTCAACGACTCCCAGCTCCGGGAGATGTACTTCGACGACCTGCGGGCGAGCACCACGGCCCAGGACGTCACCAAGCACACGCCGCGGTACATCCCCACGAGCGTCGCGAGCCTGGCCACGAGCGACACCAACGGCTTCATCGCGCTGGTCCCGAGGCTGACCAATGAGGTCTACACCTACCAGACCCACTTCGACGGGGCCGAGAAGCAGCAGGGGGCGGTCTGCAAGTGGGTCTTCCCCGACAACTACAAGATCCACGACGCGGTCGTCATCGAGAGCCAGATGTTCATGCTCATCGAGGGCGACACGCGCATGTGGTTCGAGTACGTCCCGATCAGCCGCGAGGTCCCGCAGACGGACTGGAGCATCCCCGTCCACCTGGACCGGCGGTACGTCATCGCCTCGGGCAGCTACAGCGCCGGTCCCGACGAGACCACGTTCACGCTCCCCCAGAACGACGGGGGCCTGACGTCGGTGGTGCTGGGCCCGGACTTCGGCGCCGCCGAGGGCACGGTCCTCTCGCTCAAGAGCCAGACGGGGACGACGGTGGTGCTCGACGGCGACTACTCGGCGGGCGAGGTGCAGATCGGGGTGGACTACCTGGCCAAGGGGGAGCTGACGCGCCCGTACGCGCGAGACGAGCGGGGCCTGACCAACCTGGGCGCGGCGGTGCAGATCAGCCAGATCGTCACCCACCACGCCGAGACGTCCTACTACGAGCTGGTCGTGACCTACACGCACGGCTCGTCAACACGGACCGAGGTGTTCGACGCGGGCGTTGCCGCGACGGAGGCCTACGGCGTCAAACGCAGCTTCCTGACCGGCCCGGCGGAGCTGATCGAGTCCATCGTGATCCAGTCTTCCAAGCCGCGACCCTTCCGGATCAGCGCGCTGGAGTTCGTCGCGGAAATCACGCAGGGGGTGGGCGGATGACCGGGATCGAACCACTCGTGCTCGCGCTCACGCTGGGCAGCGCGGTCGTCGGCGGGGCCACGAGCCTCATGCAGGCGTCGGCGCAGAACCGGGCCATCGAGGACCAGCGCCGCCTGGCCAATCGAAACTCGCAGGTCCAGCGGCGCCAGGCGAACCAGGACGCGAGCCTCAAGCGGATCCAGGAGACCCGCCGGGCCGCGCAGATCCGCGGGGCGCTGCGGGTCAAGGCGGGGGCGACGGGCACGGGCGTCGGGGGCAGCTTCACCCGCCTGCTCTACGCCGCCGACAGCGACCAGGCGCTCAACCTGCAAATCATCGAGGAGAACCGCGTGAACCAGATCTACGCGATCAACTCGGGCCTGGCGGGGACCGAGATCGGGCTCAACAGCCGGGTGGAGAACCCCCTGCTGGCGGGTCTGGTCGGCGGGCTCCAGCTCGGGGCCCAGGGCCTCTCGGCGGGCCAGGGCCTGTCTGACGCCTTCGGGGGCTCCGGGGCTGGCACATCGACCGGGGACGCGCCGTGAGCCGCCTGAGCGGCTCCGGGGCGCCGGAGGTCCGTCTGGCCCGACGCCGGGTGGGCGGCCAGACCCCGAGCGTGGGCATCAGCCAAGGGATCGACCCCGTGTCGATCCGCTCGCCCAGCGGCGCCGGCGCATCGCCCGGCTTCGTCCGTCTCCAGCAGGCGCTGGGCCTGGGGCTCTCGGCGCTCGAGGGCGTGGCCCGGGCCAAGATCGCCGGCGACAAGGAGGCGGCCTACCTCGACAAGTCCCACGGGTTCGAGCGTGCCCAGAACGACGTGGTGCTGTTCGAACAGGCCATCACGAACCCGGACCAGAACCCGGAATGGATCGTCCCGGAGGGGATGGATCTGGAGGCCTTCGCCGACTCGGTCATCGCCGAGCAGACGCAGGGGCTCACCGAGGCCCACGCCCAGGGCTACCGCTCGCTGCGCCCATCGCTGCTGCGGATGCTCGGGGACCAGCGTGAGCGGGTCAAGAAGGAGGCCGACGGGCTGATGCTCGAGCTGGCGTCCAGCCGCTTCGCCTTCGCCGACGGGAAGGACACGATCCGGAGCGAGTTTGACGAGCTGCGCCGCCAGCTCCCCGACGTGGACGAGCGTGAGCGCCTGGCGGTGCTGGCGCCGCACATGCTCGAGGCGGCGCGGGCGGGCAACCGCGAGCGTGTCGACGCGTTCCGGTCGGTGCTGGGCGAGAACCTGGGGCTGGCCCAGCGGCAGGCCCAGGCCACGCTGGTCGACGCGGAGATCCAGAACCGTGCCCAGTCGAACCAGGCAGTCGCCAACGAGGTCAGCGACGCGCTGCTCCGGGGCGACGCCGATCTGGCGACCGAGCGGCTGGACGGGTCGGTCGCCGACGGGCAGACGCGTCTGCGGCTGAGCGGGCAGATCCAGACCGCCAAGGCCGAGGCGGACCAGCAAGCCGTCGCCGCGGAGCTGCGGCAGGTCATCACCCAGGGCGACCCGGAGGGGTTCGCGACCAGGACCCAGTCTCTGATCGACGAGGGGCGCCTGACGCCGGCCCAGCGGGAGCGGGCCCTGGGCGAGCTGCGGGTCTCCCGCCGGGACCGGATGCTCGCCGACGCCCTGCTGGGCGACTTCAAGGCCCGCCAGAGCGTCGCCAAGGACGCCCGGTCCGCGCTCGAGGCGTACCAGGCGGACCCGTCCAGTGCCGCGGGCATCACGCCCGAGCAGTACGAGAGTGTCCTGAGCCGAGCCGTCGAGAAGCAGATGCAGGTCAGCCAGCGGCAGGTGGAGCTGGCGCGGATCAATGAGATCATGGCCAGCGCCGGTCAACCCGGGGCGGCGGCGTCGCCGCGTGCGGCGGTCTCCCCGGACGCGGTGGTCCAGTGGTGGGGCGCCGCGGGCGTGGCGGACGTGCTCCGCGTCGGGGACCGGGCGGTCCTGCGAAAGGTCACGCAGCCCGAGCGGGCGGCCCTCTCGGCGAGTCTGCTGGGCGGCGTCGTGCCGGGGGACTGGGCCAGCCAGATCGCTGACGGGTTCGAGCGGGGCGGCGAGCTGCTTCCGGACGCGGCGCGCGGGCTGATCGCCCTGCATGCCCAGGGGGAAACGCTGTCCACCCAGGCGCTCGGCCAGATGGGCGATCGAGCGCGGGCGCGGGCCGAGTACGTCCTGCGGCATATCTCGCGAGTGGGCCCGGCCCAGGCGAGCGGTTCCGTAGACGATAACTACGTCCAGCGGGTGTCGGAGCTCTCGCGAGAGTCCGAGTCCCTCGAGCCCGTGGCATTGGACCAGGAGAAGCTGCGCCAGTCGCTCATCCGTGTCGCCCCGATCAAGGAATCCACGGAGTTGCGAGTGCTCGCCCGCGACATCCTCCGAGAGCACCGCCTGGAGGGGTTCGAGAGCCGCGTGGGCGTGCCCATATTCCGCGATGGGCGTGACTTCCCGCAGCCCGGCGTGGCCGTCACGGGGTACTTCGAACGCGAGCTGATGGACAGTTTCCGCGCGGCCCTGGGCTCGGGGATGCCCGAACAGGCCGCCTACGAGCGAGCGGGCCGCGAGGCTTCGGCCCGGACGTTCCTGCGCTTCCCTCCGGTCGTGTGGGACGGAAGCGTGCGCCTGCTCGAGGGCGGGGGCCCGATCGTGCCTGAGCTGGGCGATCTGGCCCGCAAAGCGCTGGGCGCGCAGATCAAGGCGGGCGGGCTGGACGCGGTCAGCGTCGGCGCCGTAGAGCGGGACTACCTGCCCCGGTGGCGCGCGGACCTGGACGGGTGGGTGCTGACGAAGCTGGGCGACGATCGCCAGCCCCTGCGCAACACCGACGGCCAGCCCGTGGTGCTCCGCTACGACCCGGGTAGTGAGAAGGACGCGATGGACCAGGTGCACAAGCTCCTGAGCGTGGACCCGGACGAGGCCCGCCGGAAGCGGATCGAGAAGCGGGCCCGGCTGGGCGCCGGATCCCACAACATCGCCCGGACCACGTCGCCCTTCACCAACCGCTGAGGACACCCATGAACGAACCGAGCATCACGATCGAGCTCGCCGACGAGCCGCCGATCACGTCGGTGATCGATCGATCGCTCGAGGCGTTCCGAAACCCGGGCGGGACGCCGAGTGACGCGTCGATGCTGCTCGAGCCCGTTGGCGAGCCGGAGCCCGCGCCAGACCGCCCGGGCTTCCTCGAATCCACGGGCCTGGCGCTGTACCAGGACAGCCTGATCGGCTCGGCACTGGAGAATATCGCCTACGCGTCGGTGCTCGACGGAGACCGCCGGTTCGACGCCGAGTTCAACCCCTACGAGGCGGTCACAGAGGCGGAGCTGGCGTCGAGCCCCTGGCTCTGGAAGCCGTTCGACGACGGGTCGATCCTGGACGTTCCCAACGAGCAGGCGTTCTACACCCTCGAGACCCGCCTGCGCGACCGATGGGACGCCCAGCAGCGTCTGGCCCAGGCGTCGGGGTTCAACCGCATCACGGCGGGGCTGCTCGCCCAGGGACCGGACCTGCTCATCGGCGCCGCGGCGCTGGCGCCGCTGGCCGGGGCGGCCAAGGCGGGGCAGTACGGGGTCCGGGCCAAGGCGACGATCGATTTTCTGAGGTCCTCGAGCCTTGGCGCACGGGCGTCGCGGGCGGGCCTGGCCGCGGGCGCCAACGTCATCCAGGAGGCCGGGCTCCAGTGGGCCGACCCGCTCCGTAAGGCGGGTAAGGCGGACGAGCTGGCCCTGGCCGGGATCTTCGGGCTGGCCTTCGGCGCGACGTTCGAGGGCGTGGGCGCGGGGCTCTCCCGGGTTGGCGGCGAGATCGAGGCGACGGTGTTCAAGCGCAGCGTCCGCGAGTTGCGTGAGAGCTTCGAGCCGATCGACGGGCTCGAGACCGTGGGCGACGTGATCAACCACCACGGGCGCCTGCTCGACGAGATGCTCGCCGGCGAGGTCGACGGCCCCCGGACGGTCGCGGTGGTGGACGACCCGGCGCTGCGCCCCAGGCTCCAGGCCCTGCAGCGCAAGTACGCCGAGGCGGGCCAGGAACTGCACGTCCAGGAGCACATGGGCCAGGAGTTCCTGCGGCTCAAGCAGGATCTGGACGAGCTGGAGAAGCTCGTGGACGGCGAGCGATCGGCGCTGCGCGCCGCAATCCGAGGCGACAAGCTCACCACCGAGGTCCGGGCGCGGTACGTCGAGCTACTCCGGTCGGTCTCTCCCGGCGGGCGGCTTCTCCGCAGCCCGGCGTGGATGGCGCGTCTGGCGCACCGAACATTCTTCGACGAGGCGACGCCAACAACCGCCCAGACATCGCGCCCGGTCACGGAGACAGGCTGGGTTTCGGGCGAGGCCCTCAGGGCCCAGCAGATGACGCGGATGAAGCGGGCCCGAACCGAGGTCTGGGACGCCCTGGGGCGCCACCAGCGCGAGAAGCGGGGCAAGGCCGAGTACACGATGTCCGACGGGCAGACGGTGCGCATCGGCGGTCAGCGGAGCTTCGGGGATCTTACCCGCGCCGCGCTGGACTACCGGCGCCAGCGCTCGCGCGTGAACCGGGGGCACGCGCCCGCCGAAAGCCTGAGCGCTCCGCAGGTCGTGATCGACGCCGAGCGCGCCCTGGGCGGGTACGCCGGGGACATGTTCGACCGCATGGAGGAGGTCGGGCTGGCCCAGGGCCGCAACACCCTGACCCGCATAGAGCAGGAGCTCAAAGAGCTGCGCACGAGCGCCCGAGACGTTCTCAAGGAGGATCTGTCCCCCGCCCAGGCCAAGGGCCGGCTCGACGACGTCGCCGGCCAGATCGAGACCAGGTCCAAGGACGCCGACGATCTTCGACGATCAATCGAGATGGCGGACGTGTACTTCCCGCGCCGCTGGAAGACGCGCGAAGTGACCAAGCGCCGGCGTGAGCTGGCCGGACGGCTACACCAGCAGTACCGCCGCAACCGTGAGGTCGACTTCTACACGGGCCGCGAAATCCCCATCGAGGAGCGGCAGATCGAGGACGGCGCGCTGGGCCGGCTGGACTCGGAGGACCAAGAGGCGATCGACCTGCTCAAGAAGGGGCAGACGCCCGACGACCAGATCCAGACGCCCTACGGCAAGAAGGGCCTCGAGCGCGAGCTGTCCGAGTCCATGCCGCATGCCTTCGAGCACGTCGAAGCGGGTCAGAGCATCCGCCCCGAGCGGGCGCGTCGGCTGATCGAAGAGGCGGACCACACCGGCGACCCGCGCCTGATGATCCTCGCGCGGACCTACGCCGCGAGGGGCGAGACCAAGGGCACCATCCTCCAGGTCGAGGCGGGCCGGCTGGAGCCCGGCGACACGCTGGCCGCCGCAGGCCGCCCGATGGAGATCCTGGAGATCGACGGCGACGACGTGGTCGTTCGTCACGGGGACGAGCTGACCGAGTTGGGCGGCGAGATCGTCGAGAACGACGAGATTCTCGTGGTCCCCATCGGAAAGGGGCAGACGCTCCCGATCGACCCGGGCTCGCTGACACGCCGGGCCGACCGCCTCACGCCCGAGGACGTCGCCCGCGAGGTCGGGTTTGATGGTGACGAGGGTGTCGCCCGGGCGGTGCGCGTCTACCAGCAGTACGGGTCCAAGCGTGGACGCGAGGTTCTGTCCGAGGAGTTGGGCGACGGCGCGCCCGAGGGCCGCCTCACCGAGGCCGACGCGCAGATCCGCGACATCGTCAACGGGCACCAGAAAGACCTGCTGGCCAAGAACGAGACGTTCGACCCGCTGGCCTACCTGGACCAGAAGTTCACCGAGAGCTCGATCCGCGACGCGGACGCGGGGCTCTACGAGCGTTACCTGGGCGCAGTGGATGAACACCTGAAGGACGCGGCGGACCGGACGACCAACCGGATGCTGCACCTGGCGCCGCCAAAGGAAGGCGGCGACGCCCCGGGGCACCTGAGCGCGTACGGCGCGCACGGATTCGACTCGGCCAACGTCGGTGGCAAGAGCCTTCTCCCCCGCCGCCTGCGCGAGCTCGACGAGCTGGACTTCGCGGATTTCATCGACGACGACGTGTCCACGCTGCTGGCGGCCTACGACAACACGGTCGGGGGGGAGATCGCAGCGCGGCTAGGCGTGCTCCGCAACCGCGACAAGCTCGAGCCGATGGTCGCCGCGACGCTGGGCGAACCTCTCGACGGTACGCCCGAGCAGATCCTGCGCGCCACGCGGCAGGAGTACCAGAACTGGATCGACGTCCGGGCGGGTAACAACAAGGCCCAGGAGCGGATCATCGGGTCACAGAAGTCCACGATGAAGATCCTCGAGCGCAAGGTCGCCGAACTGCGCGGCCAGCCGATGAGCACAGACTCGCCGGCACTGACCGTCGGGTTCAAGGAGGTCATCGGGCGGAACCTGCTGCGTGTGGTCTCGATGGCGTACCTGGGCAAGGTGGCCGCTTCGAGCATGCCCGACGTTGCGAACATGGCGCTGTACGCCAACATGCGCCAACAGGACCTGGGCGTCATCGCCGGCGGCCTGACGGACATGCTCTCGCTCTGGAAGAAGATCCCCCGCGACCAACTCGAGTTGCTCCAGAGCGGGATCGACGACGACGGCCTGGCCCGCACCTTCGCCTTCGCGGAGCTGGACCACGCCCCGTCGGCCCACCGCTTCGCCGACACGAAGATGGGGGCGGCGGCCCAGATCGCCGACCGTTCGCTCGAGGGCGCCAACGCGGCCTTCTTCCGCGCCACGGGCATGAACCGCTGGAACACGGTGATGAAGCGCATCAGTGCCCGCATCGTGCTCAACATCATCCACGACGGGGCCGGTCGCATGGCCCGCGCGGCGGACCTGGTCGACGGCGGGATGGACGAGCTCGAGGCGATCCGGCGCGTCGGCCTCAGCCGCGAAGACGCGATCCGTCTACAGCGCTACGGGGTCAACGGCGAGCGGGCCCGGCGGATCGCGGCCCAATACCGCGCGCACGGCACGGGCCGGGGACAGACGCCCCTTACCGAGCTGGGCGAATCATACAAGGGTCCGGTCCACCCCAATATGGGCGCCTGGGACGACGCGGAGGTGCTCGAGCGCGTGGTCGCGGCGGTGGACATGGAGGTCGACAACCTGATCGTCACGCCCAAGCTGCTCTCGCGCCCCCTGATGAACACGAGCCCCAAGTGGGGGTGGTTCGGCCCGGCGATCAACCAGTTCCAGAGCTTTGCCTTCTCCTACGGCAACCAGTTCGCGCCGATGGCGGCCCAGCGTCACCCGGTCCGGGTGCTCCAGTACATCGCGATGGCCACCTTCTGGGGCGCGGTGTCGGACTCGATACACAACGCGCTCTCGGGCCGCCGCAGTTTCGAGGACTCCGCCCAGCAGTGGCGTGAGCGACCGATGGGCATGGCCTACGGCGCGTTCAACCGGGCGGGTCTCTTCGGGTGGCTGGCGCGCCCGTTCGGGATCATGGACCAAGTGGACTACGGCATCGGCCCGATGCTGGGCAACGACGTGTCGTCAATGTCGTCGGCGCGGGCGATGTCGCTCACGGGCAACCTTGGCCCGTTCTTTGACTGGGCCAACGCGGTGGGCAAGAGCACGCTGGGCCCGCTGTTCCTGGATGACCGCGAGTACGACGCCCAGAACATGCACACGCTGCGCAAGACGCTCCCGTTCCAGAACCTGATCTGGCTCGACGCGCTCTACCGAATGACACGGGACATGGGCATCGACAACCCGGTGGGCCCGGGCCAGGGGCTCGACGCGTTCCTCACTCGTCCGTATGTGGACCGCTACCGCTGATCGCGCCCCGGATCTGCTCGGGCGTGAGCGTCGCCTTGAACTCGGTCCACTCGTGCAGTGGCACCTGGTAGTACGCGGCCAGGGACCTATCGATCACACCGATCGGCTCCGCGTCTTGCGATACGGCATCAATCACAATCGAGCCTTTTGGCTCGTCCTCGAACAGATAGAAGCGGTTCCCGGGCTCAGACCACATCGCGGCCAGGGCGATCCCCGCAACAGCCATAAGACCGAGGCCCAGCCAGATCCCGCCCCGCCGATTGTTGGTGTTGACGCTCATCCCCCGAGGATACAAAAAAAATGACCACGAACCAAGACCCGCACGACATGATGGGCTCCCTGCTCGATCTGTCGATGGTCCAGCGGCTCGAAAAGGCCGTCCGCAAGGACGCCCCAGAGCCCCTGACCGCCCCCGAGATGAACGCGATCACCCGCCGCCTGGCGGCCCTGGGCGTCACCGCGGTCCCCCGCGCGGGCACCCCGACGGGCCAGCTCGTCCAGGACGCCATGACCAGGCTCCAGCAGAAGGTCGACGACGGCGAGATCGACTACCCCCGCCTGGCCAGCGCCGGCAACGACCAGGACGAGGATGATGACGGCGCCCCGCGCCCCGCCGGCGCCCTGCCCCCGCTGGACACCGACGCCGAGGACGCTGTGAGCGCATGAACACCGCCCAGGTCGAGGCGATGGAGCGTGGCCAGAGGGTCAGCAACGCCCAGGCCGTCGCCTACCTGTCGCGGCTCAAGACCGACCCGACTTTCTTCCTCGAGGAGTGCTGGCGTGAGCTGGGCCACACCGCGTACGCGCCGCTCTCGTTCGTCGAGATCGACATGTTCACCTGGCTCAACAGCGGCCCCGCCCTGCTGGGCCTGCTCGCCGGCCGCGGCGTGGGCAAGACGACGATCAGCAACATCGACGACATGTACTGGCTCAACCGCGACCCGAACCACCAGATCCTGATCTGCTCGAAATCGGCGGACTTCGCCAAGGCGACGATCTACCAGGCCCGCCAGATCATCGACGAGGTCTGGTTCCTGCGGCACCTGGCGCCGGGCCGCGGGCAGCGCGACACCGCGATCTACTTCGACGTGGGCGGGTCCAAGCCCGGGCGCCGCCAGCCGAGCTACAAGGCCCTGGGCGTGGACGGGCAGCTCGAGGGCAACCGGGCGCACCTGATCAAGGCCGACGACGTCGAGACCGACCTGAACACCAAGACGATCGACGCCCGCGTGGACCTGCACGAACGCGTCAAGGAGTTCGACGCGATCATCTACCCCAACGTGGGGCGTGTGCGGTACATCGGGACGTACCACCACGAGGAGAGCCTGTACGTCAAGCTGCCCGAGGAGGGCTACGACTTCCGGTCCTACCCGACGGAGTACCCCGCCTGGGACGAGGACGTGCTCAACCTGGCGCCCTGCCTGCAAGAGCGTCTCCGCTCGGGCCAGGCCGAGCACAGCTCCGAGGAGCGGATCAGCCCGGTCTTCCCCGACCGCTTCGGCGAGGAGGAGTGCGCCGCCAAGCGGGCCAAGGGCCCGCGGTACTACGGGATGCAGTTCAAGCTGCTGACCAACATCCGCACCAAGTTCCAGTACCCGCTGGCGATGCGCGACGTGATCGTCTTCGAGTCCATGCGGCACGACACCGCGCCGGTGACGATCAACTGGGGGCGGGTCCGCGCCGGCAACGTCTCCACCCGCATCGACGACCCCGAGCTGCCGTGCATGGGCTTCCGCGACGACGCGCTCTACGCCCCGATCATGTTCGACGGGGGCCAGTGGGCGCCCTACGGGCGCAAGCTCATGTGGATCGACCCGGCGGGCACGGGCGAGGACGAGACGGCCTACGCCGTGGTCGCCGCGATGATGGGCATGTTCTACGTCATCGACGTCGGCGGCTTCGGGCGCAACGGCGACTCGGGCTTCCTGCCCACGGTCCAGGGCCATCTCGCCGACATCGCCCGCAAGTGGGGCGTCCGCGAGATCCTGTACGAGGACAACATGCTCGGGCGGACCTTCGGCCAGCTCATGGAGCCGACACTGCGCAAGCGCTTCCTCGAGCCCGGACAGGACGACCGCTACCCGCACGGCTGGACGGCGCGGCTCGAGGAGCGTCACCTGGACAGCCGGCGGGGGTGCAAGGAGGAGCGGATCGCCGACGTGCTCGAGGGGCCCTTCCACGGCCACCGCGTGGTCATGCACCCGCGCTGCATCGCCCCCACGCCCGGGGGCAGCTACGAGTACGAGCTCCAGCACCAGATCACGCGCCTGATCCGGATGCCCAAGGCCCTGGTCCACGACGACCGGCTCGACGCGGTCGCCGGGGCGGTCCACGAGCTGTCGGGCGAGCTGGTGCAGGACTCGGAGGTCAAGGCCGAGCGGTACCGCTTCGAGGAGGAGGACGCCCGCGTGGCCAGGGAGATGGAGAAGCAGACGGGCTACCGCCCGTCCCCCTCGATCATCGCCTTCCCCGGCGGCCCCGACCAGCCCGACCCGACGCCCGACTGGCTGTCATGAGCAACCACCGATGACCCAGGCCGGGCCGTTGATCAAAACAACCTCCGGAGCTTGCGCGGCTGCCCCCGACATGGCGCCTCGTCGATTTTGGGCGTGTAGGTTCTTGAGCCTCGTCGCGTCTACATGGGTCCAGCGGTCCTTGGGGTACAGCTCGGCCAATCGGGGGTGTGCGTAGTACGTCACCACCACCCGCGTCTCCCGTTTCGCGTTGAGCACATCCGCGAGACGGTCGTGGTGGTCTCTGTGCCCGTCGCCTGCAAACAGCCCTCCGCTGGGCTTGTCCTCAACGTCATACACGTACTTCGTCCCGCCCTTGCCTCTCGTATCGTGGAAGTACGGCGGGTCGGCAAAGATCGCCACGTCTTTGCTGTCATCAAGCCCTGCGATCAGTTCGACCGCGTCGGTGCGTCGGATCTCGACCTTGCGGAGACGGTCGTGCCAAGACGGTATCGCCCGTTCCACTGCCGCCCGCCGCGTGGCCCCGCCCCCGCCACCGGGGGTGTTGCGGATCGCCAGACTGTGGTGTGTACGCTCCGTGCCCGTGTACCCGTTCTGCCCGTACCACTCGCGAACAAGAAACGCCCAAGCCCATTCAACACAAGCGTCGTCTATGTCGCCGAGACCCCCAGGCGGCTTACGCTCCTTGAACGTAGCGGCGTGATCCACAACGGCGTCGTAGAGCGGCTGAGCGTAGAGCGTGCGTTCGACCCTCTCTCGCAACTCGGTGTAGCGGTCGCTCTGGATGACGAAAGCAAGATTGATCAGCGGTCCCCAAAGATCGTTGACAACCTCGTGGCCGCTTGGCTTCTTAGACAACAACACCGCCATGCTCCCGGCGTAAGGCTCGGCGTAGAACGCCCGCGGGCGCCCGTTCTCATGCTCAAGCTCACGCGCGATCATGGGCCCCATGTCGCGCTTGCCGCCGTAGTACGGGAGAATGGCGCCGAGTGTCTTCGCTGGCATGGAAGTCCCTCATGAGCAAAGCCCGCCCGCGCCCCTGAGCGCGAGCGGGTGGAAGCGGGGGGGGACTGCTCACTCCGCCTTTGTATGGGTGCGGTGTTGTTTCCCGCGACGTCTCATCTTCCGGTTGAACCAGCTGCAATAAAACGACACGTTCGTCTGATTCCTCCATCCCACCACGATCGCGCCGTAGAGGATCGTCTCGCCCTTGCGTCGCCGCATAGGACCAAGGTAATGCGTGACCATAAAGGACCACCTGCCCTCGCCCACGAAGATGCGCAGCAAGTCCCTGCTTGGCGGGTTCTGGCCAACTCTATGACGTGGAGTATCTTGGATGTTGGGGAACAGATTCATTTCGGCCGTGTCTCCTAGACCGCGTGCGTGCCCTCAACGCCGCGGCGCTGGCGGCTGGCGGTGCGCTCCTCGAGCGTGCCGATCGCCTTCTCGACGTGCTCGAGCGCGGCCCGGTTCTCCGGGCAGGCGAAGGGCCCGTGCTGGAAGCAGGCCAGGCGGTTGGCGACGATCGCCAGCAGCGCCTCGTTGGTCAAGCCCACCACGCCGACCTTCGAGACCACGTCGGGCTGGAACTTGACGCGGGCGATGAACTCCAGATCGGGCGGCTCGTTGCCCGCGTCGGTCTCCTTGAGCACGTCGTAGCGGACGAACGCGCCCCCGGGCCCCGGCTTGCCGTAGCCCTGGATAAAGCGGTCCCCGCACCGGCGCCGCAGGGTCAGGCCCTCGGGCAGGGGCTGAGCCGCGGGCTCGGGTTCGGGCGCCTGAGCCTCGCTGTACGCGCCCGCGTGATACTCGGCGTTGAGCCGCTCGTCGGACACGGGCGAGGGCTCCAGGTCCGGGTCCGGGTTGCCGGTCGTGTTCGTCTCGTTCATGGTGTTCTCCTTGTTCACCAGTCGTCCTCGTCAAAGTCGCCCCACACCAGGTCCATGTCGTCGTCCACGCTCAGTCCTCCTGCAAGCGGGCGAGAAGGGCGTCGGCGTGCATCGTGGCCCAGCTGGCCCAAATATCCGCCAGCACCTTGCACTTCTCTCGGTGCGTCTTTTCCAGGCTGTCGCAGTCGGCGTGTTCTTGAGCAAGCCGGATCATGTCGGGCGGCATTGACGGCGCCTGCCCCGCGAGGTGGGTGCGGATGTCCATGTCTGAGACGGGCAGCTTCCCGATCTCCCCTACGTCTTTCTTCTCACTGGTCATGGGTGAGGCTCCTGGTCAATCACCTTGTCGCAAGGCTCTCCGGGATCTGCTCGTCGGTAGTTCTTCTCTCCCAGATGGACAAGGCGCACCGGTGGGGGTTTCTCCCAAACGCAAACGCCATCAACAACCTGCTCTCCTTGCTGGCGGAAACGGACGCTCGCAGGTGCAGCACACCATTACTCGCCCTCCTTGGATTGGGTGAGGGCGGCACGAACGGCGTTGAGCGCGATCTGCTCGCCATTGCTGTCGGAGCCAAGTAGATTCTGAATCAGAGCTTCGGCGAGCACAGGTTTGGCAAGCCTGCACGCCTCCCTCAGCACATCTCTCTCTTGGGTGGATGAAGATCGTGAGTTGAGTGCGTCGAGTACGTCGCCAAGATCCATTGGTCGGAAGTCTGGCTCGCTCTCACCACGGTCGATGACGAGCATGGTGGGGTCGCCGTCGGGAAACGCGGTCTCGTAGCAGATGTATCTCGGCTCACTCCCGATCTCCGTCTTGCTCTGTGTGTTGGTCATGTGGCGTCTCCTGTGCTCAGAAAATCGGCATCCCGGCGTCGCCGCCGTCGAACTCGCCGCCGTGGCGCCAGTCGCGGGTCTTGAACCTGGTCGTGGTGTCGTCCCACACCAGCTTCACCACGCCCGTCGGCCCGTTGCGCTGCTTGTCGACGATCAGCTCCGTCTCGGTCAGCTTGCTCTCGTTGGACGGGTCGTTGAGCCAGGCCTCGTCGTCCTTGTGGTAGTACGCCTCCCGGTGAAGCAGCATCACCACGTCCGCGTCCTGCTCGATCGACCCGCTCTCGCGCAGGTCGGCCATGCGCGGGCGGTTCCGGTCCCGGCTCTCGGCGCCCCGGTTGAGCTGCGCCAGGCACAGCACCGGGATCTTGAGCTCCCGCGCCAGCCCCTTGAGCCCCCGCGAGATCGCCGCGACCTCCACCTGCCGGTTGTCCCGCCCGCTCACGGTCGCCGTCAGCAGTTGCAGGTAGTCCACCACGATCAGCCCGACGTTCTGGCGCCGCCGCATCCGACGCGCCCGGGCCCGCAGCGCCGTGATCGACAGCGACGGCGTGTCCTCGACATAGAACGGCAGCGTTGAGAGCTCCTGACAGGCCGCCTGAACCTTCGCAAGGTCGGAGGGCACGATCGCCCCTGTCCGCATCTTGTGCGCGTCCACGCCCGCCCTGGCGCTCACCAGCCGCTGTGTGAGGCTCTCGGCTCCCATCTCCAGCGAGAAGAAGCCCACGCCCACCCGGTCCTCGCTCGGCATCGACCACGGCGTCCGCCCCGCGAAGGCCACCTGCTCGGCGATGTTCAGGGCGATGGCCGTCTTGCCCATGCTGGGCCGGGCGGCCAGGATCAGCAGCTCACCTTCCTGCAGCCCGCCCAGCAGGGCGTCCAGGTCGTCGAACCCGGTCGCCGCCCCCGGGGCGGACCCGTCGGCGGTCTCGAGCCGCCTGATCTCCCCCTCCACCAGCTCGGCCAGGCTCCGCTCCTCGAACTGGGCTTCGGCGCCGGCGATCTCCAGGATCCGCTGCTCGGCGGCGTCCAGGATCGCCCCCGCCGCGTCGGGCTGGGAGTCGTCGTGGTGGTAGGCGTCGTACAGGATCTCGCCCGCGGCGTTGATCAGGCTCCGCAGCCGGGCCCGGTCGGCGACGATCCGGGCGTAGTGCGGGGCGTTGGCGGCGCTGGGCACGGCCTCGGCGAGCTGCACCAGGTACTTGGTCCCGCCGATGGTGTCGAGCACGCCCCGCTGGCGCAGGGCCTCGGCCAGCTGCACCAGGTCGCCCGTCTGCCGCGCGTCGTAGAGCTGGACGATCGCGTCGAAGATCGCCCGGTGACCCTCGAGGAACAGCCCGCCCGAGTCGGGGAGCACGGTGATCACGTCGGGGACGACCGAGGGGTCGAGCAGCATCGAGCCCAGCAGCGAGCGCTCCGCGTGCACGGCGCTGGGCGGCTCGCGATCGAACAGCCGCAGCCCGACGTCCGACGTGGGCTCGTCACGCCTCCTGGTCATGGCCGCTCCGTTCGAACGAACACCGCGACATCGCGCTCCTTGGTGGTGAACTCGTAGACGTCGTGCACGAACCGCCACGGCCCCACGCATCGCGTCACCAGGACACTCGCCCCGCCGGCCACCCTGGCGGTCTGCCCATCGTGCGGTCCGCCCTCGAGGCGAACGGTCCAGGTATTCCGTGTTGGCGCCTCGCCCCCGCTCATCGGTTCGCCCGCACTCCCAGCTCCGGCGCCGCCTTCTCCACTCTCTTCGCACTGTCGTAGACATCACCCATCGCACGGCCCCAGAAAAACGCCCAGACCACGAACACGACCACGCCCACCAGGTACGCGAACAGCGCGTACCACCCGACCCGGTCCGGTCCCCGGCCCCGCCTACCCATCACGCCCCATCCGTCATCGCGTCCATCACGCTCCGCGCCAGAATCACCAGCGTCTCATCCGACCACTCCGTCTCGACCAGGTACGCCTTGAGCATCCGTGCCTCCAGAAAAGGGCCGGGCCCGCCCAGGTCCGTCTCAGCCCGGGCGGGCCCGTGAGGGGGGAGTCCGTCCCCGAAGGGACAGCAGCCAAAGAAATGGCGCTCACGAACCCCACACGCCACCACCCACCAGATTTCCCGAATAGCCACAAGCGACCACCGCCCCCAGGGCGGCACGCCCCACCCAGCAGCAACACGCGCAGCACCGCACCATTCCCTCCCTCCTCACCACCCCATTTTCCGACCGCCCTCCGTTTTCTTTGCCGCAGTTGCGTGGGGGCCGTTGAGACATGGGGGCGAGCGGCGATCCCCCCCCTTGCCCCCCCTCGCGCGCGTGCAGGAGACAGCCACCAAGGGGGGTGGGGGGGTGCTTGAATCCTGGCAAGATCCACGCACGGACTGCTCTACCAACGGTTTATGAGCGTTTGGGGCAGCGTTGGGGCAGAATGCACGCCCTCAGTGCAGGAGTGCAGCACCCTTGCACTCTCGCCTGGGCCATGACACGCGAGCGCCGCCCACGCGCGCGGACCACGACGTCAGCCCACACACACAAATAAAACGGGGGGTGGTCAGGGTGAGCGATGGGGTTTGAGAATAGCGGGGATGGAAAAATGCGCGTGCTGCTGCTGGAGAGTTGGGGGGGTGGGGATTCGGGGACCAGGGCGTGCGGGCGTTGATGGAGGGCGGGGCGCCCTGGCATGGGGCGTTGTCTCTCTTCTCGCTCTATGGGGGACGGGGCCTATGGGCTGTGCGGATTTCGATTCGCGGGCGGGTTGTTGACCTACTTTTTTTCGTGTTGGGGTGGGAATGCTATTGCAAATCTCTTGCAATACCGATAGATTGGCAGCCATGCCTCCGAAGAAGAAGACCGGCAAGAAGTCTGGTGCCCGCACGCGATACCGCAACCTGGGCATCCCGGAGGAATCTCCTGTCTGGGAACAGATCGTGCGCCTGCAGGAGATCATGGAGCAGGACGCGCATGGCGCTCCGGTCCCGCTCTATGTCGTCGTCGCCCGCGCTGTTGAGAACGAGCTGGCAAGCCTGGAGGAGGAAGCATGAACGCCCGCGTGCGCCTCGCTTCCAACGGCGACTATTGGCAGGCGAGCTACGACGACGAGAAGGGGCGACGGCGCCGGAAGTCTCTCGGCCCCAAGGCCGAGCTGTCGCGCGCCCAGGGCCTGGCCGCGTGCGATGAGCTGGGGCGCGCGCTCGAGGCGGGGTCTTTGGTCTCAGGCCGCAAAACTCGCCTTCGCGCGTGGGTCGATCGGTACGCCGAGCTGCGCGAGCCCGACGTGAGCGATGGGACGATGCGGACGATACGGGCGACGGGCGATCTGCTGGTCCGCGGCATGGGCGACGTGCCGATCCGGGGCGTGACGCCCGCCGAGGTCGATGACTGGCTGTCCTGGCTGCGCTCGAAGCGTGGTGGAGGGCTGCGGGCGACCACGGCGGCGGCGCACGGGCGACGGGCGCGGGCGATGTTCCGGCGGGCCGTCGCCCGGGGCGAGTTGAAGGCCAACCCGTTCGAGGCGGTCCAGATCCGGGGCGCCCGCGCCGATCGAGATGACCCGATCCCCACCGACGAGCAGGTCCAGGCCCTGATCGACCAGGCGCCCGGGCCGGCGTGGCGGGCGATGGTGGGGCTCTGCGCCCTGGCGGGGCTCAGGCGGGGTGAGGCGCTGCGCATGACGTTCGCCGACGTGCTGTGGGGCGAGGGGCGGCTGATCGTCCGCAACCCGGGCGAGCAAGTCACAACCAAGGGGCGACGCCGCGTGGTGCTGATGACGCCCGAGCTCGAGTGGATCCTACTCGACGCCCAGGACGCCGTGGACGGGACGCGCCCGACGTCGGGGCTGCCCGCCGAGGTCTACCGCCCGATGGTGGAGCTGATCGCCCGGGCAACCGACGCGACGCCCGCGCGGCCCTTCCAGGCCCTACGGAAATGGCGCGACACGACCTGGCGGTTCGAATACCCGGGGCACGTCGTCGATTCCTGGCTGGGCCATTCCGCCCAGGTCGCACGCGAGCACTACGCCCGAATCCCCGAGGCTTTGTATGCAACATGTTCACACACCCCAATGGGGGGTATTGTTGGTAAAACCACCAACGCTTGACACGCGGGTAAAGATCGCGTTGTAACTTAGAACGATGCCCGATCGGATCATTGAGATCCCGCTCGGGCCCGCTACGCTGCGGCTGTGCCTTCCCGATGGGTCTTCCATCGAGATCAGGCTTATGCCGGCGAATCAGCAAGCGCCGGGCGAGGGAGTGCCCAAGCTGTTTGGACGAGACGAGCCGCTCACCGAGCTGCTCGCGAGGTGGTCGCGCGAGCGTTCGGGGCGTGTCTCCGAATACACCGTGACGTTCACTCGACAGACCGTGGACTCGGTCTGGTCGGCGTCCGGCTGGCGGGCCCTGCCCGACGCGAAACGCGACGACATCGTCGTGTGGCTTGCGGACCTGCTTGACGAGGGATCGTCGGGCAAGACGCACAACAACCGGCTCTCGGCGCTGCGCCGGTTCTTTGAGTGGTGCGTGAAGTCCGGTCGCATGACCTATAGCCCCGCCCAGGGCATCGAGCCCGTCACCCACCACGCCGAGGCCGGGATGCGGGCGTTCACCCTGGAAGAGATGCGGGCGATCATCCGGGGTGCCCGAGAGCGTCACGACGCCCAGGACCGCCGCCACAGCCTCTACCGCCGCTCGGCGTACATCCTGGCCGCGACAACGGGCCTGCGTAAGGGGGAGCAGTACGCGCTCCGCTGGGCGATGCTGCAGGGCGACCAGCTCGAGCTGCCCGGATCGATCACCAAGGCGGGCGCCCCCCAAACGGTCATGCTCCCGCCCGAGGCGATCACGACGCTCGAAGACCTGCGTGGTTCAACGGGGCCGGGGCCGCGTGATTTCGTGTTTTCTCGGCGTGTTGATAACCGGCAGCTCTTCGATGACATGGAAGCGGTGGGCGTGCCCCGCTACGACGCCCGCGGGCGCCCGGCGGGGTGGCACTCCTGGCGAAAGGGATTCATCACCGTTCGAGCGCTAAACGGCGACAGCGTGTGGACTTTGAAGCAGGCGGCCCGACACTCGGACATCCGCACAACGCTCAAGAGCTACCTGGACGCGGGGCAGTTGCCGCTGAAAAAATCCGCCGCCGATTACCCGCTCCTGGCGGTGGATAACTCTGTGGACGCGGCGGGCAGGGACGAAAGCAACTTGACAAAATCAGATCCGGTCGCCGATGATGGGAGCGCGAGATCGACCATGCTGATGAACAACGTCACATCCAAGCAGTCCCACGAGACTCCGGGTTCTGGTCCCGGCGGGTCGGTCTCGCAGCCACACCCCGCAGAGCCCGGAGTCCCGGCGGGACGATCCCGGCAGGGCAAAGATGCTCTCTCCTCCCCCTCAAGCTCGGAACTGACCCCAGCGGGATTCGAACCCGCGTTACCAGGATGAAAACCTGGTGTCCTGGACCAGACTAGACGATGGGGCCGATGCGGGACCATGGTAGCCCCCGACGGGCGATTCTTCACGCCCGGCGTAGCATCGATCCATGGAATCGCCGCCGTTCAAGCCCGACCGCGTCCTCGGCGTTGACGCCCCGGCGTGGGACCGTGCCGGGGTCCTGCTCGTGGGCGGCTCGTTCGACCCGGTGCATGAAGCGCACACCGTCCTGGCCGACCAGGCACGGCGCCTGGCGATGGACGGGCGGGGCGAGATCGTCTTTGTCCCCGCGGCCCGCTCGCCGCACAAGCGTGAGGCGCCGCTGGCGAGCGATCGCCAGCGCGTCGATATGCTGGGGCTCGCGGCGCTCGGGCTGGAGCGTTGGAGCGTCTGGACCCACGAGCTCGATCGGGCCACCGGGGGCGAGCCCAGCTACTGGATCGACACGCTCCGCGAGGCGCGGAGCCGCTTCGAGGGCGAACTGCGGTTCCTGATCGGCGCCGACCAGGCCGTTGCCTTCCACCTCTGGCGGGAGCCCCGCGAGATCCTGGATCTGGCCCGTCCGGTGGTGCTCCCGCGAAGGGGGATCGGGTCAGCCGCGGAGCTGGCTGATTCGATGGCGCCGGGTGAGGCATGGTCCGCCCGGGAGATCGACGCATGGAAGAGCTGGCTCGTGCCAACGACCGAGATCAGCGTCAGCGCCTCGGCCATCCGTGAGGCGCTGGCCGACCCAGCCCGGCGGGGCGCCCCGATCGATCACCTGGACGCCAACGTCCACGCGTACATCCTCAGGCACGGGCTCTACCGGGGCGGGTCAGCCGACGATTGACTTGAGCGCCTCGGCTTTGTCCGTCTTCTCCCACGTGAACAGATCACCCTGGGGCTGGCGTCCGAAGTGCCCGTGGCGGGCGGTCGTGGTGTAGATGGGCTTGCGGAGCCCGAGCTGCTCGATGATGCCTCGCGGCGTGAGCTGGAAGATCTCGCGGACCGCGTCGGAGATCTTGCCCGGATCGGCGGTCTCCGTCCCGAAGCAGTCCACGTACACGCTGGTGGGCTCGGCCACACCGATCGCGTAGGAGAGCTGGATCTCGCACTGCTGGGCCAGGCCCGCGGCGACGATGTTCTTGGCGATGTACCGGGCCATGTACGCGGCGGAGCGGTCCACCTTGGTCGGGTCCTTGCCCGAGAAGGCGCCGCCGCCGTGGCGCCCGCGCCCGCCGTAGGTGTCCACGATGATCTTGCGACCGGTCAGGCCGGCGTCGCCGTGGGGCCCGCCGATCTCGAATCGCCCGGTGGGGTTGACGTGGATGGTGATGCCCGGGTTCCAGTGCTCGCCGAGCACGGGCTTGATGACGTGCTCGGTGATCTGCCTCTTGAGTTCGTCCTGTCGGTCGTTCCAGGTCCTGTCGTGCTGGGTGGAGAGGACAACGGTGTTGACGCCCACGGGGCGGGCGCCGTTGTACTCGACCGTGACCTGGCTCTTGGCGTCGGGGCGGAGGCCCGGGATGAGCCCGTCGCGCCGGACGTTGGCTTGGCGCTCGACGAGGCGGTGCGAGAGCTGGATGGGCAGGGGCATCAGGTCGGGGGTTTCGTCGCAGGCGAAGCCGAACATCATGCCCTGGTCGCCCGCGCCCTCCTTGTCCACGCCCATCGCGATGTCGGGCGATTGGCGGTCGATGGAGTTGAGCACGGCGCAGGATTCGGCGTCGAAGCGCATGTCGCCGTCGGTGTAGCCGATCTTGCGGATCGTCTCGCGGACGATGTCCGGGATGTCCACGTAGGCCGTCGTTGTGACCTCGCCCGCGATCACGACCATGCCCGTCGAGACCAGGGTCTCTACGGCGACCCGCGAGTGGGGGTCGCGGGCGAGCATCGCGTCGAGGATGGCGTCGGAGATCTGGTCGGCAACCTTGTCCGGGTGCCCCATGGAGACAGACTCAGAGGTAAACAGCTGCGTGGGCATGGCGACTCCTGCGTGGAATAGTCTACAGCGAGGCCCATCCTATGCCCCCCCGCGCCCCGGCGTACGGGCTGGGTATCCTCTGCCCATGGGCGAATCCGCACGCGGCAAGAGGACCCAACCCGGTGGGCTGACCTACGCCCAGTCCGGGGTGGACATCGAGGCGGGGGACCGGTTCGCCGGCTCCATCCAGGCCGGCATGCGCCGGACCTTTGGCCCCCGCGTCCTCGACCGCCCGGGTGGCTTCGCGGGCCTCGTCCGCCTCGACTACAACGAGTCCCTCTTCAAGCACAACTACAAGGACCCCGTCCTGGTCTCCTGCACCGACGGCGTGGGCACCAAGGTCCACCTCGGGATCGAGCTTGGCAAGTACGACACGCTGGGCATCGACCTCGTGGCGATGTGCGTCAACGACCTCGTGGTCGAGTCCGCCGAGCCGCTGCTGTTCCTGGACTACATCGGCGTCAACAAGGTCGATCAGGCGGTGCTGTCCGAACTCATGAAGGGCATCGTGCAGGGGTGTGAGATCGCGGGGGCGGCGCTCATCGGGGGCGAGACCGCCGAGATGAACGACCTGTACAAGCCTGGCGACTTCGATCTTGCCGGCTTCTCCGTGGGCGTCGTCGAGCTCAAACGCGCCACCGACCCCACCCGCGTCGAGCCGGGCGACATCGTCCTGGGCCTCGCGTCCGACGGGGTCCACTCCAACGGGTTTAGTCTCGTGCGCAAGATCATCGAGCACGCCAAGCTCGACCTGCACGCGGTCTACCCCGAGATCGCGGGCGACAACGGCACGCCCCGCACGCTGGGTGAGGTTCTCATGACGCCCACCCGGATCTACGCCCGCTCGATCGTCCGCGTTCTCCGCGCGTACAAGGTCAAGAAGGTGATCACGGGCATGGCCCACATCACGGGCGGCGGGCTGGCGGGCAACCTCAGCCGGGCGTTGCCCGAGCACGTGGACGCCGTCATTGACGCAAACGCCTGGGACACGCCCCCGGTCTTCCCGTTCCTGCAGGATCAGGGCGGTGTGAGCGACGAGGAGATGGACAGGGTGTTCAACATGGGCGTGGGCTACTGCCTGATCGTCCGCCCGACGTTCGCCGACTCGATCGCCAAGCGGCTTGAGAAGCTCGGCGAGCGCGTCTATCACCTGGGCAAGATCACCAAGGGCAAGGGTCAGGTTCGCCTCAGCGCGAAGAAGTGAGCACGCGATGGCCGGCGGACAGGAATACTCCAGGACCCAGCGGAAGATCATCGACCGCTACTACGACAACCAGGACACCATTGTCGCCCAGCGCCTGGGCGAGATCGTGACCGAGCTGTTCCTGGCGATGGGCAACGAGAAGAAGACCACCCAGCTCTGGACGCGGGCCGAGAAGGCCCTGGCCAAGAGCGGGCTGAACAAAGCCAGGATCGCGCAGGTCCTCAAGGACCGCGATCTGGAGGGTCTCGGGCGCCTCGCGGGCGAGGCGTCCAGCGCGAAGTAACCCGGCTCAGACGGGGCAGCTGGTCTTGGGCTCGGTCAGTCCCAGGCCGCCAGGCAGAGCTCGTAGGCCGCCGCCCCTCCGGCAAACACACCCCCGGCGCACAGGGCGATCAGGCCCGTGCAGGGAATGGCGAGGCCTCCGAGCGTCACGGTCGTACCGGCCGCGCACGCTCCGGTCAGCGCAATGCACCCGGCCGTTGCGAGCGCGGTGATGGCGGCGCCGCACCCGATCGCCGCGGCCTTGCACCAGAACCCGGGCGATCTGTTCGCCTCGCACCGGGCGACGGAGATGTTCTGCTGCCACTGCTCGTTCTGGCCCAGCGCGGTGATCGCCATGACAAACAGCACTTCCTCCGGGAGCGCGTTCGCGGCGTCCGGGGACATCACGTATTCGCCGACCTGATCGAGGATCGGAGCAATCTCGATCGGGAACTCGGGCTCGCCGTCGAACTGCTGAAGAAGGTTCAGGTAGTCAAGATTGTTGAGCAGGATCACGAGTCCTGCGAAGTCCGCGATCAGCTTGTTGTCGATGATCTGGATGCCGAACGAGGCCGGGGCGCCGGGGAGCTTGACGAACGTGATGTCCACCGCGATCGATCCGTTGGCCTGCCCGTCGGGCTGAACCTCGACAAGCCCGTTGAGCGCGATGTCGTAGGGGCCGATCTGGCGGACCTCGTTCAGCGGCACGTTTGTGTACGTCTGGTACTGGGCATTCCCGAACGTCTGCAGGAACCCGATCACATCGCTGAAGTCGAGCTCCTCGGGCGGCGGCGCGAAGTCGGCGACGGGGTCACCATTCCCGAACGCGGACAGGTACGCGAGGATGTCGCTGAAGTCGAGCGTGCCGTACGGTGGCGCGAGATCAGCGTTGTTGCACCCAACCTGCGGCTCACCACCTCCGCGGGAAGAAACGTCAATCTCTTGGAAACCGGAGATTGCCGCTGGCGGGATCGCGGCGCCGGCCACAGCGACCGGCGCGAACAGGAGCTGGACCGCGCACAGCCAACACATGGCGCGACACGAGACCGAGAGGCGCGTGCGACTCTGTTCCTGTTTCATGATGTGTTCCCTTTGAGGGTGGCGGACCGACCGGCCCGGCGCCCGTCGCGTCGGGTCCGACGGCACTATACATCAGCCCGATAACCGGCCAACCCAGAACTCATCAAATCGCACGAGGGACGCGTTGTGAGCGAAAGAACAGCCGTTGATAGGGCGGCGTTCGCGTCACGCAGGAGACGGCTCAGATCGCCGTGGGCGTGCTGGCGCCCGCCTTGGTCAGCAGCTCGAGCTTGGCCAGGTACTGCAGGCACGTGACAACGAACGTTGAGTGCGACCACGTCAGCGGCGAGACCGAGATCGGATCGCCCGTGTACGGGTGGTACTGCTCGGCCAGCACGCCCGAGTCGTGCGACCGATCGACCGCCCACTGCAGGTGCTTCATCGTGCCCCGTAGTTCCTCGACGCTCGTCGCCTTGGCGATCTCGTAGAGCGCCTGCCAGAGCGTACAGATCACCCACGGGTTGCCGGGCACGTCCTCGACCTTCTCTGACTCGACCTGGTGGTAGTAGTCCCGCTCGTAGCGGGCGAAGCCGCCCACGTCGGTTTTGACACTCAGGCGTTCGCGGATCGAGTTCATCTCCGCCTCGATCATCGGGTCGTCGAGCTCGAAGCCCGCGATCGCGAAGAGCGCGAAGTTCGCGCTGTCGCGCGTCATGTCCAGGCGGTACGTGCCGTCCTCCAGCGGGACGGCCATCCGCGCGAAGCACTTGCGCTCCGGGTGCCACAGGTGGCGGCGCACCGCGCCCCGCATCCGCTCGGCGCCCTCGCGGAACGCGACGGCCCGCTCGGGCTCGCCGAAGTCCTCGGCGAACTCGCTGGCCGCAATCAGCGCCCCGATCGTCGAGGCGCAGGTGAACAGGTGCACGCCGCGGCGCTCCTCCCACAGATCCCACGAGGGCTGGGGCAGCCCGTTATGATCGCGGTACTCGAGCATCCACTCGGCGGGCCAGGCGATCAGGCGCGAGTAGAGCGGCTTGATGAACTCTACGTCACGGAACTTCTCGAAGTGGCGGCGCAGTGCCCACAGCACCAGCGCCGTCTCGTCCTGCTGGATCGGCAGGATCTTCTTGCCCTCGAGCATCCACGGGTGCCAGCTGCTGGCCAGGCGACCGTCGGGGGTGAACTTGTGCAGGAAGTAGCCGTGGTCCTCGATGCAGTCGGACGCGAAGCGGAAGAAGGAGCGCGACAGCTCGCTCTGCCCCGCGGCGATCAGCGCGTGCGCCACCAACGCGCCGTCACGCATCCAGCAGTACGAGTAGTGGTCGCCCGCGAAGTGCGTGATGTCCGAGTCGTTGGCGGCGATGATCGCCCCGCCGTTGTCGATCTGTGTCCGCAGGATCAGCTGCGAGCGGTAGTACAGGTCGCGCACCGGCTCGGGCAGGGGGGCGGTATCAACCGGCTCCTTGCGGCACCACAGGCGCCAGTACGCCTCGGTCCGCCCCAGCATCTTGTCGGCGCCCTTGGTCCAGATCCGGTCGTTGAGCTTCCTGACATCGTCGTACGAGTGTCCGCACGCGATCCACGATGTCACCGTCGCCTCGCCCCCGGGCGGCACCTGCAGGTTGAAGCCGACGGTCGAGTCCACCGAGCCCTGGCTGATCGCGTTGCGACCCAGCTGCCCGTCCTCGGCGTCGCGCCACGTGCCCTCGGCGCCGCCGACGCGCTTGGCGCCGATCGCCCAGTGATCGATCCCGCACTTCTGCTTGTCGCACGCGTTGACGAGGAAGTACGCGTCGTCCTTGTACATCACCACGGCGTGCGTCGTCGGGTCGTAGTTGGCCGTGTCACCCACCGAGCTGCCGTTGATCGACAGGTCCGTGTGGAAGAACAGGCGAACGTCGCGCGTCTTGTTTTTTAGGTCGCGGACGGTCATCTGGCGGAAGAACACGGGCTCGTGGAAGTCCACGGCGTCGTGGCAGGTGATCTCGAGGCCCAGGCCCTTGTGCACCAGGCGCACGTCCGTTACGAGCGTGTCCGCCTTGTAGCGGAGCTCCCGCTCCCAGCCCTCGGCCTCGATCCAGGCGAACTGCCCGTCGGCCCAGACGCCGAACCGCTGGACGTGCCCGGCGGTGTGGTTGTGCTTGCCCACACGCGGGAAATAGAGATCGCGCACCCGGTAGAGGTGGTCGAAGGTGATCAGCAGGTCGCCGTTGCCGACGGGGATATCGCGGGGCATGCGCAGTCCTTGCGAGCGTGTTCGGAAAATGTGCGGCCTTCGCAGCCGTCTCGTGAGAGGATATCGACCAATCGGGCGCGCCGAGACGCTCGGATCCACGAATCCCGGGCGGATAGACGGCCGCACAACCCGAATTCCGAGAGAATTCCTGGGACCCGTTCGCCCTTTGTTGCGGATCGTTTCCAATGGGTTAGACTCTCATTCGAGGGTCTTCTCCCTGAGGAATCTGTTCGTTCGTTTTGGTCTCGAAGCTCTGAAGAAAGGGTGTGCTGATGGCAAGCCAACGCGGCAACCGCGCGTTCACGCTGATCGAGTTGCTGGTGGTCATCGCCATCATCGCGCTGCTGATCGGGATCCTCCTGCCCGCGCTGGGCAGCGCCCGGACCCAGGCGCAGCGTGTCAAGAGCGCCGCCAACATCCGCTCGAACACCACCCTCCAGGCCTACTACTGGAACGACAACGACGACGAGTTCGTCAACCCCTTCTCGCGGTCCGGGTGCAACGTCATTCATGCCTGGAACTGGGTCCCCGGGCGAGAGTGCAACGTGGGCTGGAACTACGAGTCGGGCGCCCAGCAGTCCGAGACCTACGGCTTCCACTGGCTGGCGCACATGCTCTACGCCGACGAGGTCTCGAGCTCCCGCATGGAGACGATCGTCGCCCCGGGCGACAAGGCGCTGCAGAACTGGCTTGCGGAGAACAACGACGCCAACGCCCAGAGCAACATCAACTGGATCTTCCCGACCTCGTACTGGTACCCGCCCGTCTTCTGGCAGGATCCCGCGAGGTTTGCCGAGGTCGGCGTGCTCCCGGCACGGCGCGATAACGCGTTCTATTTCAAACGCCAGAAGCTCCAGGATGTCCGCTTCCCGGGCATGAAGGTGCTCCTCTTCGAGAACAAGGACTACGAAAGCAAGGACATGCTGCAGTGGAACGTGCCCGGTTCACGCCCCCAGGCCTCGCTCATCGACAACTCCGTCCGCACGATCAGCACCGACGAGGTGATCTCGGACACCGACCCGGACAGCATCGACTTCCAGGCCGAATACACCGGGCTGGGCTTCCCGTCCGGGCTCTGGAACCCAGGCGAAGGCATCATGAGCGGGCGCCAGAAGTACGGGGAACGCGAGGGCTTCGATTGGGACTACACACAGCCCGCCTACTTCTGGCGGACCCGCAACGGCCTCAACGGGCGCGACTTCAACAACTGACCCCCGCAGGCGCGCCGCGCCTCGGAACCCACGGATCGGGCGACATCATGAGTGAGAAAGCAAACCCGCGCCGTCTGGCGCTGCTCGCAGTTCTGGTGCTGGCCGTTGGCGCCATCGCCGTTTGGCGACTGACCTCAGGTGGCGGAGCCGAACTGGACGAGGCAAGCCTGACCAAATCCGAGGACATGAATCAGCGCTTCATCGAGGCCGGCGGCTCGACCGAGCCCCTGGAGTCTGAGGTGGACGAGCCCGCCCCGGAGGGGAAAGGCCCGCAGGAACTCGACGACTAACCCGCCAGCAGCTGGTTCGCCAGATCCTCGATGCTCGGGTCAGTGCCAGAGACGCTGCCGAGCTCGTCCTCGGCGCCTCCCTTGGCGGCCCTCGCCCGCTCGATCTCGGGGCCGACGTAGCTGATCCGGATCCCGAAGTTCTCGCCGATCTTCACCGCGGTCCCGCTCCCGATCCGCCGGTTGTTCACCATCAGGTCCAGCTCCTCGTCCGCGCTCTTGGGCAGCTCGATAATCGAGCCCGGGACGAGCTTGAGCACCTCACGCACCGGCATCTCGCGCTCGCCCAGGCGGACGATGATCGGGACCTCCAGGCTGGCAAACGATTCGATCGGGGACGCCATACCACCTCCATCGGGCCGGGGCGGGCGGGTCTTGACCCGCGCGCACGCTCGCCGCACGGAGGGACGCAACCCGCGTGCCACGGGGGGGAGGCCTCGGGGGGCGTCGGGACACCGGGGGCGGCGATGGCCCGCGCGTCGCTTGCGCGGGCGGAGCGGGATCAGCCATCGAATCTGGCGACGATGAGCGAGACGTTGTGCCCGCCGAATCCGAACGTGTTATTCATCACGTACCGGGTGGGTCGCTCGCGGGCGTCGCCCGGGGCCAGGTCCAGGTCGAACCCCTCGTCGGGGTTCTCCAGGTTGATGGTGGGGGCGATGACCCCGTCGCGCACCGCGTGCACGCAGGCGATGGACTCGACCGCGCCCGAGGCGCCCAGGCAGTGCCCGATCATCGATTTGGTGGAGCTCATGATCAGCGACCCACCGCCCGAGGCGCGGGCGTGATCGCCGAAGACGCTCAGCACCGCCGCGACCTCGGCGCTGTCACCCAGCGACGTGGAGGTGCCGTGGGCGTTGACATACCCGATCTGGTCCGGGTTGATCCCGGCGTCGGCCATCGCGAGCCTCATCGAGCGGCACGCGCCGCGTCCCTCCGGGTCCGGCGCCGTGATGTGCCCCGCGTCGCAGGAGTTGCCGAACCCGACGAGCTCGGCATAGATCGTGGCGCCGCGGGCCTTGGCGTGGGCGAGCGACTCGAGCACGTACACCGCCGCGCCCTCGCTGAGCACGAACCCGTCTCGGTCCCTGTCGAAGGGGCGTGAGGCCCCGGTCGGGTCGTCGTTGCGCTTGGAGAGGGCCTTCATGGTGGAGAAGGCGCCGATGCACAGGGGTGAGACCGCGGCCTCGGCGCCCCCGGCGAGCATGACGTCGGCCAGCCCGCGCTGGATGTAGCCCATCGCGTCGCCGATGGCGTGCCCCGAGCTGGCGCAGGCCGTCGCGTGGGCCGACGAGGGACCCTGCAGGTTGTACCGGATCGAGATGTTGCCCGTGACGGCGTTGACCATGAGGCGGGGAACGGTGAACGGGCTCATGCGTGACCAGCCGCGGCTGCTCATCGTGTGCAGGCCGTCCTCGATGGTCCGGATGCCCCCGATGCCCGAGCCCATGACCGTGCCGCGCCGCTCAGACTCGCCCGAGCCGAAATCCAGCCCGCAGTCGGCGACCGCTTCCGCCGCGGCGACGACCCCGAGCTGGGTGCAGCGGTCCAGGCGCCTGGCCTCGCGTTTCTCGATGGCGGGTTCGGGGGAGAAATCCTTGACCTGCCCGCCGATTACCACGTCCCAGGGCTCCGGGTAGCGATCGAACATCTCCTCTTCGATCACGCTGATGCCCGAGCGACCCTCGCGCATCGCGCTCCAGGTTTTGCCCGCGCCGATGCCCAGGTTCGTGACGGCGCCCATGCCGGTGATGACCACGCGCCGGGCGGGGTCACGGTTTGTCGTGTTGGTGCTCATCAATGGGAATGGGCGGACCCGGGAGGATCCGCCCGTCTCGCTCGCTCATTCTGGGCGCCGCGCTCCCGCCGATCGGCAGCCGTCGCCCGAGAAGGGTGATCGGTCCGCTGGAATCAGTCGACGCCCTGGGCCTGCTTGATGAAGTCGATGGCCTGACCCACGGTCTGGATCTTCTCGGCCTGCTCATCCGGGATGGAGGTCTCGAACTCGTCTTCGAACTCCATCACCAGCTCGACCGTGTCGAGGCTATCGGCGTTCAGGTCCTCGACGAAGCTCGTGTCGCGGGAGATCTTCTCGCGGTCCGCGCCCATCTGCTCGGCCACAATCTCGATCACCTTCGACTCAATCTCTTGTTCGGTCACGCTCGTATCTCCGAGGAGTTCGCCTTGTTCTCCCGGCTCCCGGGTTACGCCCTCGGGTCCGGACCGGCTCGACGCCAGCGGTTCCAAGCCCGCCGGCGGCGATTCTAGCCTGCGCCCGCGCAGACCGCCAAGTCCACATCACCCTGATCTCCCCGGATCTGTTCCCGACCCGATTCGGACCTGCCCGGGTCCGGTCGGGCCGGATGTGCCGCACGCGCCCCGCCGATCGCCCTCGGACGCCCGTTTCGACCCCAACGGCCCTTGACCGCCCCCCGGTTGCCGCCGATCGCCTGCCGACGGGCCTCCATGAGGGAGTCCCGGGTCACACGGGATCCAGATCCCGGCATCTTCGGAGGCGTCGATGGCGTACATGCCGATGGAACCAGAGGCGTTTGCCGAGCAGGTCGCGGGTCTCGTCCGGCGCATGCAGCCGGGCTACCAGATCGATCTGACCGGGCCCCGCGAGATGCTCGTCAACGGGCGCCGCCTGGATCTGGACAACCTGTTCCGCATGGTCCAGCACGAGCCGGACCGCGGGACCGAGATCGTGGAGCACTTCCTGGACCAGCTCTTCGCTGGCGATCCGCTTGATATGACCGAAGTTCCCTTCGAGTTTGCCCGCGCCCGGATCATGCCCCGGATCCAGCCGGAGTCGATCTTCGACCACCTCTCCCGCGAGCTTGTCGCCCACGTTCCCTTCGTCAACGAGACCGTCGTCGTTTTCGTCACGGACCTTCCCCACATGACCGTCAGCATCACGACCGAGCAGGTCATGCGCTGGGGCATCGACATGGACGAGCTCGAGAAAATCGCCCGCGAGAACCTCGACCGCTACGCCCCGGACCTTGAGATGCAGATCATCGAGTCCAAGGAGGGCGGCCGGGCGGTCATCGTCGCCGAGCAGGACGGGTACGACGCCGCCAGGCTCCTCATGAGCGACCTCTTCGGCAAGCTCGCCCCGCGCCTGGGCGGCGACTTCTACGTCGCCACTCCCGCCCGCGACATGTTCATCGCCCTCTCCTGCGAGCCCAAACCCTTCCTCTCCCGCCTCAGCGGGCGCATCGAGGAGGACTTCCAGCGCATGCCCTACCCCATCTCCAAGAACCTCTTCTACGTCACCCGCGACGGCGTCGCCGGCACCGCGATCGACAGCACGAGCGACGAAGAGGCCGCCTGAGCCATTACCTGCTTCGCTTGGGCGAGCCGGTCAACGATCTCCGCGAGCGCCGCGTCCCAGCTTCAGCCCTGGGGGCTCCGCCGATCGGCCTTGCCGGGCGACCCCTGCGGACGCCAAACCCACGAGAACGGGTCTCCCGCGGAATAATCCCCCCGGGGGGGATATTCTACGGAGATGCCTACACCCTCCAAAGTGCGCCGGACGGGCGCCTATCTCGACGATGATCAAGCCCGCTCGCTGATTCGCGCCCTAAGCCGAATTGAAGGGCATGTCGGCTCGGTCAAGTGCATGATCGGGGAGCAGCGGTGCGCAGACGAACTCTTGACGCAGATCGCGGCGATCAAGGCAGCGCTCAATCGAGTGACGGTCCTGATCGTGGAAGAAGAGCTGCGTCTCTGCCTGACGCAGTGCGGCGCCGCAGACGCTGACCAACGGTTCGACGCGGCCATGAAAGCCCTGGCCTCGATGCTCAAGCGATCATGAAAGAGAACCAGATGCAAGTCAGAATCGTGCACTTCGAGGGATGCCCGAACCACAAACCGATCGTTTCTCTTGTCCGCGAGATCGCCGATGAGTTGAGCGTGCGTATCGAGCTGAGCGAGGTCAAGGTCTTGTCGGCCGAGGACGCGGTGCGCGAGCGCATGCTCGGCTCGCCGACGATCCAGGTGCGCGGGGTCGATATCGAACCCGCCGCTCGCATCCGGGACGACTACGCGATGAGTTGCCGAATCTTTCACGGCGAGAACGGGCTGCCCCCGCGAGAGATGATCGCTGCCGCACTCTTGGAACGCGACCACGATCCACAAGAGCTGAGCGACGACGACAACGAAAGCGGGTGCTGCGCGTGAGTGTGACACGCAGCAAGGCAGGACTCGGCGCCATCGGCTCTGTTCTGTCTGCGATCGCCTCGTCGGCGTGCTGCTGGCTCCCGCTGCTGCTCATGGGGTTTGGTCTTTCGGCGGGCGGACTCTCCGCCTGGTTCGAGCGGTACCGACTGGCGTTCCTGATCGTCGCGAGCGCGCTGCTCGCATTCGGCTTCTACTCGGTGTACTTCGCCGCCCGAAAGCGCGACTCGTCCTGCGGATGTGAAACATCGACCTCGCGTGCGCAGCGTTTCTCGAAGGTGATGCTCTGGGTTTCCGCGATCGTCGTCATTGCCTTTGCGAGCTTTCCCAGGTATGCGGGGGCACTCCTCTCCAGGGGTGATTCGTCGAAGTTCGTCGCAATCGATGCGGACTTGATCAGCGTCTCCATCGAGGGCATGACATGCGAAGCCTGCTCGGTTCACCTCGAGGACTCTCTCTCCAGGGTTCCGGGGGTTCTTGATGCGCGGGTGTCGTACACGCAGGGTGTTGCCGAGTTGAAGACCGACCCTCACGGGTCCTTCGATCCGCAGGCGGCTTTGAACGCGATCGATCGGGCAGGCTACTCCGGCTCACTCGCGGTTCCGAGCGGTGCGCTCCTGCGGACTCCCTGACGCGCACCACCTCCGCCCCTACCCTCGGGGCATGACCGACGACACGCGCGTGCTGACCTGGGCGGCCCTGCTGGGCAAGTGGACGCAGTTCGCCCAGGCCGCCGTCGCGCTGCCCACAGACGGCGAGGGCGGGCGCTGGCGCGACGCCGTGCCCGCGATCATCACGCTCCAGGCCGTCACCCACGCGCTGGGCGAGCTCGACGAGCTCGACCACGACGAACGCCCCGTCGCGATCGACCGGGCCGAGATCTTGTGCCGCGAGTCGGTCGCCCGCCTCAACGAGCTCTGGCGCGGCGAGTCGTTGCCCGAAGAGGTGGGGGAGCTGATCACGGATTCGCGCATCGCCTTCGAGATGTCCGCCAACGCGGGCGTGGAGTGGCACGTCACGTCCGACCGCCTCAAGACCCCGCACCCGGCGGATCTGGGCGAGAAACTCGGCGCCATGGGCTTCGCGGGCGACCTGTTCCTGCCCTCCCCGGGCGTGCCGCTGTTCAAGGGGTCTGTCGCGGCCTTCGCCCGCGGCCCGGGCGGCTCGCCCCCGACCGAGGACGAGGCCAAGGCCATCGAGGCCTTCCTCACGCGCCGCGGCGGCAAGATCTCCACGCCAGAACGCATCAGCACACCCCGCCAGGTCTACCGCCAGCTCGATTTCGCCACCGGCAGAATCACCCGTGATCTGGTCATTCCCATGAACGAGGACCTGCCCCCGGGCCAGCCGCTGCTGGTGCTGGCGATCGACAGCGGGCGGGCCTGCTCGGTCTCGCCCGAGGCGCGGGGCGGGGGACGGATCGGGGCGGTCAAGGTCGAGGTCTTCCGCCCGGACGGCGCCGCGCCCGAACCGGCCTAGCATCCTGGCCCAAGGCAAAGACCACACGAGATTCGGAGGAGACCAGGCCATGCCCAAGCGTGCCAAAATCAGCATCATCGGAGCCGGCAACGTCGGCGCCACCTGCGCCCACTGGGCCGCGGCCAAGGAACTCGGCGATATCGTCGTCCTCGACATCCCCCGCGCCGACGCTCCCGACCAGCACATGCCCAAGGGCAAGATGCTCGACCTGGCCTGCTGCGGACCCATCGAACGCTTCGACGCCAATATCACCGGCACCTTCGACTACAAGGACATCGCCGGCTCGGATGTCGTCGTCGTCACCGCGGGCATCCCCCGCAAGCCGGGCATGAGCCGCGACGACCTGATCGAGACCAACGTCAAGATCGTCAAGAGCGTCTGCGAGAAGATCGCCGAGTACGCCCCTGACTCCAAGGTCATCGTCGTCTCCAACCCCCTCGACGCGATGGTCTACACCGCGTGGAAGGCCACGGGCTTCCCGACCAACCGCATCATGGGCCAGGCCGGCTCGCTCGATGTCGCCCGCTTTAGCACGTTCATCGCCTGGGAGATCGGCTGCTCGGTGGAGGACGTCTCCGCCCTGCTCCTGGGCGGGCACGGCGACGACATGGTCCCCCTGCCCCGCTGCACCAGCGTCCACGGCATCCCCGTCACCGACCTGCTCTCCAAGGAAACCATCAACGCCTGCGTCGAGCGGGCCAAGAAGGGCGGGGGCGAGGTCGTCAAGCTCATGGGCACCAGCGCCTGGTACGCCCCGGCCGCGGGCACAATCCAGATGGTCGAGGCCATCGTCAAGGACAAGAAGCGGATCATCCCCTCCGCCGCCTACTGCGACGGGCACTTCGGCGCCAAGGGCCTGTTCGTGGGCGTGCCCGCGATGCTCGGCGCCGACGGCGTCGAGAAAATCGTCGAGTTCAAGCTCGACGCCGGCGAGCAGAAGCTCTTTGACGAGTCCGCCAGTCACGTCCGGGACCTGGTGGACACCGTCGTCAAGCTCTTCCCCGACCTGGCGTAAGCGCCTGGGAAATCTGAACCTCCGTGACCGCTCACAGAAATGTGAGCGGTATTTTTGCTTTCATCTGACAGATCAGCCCGCCCCGCGCAGAGACCCTGTGAACGCGCGTTCAGGCGCCGGGCGGTCCAGGGGGGAGCGCTCGGCGCCGGCGCGCGCTCACCGCTCGTCGGGGTCCACCCCGTCGCGAAGCATCTTCTGGCGGCGCTCGTCGAGCAGGTTGTCCGCGTCCTCGCCCAGCGAGGTCAGCAGGCGGTACGCGTACGGCGCCCCCGCCAGCCACTTCCTCCAGCGCAGGAAGAACCAGATCAGCGCCGGCGGCGCGATCACGCCCGCCGTGATGAGCCAGGGCTGCGTCCGGATGGTCACCGCCAGGGCGATGAGCCCGAGCGTGAGGGCGAGCACGACCAGCCCGATGACGAACCGCCCGCCCTCGCTCGAGAGCGCGCCCTTGACCGTTACCCGCTGCGAGACGTTGACGTGGTGGGCCTCGGGGTCGAAGCCCTCGAGCAGCTGGCTCCCGCCCTCGAGCTCGGCGTCGTGGTCGCCCGCCCGCGGCGTGTCGATCTCGTCAAGCGCATCGTCGAGTTCGACGTCATCGACGGTGTCGTCGAGCGCGTGAGCGGTATCGTCCAGGTCCGCGCCGGTATCAGACCGATCCTCATCATCCCGACGCTTTGCCACTGTTCGAACCCCCGCCTGCACCCTCTCGTACCCGGAATAATACGCGAACCCGAGCGCCCGATGTTCGGGCACAACGTAAAGCTCGTGTATCGGTTGCTGATTCGGCGCCCGCTGGGCGCACTTTCGCCGGCATCCACACCGGGGCGTGCCCGGTTCAAAGGACGCGGTCCGCCACGCCTCACGGGCGGATCTCTCCAGCAAGAGCCTATAGTTTGCCCCGGAATCTCGCTCAAAAGAACACCCCCCAAACGAAGGGGATGGAGGACACGATGACTGATCGACGAGGACTCATAGCGGCTGCGATGCTCGCGGCTGCGGCCCTGGGCGCCCCCGCCCTGAGCACCCCGGCCCTGGCCCAGGACGACGCCCAGGCCTGGGCCCCGACCTGGAGCGACGACGGCATCGCCTCGGTCGCCACCATGCTCTCCGGCGCCTGGCGCACCACCAGCCCCGTCGTTGAGTTCAGCGGTGACGGCGAGGCCGACATCGTCATGAACGTCGCCCCCGTCGCCATCGACGGTGTCAGCGACGCGCTCTACGTCGAGACCGCCCGCTCCGACGCGCTCTGGGAGCCCTACCGCCAGGCCGTCTTCCAGCTTTACCGCTACAAGGGCCAGATCCGTCTGCGCACCTACGAGCTGCTGGCCGACGACATCACCCGCGGCGCCTTCGCGGGTCTCCACGCCGCGCCCGAGCTCTTCCCCGCCCTCACGCGCGATGACCTGATCGCAACGCTCGATGTCGCCCTGACCGAGAGCAACGGCTCGTACAAGGGCTCCACCCCCCACGCCTACCCCACGGGCGTCGGTGGCGCTGTCGAGATGACCAGCAATGTCACACTCAGCCCGACCTCCTTTACCACCGCCGACCGCGGGTACGACGCCAACGGGAACATCGTCTGGGGCGCGGGCGAGAACGCCGCGTACACCTTCCAGCGCGTTGACCCGATGATCACCGCCGAGGAGCACGAGGGCGGCGTCATCGTCATCGACTTCGCCAACCCGGGCGAGGACGTCCTGGGCGAGGGCGACAAGATCCACACCCACTACACCGGCTGGCTCGCCACGGGCGTCAAGTTCGACGCCTCCCGCGATCGCGGGCGCGCCTTCATCGTGGACTACCCCTCCGCCCCCGGGCGGATGATCGAGGGCTGGGACGCCGCGGTCGCGGGCATGTCCGTCGGCGCCCACCGCAAGGTCTTCATCCCCTGGGAGGTCGCCTACGGCGAGCGCGGCAACCCCGCCGCCAAGATCCCCAGCCAGGCCGACCTGCTCTTCAACATCGAGTGCCTCTACATCGAGCACCCCGATGCCCCGGCGACCGAGGGCGGAGCGGCGGACGACGGCGAGGACCACACCGGGCACAACCACCCGTAACCGCCTCGGGAATCTGATCAAACCACAACGGGCGGCGCTCCTGGGCGTCGCCCGTTCTCGTGCGCGCCCATACAGTTGCGGCGATGAGCAAGGACGATTTCTACGACACCCTCGGCGTCCCGCGCACCGCCAGCGACGACGAGATCAAAAAGGCCTACCGCGCCCTGGCGCGCAAGCTCCACCCGGACGTGAACAAGGCGCCCGACGCCGCGGACAGGTTCGCCCAGGTGCAGGAGGCCTACGACGTGCTCTCCGACCCGGAGAAGCGACGCCTCTACGACCGAGCCGGGCACGCGGGCTTCGAGGGCGCCCCGGGCCCCGGCGCCTGGGCCGAGGCGGCTCCGGTGGACATGGACGACCTGGGGTCGATGTTCGACACGTTCTTTGGCGCCCGCGATGTCGGCGGTGGTTTCGGCGGATTCGGATCTCAGCAGACCCGCGCCCGCTCGGCGCCGCGCTCCCCCTCGCGCCGGGCCGCGGACCTCACCCATGAGTCCACCATCGATCTGGAGACCGCCGCCCGGGGCGGGTCCCAGCGCCTGGTCATCTCCCGCGACGGGAAAAGCCGCACCATCGAGGTCACCATCCCCAAAGGCGTTCACGACGGCGCCCGACTGCGGGTCCGCGGCGAGGGCCAGCCCGCCCGGACCCCGGGGGCCAAAGCCAGCGACCTCATCCTGACCATCCGCGTCCGTCCCCACGCCCGGTTCAAGCGCGGCGAGGGGGACGCCCCGCTCGACCTCACGGCGGACCTGCCCCTGACCATCAGCGAAGCCACGCTCGGCGCCAAGGTCGAACTCCCGCTGCTCCTGGGCGGGTCCGGGACCATCACAATCCCACCCTCGACCGCCAGCGGCGCCCGTCTCCGGGTGAAAGGGGCAGGGCTGGAGGACGCCAAGGGCAAGAAGGGCGATCTCTACGCCCTGGTGAAGATTGTTCCGCCAGATGCATCCCTCGTGGACGAACAACTCCGCGAAGCGCTTGAGCGACTCTCCCGCGTTCAGGGCGACATCCGCGACCCGAACAAGGCACCCTAACCGCGTGGGCATTCACCCCGGCGTGGACCTTGACCCGATTTGACAGGGTGACGGGCAAGCCCAATAGTGCCCGTGCGACGGCGATCAGCGTGACCAGGGGACCGATCCGCCCGTGCTCAAACAGCGACACCAACTCTTCGTCTCGCTGCTGGCCGGGGCCGACGCCGCCGCGGTGACGGTCGCATGCCTGATCGCGTGGGTCTCGCGCATGTGGGTGTTCGAGCAGCCGCTCCCGCACGACTGGGAGGGCTACTTCAAAGAGCCGCTGGTACTCTTCGCGCTGCCGATCGTGCTGTACACCATGTCCGCGTTCCGCCTCTATCGCCCGCAGCGTGACCGCAGCCTGTGGAACGAGCAGGGCCAAATCCTCAAGAGCGCGATCGTCTCGGTGGTGGTCCTGGTTGTGGCGCTGTGGGCGGTCGGGTCGGACTTTCTCAACCGCGGGCGGGCCGCCGACGCGGAGCTCTGGGGCATCGGCTCTCGTCTGATCACCGACCCGGCGCGTCTGCAGTTGCTGGTGCTGGCGGTCACGATGCCCGTGCTGCTCGGGGCGCAGCGGTTCGTGTTCCGGACCGGGCTGCGGTTCATCCGCCGGCGCGGGTTCAACCTGTGCCACGTCGCGATCATCGGCGTCGGGCGGCTGGGCCAGATCACCGCCCGCACCCTCGGGCGCAACAGCTGGACCGGCATCAACGTCTCGTACTTCATCTCCCACCACGACACGGCCCGGCGCGAGCGGTGCATGGGCAAGCCGGTGGTGGGGGGGCTGGACGATCTGGAGAGCATCCTGGAGGGAAAGCGGGCCGACGCCGTGTACCTTGCGCTGCCCAGCTCGCAGGGCGGGCGGGTGCCTGAGCTGCTCAAGCGTCTGGAGCGGTACGCCGTGGACGTGCGCATCGTGCCCGACGTGCACCCGAGGTACCTGCCGCAGAGCATGACGGTCAACGAGCTCGAAGGGATGCCGATCCTGAGCTACCGCGAGTGCCCGATCAAGGGGCTGGGCGGCTTCTCCAAGCGTCTGCTTGACATCATGGGCGCCTCGGCCGCGCTCGTGCTCTTCTCGCCACTCATGGTCACGATCGCGATCGTGATCCGACTGACCAGCCCGGGCCCGGTGATCTTCAAGCAGCGCCGCGTCAGCCTCGCGGGTGAGGTCTTCAAGATCTACAAGTTCCGGACCATGTCCGACGTCGATGACGAGAAGCTCGACACGAGCTGGACCCAGCGCGATGACCCCCGGATCACCCGCATCGGCGCCTGGCTCCGCAAGACCAGCATCGACGAGCTCCCCCAGCTCATCAACGTGCTCAAGGGCGACATGGCCCTGGTCGGGCCACGCCCCGAGCGCCCCGAGCTCATCGCCCGGTTCCGCGAGGACTGGCGCGGCTACATGCTCCGCCAGCACGTCAAGGCGGGCATCACCGGCTGGGCCCAGGTCAACGGCCTCCGCGGCGACACCTCCCTCCGCAAGCGCCTCCAGTACGACCTGTTCTACGTTCGCCACTGGTCAATCTGGTTCGATCTCCGCATCCTTTGGCTCACGCTCTTCAGGGGTTTCGTGCACCGAAACGCTCACTGAACTCGGGCTTTGCGCCGTGTACGCAGCGTGTAAGGGTGTTGGGTGCTCCCCCCGCCCTGCCTCGGCGTGATTCCTTGCGTGGGACGGCGTGAGCCCATATAACGGAACCGCGTTCGCACCCTCCGTGTGAGGGTCTCAGGGGTCCGACATGCTGGCTGGGTTCAGGCGGACAAACTGCGTATCGAGCAGGGCGGGGTACTCCATCGTTGAGCTGATGCTCGCGATCGGGATTATCGCGATCCTGATCGCGCTGCTGCTGCCCGCGATCAGCAGGGCGCGCGGCATCGCGCGTGATGTTGTCTGCAAGTCCAACATGCGTCAGCTGGGCATCGCGGGCGCCTCGTACGCCGTTGAGTCGGGGGAGTTGATCCCGTCGTTCTGGTGGGAGCCAGGATCAAGCCCCAGCCAGTGGGCGGGGCTCAACTCGAGGATGAACCACCCCGCCGCGGACTCGCTCGACGCGGCGCAGGTGCAGGCGACCGACATTCTGCGGAGGCGTACCGGCCGTGGCGAGGGGGTGCCGCCGTTCAAGATCGTGCACAACCGGCTGCGCTACCCGCAGCGCAAGTTCACGCACCTGGTGCTGCTCGACTACATGGACACCCCGCTGCCCGACCCCCGCGCCGCGTGCCCCGAGGACCGCCGGCTGCTGGAGTGGGCGAGCGATCCGCTTGAGCTCTCGAACGTGCCCTCGGTCTCGGATAACGACTCGACGACCGAGACCCGCATCGAGGTGCGCCAGCGCTGGGCGTATTCGTCCACCTACCAGGCGGCGCCCGCGTCCTGGTCGCCCGACACGCGCCAGGGGAACAAGCTGACGGTCGGCCCGGTGGAGCGGTTCTACAACCTCTTCACCCGGATCGATCCGGCGCTGCGCCTGGGCGGGCGCGAGTACACCGAGGTCAACTTCCCCGGGTCCAAGGTCTTCTTCTTCGAGTTCCACGACCGCCACTCGTCCGCGACGCCCGCGTTCTACGCCTACCCCGAGGCCCGGAGCAACCAGCTCTTTTTCGACAACTCGGTCCGGGCCGAGCGAACAAGTGCATCCAACCCGGGCTTCGATCCGAATAACCCGTCGAGCGTGGCGCCGGCCGTCGTGTACGACCCGGCCCCCGGAGCCGCGGACCCACCGCCGCTCCACGACCCCAGCGGGGACACGCTCAAGGGCCAGTACCGCTGGACGCGGGGCGGCCTCCGGGGTGTGGACTACGGCGGCGCCGAGGTCCGCACGGGCGACAACGGCTAGAGAACACCTCCGGCTCCCACCTCGTCCCCCGTAACCCCCGATCTCAACCAGTTGCGTGATCAACCGGACAGCCGTCGTCCGTGATCGTTGCGCATCAACCCCGACGGCCGCGCCATCCCGGCGATCACCTCTCGAGGGGCACGCGAGGAGACGCTCACCATGCGCAAGCACGCGTTCACGCTCATCGAACTGCTCGTCGTCATCGCGATCATCGCCCTGCTCATCGGCATCCTGCTGCCCGCCCTGGGCAACGCCCGGCGTACCGCGCGTCGCGGCGTGTGCCTCTCCAACCTCAAGCAGTTCGGAATCGCGACCGCGGGCTACGCCGCGGACTTCCGCGACAAGATCGCGGCCTATAGCTGGCAGCCCGGGCAGACCGTTTCCTTCGCCGGGCTCAACGGACAAGACGAGGGAACGCGCGTGCTCCCGGACGACCCCGTAGAGGCCGCGGCGCTGCAGAATACGGACATCCTCCGGCGCGCCACCGGCCGGAGGACCGGTGACCGGAAGATCCGTAACTTCGCCTCAAACGCCATTTTCGTGCACCGGCGCTACACGCATCTTGTCATGCTCGACTACGCGGGCGAGCAAGCGCCCACGCCCGTCGCCGCCTGCCCCGAGGACAAGAACACGATCTCGTGGGCCTCCGACCCGCTCGCCTTCGAGGACAACGGCCCCTACCCGCAGTCCCAGGACGGCGACGACCAGTTCAGCGGCAACGGCCCCAACGACCCCGTCGTCCAGCGTTGGCCCTACAGCTCCAGCTACCAGACCGTCCCCGCCTCGTGGTCGCTCGACCAGGCCCGCGGCGACACCACGACCGTCTCCCCGGCGCCGGGGTCGTCCAATCTGTTTCTCCCAGGGACCGGCAACCTCGGCGGCCGCAGCTTCAACGACGTCGCCTTCACCTCACAGAAGGTCCACCTCTTCGAGTTCTTCGATCGCCACACCTCGAGCGACGGCATGTACTACGCCTACGAGCAGGCCAAGAGCTCGCAGCTGTTCTTTGACTCCTCGGTCCGGGCGTTCGCCACGAGCGAATCAAATCCCGGGTTCGACCCCAACAACCCGGGCGACGCCTCGACCATTTGCCTGAAGTACACCCCCCTGAGCACAGACCCCGATCCCGTGGGCGACCCCGGTCGCGATCTCCCCGTCTGGTACCGGTTCACCCGCGGCGGGCTCCGAGGCGTCGATTACGGTGGCTCTGACATCAACACGGGTCAGAACCGGAGTGAACCCGTCGGCGCCTGCGCCGGCTGACAGAGCACCATGCTCTCACACTGGCCTCCTCTTGGGCCTCCTCGCTCAACGGCGAGCCGGCCCATCTAATCGGGTTTTGTTTGGGTGTTGACTCCCGAAACTGCACAGTCTGGGGAACCCGGTTGCATTCCGCCTCGAAGAGACAGACAATCATGGGACGGGTATTGGTCCACCAAGCTGGTGTGGAGTCCCGTATCTTGATGTCGATACAAGACCTGCCCGCCCGGCGTCATTGCTGGCGCGGCGGCCAGAGGAGGCAAGGAATGAAGATTCGCAAGGGATTCACACTCATCGAGCTGCTGGTGGTCATCGCGATTATCGCGCTGCTCATCGGGATTCTGCTCCCGGCCCTCGGCTCGGCCCGGCGCACCGCGCGTCGCGGCGTGTGCCTCTCAAACCTGAAGCAGTTCGGCATCGCCAGCGCCGGGTACGCCGCCGACTTCCGCGACAAGATCCCCGCCTACAGCTGGCAGCCCGGGCAGACCGTTTCGCTCGCCGGATATCTCGGGCAGGACGAGGCGCCCTTCATACTCCCGAACGACCCGGTCGATGCCGCCCAGTACCAGAACACGGACATCCTGCGCCGCCAGACCGGTCGCCGGACAGGCGCTCGCAAGATCAGGAACTTGACGAACCTCTTCGTGCACCGGCGCTACACGCACTTTGTGATGCTCGACTACGCCGGCGATCAGGTGCCCACGCCCATCTCCGCCTGCCCCGAGGACAAGAACACCATCACCTGGGCCTCGGATCCTGAAGAGTTCGAGAACAACGGGCCTTACCCGGCGGGTGAAGGCCAACAGTTTGGCGGCAGCGGCCCGAACGATCCGCTCGTGCAGCGTTGGCCCTACAGCTCCACGTACCAGGTGGTGCCGGCGGCGTGGTCGCAGGACCAAGCCCGCGGCGGCAGGGACACCGTCGCCCCGGTGGACAACACGACCAACCTGTACACCCCCGGCACCCTGCCGATCGGCGGGCGCAGCTATAACGATGTTTCCTTCACATCGCAGAAGGTGTTTATGTGGGAACTGCACGACCGCCACACCGATTCGCAGGGCCTCTTCTACGCCTACGAGCAGGCCAAGAGTTCGCAGCTCTTCTTCGACGCCTCCGTTCGCGCCCTGGCCACCGGCGACGCCAACCCGGGTTTCTTCCCCAACACACCGGAATCCGAGAAGACGTTCTGCCACGCCTACTCCCCGCTGAGCACCGATCCCGACCCCGTTGGTGACCCGCAGCGGAAACTCGCCGTCTCCTACCGCTTCACCCGCGGGGGCCTTCGCGGCGTTGACTACGGCGGCACCGACATCAACACCGGGCAGGACCGCTCCCTCCCCACCGGCGGGTGCATCAACGGGGGACCATGACTCTGTTCCGGTGGCGAAACGTATGTGAATGACCGATCGCCACTCCCCCGACTGGGGGAGTGGCGTTTTCAATTCTGAACACGCCCGAGGGGTCTCAACCTTCAGGCCGCGGCTCGAAGGAGATACACAATGACACGGCGCAAGGGGTTCACACTCATCGAGCTGCTGGTGGTCATCGCGATCATCGCGCTGCTCATCGGGATTCTGCTCCCGGCCCTCGGTTCGGCGCGGCGCACCGCGCGTCGCGGCGTGTGCCTCTCGAACCTGAAGCAGTTCGGCATCTCCAGCGCCGGGTACGCCGCGGACTTCCGCGACAAGATCCCCGCCTACAGCTGGCAGCCCGGGCAGGTCGTCTCGCTCGCCGGATACCAGGGGCAGGACGAGGCGCCCATCACGCTCCCGCAGAGCGACACCGTGGCCGCCCAGTATCAGAACACGGACATCCTGCGCCGGGCAACCGGGCGCCGGACCGGAGATCGCAAGATCAGGAACTTCGGGCAGAACCTCTTCGTGCACCGGCGCTACACGCACTTCGTGATGCTGGCCTACGCCGGCGAGCAGATGCCCACGCCCATCGCCGCCTGCCCCGAGGACAAGAACACCATCACCTGGGCCTCGGATCCCGAAGAGTTCGAGAACAACGGGCCTTACCCGGAGGGGGGTGGGGGAGACGGACTGTTTAGTGGTTCGACCCCGAACGACCCGATTGTCCAGCGTTGGCCCTTCAGCTCGAGCTACCAGGCCGTGCCCGCCTCGTGGTCACAGGACATGAAACGCGGGAACGTGACGACGGTCGCCCCGGTGCCCCAGACGACCAACCTCTACTTCCCGGGCAACGCCCCGCTCGGGCGTCGCGGCCTCGAAGAGGTCGCGTTCACCTCGCAGAAGGTGCACATGTGGGAACTGCACGACCGGCACAGCGCTCCGGGCCTCTTCTACGCGTACGAGCAGGCACAGAGCTCGCAGCTGTTCTTCGACGCCTCGGTTCGGGCGCTGGCCACCAGCGACGCCAACCCCGGGTTCAACCCCAACGCGCCGGAATCCGAGAAGACGTTCTGCCACGCCTATTCCCCGCTGAGCACCGATCCCGACCCCATTGGTGACCCGCAGCGGAAACTCGCCGTCGCCTATCGCTTCACCCGGGGCGGGCTCCAGGGCGTCGATTACGGCGGCTCTGACATCAACACGGGTCAGAACCGTTCCCTGCCCACCGGCGGGTGCCCGTAACCCTCCGCAGGCCTTCACGCATCGTGCTGACTTTCACGATCCGCTCCCAGGCCCCGGGGAGCGGTTTTTCTTCGCCATGAGGGGGTGGCTCGTTGTATGCTGTTCAAATGCCACAAGGGGTCCGTCCGGGCCTGTGGAGGTCTCCCGCGGTGGTTGGGCGCGTCGAGGTCGTCACCTCGTTCGTTGCTGAACTCTCGCACGCCTCTCATCATCGACAGAAGATCTCGGCGCCCGCAGACTCTCGGAAGATCGTACCCATGCTACCCAGACGCGCCTTTACCCTGATCGAGTTGCTGGTGGTCATCGCGATCATCGCGCTGCTCATCGGCATCCTGCTGCCCGCCCTGGGCTCCGCCCGCCGGACCGCCCGGCGCGCCGTGTGCCTCGGCAACATGCAGCAGCAGGGCATCGCCCTCGCGTCGTACGCGGCGGACTACGACGACCGCATCGCCGCGTACTCGTGGCAGCGCGGCGGCGTATACGAGCTCGCGGGGCAGACGAACCCGGTCTACCCGCAGAGCGCCATCGCGGCCGCCCAGTACCAGATGACACACATCCTTCGTGTTCGCACCGGGCGAGGGACCGACATCCTCACCGCCGGCTCTCTCATCCCGCACTTCGACTACACGCACCTGCCCATGCTGGACTTCCTCAACTCGCAGCTCCCGGCGCCGATCGTTGTCTGCCCCGAGGACAAGGTTCGTCTGGACTGGCAGTCGGACCCGATCGGCCTTGCAGACAACCCGCCCCGCTCTGACGAGACCTCGATCGACAACTTCCTCATGCGTCCAGCGATTCGTCAGAAGTTCCCCTACTCGTCGTCGTACAACACCATCCCGGCCGCGTGGTCGGTGGACATGACCCGTGGCTCGCAGGTCGCCGTCCACCCCGTGGACGACACGGGCTTCGTGTACAGCATGGGCAACCAGTTGCTCGGGCGGCGCACCCTGCTCGAGGTCGATCACCCGGCCGACAAGGTCCACGTCTACGAGTCCCACGACCGGCACACCACCTCGCCCGGGCTGTCGTACCTCTACGACAACGCAAAGGCGTCGATGCTGATGTTTGACGCTTCCTCCTCGGCCCGTCCGACCAGCGACGCCAACCCCGGGTTCAACCCCAACGACCCGACCAACCCCGAGCCGTACATGCAGCGCTACATCCCCATCTCGAGCGACCCCCCCGTCGTCGGCGACGCGGATCGCCTCTACGCCGCACGCTACCTGCTCACCCGCGGTGGCCTGCGCGGCGTGGACTTCAGCGGCTCCGAGATCAACACCGGCCAGCCCAGACCCTGACGCACGCTTTCACGACTCGCACCGGAGCCAGTCCCATGATCCCCAGACGCGCTTTCACACTCATCGAACTCCTGGTGGTCATCGCGATCATCGCGCTGCTCATCGGCATCCTGCTGCCCGCCCTGGGCTCCGCCCGCCGGACCGCCCGGCGTGGTGTCTGTCTCTCGAACCTCCGTCAGTACTCCATCTCGATGGCCAGCTACGGCGCTGACTTTGACGACCTCGTCGCTGGATACAGCTGGACGCCCGGGAACTACAGGACCACATTCGACGACCTGCGCGACGCGCCCGACTACCTCAAGGCGACCGGGGCCCAGGCGACGGACATCATCCGCCGCCTCACCGGGCGAGAGGATTTCCCGCGCCTGAGCGAGCGCTACCCGCACCGCCGGTTCACGCACCTGGTGATCATGGACCACGCCGGCGCCACGCTGCCCGATCCGATCGCCGCCTGCCCCGAGGACCGCATCCAGCTCGGCTGGGCCGCCGATCCGCTGAACATCGATCCGGCGCCCGCCTCGTACCAGCACTCGGCCGCCTACACGGCCATGTGGCCCTACGGCACGACCTACCAGGTCGTCCCGTACGCCTGGGCGCCCGATTCCAAGTACCGGGTCGGCAACCAAAGGATCTTCACGGTCACGCAGGCTCCCTCGGATCACAACTCGATGTCAGTCGGCAGCAACATTCCCCTCGGCGGGCGCAAGCTCATCGAGGTGAACTTCCCGGCGCAGAAGGTCGCGTGGTTCGAGTTCCACGACCGGCACGTCTCGGGAGAGGGGATCTTCCACGCCTACCCGGAGGCCAACGCCTCGCTCCAGATGTTTGACGGCTCGGTCAGCGCTCGACGCACCTCGGATTCTAACCCGGGATACATTCCGAACCAGCCTACATACGCTGGTCCAACCACCTACGACTATTCGCCCGATCTGACGTTCGAGCCGCCCACACTCTCCGGCGCCCAGAAGGAAGAGGTCATCGGCTACTACAAGTGGACGCGCGGTGGACTCAAGGGCGTGGACTACGGCGGCTCCGAGGTCAACACGGGCCAGGACCGCGAAGCGCCCTGAGCACCCTCTCGGACTTGCTGGCGCCGCGCCAGACCCTGCCGCATAGAGTTGTTCCATGCGCCGGTTTGAGGTCATCATCATCGGGGGCGGGCACGCGGGCGCCGAGGCGGCCTGGGCCGCCGCAAACCTCCTTCCAGAGGGCGGATCTGTAGGTCTGGTCACCACCGATCCCGCCACGATCGGCGTGATGAGCTGCAACCCCGCGATCGGCGGGCTCGCCAAGGGCCAGCTCGTGCGCGAGATCGACGCTCTTGGAGGTCTCATGGGCCTGGCCGCGGACGCGACGGGCATCATGTTCAAGGTCCTCAACAGCTCTCGGGGCCCCGCGGTGCGCGGCCCGCGCTGCCAGAGCGACAAGCACGCGTACGCCAGCGCCGTGCGCACGATGATCGAGTCCCGCCCCGAGATCGAGATCATCCGGGGCATGGTCGGGCGGATCCTGACCGAGCCGATCCCCGGCTCTGCCCGGCGTCGCGCCGTCGGCGTCGAGGTCGCGCCCAAGGACGACTCCGGATCGACGCACAAGCTCGAAGCCAACGCCGTCGTCCTGACCACCGGCACCTTCATGCGGGGGCTGATGCACACGGGCGAGCAGCGCACGCCCGGCGGGCGCGTGGGCGAGAAGGCCGCCAGCTCACTCTCGCACGACCTGGAGTCCATGGGCTTTGAGCTCGGGCGCCTCAAGACAGGCACGCCCCCGAGGCTCGATCGAACCACGATCGACTGGGACGGGCTCGAGCCCCAGCTCGGCGACGAGAGCCCCGTCCCGTTCTCCGATCTCTCCTCGCCGGGCTGGTCGGTGGGGGGGCTGACGCTCGACCGCTTCCCGCTGCTTGAGCAGGTCGCCTGCCGCCAGACGCGCACGAGCCACGAGGCGCACGAGTGCATCCGCCAGAACCTGCACCGGGCGCCGATGTTCTCCGGCCAGATCGAATCCCGCGGCCCTCGCTACTGCCCCAGCGTTGAGGATAAGGTCGTCCGCTTCAGCGAGCGTGAGTCGCACGGCGTCTTCCTCGAGCCCGAGTCGCTCACCTGCAACTCCGTCTACTGCAACGGCATCGCCACCAGCCTGCCCACCGACGTGCAGGACGTCATCGTCCGCACGATGCCCGGCTGCGAGCACGCGAAGATCCTGCAGTACGGGTACGCCGTCGAGTACGATTCCGTCCGCCCGCGCCATATCCGCGCCACGGGCGAGACCAAGCCCGTCGAGGGGCTGTTCCTGGCCGGGCAGATCAACGGCACCAGCGGGTATGAGGAGGCCGCGGCGCAGGGGCTTGTCGCGGGCGTCAACGCCGCCCGGCGGGCGCGCGCCGAGGGCGACTGGACCCTGGCGCGAGACGAGGCCTATATCGGCGTGCTCATGGACGACCTGGTCACCCGCACCCCCGTCGAGCCCTACCGCATGTTCACGAGCCGGGCCGAGCACCGCCTGCTCCTGCGCCCAGACAACAGCGCCGACCGGCTCACGCCCATCGCCCGGGATCTCGGGCTGCTGTCCTCCACCGAGCTGGGACAGGCACGGGAGCGGCTGTTCGCCCGCCGCGCCGAGGCGTTGGAACTCGTGCGCCACAAGATCGACCGGGCCAGCGCCGGCGGGCAAGGGCTCGACCTGGCGCTGCGGCGCGCCGGCTCGGACGTCCAGACGCTGCGGAGGTCGCTCGCGGAGGTCCGCGTCGATGACACGATCGCCCAGGGCGTGTGGGAGACGGCGCTGGCCGAGCGTCAGTACGCGCCGTACATCGCCCGCCAGCGCAACGAGATCCGCCGCCAGCGGGAGATGGGCTCGCGCCGCATCCCGGACTGGGTGGACTTCAACTCGTTCGAGACCCTCCGCACCGAGGCGCGCGAGGCGCTGGACCGCTTCCGTCCGGACACCTTTGGGCAGGCCGGGCGCCTAGAGGGCGTGACGCCCTCTGACCTGACCCTGCTGAGCGTGCTGATCGCGCGCGGGCCGGGCGAGCGCGGCGCGTCCGCGCACGCAGAACCCTGATCCGTCACAATGGACCCGTGACCATGATGACCACAAGCGTGATGACCCTTGCGGCGGGCGGCGCCCCCGGCGGGGCGATGGCCGTCGACATGCTCATGATCCTCGCGTGCGCCGGGCTTGTCGCCGTCGTCTTCGGGCGCCTGAGGATCGCCGTAATCCCCGGGTACCTCATCGCCGGGGCGCTCATCGGTCCCCACGCCATCGGGCTCGTGCAGGAGAAGGGTGAGATCGACGACATCGCCTCGCTCGCCACCGTCCTGCTCATGTTCGGCATCGGCATGCACCTGGACTCCTCGGTCCTGCGCCGCGGCGCCGGCTCCATCCTGACCATCGGCGTCCTGACCACCATCGCCACCGCCTCGCTCATCGCCGCCGGCGCCAAGATCCTGGGCATGCCCTCGGGCGAGAGCATCGTGCTGGGTATGGCGTTGTCGCTCTCGTCCACGGCGGTTGTGCTCCGCGTGCTCCAGCAGCGGCGCGAGCTGTACACCGCCGCGGGGCGCGTCAGCCTCGGTGTGCTGCTCGTGCAGGACCTGATGGTCATCGCGATGCTCGCGAGCATCCCCCTGCTCGAGCAGGTCCCCTCGGCGATGCCCGACGTCGCCCACGTGGACACCGACGGGGCGATGATCGCCCTGGGCGACGCGGCCCTGTCCGTCGCCAGCGTGCTGGGCGTCGTGCTTGTGGGCAAGCTCGTGCTCCCGCGGATCATGGTCGAGGCGTCCCGGTCCGCGTCAACAGAGGTCATGCTCGTCGTCGCCGCGGCCTCGGCGCTGGGCGCGGCGGTCGTGACGGGCGTCTCGGGACTCAGCGCCGAACTGGGCGCGTTCCTTGCCGGGTTCCTGCTCGCGGGCACGCCCTTCCGCTTCCAGCTCGCCGGGCAGATCTCGCCCCTGCGCGACCTCTTCATGGCGGTCTTCTTTACGGCCGTGGGCCTGCGCGTCAACCTGCCCGAGCTGGCCGAGTCCTGGTGGATCGTGGGCCTGTGCACAATCGGCGTCATGGCGATCAAGGGCGTGGTCATCGCGCTCATCGCGTGGGTCACGGGCGCCTCGCCCATGATCGCGGCCCGCGCGGGCGTCTGGCTCGCGCAGGGCGGCGAGTTCTCGCTCGTGCTGCTCTCCGTCGCCCTTGCCGCGGGCGTGCTCACGCCCGAGACCAACGGCCTGGCCATCGGCGTCATCGTCTGCACCCTGATCCTTACGCCCGCGCTCATCGGGCGGGCGGGGATGGTCGCCCGCCTCGCGGCCCACGCGCCCATGGCGCCCTGGGGCGGGACCGCCTTGCGCGAGACGCCCTCCCTGCGCGACGCCGACTCGGACGACGACACGCCCAAGCCGCCGGCCGTGCTCATCGCGGGCTTCGGGCCCATCGGGCGAGCCTGCGCCGAACGCCTCGAACGCGCGGGTGTGCCCGTGGTCATCATCGAGCTCAACGCCAAGACCGTGCGCACGCAGCTCGAGCTCGGGCGACCCGCGCACTACGGCGACATCACCAACCGCGAGGTGCTCGAGCACGCGGGCATCTTCAACGCCAAGGCCGTGCTGCTGACCATGCCCGACGAGGAGGCGATGCTCCGCGGCGTGCGCACCATCCGGGCGATGCGCCCGGACGTGCTCATCGTGGCGCGGGCGGGGGTGGTGAGCAAGTCGATGCAGGCCAGGGAGTTGGGCGCCGACGAGGTGATCGTCGAGGAGCTGGCGGGGGCCGAGCTGATGTCCCAGCGGGTGCTGGCCCGTCTTGAGAAGCAGAAGAACGCCGGATGAACCCCGCTCAGGCGCCCGTGTGGGGGAGCATCCGCAGCTCGTCGCGGAGGATGGCGGCCAGCTCGTAGTTCTCGGCCGCGAGCGCGTCGCTGAGGCGCTGGCGCAGCTCGGCCTTCTGGCTCAGCGGGAGCTTGGGGACCAGCGCGTCGCGCATGGACTTGAGCGCCTGGTATTCGCGGGAGGCGTCCAGATCCGGTTCGTCCTGGGTCTCGCTGAAGTAGGTCCGCAGCGCTTCGAGCCCCTCGTCGATCGCCAGGACCGCCGCCTTGGGCTCCGAGTCCTTGAGCGCCTGCGACGCGAGCGCCCGGGCCCGCATCATGAGGATGTACGGGCGGAACTGCTCAAGCGATTGGCGGTCGCCCTCCTCGATCGCGCCTTCGCGGCACAGGTCCAGGGCGCGCAGGTTCCGGGTGGTGTCGCGGATGACGCCGTCATAATCCTCAAGCACCAGCAACGCCACGTACCGGTGGTAGTACTGCAGGGCCTCCTCGCGCAGCTCGCGGCAGTCGTCCGACGAGAGGAAGCGGGGCGAGTCGGCGTTCGCGTCGGGTTCCAGGACGCTCTCCCCAGACCCGGGGGCGCCGATCCCGTCGTCCTGCTCGCCCTCGGGCGGCGGTTCGTCCGGGCTCTCGGGGTCATCGGTCGTGGGGGGATTCTGGACGGCGCCCGAGAGCGGGTCGTCCATCGGGGCGCCGGGCGGGGGCGGCGGGGGGCTGTCCACGCCGGTCTGGAGGATCTGGTCGAGGCGGGCCTCCTGGTACTCCAGGAGGCTGCCGAAGCCGTGGGGCGTGGCGCCGTCGGGGCGTCCCTCGGAGCGCATCTGCAGAAAACCAAGATCCAGGCGGACCTGGATGAGAGATTCACCGTCCGAGCCCCGAATAAGGCGGACGTTGATCTTGCCGGGCTCGTAAGGCCACTCGTCGAGGAGCTCTTGGAGGTCGCGTTCCATAAAGTCGAGCGGGCCCTTTCAAGGGGGCAAAATCATGGAAAGGTATACCGGGTATCCGGGCGTGCCAGCGATTTTCGGGATTCATCGCCCAGATTTTGCAGGTTCCTGAGCAGTCGGTCCAGTTGTCTCAAACCATCGGTTTCAGGCCCCAAAAACCGGCGATAAAGGGCCAAAGTTCAGGCGAAAACTCTGGCGGTCGATGAACCGGTGTGGCTATGCTCGCGAATCGACAGGTAGGAATCCGGGCATCCGCCCGGGGAGATAGAGACCGCGGTGAAGACCGCGGAAAGGTGGGTAGGAAATCGTGAGCCGTTCAACTGGTCAGCCGACCCGGGCGAGGGGTCTGCAATCTGATTTGCAGATCTACTTGCGTGAGATCAACCGTGTTCCGCTTCTCACCGCTGAGGAGGAGCGAGAGCTCGGTTGGGCCATCATCAACGACAACTGTCCCGTCGCACGGGAGCGGATGATCCGTTCCAACCTGCGTCTGGTGGTGTCGATCGCGAAGAACTACAACGGGCGAGGGCTGCCGTTGACCGACCTCATCGAGGAAGGCAACATCGGGCTCCTGCGCGCTGTGGAAGGCTTCGACCCCGCCCAGGGCGCCAGGTTCAGCACCTACGGCTCCTGGTGGATCAAGCAGGGCATCAAGCGGGCGCTGATCAACGCGACCCAGCCCATCCACATCCCGGCGTACATGGTCGAGCTCATCGCCAAGTGGAAGCAGGCGTCGCGCAAGCTTGAGGCCGAGCTGGGTCGGGCGCCCTCGATCGAAGAGCTGGCCGAGAAGATGGACCTTCCCGTCAAGAAGGTCAAGATCATCAAGCGCGCCGTCAAGGCGTTCAAGACGCCCAACCAGGAGCCGACGAACTCGGACGGCGATCTGGTCGGGATGGGCGAGCTCATCGCCGACGAGCGGGTGGGCACGCCCGACGACCGCACGCTGCACACGGAGGAGCTCAACATTCTCCGCAACCTGATGGAGACGATCGACGACCGCGAGGCGACGATCCTGCGTCTGCGGTACGGGCTCGACGGGCAGGAGCCGCTGACGCTCAAGCAGATCGCCGACCAGGTCGGGATCTCGCGTGAGCGTGTGCGTCAGATCGTCGAGGAGGCGCTCTCGCGTCTGCACGAGCGTCTGACCGACGACAAGCCCAGCCGGTTCTTCAAGCGGGCCGCGACGCCTATCGAGGACGACCGGGCCAAACTCGACGACGCCCCGATCCGCCGGTTCGGTGGCGCCCCGGCCGGGCGCAGCGCCGCCGCGGGCTGACGCGGGCCAACATCCAGAATCCCTCCGCGGGGCGCTCCACCTGGGGCGCCCCGTTTCGCTGCGCCCCGGCCCGCCCGCGAGGCGGTACCATCGCTCCCCCGGCGGAATACTCCCCCGGGTCGGGCGGGTTGCCCACGGACGCCCATCGGGGCCTCCAAGAGCGAAAGGACGCGCGTGAGCGACGCAGATGTAAAGAAGGTGGTCATCATCGGCTCCGGACCAGCGGGCTGGACCGCGGCGATCTACGCCGCCCGCGCCGGGCTCGAGCCGGTTGTGTACGTGGGCGTGCCCAAGCAGGACCCCGGGCCGATCCTCCCCGGCGGGCAGCTCATGCTCACCACCGATGTTGAGAACTACCCGGGCTTCCCCGAGGGCGTCTCCGGGCCCGAGATGATGTCGATGTTCCAGCGCCAGGGCGAGCGTTTCGGCGCCAAGGTCGTCGGCGAGGACATCGAGCGCTGCGAGTTCGACCCCGAGGGCGGCCCGCACACGCTGCACACGTCCGGGGGCAAAGCCGTTCGGGCCCACGCGGTGATCATCTCCACGGGCGCTACGGCCAACTGGCTGGGCCTCGAGAGCGAGATGCGCCTGGCGACCGGCGGCGGGGGGGTGAGCGCCTGCGCCGTGTGCGACGGCGCCCTGCCCATGTTCCGGGGCCAGCCCCTGGCCGTGGTCGGGGGCGGGGACACCGCGATGGAGGAGGCCCACCATCTCACCAAGTTCGCCAGCACCGTCTACGTCATCCACCGGCGCGACGAGCTGCGGGCCAGCAAGACGATGCAGCAGCGGGTGCTCTCCAAGGACAACGTCGAGATGGTCTGGAACTCAAGCGTGATCGATTGCCTGAGCGAGAAAGACCAGCACGGCTCCGAGAAGATCACCGGCGTGCGTATCAAGGACACCAAGACCGGCGTGGAGCGCGAGCTGGCCGTGAAGGGTCTGTTCATCGCCATCGGGCACACGCCGGCGACCAGGTTCCTGCGCGACACCGGCCTGAGCTTCGACGACGCGGGGTACCTGGTGCTGCCGGACCGGTCGAGCAGGACGGGCATCCCGGGCGTGTACGGCGCCGGGGACGTGGCCGATGCGACGTACCGCCAAGCGGTCACCGCGGCGGGGATGGGCTGCCAGGCGGCCCTGGACGCCGAGTACGACCTGGGCGCCCGCGGCCTGCTGTAGTTGTGCCACTGACCCGTCCTCGGGTCAGTGTGACCCGTCAGTTGATGGGCACTGACCCGAGGACGGGCCAGTGGCACGGAATGTGTCCACAAGAAAGGGCGGGAGACACGCGTCTCCCGCCCTTGTTCATTGTCGAGTTCCCTGGCGAGGATCAGCCCTCGGCCTTGAACATCTCCAGGCGTTCGACCATCTCCTCGCGCCCGCGCTCGTCCTCGGGGGTGAGCTCGACGGCCTTGGTCTGGGTCTTGATGGCGCCCGCGACATCGCCCGTCTTGTACTGCGCCAGGGCGTAGGTGTCGAGCACGCCCGCGTCGTTCCACTCGGTGAGTTCGGCGGCCTTGTACGCCAGGTCCTTGGCGAACTTGTAGTCTCGGTGCGTGATGCGATCGTTGTCGAGCACGGGCCACGCGAGGGCGTTGAGGTACATCGCGTTGTCGGAGAAGGTCTGGGCCGCCAGGGCGCGACCGAGGGTGTAGGCCTTCTTGGCTTCCGCCTCGTCCGGGCTCATGATGCCCATGGCGAACGCGCGGAAGCCGGCCTGGGCCACGATCTGGTTCCGGAGCTCCTTGGCGCCCGCCTCGATGTCGTACTCGCCCGCGACGATCTGCTCGAGCGGCTTATCCATGTTCATCGGGTGACCGATCCAGGCGACCTTGCCCTCGCCGTTGATGATGAACGCGGCGGGGATGCCGTTCTGCCCGGCGGGCTTGAGCCAGGTCTTGGCCATTTTGTTGCCGTCCTCGATCGCAACGGTGTAGGACATTTTGTCGCCTTGCTCGCCGACGAACTCGGAGACGCGCTCGATGCGCTGGGCCTGCGACTCACCCTTCTCGGTGTCCCAGACGTTCACGCCCATGAACGTGACGTCCTCGTGCAGTTTCTTCTGCAGCTCGGAAAGGTGCGGGAAGGCCTTGACGCACGGGCCGCACCAGGTGGCCCAGAACTCGACGACGTAGGTCCGTCCCTTCTCGAACTGTTCAACCGAGTCGCCCTTGATGAACTGGGCCAGGTGCAGCTTGGGGGCGGTCGCGCCGATCTGCAGCTCCGGCATCGTCAGGTCCGGGATCAGGTTCGTCAGATCGACGCAGCACGCCTTGGCGCAGTCGTCGGCGCAGGCCTGCTTCTGGGCGCAGCACGCCTTGGCGCAGTCCTCGCCGCAGTCGGGGCCCGCGTACACGGGGCTGGCGAAGAACGCGCTCGCGGCGATCAGGGTCGCGGGCAGCGCGGCGGAGAGAGATCGGGTCATCGGGTGCTCCTTGGTGTGGTCTGGCCGCTCGGTAGGCGTGGTTGCACGTCTGGCGGTGGCGGCGTGAGGGCGACTCTGGCGCCGCTCCACGCGGCGCCTTCTCAGTGCAAACAGCCTACCCGCTCGACTTGTTGCGTCGCCCGGGCAAATGCGGACGAATCGAGGAGTACGAACCGGGCAGGTCTGTTAGGTGTGTGTGGGCAGGTCGGCCTCGCCGAACAGGCGGAACCCCTTGCGCCGCAGGATCTGCCCGCCCAGCGTGGGGTCGTCCACGGCCAGGGCGATGGTCGCGGCGCCGTTGGGCTTGACCATCAGCGGGTACGCGAAGTGGATGTTCAGCTCCGCTCCCAGCAGGCTCAGGCACATGCCCGAGAGCGTGCACCCCTCGCCCAGCTCCACCACGAGCACGTCGTGCTCGGCGAACGGGAGCCCGTCCTCACGCAGCAGCTTCTTGGCCAGCTGGGCGTTGTTGGCGATGAGGCGCACCACCGCGTGGTCCGAGGCCTCATGCACGGACAGGGCGCAGATGTGACAAGGGGACTCCTCGAAGTTCTCGACAAGATCCAGCAGCTTGCCGACCTTGTTGGAGAGAAAGACGCTGAACTGCGTCACGGTCGGCGGCGAAAACCCACGCGCGGTCTCGGGAGCCACTGCCTCGCTGCTCATCCGTTCCCTCCCCTCAATGCAACGGCACGGGCGGACTCGCCCACGCACGACCCCGGGAAGGATACCCACCCCGAGGAGACATCCCTGCTCCTCCACGCCAACACCCCAATCTACCAGCGTCACCGGCGGGCGGACAACCTCCGCCATGAAAAACACGCCCACGGGGGGCGTGCTCGGAGGAGTTCTGGCTGCGATCACATCGGATCAGACGGCGAAGCTGGAGCCGCAGCCGCAGGAGGTCGTCGCGTTGGGGTTCGTGAAGACAAACCCGCGGCCCATGATCTCATCCTTGAAATCCACGGTGGTGCCCGAGAGGTAGAGCAGGCTCTTGGGGTCGCAGATCATCGTGACCCCGTGCTGCTCGAAGGCCTCGTCCGAGTCCTTCTGGGTCTCGGTCAGGTCCAGGATGTAGCTAAAGCCCGAGCAGCCGCCGCCCTTGACGCCCACGCGCAGGCGGACTTTGCTCGCGTCGAGTTCCTGCTCGGCGACGATCTTCTTCACCTCGCGGGCGGCGCCCTCGGTCAGGATGATGTCGTTCTGTGTCGCGGTCTCGGTCTGGGTGCTCATGGTCTGGTCTCCGTGCGTCCCTGCGTGGGATTCTACGCACGCGATTGTCGGTCAGTTCGCCCGCGGGCTCGACCCGGACCCCGGATTCGGGCCCGGGCGGTCCGAGAAGTGTGTGGGGTGCTCTGGGGTTTCAGTTCTCGATGCCGTTCTTCTTCTTGTAGTCGGCGATCGCGGCGTGGATCGCGTCCTCGGCCAAGACCGAGCAGTGGATCTTGACCGGGGGGAGGCTCAGCTCCTCGACGATCTGCGTGTTCTTGATCTGCAGGCCCTCGTCCACGGTGCGTCCCTTGAGCCACTCGGTGGCGAGGGAGGATGAGGCGATGGCCGAGCCGCAGCCGAAGCACTTGAACCTGGCGTCCTCGATGTTGCCCTGGTCGTCAACCTTGATCTGGAGCTGCATCACGTCGCCGCACTCGGGGGCGCCGACGATCCCCACGCCGACGTCCTTGCGCTGCTTCACTTCGGCGGTGGTGCCGAAGTTGCCGACGTTGTTGGGCTTCTCGTAGTGCTGGATGACTTTGTCGCTGTATGCCATGTCAGGCTCCTTGCCTGTGAGAGGATCTGGATTAGTGGGCTTGCCACTCGATCTTGGAGACGTCGATGCCTTCCTTGTGCATGTCGTAGAGCGGGCTCAGGTCGCGCAGCTTGCGGACCGCTTCGACGATTTTGTCGGCCGCGTAATCGACCTCCTCCTCGGTCGTCCAGCGACCGAGGCTGATGCGCAGCGAGCTGTGGGCCAGATCGTCGCCCACGCCCAGGCCCTTGAGCACGTAGCTGGGCTCGAGGCTGGCGCTTGTGCAGGCCGAGCCCGAGCTCATCGCGATCTCCTTGGTCGCCATCATCAGGCTCTCGCCCTCGACGAAGCCGAAGGAGATGTTGGTCAGGTGGGGCATGCGCCGCTCGGGGTGCCCGTTGACCTGGACGACGTCCAGCTCGCTGACGACCTTGTCCTCGATCTTCTTGCGGAGGGCGAGCAGGCGGTCTCGCTCGCTGTCCATCTCCGCGGCGCACAGCTCGCACGCCTTGCCCAGGCCCACGACGCCCGTGACGTTGAGGGTGCCCGAGCGGAAGCCGCGCTCCTGCCCGCCGCCCTCCTGCAGCGCGACGAGGCGGATGCGCGGGCGACGCCGACGCACGTACAGCGCGCCAACGCCCTTGGGCCCGTAGATCTTGTGACCGCTCATGGAGAGCAGGTCGATGTTGTCGGCGTTGACGTCGGTGGGGGCCTTGCCGACCCACTGCGTCGCGTCGGTGTGGAAGACGACGTTCTTCTCGTGGCAGAGCTTGCCGATCTCGGGGATCTCACTGATGACCCCGATCTCGTTGTTGGCCCACATGATGGTGACGAGAATGGTGTCGTCGCGCATCGCGCTCTCGACCATGGCGCGGGTGATCACGCCGTCGGGCCCTGGCTCGAGGTAGGTGACGTCGAAGCCTTCCTTCTCGAGGCGCTTGCACGGGTCGAGCACGGCCTTGTGCTCGATGATCTCCGTGATGATGTGCCCGCGCGGCTTGCCCTCGCCCGGGCCGGCCTTCTGGTACATGTTGGCCGCGCCCTTGATCGCCAGGTTGTTGCTCTCGGTCGAGCCCGACGTGAAGATGATCTCCTTGCGGTCGGCGCCGATGAGCGAGGCGACCTGGCGCCTGGCGTTGTCCACGGCGTCCTCCGCCTCCCACCCGAAGGAGTGGTTGCGCGAGCCGGGGTTGCCGAACTTCTCCGTGAAGTAGGGCAGCATCGCCTCGACGACGCGGGGATCGCACGGCGTCGTCGCGGCGTGGTCCATGTAGATCGGAAGCTTCAGTGTCATCGATCGGGCTCCAGCCATCCGCCCGACGCAGGGGACGCGCCGGGATCGCCAATTCAGGACAAGTTCGTCCTGAGAGTTAGAATCATTCCAGACAATCGTAGGGTGGCGTCCGCGTTCCGACCACACCCCGCAGGGGCTTAGTCCTCGGGGCGGATGTACTTGAGTTCGACGCGGTTGCCCGTCGCGTTGTGGGCGACCTCGGTCATGTACGCCCGCATGAGCATGATCCCACGCCCGGAGGGGAGCGCGAGGTTCTCGTCGAGGGTGGGATCGGGGACCTTGTCGGGGTTGAAGCCCGGACCCTGATCCTCAACGCGGATCACGACAACCTCGGGATGGACTTCGTACTCGACGCGGACCTCAAGGTCGTCGCCAAGTCCCTCGTGTCCGTGGTGAAACGCGTTCATGAGCGCCTCCTCGAAGGCGAGCTTGATCGCGAAACGGGAGGGCTTGGGGTATCCGGCGCGCTCGACGGCCTCCATGAGCGCGGCCTGCAGCGCGTCGATCCGTTCACGGTCGTGAGGCAGGCTCACGCTGGCCGTGTCGGGGTGGGGATCCGGGTTGGCGCCGTTGCTGGTACTCATGCGACGTGATCGCGTCCTTAGGCGAAGGCCTTGAGCGCGTCGTCCGTGGTCTCGTGGATCTCGAAGAGCTTGTTGAGGCGTGTGATCATGAACACCTCGTAGATCTGCGGGTCGATGTTGGCCAGGCGCAGGGCGCCGCCCTTGGCCTTGACCTTGTTGTTGATCGTGATCAGCGCGCCCAACGCGGCCGACGAGAGGTGGTCCACGTTCGAAAAGCTCAGCAGCAGGTTCGGGACGTCGGCCTCTTCGATCAGCACGGAGATCTCGTCGCCGATCGCCTGGATGTTGGCCTCATCGAGGATGTTGCGGTCGATGAACTCGACCTGGGTCACACCCTCGATGGACTTGACACGGAGTCTGGAATCGGCCGCCATGTGGCGCCTCCGGTGCAAGGGGACTTCTCAACACCCCGCCCATCAGGCGGGCGAGGTCCAGACTATAGAGCGATCAGCCATGCCGCGATGCCTCCGGGCGTCGGGGCGTGCCGGGCGCACGAAAAACCGGCGCCGGGAAGCTCCCGGCGCCGGTGGTTGATGTGGGACGCGGGCTCGATCAGTAGGGCAACGAGTCGAGCAGGCCCGGGAAGTTCCGCTCCTCTTCCTCGTTCTGGATGAGGATGGTGGGCTTGAGGAGGATGAGCAGGGTCTGCTCTTCCTTCACGTCCACGCGGTTGGAGAAGAAGCGGGACAGGATCGGGATCTTGCTCAGGACGGGCACGCCCGACTCGACCTCGAGCTCGTTGATGATCCGCTGGCCGCCGAGCAGGATGGTGCCCTGGTCGGGGATCGTGGACGTGGTCTGGACGGCGGTGACGGTCACGATCGGGAGCTGGATGACCGAGCCGGTGTCGGCCGAGTCAACGAGCTGGCCGCCGGCGACGGCCGTGACGGTCCGCTCCTCGAAGCCCTCGAGCTCGGCGATCTGAGCGTCCACGTTGAGCGTCACGTAGCGGCGGTCGGCGCTGACGACGCCGTCGATGACCAGACGCACACCCTCGTTGAGCGGGGTGACGGTGGGGTCGAAACCGACCGCCGAGTCGGAGACGACGGGCGTGAGGTTGGAGATGAAGGCGGTCTGGGTGGCGACAACGATGTTGGCCGTCTGCCCGTTGGTGAAGGTCAGGCGGGGCGCCGTGAGCGAGACGGACCGCTGATCGGCCTGGGTCGCCTGGACGAGGAAGTCCACCTGGATGTCGTCGAGGAACATGCCGGCGACCTGCAGCGCGGGCTGCTGGGCGAGGATGGCGCCGGCGAACGAGCTTGCCGAGGCCAGCGAGTTGGTGATCCCGAACGAGTTCTGCTGGACGGGAATGACGCTGAACTGGTCGCCCTGGGTGCCCGGGGCGAAGATGGGCTGGCCGTCTAGGGCGTCGATCATGCCGTCGCCGTTGGTGTCAAATGCGCCCGCTGTCGTTCGTGCGGGACGCCCGGTGGTGGGATCGACCATGTCGCTGAGCAGCAGTGTGGGATCGAGGATTCGGTTGATGCCGAACTCGTTGTTGCTGTTGAGGAAGACGTCCAGGTCGAAGCCGATCTGCTCGAAGAAGTCCTGGTTGACGAGCAGGAAGCGGGTCTCGACGTTGATCTGCATCGCGCGGACCTGACGGAGCTTGCCGAGCAGGCCGATGATCTCGCGGTGGATCTTGGGCGTGGTGGTGATGATGAGGTTGCCGTTGAGCTCCTGGATGGAGCTGGTGTTGCCGCCCAGGTCGGTCCAGCCGTCGGGGTCGATGGTGTTCTGGACGATGGTGGTGATCTGCTCGACGCGTTCCTCGCGGGGGA
>JAJDDI010000046.1 GCA_029260375.1 Phycisphaerales bacterium | reverse complement strand
CGACCGTTGGTTTACAAAACCAATGCTCTACCAACTGAGCTAAGGCGGCAGTCCGGGAAGCGTACCCCGGGAAAGACAACGGCCCCGGGATCTCCCCGGGGCCGGTCTGATGTGGGCGATACAGGGCTCGAACCTGTGACCTCCAGTGTGTCATACTGGCGCGCTAGCCAACTGCGCCAATCGCCCAAAGCCCGCCGGCTCGTCTCCGACGGGCACGATTCTATCCACGCGCCAGCCCATCGACCAGCACCCAGACCACCTTGAGGGCGATCCATCCCCCGGGCTCAGCTGCCCAGGATGACGATCTCGACCCGCCGTGAATCCTTCTTCGAGGACTTCGAGTTCGATGGCCCGAACGCCGCCGAGTACACGCTGTCGTTGCTCACGCCCTTCTTCACGAGATACTGCTCAACGGCCAACGCCCGCTCGGCGGACAGGTGCTCGTTCGAACGCCACTTGCTCTTGCGGATCGGGTCCGAGTCCGTGTACCCCTCGATGCGGATCTTCTGACCCGGGTACCTGCTCTGGATCACGCTGGCCACCCGGTCGAGCGACTGGCGGGCCGAGGACTTCAGGTCCACACGCCCCGAGTCGAAGAGCACGTCTCCCTCGACGGCGACAACGATCTCGCCGCCCCCGCCGACGCTCGTCGCCACGCCCGGGATCCCCTCGAACCCCGAGACCTGGTTGACAGGCGTGACGTACTGGTTCTGCTGCGCCCGGGCCGCGTCGAGCTGCGACTGGTACATCGCCTGCTGCTGCGCCAGCGCGTCCTGCTTCGCTCGCTCGGCCGCGTCGACCTGCTCGTTCGACTCACGCACCTTGTCCTGCAGCGTCGCGACGCGCTCGCGGAGCTTGGTGTTCTCCTCGATCGCGGCGTTGTAGTCCGATTTCTTGACGCTCTTGCAGCCGCCCGCGATCAGTGTCCCGGCGCACAAAACACCCAGCAGCGCCGCCGTCCTTTTCCTTGTGGTCATCCTTGAACCTCCCAGATGTCGAGTCGTTCGTCGATTCCGTTCGTGCGGAGCCTCGCCCGCTTTCGTATGAGAATACCGCGCCCGCGCAGCACGTGCGCGTCGCCGCGATTCCCACAAGCCACGCTCTAGGGCAGATTCAGCGGCCCCGACGCCCCGCCCAGGCGTCCCAGCAGCAGCTCGATCCAGGGCTTGCCCAGCAGCACCATCAGCGTCGCGATCGCCAGGAACGGGCCGTAGGGCATCGCCCGCTTGAACCCGCCCCCGACCATGGCCCCCAGCAGCGCCCAGGCGACCCCCACGAACGCCGCCCCAAAAAAGGCGATCACGGGGTCGATCCACCCCAGGCACGCCCCCACGGCCGCCATCAGGTGCACGTCTCCGAGCCCCATCGCCTCCTTGCCGAACGCGATCGACCCCAGGATCCGCACCGCCCACACCACGCCCCCGCCCGCCAGCGCCCCCAGCAGCGAGCCCGAGAGCACCGTCAGCCACAGCGGCGCCTGGCCCGTCTGGGCCAGTGGCCCTCCGGCGGGGTTCAGCAGCCAGGCGCCAATGATCGCCATCCCCACCACCGGCGCCAGGAACGCCATCTCTTTGACCATCTCACGGCGCGCGTGCGGGTACTGGATCCACATCTCCGCTGCGGACTCGTCGTCTGACTTGCGGCTTGTCGCGGTCTGGGCGTCGCCGGGTTCCGCGACGCCATCGCCCGGCCTCTCCACCTGCCGGGCCGCGAGTTCCTTCGCCTCCCACTCGTCGTAGTCCGCAAAGCTCCGGCGGATCAGCCCGAACGCAACGAGGGCGTTGGCCACGACAAGCCCTCCCACACCGCCAAGCGCCGCACCGATCCATCGCCAGTCGCCCGCGCCGGGCGTGGGGATCGTCCACTGCCAGCCATCCTCCGAGATCCAGCGGGCGCCGTCGGGCATAATCCACTTGCCCGGGGCGGTCTGCGTCATGACGCCGTGGCTCAGCTCGAACCACAGCGCGTGCCCCGTGTGCCCGATGATCCCCAGCCCCAGCGGGACCCAGGCCAGCACGAGCGGGATGGTGTACGTCTTGGCATCCACGATCGTCATCGCCACCAGCGACCCGACGAGCGCCAACAGCACCACCATCGCGGGCCACGTGGTCATCGGGAACGCCGCCCGCGCGTCGTTGAGCGCCCATTCAGGACGGATCGACGCCCAGAACCCGGCGCCCTCGGGCACAACGTACCACAGCCCCCAGAACACCATGAACAGCAGCGCCACGATCGACTCGACGATCGGGTACTCGGGCGAGATCCGGGACTGGCAGAACCGGCACCGCCCTCTCAGGATCAGCCACCCGAAGATCGGGATGTTCTCCCGCCATGTCAGCTTCGTGTCGCACGACGGGCAGCGAGAAGCTGGGGTGACCACGCCCAGCCCGCGGGGCAGGCGGTAGACGAGCACGTTGATCAGCGAGCCCACGCTGGCGCCGAACGCCCCGATGAACAGCAGTGTCGTCACCCGGGGCAGCCACATGTAGAAATCAGCCTTGGACATCAGGCCCCCTCATCGGCCCGATCGTCCCCAGCCCTGCGCTCTTGGTCGAGCTGTTCGACCGAGAGCTGCTCGATCCGCTGCTCGACATCATCCAGCACCGCCCGGCATCGTCCCAGCAGGGCGACCCCCTGCTCGTACGCCAAGATCGAGGCCTCGAGCCCGATCTCGCCCGACTCGATCCGCTCGACGATCTCCTCCAGACGCTCGACCGCCTGCTCGTAAGAGAGTTCGTCCACGCCCGGGGGGGGCTGCTTGTCTTTGGGCTTGGGCATCGGGCTCACGTTACCCGCCCCCAGCGAACAGGTCCATCTGGCTCGGGTCGGGCGCCCCCCGCTTCCGTCGGGACCGCTTGGGGGGCGGGGCCGGCGCGTGGCGCTCGCCCGGGGCGCCCTCGACCGTGGACGCGAAGCTCCCGTCGTTCACCCGCGTGGTCAGCCGCTGCCCCGGCCTGACCCCTTCCACGGACCGGATCAAACGACCATCCGCGTCGAGCGTCGCGCTAAACCCGCGCGCAAGCACGCTCATAGGTCCCACGGCGTTGAGCTCCCGCTCCAACGCGTCAACCGCCTCCCGCTCCTGCGCCGCCACCACTCGCACGCCCCGCCCGAGGCGCTCGCCCAGCGCCGCGAGCCGCTCATGCCGGCGTGCGTGCAGCTCGCCGGGGCGCTTGCGTTCCAGGCGCAGCGCGAGCGAGGCCAGTCGGCGCTGCCCGGCGCTCCCCGCGCCCCGCAGCCCGTGGCGCAAACCCCCGCTGAGCGCGTCGAGGCGGTCCCGCTGCAAACGCACGATCCGGCGCGGGTCACGCATCACCGGTCGGGCGCCCATCGCGCCGACGCGCTGACGCTCCCCTCTGGCCCGCTCCCGGACTGATCGGCCAAGCCTGGCCCCAAGCGACGCGACCTGCTCCTGCAACGCCTCTCGCTCGGGCGTCAGTCGCATCGCCGCCTGCGTGGGCGTCGAGCAGCGCTCGTCGGCCACCAGCTCGGCCAGCGTCGTGTCCGTCTCGTGCCCGATCGCCGCGACAACGGGCACGGGCGACTCCACGATCGCGCGCGCCACTTCCTTGTCGTTGAACGCCGCGAGGTCCTCGGCGGATCCCCCGCCCCGCGTCACGATGATCGCGTCGATGCCCAGTCGCTCGTGCGCCGCGCCCAGCCCGCGGATCGCCCGGCGGACCTCGTCGCTCGCCTTCTCGCCCTGCACACGGGCATCGACCACCAGCAGCCCGATGCCCGGGCAGCGGCGCGAGACGGTGTTGATCACGTCCTGCAGCGCCGCGCCCGTCCGGCTCGTCACGACCCCGATCCGCCTGGGGAACGCCGGAAGCGGGCGCTTCCGCTCCGGGTCCAGCCAGCCCAGCGCCCGGACCTCCTCGAGCAGCCTCCGCAGCGCCAGCTCCGCGGCGCCAGCGCCCACGGGCTCGATCTTGTCCACGACCAGGCTGACCTTGCCCCCCGGGGCGTAGAAATCAATCCGCCCGGAAACGACCACCTCCAGCCCGTCCTCGGGCGTCACCTTCGAGCGGCGCGCGCTCGACGCGAACATCACCGCCCCGATCACCGCCCCCTCGTCGCTCAGGTTGAAGTACCAGTGCGTCCGGTCGCGGAAGCCCCCGACCTGCCCCACCACCCGCACGCGCCCGGGGATCCCGGACTTGAGGGCGCCATCGATCTGTGACGCGAGCGCAGAAACGCTCAGCGGACGGTCATCCGCTGAGCGCTTTGGCCTTTCCGGGGGGGAACCGCCGGACGCCATTTTGCTCGGATCAAAGGGGAGTCGGCCCATGACCCGAGTCTACCGCGGCCTTGACCTCTCGGTCCCTGGCGCGCGGCGGGGGGAGTCTCTCTCCATCTCCCCTTAGCGGGCGGCGATCGGCTCGCCCGCGTCCCGGCCCGGAATCGACATCCGGACCTGACTCCTGTCGTACGTTGGCGCGGAGATCCGCACCGTCTCACCGCTCGACGCGATCATCGCGCCGGCGTCCTCGATTGTGGGCGCGGCGTCCTCGCGCACCTGCTCCCGCGAGCGCGTCCGCGGCATATCGTCGGGACGCTGGAATGTGGCCCGCGGGCGGATCTCTCCGCTGGCCCCCGCGCTGCGGCGGGGCGTGTCTGACGTGAACGTCCGAACGCCCAGGTATCCGTTGGAACGCAGCCAGTCCCGGCGGGCCAGCTCGAGGACGCGGAACAGCTCCGAGGTCGCCTCCACGCGGTCCCAGTTGAACAGCTTGCGGCTGGTGTTCAGGCTGAACTCGCCGAAGAGCTGACGCTGGGCGCGGAGGGTCCTGCCGTTCTCGTCGATCGGGCGCGGGATCAGCTGGGGTACCCGCTCGAACGGGTCGATCATGAACACCGCGTCGAAGGCGCGGACGTAGATCGCCGCCGGGGCATCGTCGTCGGCGCCCAGACGTTCACGCTCGCTCCGGCTCGTCGCGCTGGCGCCGTCGAGCAGGCGGTAGTCGCCTGAGTCGAGATCGACCCCGGCGATCAGCTGCCGCATATCGATGATCGGTGACGCGGTCCGCACCACCGTCACCGGTTCGGAGACCATCAAGGCCGCGGGCGCCGCCTGGGCCACGCTCATGGAAAGAATCATGCTTGCCAGAATCATGTCGTCATCTCCTCTTGTCTAACGATGACGCGTCCTCACCCCGTGAGCGCCAGCGCAATCATCAGGACCCGCCCGATGCGGGCCATTCCTACATAACTCCAGTATTCACCAGATGTTACAGACTGCCAGCGGCTTTGCGGAGTTTGCGACGCGCGGCGCTCGCCGGCGGGCATTCTCGGACCGGCGCCCTACGAGCCGGGCTTGAACGGCAGCACCCGCTGCGTGGACCACTCGTACACGTCGAGCACGGCCGCCACGTGCGTGCTGACACGGTGGCGCTCTCGGACGTACGCGCGGGCCGAGGCGCCCAGCGCCCGGGCGCGATCGGGATCGCCCAGCAACGCCGCGAGGACCTCGCCCCACTGCGCCGCCGAGGCGCCCGGCGGGAGAAGGCTCGCGGTCCGTCCGTCGATGAGGGCGCTGACAAACGGGTCCTCACTCGCGATGACCGCCATGCCGCTGGCCATGGCGTCGAGCATGAGCGTGCGGTGCTCCCCCCGGGCGTCGGGGTGGACGATCACGTCGCCCCGGAGCACGAGGTCCCGCCGGTCCTCCATCGCGTCGATCAGCGAGACTCGCCCGCGGACGCCAAGGCGGTCCGCCCGCTCCCAGAGGCCCGCGCGCCGTGCGGCCTCGCTGTCGATAAAGATCATCATCTCCGGGTTGGATTCCGCGACCCGCGCCAGCCCATCGAACGCGCGGGTGTAAGACGCGACGTCCCGCCCGACGCCGATCATCATGACCGCCGCGGCGCGCCCGGAACTCAGCAGGTCCGTCGTATCCGCGTCGCTCCGCGCCCCCCACGGGGTGAGGCGGACGACCGCCCCTCCGCCATCGCGGAGGATGGCCCGCTCGATGCTCGGGTCCGGCGACGCCAGAACGGTCTGCTCGCGAAGGTGGCTGGCCATCGACCGCGCCCGGTCCGCCAGGCTCGCCCGCCAGACCTCGAGCACGAGCGCCGAATCCCAGATCCGTGCCAGCTCCGCCCCGAGCGACCACGCCCCCCCGCCGAAGACATGCACCACATTCACCGGGGGCGCCCCCTCCTCGGCGGCACGGGTGACCTGGTCGGCCAGCCGCCCGGCGCGCATCCGCCGGGTCAGCGAGAACGCGCCCTCGTGGTAGCACACGGGATCACCCAGGATGTTCAGGTCCATCTTGCTCACGGCCTCAAGCGGCGCCGCGACCGTCACCCGAACCCCATCGCCCGCCAGCCCAACCTCAAGACGCGACAACAGCGCCCGCTCGCGCAGCGCGAAGATCGTGTCGGTCAGAAAGAGCGCGTGCATGGTTCGTCCGGGCCTGTCTGCTCAATGCGTAGGGATCACCAAGAGTTTACCCGCCCGCCCCGTCGCGACGCCAGACGAGATCGACCTTGCGTCCGCTCATTGCCCTGGCCTCGCCGCTGGCCCATAGCCCGACCCAGTGGCCCGCCTCGATCTCGCCCAGACAGGAACTCGCACCATCCCCCGCAACGCCCGCCGGCGCCTCGTGCCAGGGCCACCACGGGCGGACCCCTTGACCGAGCCGTGTGAACTGCGCCTCGTCCTCGATCACGTCCCGAACCGTGAGCAGCCGCGCCCGACGATCGCGCATCCGAGGGATGCACGCCAGCAGGCCCCGCGTATACGGATGCAAGGGATTGGCGAAGACCGTCTCGCACACGCCGTACTCGACGACGCGCCCGGCGTACATCACGCACACCACGTCCGCCTGCTGCCGCACCACGCCCAGATCGTGCGTGATAAGCATAACGCCCATCCCGCGGGATACCTTGAGCTCGCCCAGCAGATCCAGGATCTGCGCCTGGATCGTCACGTCCAGCGCCGTTGTCGGCTCGTCGGCCAGCAGCAGGCTCGGCTGGCACGCCAGCGCCATCGCGATCATCACCCGCTGGCGCATGCCCCCGGAGAACTGGTGCGGGTACGCCCGCAGGCGCGAGCCCGGGTCGGGGATCCCCACGTCCGTCATCGCGCCGACAGCGATCTCCCGCGCCTCGCGATGGGTCACGCGCTGGTGCTGCACGATCGCCTCGGTGATCTGCTCGCCCACGGAGTACACCGGGTTGAGCGAGGTCATCGGCTCCTGGAAGATCATCGCGATCTTCCCCCCCCGCACGCGGCGCATCGACTTGGCGTCGAGCGAGAGCAGGTCCCGGGTCTCGCCCCCGTCGCGGAAGGTGATCGACCCGCGGTCCACCCTCGAGGGCGGGGAGGGGATCAGCCCGAGGGTGGTCAGCGCGGTGACGGACTTGCCGCACCCCGACTCCCCCACCACCGCCAGCGTCTGCCTCGGGTGAACGCTCAGGCTCACGCCGTCCACCGCCTGGATGCGCGGCCCGGCGCCGTTGCTGAACGACACCGCCAGGTCGCGCACCTCCAGCAGGGGCGCCCCGTTCTCGCTCGCGCCCTTGCCCGTCGCGGGTTGTGTCTGCGTCGCGCTCATGCCTACCGCCTGCCCCGCTTCGGGTCGAACGCCTCGCGCAGGCCCTCGCCAACGAAGTTGAGCGCCAGCAGCGTCAGCCCCAGCATCAGGCACGGGAACAGCAGCAGCCACCAGTGGCTCTTGTACGTGTTGAGCTCGATGAGCCCCTCGGCCGCGAGGTTGCCCCAGCTCGGCAGCGGCGGCTTCACCCCGATGCCCAGGAAGCTCAGGAAACTCTCCTGCAAAATCGCCTGAGGCACCGACAGCGTCGCGTAGACGATTACCGGCCCCAGCAGGTTCGGCAACAGATGCCTCCCGAAGATCCGGCGCGTCGGCGCCCCGATCGCCCGCGCCGCCTCCACGAACGGCTGGTTCTTCAGGCTCAGCACCTGCCCCCGGATCACCCGCGCCATCGTCAACCAGCTCACCCCGCCGATCGCCACGAGCAGCGTGACCACGTTGATCGCGTTCTGCGACCCGCTGCCCAGCTCGCCCGAGCCGATCGCCGCGAGTGCCTCGCGCTCGAGCCCGTTCCGGCGCTCGTCGCTCACCTCTCCCCCCGCGGCTTGGACCTTGTCCGCGACGTACGCCACGCGCTGCTCGCTGAACCGCCCCACCCGCTCGGCCGCCCACCCCTCCACCGCCGCGTCCACCGCCACCGCCAGCAGCACAACCAGCAGGATGTACGGCAGACCGTACAGGATGTCCACGATGCGCATCATCACCGCATCGACCATCCCGCCGGCGTACCCCGCGATCGCCCCGTACAGCGTCCCGATGCACACGCTCAAGAGCGCCGCCAGGATCCCGATCCCCAGCGAGATTCCGCCGCCCGTGAGCACCCGCACCAGCAGGCTCCGTCCGAGGTAGTCCGTCCCCAGCAGGGGCTTGGGCGCGAGCGCCACAAGCTCGTTGAACACGGCGCCATCGCGCGCCTCAAACGCCTCGTCCACGCTCAGCCCGTGCTCCGCCGCGATCGCGAGGACCTTGCCGCCCACCGCCTCGTCCTGCGCGGCGCGGGCCTGAACCGCGAGCATCTGTCGGTCCACGTCGCCCCGGTCGTGCCCCGCCCAGAACGGGGGCAGACGCCCCTCGCGCGGGATGCCCTCGTTGTACCGCGGGACCCCGTCGGCGTTCGACAGCGTGAACGGCAGCGTCCCGAGGCTCGACAGGACCATCACGACCAGAAACGCGAGCCCGATCATCCCCGCGACGGAGCGCGTCAGCGGGTGGTCCTTCGAGACCGCGGGCGCCATGATCGCCGGGACGGACGCCTCACGATCGGGTTCTGACGGCCGGGGGCTCATCCGAGGACGATACCGCGCCGCGGATCACGCCGCCGCCGAGCATCGGATCGCGTACCGTCATGGTGTGAGAAAGCCTCGTCGCGCCTCCGATGAGCCCCGCCTGCCAAAGGGAGAAGCACCCGTGAAAGGGTCGATCAAAGTTGCACGGGTCGCCGGGATCGATATCGGCATCCACTGGACCTTCTGGCTGCTGATTGGTTTCTTCGTCTTCATCTCGGTCAAGGACGGCGCCAGTTCGCTCGAGACCCTCCGCGTCGTCGCCTTCATCTTCGCTCTGTTCACCTGCGTCGTGCTCCACGAGCTCGGGCATGCGCTGACCGCCAAACGGTTCGGCATCCAGACCCGGGACATCACCCTCCTGCCCATCGGCGGGCTCGCACGCCTGGAAAGCATCCCCGAACGCCCCTCGCAGGAGCTGCTCATCGCCATCGCGGGTCCGCTGGTCAACGTCGTGATCGCCGGCGGGCTGGTCGTGCTGATCCTGGCCATGGGCGTCACCCTGGAGGCCCCCAGCGAACCGGGGCGGGGGCTCATGTTCCAGTCCCTGCTCGTCAATCTCGCGTTCGTAAACGTTCTTCTCGTCGCGTTCAACATGCTCCCCGCATTCCCGATGGATGGCGGGCGTGTGCTCCGGGCAATCCTCGCGACCCGGCTGAGCTTCGAGAAAGCCACCGACATCGCGGCGAAGGTCGGCGGCGTCATGGCCTTCCTCTTCGCGGGGATCGCGCTGGTCAGCTGGAACCCGGTCCTCCTGTTTATCGCGCTATTCGTCTTCATCGGCGGGCAGGCCGAGAACCGGGCCACACATACTCGGTCCGTGCTCCGGGGACTTCGTGTCCGCGACGCGATGCTCACCGAACTCCGAACGCTGCGGCCGGGCGACTCCCTTGGCTCCGCCGTTGACCTGCTCCTCGCGGGATCCCAGCAGGACTTCCCCGTCCTCGATCATGACCGGGTCGTGGGGCTTCTCACACGCGACAGACTCCTTCGGGCGCTGGCGCAGGGCAGCACCGGCCAGACGATCGAGAGCGCCATGGACAACTCCGCGCGAGGCATCGACGCCGATACCCTACTGATCGAGGCGATGGAGCAACTCAACCAGGGCGCCCCCGCGGCGCCGGTGCTGGAACACGGGGAACTGGTCGGATTGCTCACCACCGAAAACGTGGGCGAGTTGCTGATGTTGCGCGAGGCCGGCGTGAACGCTCGGCGACCCGGCTAAACCGGCCCCGCGACGCAGGCTCACTCCTCGATCGGATCCGTCGCCTTGGGCTGCACGATCACCGTGATCATCGAGTCCTCCCGGTAGTACCGGTTGAAGACCTCGATCACGTCACCCTCACTGAACGTGCGATACTGCGCCTCGGCGTTGACCACGTTGTCCAGATCCAGCCCGCGGTAGTTCAGGTTCGAGAGCTGCCCGCTCCAGAACTCGGGACGCTTGATCTGCTCGTCGAGCGAGTTGAGCACCTGGGCGCGAGCGGTCTCGACCTCCTCGGCGCTGGGACCCTTCTCGGCCAGCTCGGTGAACATCTCATGGATCACCCCGGTCAGCCGCTTCCCGTTGCCCGGAGCCGTCGCGGACGCGGCAAAGAACAGCCCCATCTCCGGGTACTCAACACCCGGGACCGACTGCGCCGAGATCGAATAGACCTGCTGCTCCGCCTCGCGGACTCGCGCGATGAGACGTGTGGTCAGAATCTGGGCCGTGATGTTGAGGACGCGCCGATCGCGGACCTCGCTCATCGGCGCCCCGAAGCTCCCCGCCAGCGCGATCGCCACGGGCGTCTGCGTCTCCACCTCACGCACGACCACGCGCGCCCCCTCCGGGCGCCCCATGTGACGCTTGTCCGAGTACGTCGAGCTGGAGATCGGTTCGCGCTCCCCCAGCGAGCCGATGTAGGTGCTGACCAGGTCCAGCGCCTCGCGGCGCTCGATGTCGCCCACGACCGAGACCTCGATCGGCGCCGAGCGAATCGTCTTGTCGAGCCAGGCCTGGGCCGCCTCACGTGTGACGCCCTTCACCTGCGCCTCGGTCAGCGGGCGACGGCGCACCTCGCCCTTGGGCAGAAGCGCGTCGGCCATCGCCTCCATGACCTGCCCGTTGGGCGTCTTCTTGCTCTGCTGGATCTGCAGGACGCGCTCCTGCTTCCACTGGTCGAACGCCGCCTGCTCGATCATCGGACGCGTCAGCAGCAGGTACGCCAGCTTCAGCCCCTGCTCCAGCTCGTCCGGGCTGCCCGAGACGCTCAGCGACATCGTGTCCGTGCCCGCCCCGCCCCCGACTCGGACCTTGGCGCCCGTCATCAGGTCACGGATGTTGGTGGACGTGAGGGTGTCCGTCGCCGGGCGGTTCCACGCCAGCGCCGCGGCCTCCGAGATGCCCCGGTTGCTGGCGTCCTCGAGGAACTCCCCGCCGGCCAGCGAGATCGTGACCGTCGCCTGCCCCGCCTGGATGTCCATCTCGCGGTGGTGGACGCAGACGTTGTTGTCCAGCCACGCCGTGGCGACACCCGTCGCCTCGTGCTCGGTCAGGGACACGATCTCGCCGCCCGAGGGCGCCTGGGCCAGAAGCTCGGTCGGGCGGTCCGCCTCCGCCTCGGCCTCGGGCGTCACCGCCAGCGCCCCACGCGCCAGCGACACCAGCTCATCCTCGCTCGGGACATCCGCCGATGTGGGAAGCTCCACGACCACCGTCACCTTCTGATCATCGAACATCGCGTTGAAGACCGAGCTGACCTCCGAGGGCGTGATCCCGTCGGCGTACTTGCGGACGAGCGTGAGCCGATCCGCGGCGCTCACCGGCGTCGCGTCCCCCGCCACCGCCGCGTTCAGGGCGCCCAGGCGGGCGCCCGCGGGAATGGTTGTCTCGCGCTCCGCGCCCCGCTCGGCGCCGGCGATCAACTCCCGTCGCACATCGTCGATCTCACGCGGGGTGAACCCGTGCAGGCGGGCCCGGCGCAGCTCCGTCGCCGCCTCGCCCATCATCTCCCGCCAGTCCGCCGCGTCGCCCTGCACGCTCACCTGCGACAGGCGGGCGGCGCCGAACAGGTCCATCGTCATCGCCTGGCCCGAGGTAAAGCTCACGGCGCTGTCGTTGATCTTCGCGCCCAGACGACGATTGAACACCTGGGCCGCCATCGTCTCGACGAGCTGCTCGCGGAACCGCGCCTCGGTCGTCACGGGCTCGCGGGCCTCACCGATGCCGATGAACCCCACCTCCCCGTCGGTCAGCTCATCGTCGGTCGCGACGATCGCCCGCAGGCCGGAGTAGGGCGTGATCCCCGGGTCCAGATCGACCGGCTGCTTCGTGCGCTCGCCCCGGTCGAACGTCTCGCGGATCGCCTGCTCGACCGGCGCCGCGTCGAAGTCGCCCGCGATCATCAGCGTCGCGTTGGAGGGCGTGTACCAGGTGGAGTAGTAGTCGATGAAATCATCGCGGGTGACGCCGTTGATCGTCTCGGCGGTGCCGATGGGCAGGCGCCGCCCGAAGGTCGAGCCGGGGGCGATCTTCTCGAAGATCTGGTCCATGATCCGCTGCTGGGGCCCCTGGCCCGTCCGCAGCTCTTCCATGATCACGCCCCGCTCCTCGTCGATCTCGTCGCCCAGCAGCAGCATGCCGTACAGCACGTCCTCGTAGAACAGGAACCCCTTCTTGAGCGTGCTGATCTCGGTGTCGGGCAGCGAGAGCGTGTACGTCGTCTGGTCGAAGCTTGTGAACGCGTTGAGATGGCGCCCGAACGACATCGAGAGCGACTCGAAGTACGGCACCACGTCGCCCGGCGCGATGTTCTCGCCCCCGTTGAACGCCATGTGCTCCAGGAAGTGCGCGATGCCCCGCGTCTTCTCCGTCTCGTTGAGCGAGCCCGACGAGATGTGCATGTACATGTTCACCCGCCCGGGCGGGTTGGCGTGCTCCAGGATCATGTACCGCATCCCGTTGCTCAGCTCGCCCGTGACCAGCGCGGGGTCCTGCGTCAGCGGCTGGGCAAGGGCGCCCGTCGTGCTCAGGGCGACGACGGCAAGGATCGGCGCGATCCCCGCGCGGTTCAGACTCATCGGGCTCATCTCAAACTCCTGAAGATCGCGAGTGCTCCCGCGGGTCAACTGCCGCGCAGGACTGTTCCTACTAGTATGGCGGGCCAGCCCGCCGGTTGCGGCCGCTTGCCGCTCTCACAAATCAGGGCGACAGGATTCGAACCTGCGACCTTGTGGCCCCAAACCACACGCTCTACCAAGCTGAGCTACGCCCTGTGCAGCCCCGCTGCCGGGGCAGTTACTGTATTCGCCCCGCGCCCGCGCCGTGTGAATCCGGGCGCCGATCAACGAAAACACCCGCCCGGCAGGCTGCACGGGCGGGCGTGATGATGATTCTTTCATTCCGATCCGCCCCCTGGGCGGGACCTCAGAGCGGGACCTCACGCATCATCAGGATCCGCGGGCGCTGGCCCCGCTGGGTCACGTTCGACCGGTCCACGACCATGATGTACCGCCTGGCGAAGCTGGGCACCAGCGGGTCGTCCGGGCGGAGGTCCGCCACGTCGCTCTCCTGGTACCCGTGCACCACGAACCAGACCGCGAACGTGTCCGAACGCACGTCCGTCGTGCTCATCACCGCGTCGAGCACCGCGAGCTGCTCCTCGTAGTCGTTGGCGATCTCGTCGCCCTCGTTGTTGTACAGCAGGCGGTCGGACGTCATGGTCACCGGGGTCCCGGTCATGGGCGTCACGCGCCGTGACACGATGTTCAGCGGGTCACCCGCAAGGTCCACGTCACTCCCGAACGTCGTCGGCAGGTTCTGCCGGATCTGGTCGTAGCGGGTCCCGCCGAAGAGCGAGTTGACGGCCGCCTCGTCGGCGATCGCCGCCATGACCTCCGCCGGCGAGGTGAACCCCGCCTGCTCACGCAGACCCTCGATGCCGGTGATCACGGTCCGCCCAAGCTCCGAGCCCGCAGCCGGGTTGGCGAGGTTGGACGAGCCGCCGTTGGTCACCATGACCGAAGCCGCCATCGTCGGGTTCGCCCACGCCGAGCCCGTCTCGTCCAGGCTCAGGTACGAGAACGGGACGTTGCCCGCCTGCGCGATGTCCACGCCCGAGTAGTCGAACGAGCTGGCCCGGTACTCCGCCGGAGCGCGGTCGCGGTAGGAAAGCAGCTGCGCCGCGATGTCCGGCGTGCTCTGCGGCGAGTCGAGCGCCGGCCCCAGATCGTTCGTCGCCGTGCCAGGCGACTGCGGGTCAAAGCCCCAGAACTCGCGCCGACCATTGACCAGCGTCTCGACCGAGGGCGAGAGCAGCGGGACGGTCCGCAGCGTGTCCAGCGTCGCCGTGTTCAGATTGATCCGTCCCATGACCTTGGACGTGAGCGACTCGCCCGCGTCCTCTGGCCCGAAGCGCCGGAACCGCGAGACCAGGTCCAACGCCAGCGGCAGCCCCGAGCCCACCTGGGTGTCCAGGCTCGCGGCGCTGGCCCGGTAGACGCCGTCCGTGTCCTGGTCGTAGAACGACACGAAGTCGTCCAGACGCAGGTGCAGGCGGTCGAGCACGTAGCGATGCGTCCCGCCCGAGCGGTCCACGAGGAACTTGATCGGATCGCGATCCGGACCCGTGGCGGCCGCGCCGGTCGGGTCGGGAGTCATCCCCAGCGCGTAGCCCAGCGCCTCGCCGAACGTGATCCACTGGTTATCATCGAAGTTCAGCGGGTTCGCGGCGTCCGGGGTCTCGATCCACCCCACCGCCGGGATCAGCAGCAGGTCCGACGCGCGCACCAGCGGGACCTCACGGCTCGTGCCCGAGTACGGGTCGGTCACCGTCGCGACCACGTCCCGACCATCGGGGCCCAGCTCGGGGTTGATGACCACCTCGCCCGGCGCCATCGCCGGCGAGTAGAACGGGTCGCCGTCCACGGTGCGGTCGATGAGCTTGGACGCCCCGCCGACGCTGCGCTTGGCACGCGGGTGCTTGGCGATCGTCGGGACCGCCGGGCCCGGGGCCGTCGCGGTCTCGTCGATGAAGTCCTTGAAGGAGTCGAACGCAAAGTCCTCCGACATGTCAAAGTCGGCATCGCGGAGCTTGCTCCCGCTGCCGCGCGGCGGCACGGACCGATCGCTCGCGATCGTCTGCGAGGAGGACTCGATCATCCACCCCGGCAGCACGCCGCGCCCTTCCTCGCCGGTGGGTTGGACCGCGTTCGTGGTGGGGTGATCGCCGCGCCGGATCGTGCCGGTAAAGATCATCGTGAAGCCCGAGTTGTCGTTCGTCGAACTCGCCGACCCCTCGTCCTCCGCCAGTGTTCCGGCGACCTCATTACTCGTGATGTTGCCCGGGACCGGCAGAAGCCTCGGCGACCCGTCGTCCCATGCGCCCAGACCACCGCCACCACCGCCGGACGTCGGATCGCTGATCCGGTCCACGAGCAGGTCGTGCTCGGGCGTCTTGGTCGCGCCGACGAACGCGCCGGAAGTCTGCAGTTCCATCCGCCGCCAGAGGCGGACCTTGCGGTCCTCCGCGGTCCGCCCGAGCGCGGGCGTCGGCGCGGGCTTGAGGATGTTCTCGTACCCCTGGAACGTCTCGGGCATGCCCGTGGTCGCGTCGAACTCTCGCATGCGGGCCGGACCGTCGAGCGTCACGAACGACCCACCCGACGTCCCGATGTCGAACTGACGCCCGAGCCACTCGACCACATCCATCTCGCTCACCGTGGCGACTGGGTCGTATCCCTTGGCAAGCAGCTGCCATTTGTGTGCAATCCCGCCCGCCGTGGAACCGAGCGCGTCAGCGGTATCGTTGGCAACAACATAGAAGTTCCGCGACTCGCCCGGGGCGAGCGTCACGTTCTTGTACTCGTTGGTGTCCTCGTCGAAGTCGCCAACCTTGAACAGGCGCCCGTTGTACTCCAGGTAGAACAGGTACTCGTCGTCGGCCAGCACCGCCCCATCGCCCTTGGTGTCCGAGCCCAGGCTGATCGTCTCGTCGAACGGGTTGGTCAGCTGGAAGGCGATCGCAACCAGCGCCAGATCCGGGTTGGTGTTCCACGCGTCGGCCGCGTCCCAGTCGTTGGTCTCGATCGTAATGGGCTGCGGACCGCCACCCCCGCCGGCGGGTTCCCAAGGCCGCCCTCCAGCGCCTGCTGTTTCGTCGTCGCCATTGGCGATCCCCGACGAGTTGCTTGACGCGTCGGTCATGATGACCATCGACGACACCTCGGTCAGCACCGGGTACGCCTCCACGCCGTAGACCGTGTATGCCAGACGGTTGACCGAGCTCTCGTCGCCCTGGGGCACGCTCATGCCGTCGTCGCCGATGTTCCCGAGCTTGATCTTCCGGTTTTCCCAAGGGAACGCTCCGCCCTCCTGGTTGTTCTTGTCGAAGTCCGTGCCCAGCGACCCGGAGCTCTGTGAGGCCACCAGCACCGAGATCGGCGTCGGCTCGTTGTCCTCGTCGTACGCGTCGATCAGGTTGGCCGTCATGAAGGAGCTGAGCGTCAACGCCAGCTCCGGGCCCTGATGCCCGTAGAACATCGTCTCGAACTCGGGCATGGACGCGTCCCACGTGTCCTCGAGTTCCGCGCTGCCCGCGAGCGTCGTCGCAAACAGCTCGTACACGTCGCTCACCGACGTGTCGCCCGTCTCAAGCCCGCGCAAGAAGTCTTCGAGCCGAAGCGGCGCCTCGTCGTCGCCCAGTGTCTGCTCGCTGGCCATCGCCGACGACAGGATGCTCGCCCCGCCGCTGAACGTCGTCAGACGCATCCGCGGCGACACCGCCCGCAGCGCCATCGAGTCCGGGTCCACGATCCCGTCCGTCTCCGGCGGGCGCGACGGGTCCCCCTGCGAGTTGAGCGTGTCGTGCCGACGCCGGTCCAGCGCCGTCGGACGCGTGGAGATCAGCGGCGACAGCCGGCTGGTCGTCAGCGCCAGGTTGTTGTTCAGGTCGTCGTACCGCCCGAACACGACCTGCTCGAGCCGGGAGTTGACCTCGTCGTCGTTGATGCCCCAGAAGGTCATCAGCTCGCTCAGGTCCGTCATGGAGAACACGCCCGAGCCCAGGTCGCTCCCGCCCAGGGTCACGCGGTCCGCCGGGTCCACCCCAACGCGCTGGTTGAAGAAGTGCTGGCGCAGCGCCGCGTTGTCCTCGGGGTTGGCCGGGTTGAACACGAACCGCGAATCGTCGCGCAGGGTCCCCGGGGCGCCCGTCAGGCGCCCGAGATCACTCTCGCCCAGGCTGGATTCGGTCTCGATCGCCAGGGCGATCGCGTCCGACGAGAACCGCCCGATGATCGCCCCGTTGGAGTCCACCCCCGCCGTGGGCGCCGCGCCCAGTGACAGCCCCGCGGCGTTGAGCTGGTACTTCGAATAGTCGTTGTACACGTCGCCCTGCCCGGGGCGGGCGTCGCGCTTGATGCTCCCCAGCGCCAGGCCCTTGCTCGCGGACACCTTCCAGTCCGCCAGCTCGCGCCCCTGGTCGTGCATCGTCAGAATCCGGCGCAGGTCGATCGCCGAGGGCGTCCACCCGCCCTTGTCCGACGGGCCCACCAGCCCGTCCGTCGCGACGTTCACGTTGACCAGCGCCGAGAGGTCCACCACCCGCACCGCCCCGAACAGGCGGTACCCGTCCGTCGGCGCCAGGAAGCTGAACACCGAGTCCGTCCCCGTCGATTCCGACGAGTCCGTCAGCTCGATCCAGCGCGAGTCGGCCAGCCCGTCGCCGTCCGCGTCGGCGTACTGGTACGCCGGGTAGTCCGGGCTCGACCAGTCCGCCGGGTTCCCATCACGGTCGTACGTGAAGAAGGTCTGGTCCATGGGCATGAGCATGAACCGCTGGTTCGTGCTCCACAGCGCGGGGACGTTCTCGGGATCTTCGTTGGGGAATACCAAGTCCCATGCCACGGGTGCGTCGTACCCCGGAACCCAGAAGCCCCCGGGCGCCCCACCCATAGACCGACGAACATCCATTGCCTGCAGTGCCCCCTGATCCGAACCGGTGTCCCGCTTCCAGAGCAGCGACAGCCCGTCGCTCATCTTCGGGGGATCGCCCCCGGCGCCGTAGTCGTACCCATTCGGAAGATTGGGTGTGTACCCCGGCTCCGCCTCATACCCGCCTCGATCGCCGCGCAGGTTGTACAGGTTCACGAACATCCCGTCGGGCGAGATGTTGGAGATGTGCGCCCAGTCGCGCTTGTCCAGGTACGAGATGCGGTGCTTCTCGGCAAACGGGCGGTCGATCGAGAACCGGTCCGTGCCGCCTCCCAGGTACGTCGCCTCGGTCGAGGCCAGCCACGGGTCCGACGCGACGCGATGGTCAAATCGCAGTTCCGCCAGCTGTGCCAACGGGTCTGTCCCGGTCGTTATCCACGCCCCCGCGACCGTCCCCGACGGAGTGAACTCCAGACGCGTGGCGTTGCCGGTCCTCACCTCAACGGGAAGCACCGTACGAAGCCGAACGCTCCGCACCGACCAGTCCGTGGACGCCCGATCCGTGTTCTCTCGCGCGGTCACCTGCTCAAACTTCGCGCTGGAATTCTGCCCGCCACCGCCAGGTCCGCCGAACGTCCCGCCCACCGGGCCGCCGACATTGTTTGTCTTGAGCTCCAGACGCAGCACCGTGTCCAACCGGTCGTCGGCGATCTGCTGCGCGATGTAGTCCCCCCACACCGGCCCGAAGTCCTCCACGCGCCGGTTCAGCTCGTGCGCCGACGACGACCGCCCGTCGCCCTGCCCGATCGTGACGTACACCGCGGCGAACACCGAGATCAGCGCCAGCGCCCCGATAACCAGCAGCAGCGCCGAGCCCCGCTCCGCGCTGACAGCACGCCCGCACGACTCACGCAGCAGCGTCGGGCGGCGCTTGCGCGCCAGGCCACCGATCAAACTCATGACGCTCATTCCTCGGGAGTTGTTCGAACGCATCGCGTTGCTCCTTCCTGCCTCCGCTGGCGCCCGCTCGGGGCGCCCGGGGCCTCACGCCGCGCGCAGGGCGCCGGCGCGAGTCTGATTCGTCACCGCTCCGTGGTCAGCTCGACGATGAACTGCATCGTCGTCTCCACGCTCGGGTCCGTCGGGTCCGCAAAGCTCATCGTGACCCGCAGCATCGTGGGCCAGGGCCACTCCGCGTCGTCGTTCGCGTGGTTCGCGTCGCTAGTATCCGTGATGTTCCCCGGATCGAAGTACCCGAACACCGATTCCTGAGCCGTCAGGCCCGCCGGGACCAAACCCGTCCCCGGGCGCCCGTAGACAAGCTGGCTGATCCGATTCAACTCCATCGGATCGATAAACCGGTTTGAGACACCGTCCACAGCGGGGCCTGCGCCCATTGGCGTGAAGAAGCTCGCCACCCGGTCCACCGGGTCGTCGGTGTCGCCGTCCCCGTTGACGTCGTCCTCGGCCCGGTCCAGCCCGTACCACTGCAGCTGCCCAAAGCGAGGATCGCTGGAGTCGTTGTACGTCCACCCGAACGACCACTCGACGATGAACTCCGTACACCGCGGGATGAACGCGCTGGCCGCGAGCATCTCCTGATCCGCCTCGCGGTAGGCCCGCTCGCGCTCACCAGCCAACCCCGCGCCGACCTCGCTGTCGGGGATGCTCAGCAGCGGCGGCACGCTCTCGTACCGCATCCGCGCCAGCGTCTCCGGGTGCTCCAGGTCCGCGGTGCGGTCCGTCAGCTCTCCGGGCAGCGCGTTGAGCATCCACCGACGCATGGTGGACCGCGTCGCGATGCTGGCCGGGTCGAACGCGCCCGTGGGCAGGAAGTACGCCGGGTCCGACTGGACCACCCACGGCGCCAGGCCCGCGCTCGTCACCACGGAGCGGACCTCCGCCAGCGACTCAGAGGCCACGTCGATCAGCCCGCTGCTGAACCGGGGCCAGACCTCGTGGTCCGCCTGACGCAGCATCGTCGCGACCCCGGGCTGGTTGATGATCTGGATCGAACCGCCAGCCTGCACCCGCTGCTGATGCTCCAGGCGAGCGCGGAACACGCTCTGGGCCGCGGGCTGGAGCCCGATCTGCCACTCGTGATCGCGCAGGCGCCGGCGGGCGCTGTCCGTCGCGGGGTTGATGTCGTACACCGGCTCGCTGGTGATCCGCGCCTCGCCGGCCGAGGGCGTCGCCAGCAGCGTCAGGTGGCGCAGCAGCGTCCAGTCCGACGCGAACCGGTTCGGGTTCTCGCTGCCGGCGGTCGTCGCCTCCCAGCCCAGGCGCGTGTCGATGCTGATGTTGTCGTCGTCGAGCGACGGGTACAGATAGGAACCGATGTCCAGGGTGGACAGGTCCTCCTCCGCCCGCTGCCCGAAGCCGTACCAGATGCGCGCCTCGTTGGACCGCGCCGTGATCCCCGGGACCATCGGGCGGCGGATGCTCGCAAAGTCCCCCCGCGCAAAGAACATCAGCTCGTCCATCCGGCGCTGGCGCGGGTTCGGGTCGCCCCTGTACAGCGGCACGGGGTCCCCGTCGTTGGCCAGCTCGTGGCGGATCACCAGGAACCCGTCGCGCGTCAGCCGCTCCAAGTCCGCGCGGATCACGCCCTCCATGAGCTGGGCGTACTTGTTGACCACGCTCACACGCTTGCCCGCGGACACCGTGTCGCCCACCGCCGAGAAGATCGCCGCCACACCCGCCGCCAGCACCGCGATGATCGCGATCGACACCATCAGCTCGAGCAGCGTGAACGCCCCCGCGAGGCGCCGCCGCGCGATCAGGGATCGCGGCATCGGACGGAACAGGATGGTTCGCTTCGTCTTACTCAACGCGGAACACCTCAACCGAGACCGGGATCTGCGGCGTAAAGACCACCTGCTGCGCCAGCACCGGGTCGATGGTGTTGACGCCGATGCCCCCGCCGCCATTGCCCGCGCTGAACCCACCGAACGCCTGCTGCCGCGTGAACGCGGGCTGGATCACGACCGTGTCCATCTCGCCCTCGACCACCCGCACGACCGTGCGGACCACGCCGAAGTTGTCCACCAGCTTCTGGCCCACCTGGCTCGCCAGCCCGACCCGGGTATCGATATCTGGGGTTGCCGCCTGGAACGCATTCTGGCCGCTCAGCGGGTACCGCTCCAGGAAGTGGATCCGGTCAAGGATCGGCTCATTCCCGTCCAGCGGGATCTCCAGGGCGAGTGCCAGCGGCACGGCGTACTCCGCGTTCGGATGATCGCCCGCCACGGACAGGCCCGTGGTCTTGTCCACCGCGACGGCGTACACGGAGTCCCGCGCGATCATCTCCGAGAGCGAGACGCCCCCGCTCACCCGGATCCGGGAATCGATCTTGCGAATGAACAACGCGATCTCGACCTGTTCCGTCCCCGGGTGACGACGCGCCACGAAGTCCCAGACGTACCTCGGATCCCGCCCGGAGAACGCCGGCGGCGAGAGCCTCGCCAGCTCTGGGATCAGCTGCATCGGGAACGCGGGGTCGGTCGGTAACGAGCCGCCGAAGCGGATCGCGCCATCATCGCGATAGTCGTCAAGGTGCGATTCGGTTGAGTTGTTCGGGACCATCTGGTCGGGATCCGGATACCGCCATTCCGCCTCCCAAAAGCTCGTCGGACGCACGCCTCCAACCGGCATGCCGTTAAACTGGTTCTGATCCTGCGAGAAGAACTTGTCCTCCGACAGCACCGACCAGTTGGCCAGCTCGCCCCCGCCGCGCAGCGTCGCCGCCGCCGTCGCCGCGACCGCGGCGCCCTGCGTCTTGTCCACCGCGTTGCGCTGCTGCGCGATCACCGCCGGGAACACCGCCCCCAGCCCCAGCAGCCCCAGGCCCAGGATCAGGATCGCGATCAGGATCTCGACCAGCGAGAAGCCCGGGAGCGCCGACCGCCGATGTGTGCGCACGCGCTGTGTCATCGTTCGATCTCCGTCAGTTCCCCGGTGTAGCCCTGGATGGTGAACAGCGCCGCCTCGGGCGAGTCCTGCTCGTCGATCTGCCCGTCGTAGATGTCGCCGCCGGGCCCGCCCGGGCCGCCGCCGGTGTCGCCGTCGATCCACGCGTTGACGTTCCGCCTGATCTGATCCAGCTGGGCGTTGCCCAACAGCGTGCGGTCGAACGAGATCCGGTCGTTGCGGAGGTACGGCTCGTAGATCGAGCCCGTGTCCTGGTTGATGCGCCCGCCGATCCCGCGCGCCAGACGTCGCTCGTCGTACAACGCCAGCCGGTTGACACTCTTGACCAGCACCGTGTCGTTGGAGTTGGCGCTGAGCACCTCCTCCTCGATCGACTGGCTCGAGAGCCGCCCCAGCGTCCGCACCGCCCACGTCCGCGTGTCCTCCGCCCAGTCCACACGCTTCCACGCGGTGTCAACGGCCCGGGACATCGCCAGATCATCTCGCATCTCAACGGACGGGCGTGGATCAATAAAGATCGCCTCCCGATCCGAGCGCGAGACCGCGCCGGTCCGCGCCGAGAACCGGACCATGAACGAGAACCGCCGCGTCTCGGGCGTCAGGGCCGACGGCTCGTCCACGTCGTAGAACCCGCTCTCGGGGAAGACCCAGTTGCCCTCCTCGGCCGTGGCTCCCGTGGCGGTCTGGTAGTTCTCCGAGCGGTACCACTGGTGCTCGTTGATCCCGCCTGCGGAGCCGGGCGAGACGGCCTCGGGATTGAGCATCGAGCCCGGAGCCGCGTACCCGCGCACCATCCACGAACTGGGCAGCGTGATCGACTGCCCCAACGCGATCGGCGCCAGCACATCGCGGTAGACCGTGGTCTGGAACGCGCTGGCGCTCGGGGCGCCCAACCCATCTCCGCCGACCGAACCGGCCCGGATGTCCACCGGATCATTCATCTGCCCCACCACCTCCGCCGGCACAATCCGCATCTGCTTCGACTCGGGGTCATACAGGAACACCGCCGCCCCGTCGCCCGAGCGCGACGACGCGATCGCCGCGTCCCGCGCCATCCCCACCGCCACGCGCAGGCTGTTCTCGGCCAGCGCCCGGTTGGACGAGTAGACCATCGCGTTCACGCCCGGCACCGCCAAGGCCACGATGATCAGGATGATCGCGATGACGACGAACATCTCCACGAGCGTGAAGCCCGCGCAGCGCTTCGATCCCAGGGCGTACCCACCCGGCGTCGGCCCGCCAAACGAGATGCCCGTCGTCATCGTGTTCACCCGGTTGGCAGAGTCGCTGCGCATCAGCCGCCCACCTCCACCACGTTGTCCTGCTGCACCTGACGGCGCAGCTCCGCCTCCGCCTGCGCCGACATCCCGCTCACGCCTCGCCCGAGCGCGTCCTGGATCACGCCGATCGCCTCGGTCCCGAACAGCCCGTCCTCGCCCGCGCCCACGATCGCGTACTTCGCGCCGCGCAGCTCCGGGTCTCCACCGGTCACGTCAACGTCCGACATCGGGTCGTCGAGCACTTCGCGGTAGAGCGTCGGATCGATCAGCACCGCGGGGATGTTCAGGTCCGACGTCCGCTCGACGACGGTCTCCATCTTCGTGCTGTCGTACCGCCCGTGCTCCCAGCGGTAGTACCGGTAGGCCACGCCGTTGCGATCGGTCAGGGCCGTGCGGAAGCGCGCGAGCGAATCGGTGGTCACCGAGTCGATGCCCCCCTGGTCCAGCGCCATCCCGCCGTGCTCGGCGTACTCGTTGGGCTCGACATAGCTCTGCGCCAGGTTCACGCTCTTCGAGTCCGTATCGACGTACGGGTCAACCGTCTTGCGTCCGCGCCCGATGACCGCGCCCACGCCGCGGAACCCGCCGCCGGCCCGCGGCTCGTACATCCCCAGCCCCTCGACGCCGTCCACGATCTCGGGCAGCGCCCCCGCCAGGTAATACGCCAGGGCGTACTTGCTGTAGCGCGGGTCCGCCCAGGAGCTCTGCCCCGACATGCCAGCGAGCGTGTCGCCGCTGGCGTCACGCTGACGCAGGATCTCAAGATCGTCCTCGGCGCCCGCGTCCCACACGCTCACGACCCAGCGGTCCGTGTCCACCTCGAACACCGGCCCCTCGCCCATCCCGCTCTGCGTCGCCTCGGGCTTGCGCCCGGCGGTCATCTCCAGCGGCTCACCATCAAACACCAGCGGCGGCTCAAAGCTGTTGTCGCTGCGGAACTGCGTCACCGCGAGATCCAGCCCGCTCACGGCCTGGCGATCACCGGCCGCGTTGGCCGCCCGCCTCGCCGCGCCGAACCCGACGAACAGAATCGAGATCAGCGTCACGATGATCACGATGACGATCAGCAGCTCAAGCAGCGTGAACGCGCCCCGCTCAGCCCGGCCCAGGTTGTTTCGACGCGTCTGAAGCATCGGGACCTCCGCCTTAGCCGCCCTGGAGCGATTCGATCATGGACACCATGGGAAGGAACATCGCCACGACGATCGTGCCGACCATGCCGCCGAGCATCACCACCATCAACGGCTCGAGCAGCGACACGAGCGACGCGACCGCGACGTCGACCTCCTCGTCGTAGTTGTCCGCGATCTTCAGCAGCATCGCGTCCATCTCGCCCGTCTCCTCGCCCACGTCGATCATGTTTACCACCAGCGCGTCGCACGTCTTGGACTCACGCAGCGGCTGCGCAAAGCTCTCGCCCTCGCGGATCGAGTCGTGCACCTTCTTGAGCGCCTTCTCGTACACGTAGTTGCCGCACGTCTCGCCCGTGATCGTCACGGCCTCGAGGATCGGCAC
>JAJDDI010000045.1 GCA_029260375.1 Phycisphaerales bacterium | reverse complement strand
AAAGAGCGGGGGTCTTGCCTTCGTTGGCCCCCTCGGTCGGCCGCTTGACGCCGGCGACGGGGTTGGACTCGACGGCGTTGGCATTGCAGAGGTAGTCGAACAGCGAGCTCACGGCCGAGAGCTTCCGGCGGATCGTCGCCGAGGCGAGTGAGCGGGCTTCGCCGTCGGAGCCGGGCGTGCCGGCCGACTCGAGCGTGCTCCGCCAGGCGATGACGTGTGCCCGAGTCACATCCCGGAACTCGTCAGCGGATTCGATCCCGCAGAAGGCGACGAAGGCCTCCACGTCAGACCGGTAGGCCCGGCGGGTGTTCTCGTTGTCGATGTTGGCCAGCCAGACCGACGCGGCCGGGACGTCGGCCAGGCCCTGGAACTGCTCGGCAGTGAGCGCTCGCGGCCCCGAGGTTGGGGCGAGCTCGCGTCGTTTGGTGGTGGTGATTGCGTGGTCGTCCATGACCCCTCCTATCGGCCACTTTACTCTTGATAATGTATTTTATCAAGAGTAAAACACACGAGAGAACGACGCCTGTTTTCTCCCATCTGATCTGCCAGCATCGCTAGGTCGTGACCAGATCCGTCAGAGCGGATTCCTCGGCAATCCTCTGAGGAGCATCTTCGACGTGGCACCAGCCCCGTTCGAACAAAGCGGGTACGCAAGGGTTGATGACGCGGTAGAACACTCGAAGCCCCGCCTGTCTTCCGACCACTATCCCAGCCTCAGAGAGTCTTCGAAGCTGATTCGATGTCGCCTGTTGGCTCATTTGAAGCTCGTCGGCCAGCGCTCCGACGCTGAGCTCATCAGAGCGCATGAGCGCATGAAGCAAGCGGAGCCTGGGTGGGTGTGACAGGCACTTGAACAAATCGCCGAGTTGGTTCGCCGCATCTGTCCCGATGAGTGGGCGTTCAGTCAGCGCAGGTCGTGGTTTGCAGGTGTCGATAACTGTCTCTCTCATTGTGGCGACGGTGGAACGGGCTCAAGGCTGTTTGACTATAACACGATAGCGTGATATAGTCTACTCCAGCATGTCCGCCCATCCGCTCATCTCGACTCTTCTGGCCATCTGGTTCAGCTTGGGCGCTGGACTTGGTCCGCGGTTCCTCTGCGTCTGTGCGGATGGGACAGCGACCACCCAGTTTGGCGAGCAGTTCTGCTGCGACGGGCCGGGTGAAGCCCCGTGCCCGATTCCCTCAGAGGACGGCGAAGACGCGAGTCACAGCGTTGCCTGCTCGGACGGCCGATGCCAGTCCACCGAGGTGGAATCCGAGTCGATCGTCGCCGTTGATCGCCTTGAGAAAGATACGGACAAAGACTGGTCCTTCGATGGACCAAATGATCCGGTCTTCCCCTGGTTCAAGTTTCTCGCTAACGGATCGGCAAGTACGACTTTCACCCTACGACCTCCAGTGCCGTTGGATGTCGAGACATCTGGTTGCCATCTTCGCAGCGTAATTCTGCTCGTTTAGGACGACCTGGGATTCTGCGCAGTACGTGTACTGCGTTCGTCTTTCCCAAAGACTCGGTGTGCGCCGGGCAATGTCTCTATCCGAGTAGAACACATGAGATTTACTGAAACAAAGCTGTTTTGCTGCCTGGGCGTCGTCACTCTGATGGGCGGCTGCGCGCCGTCACCATTCGACTTCGACCCCCCCGCCGCAAGGCCTCTCTTGCGCGATATGCCTCGTTACGAAGCACCGGAGGATCCTGATCGAGTCGGACCAGGATCAGATGTGGTCACCATCGGTGAGCAGTTGACCCTCCGCCAGGCTCTCGCGGCTGCGCTCGTACGCAACCCGCGACTTCGATCGCTTGCCTGGGAGCCGAGGATTGCGGAAGCGCGTCGTCTGCAAGCCGGGCTATCCCCCAATCCAAGCGTCGGAATCGAGGTCGAAGACTTCGCGGGCTCTGGAAGCTTGAGTGGCTTTGATTCTGCCGAGACCACCATAGCCTTTAGCCAGCTTCTTGAGCTTGGCGGGAAGCGAGACCGCCGCGTGCGAGTCGCCGAGGGGCAGTGGACTGTTGCTGCTCTCGACTACGAAGCGCAGCGGCTGGCCGTGCTCACCGACACCGCGTCCCGCTTCGTGCGGGTGCTGAAGCTCCAGCAGCGTGTTGAGTTCGCCGTTCGCGCGCAAGCACTTGCAGAGGAGAACCGGCGCGTCATCAATCGGCGGGTGCAGGCCGGAGATGTTTCACCCATCGACGAGATCAAGGCCCGGCTCGAAAGCGAATCCACCCGCATCGCCGCAGATCGACTCAGCCGGGAACTTGAGGCCGCGAGGCGTGAACTCAGTGCGATGTGGGATGCAACCGACCCCGGCTTTGACACGGCCATCGGATCGCTGGATGACCTCATGCCTGTGCCGTTGCTCGATGCCCTGACGGATCTCGTTGAGCACCATCCGGAAGTTCAGCGTTGGATCGCAGAGACCGAGCGACGATCATCGGTGGTCGCTCTCGAACGGGCTCAAGCCGTCTCCGACGTGACGGCTGGTGCTGGCATTCGGTATGCCGAAGAGAGCGAAGATGTCGGTCTCGTCGTGGCCGTGTCCGTGCCATTGGCGATCTTCGATCGCAATCAGGGAGGAATACTGGCCGCCCGGCTTCGAGCAGCACAAGCGATCGACGAGGGGCGGGCTTCCCGACGCGATTTGGCCACCCGACTTGTTCGGGCACACGCCCGATTGACCGCCGCGTATCACGAGGCCCAGGCGATTGATGCCGCCCTACTCCCCGCGGCGAAGGACGCCTACGACGCGACGCGTCGGGCCTACGACGAAGGCAAGCTCCCGTACCTCGATGTCCTCGATGCGCAGCGCACCCTTTTCGATACTGAAACCCAAAGGCTCGAAGCTCTCGCCGAATATCACGCCGCGAAGGTGCAGGTTGAGGGACTCATCTCAGAGCCGCTGAACACCCATTCGCTCCGCGAACATTCTGATCACCCCAATCAAGGAGACTCACCGTGAGGCTATCACACGGCGTCATTTCACTCGTTTGCCTGTTCACAACGGCGCTCCTGCTTGGCGGGTGCGATCGCGAACAGGAAGCATCGTCGGCGTCCAACGGATCACGCGCATCTGATGTGACACAGGTCGCGCACTCGCACGAGAACGGCGATACTTGCTTTGTGTGTGACGCCACGAAACGCGACGCCGGTCGCTTGTGGTGTACCGAGCATGCCCGGTACGAGGACCGGTGTTGGATCTGTCAGCCGCAGCTTGAGGATCCGTCCCGGCCGTATTGCGACGAGCACTATCTGTATGAGGACGAATGCCATCTCTGCAACCCGGCACTCGATGCCTCGGAGAACGCATCCGACGAGTCGTCGGGCGGGCTCCATGGACACAGCGCTGACGAGACCTGCTTCATCTGTGACTCGGCCAAGCGTGATGAGGGCCGCTTGTGGTGCAGCGAGCATGCTCGCTATGAAGACCGGTGCTGGATCTGCCAGCCACAGTTGGAAGACGCGGACCGGGCGTATTGCGAGGAGCACTTCCTTTACGAAGACGAGTGCCACCTGTGCAATCCCGCTCTGCTGGGGGACGCCTCGGCGACGCCCTCCCGCGATGGTGCCCCCTCTCTCTTCTGTCATGAGCACGGGGTCGATGAGATCGAATGCGGAATCTGCCAGCCTCAGCTCGCTGGGACGCTTGAGGCTGGCGAGTCGCTGCTCGTCCGCATGCCCTCCGCGAGATCGGCAGAGCTTGCCGGGCTGACGCTTGAGCAACCGAATCGAGGCGCTGCTTCAGCGTCGATCAGCTTGTTGGGCGAGGTCCGCTACAACGGGAACAGATTGGCCAGGCTCACACCGTTGGCCCCCGGTGTGATCACTGATATTCGTGTCGATGTTGGCGACCAGGTTGAAGAAGGGCAAATTCTCGCGGTCATCAACTCCGTGGCAGTGGCACAAGCGAAGTCCGCGTACCTGTCCAAGATCGCAGAGGTTGAAGCGAGAACCACCGTGTTCGAGCGTGAGCAGAAACTCGTCAATGAGAATATTGCTGCACGCCGGGACTTCCAAGATGCCCAGGCAGCGCTCAAGCTCGCTGAGCTGGAAGTGCGTCGCACGCATCAGCAGCTCATCAACCTCGGCTTCACTGAATCAGAAGTCGCGGATATCGCGGCGGAGCAGTCGTCATCCTCTGATCTGTACGTCAGGGCACCCTTCGCTGGCAGCGTCGTCGAGCGGACCGCGGTTCTTGGCGAGGCAGCGGATTCAGAGGGCTCGCTCTTCGAGATTGCTGACTTGTCGACGATGTGGATCGAGCTCGCGGTCCCGGAAGAGCAGGCGTTTCGGATCGAGCGCGGCGGGGAGATCGTCGCGAGCGTCCGGGCTCTGCCCGAGCTGGAGATCCCCGGACAGATCACATGGATCAGCCCGCGTATCGATGAACGAACCCGGATGGTACGGGCCCGCGCGACGGTTCAGAATGATCGTGGCATCCTTCGCCATGGCATGTTCACTGAGGTCTCCGCAATGATCGGCGGCACCTCGAACTCGCTGCTTGTGCCGGGTGAAGCGGTACACGAGATCGATGGCACATCGTTCGTGTTTGTGCGGCAGGAACCGGATCTGTTCGCGGTTCGGCGTGTTGATGTCGGGCCGCGCACGGCTTCCGGCACGATCGCCATTCTGGCGGGCCTCACAGAGACTGAGTCGGTCGTGACCGGCGGCAGCTTCACCATGAAGACCGAGTTCCTCAAGTCTCGCCTCGGTGCGGGATGTGTCGACGACTGATCCGGAGCCACCATGCTGACCCGTCTTATCGAGATGTCGCTCAGGAACAGAGTGCTTGTCATTCTGCTGTTCGCGATCGCGTGCGCCGCCGGTGTGTACCGGATGATCCAGCTTCCGATCGACGCGTTTCCAGACACCACGCCGATCCAAGTGCAGATCAACACGGTGGCTCCCGCGCTCAGCCCGGAAGAAATCGAGCAGCAGATCACCCTTCCTGTCGAACTCTCGATCGGCGGGCTGCCCGGGCTCCAGAACGTGCGGTCCGTCTCAAAGTTCGGCTTCTCACAGGTCGTGGCGACCTTCGATGATGACATCCGCATTATCGACGCGCGGCAGTACATTACCGAACGGCTCTCGGCAGTCGAACTGCCAGATGGTGTCGGAAGGCCGGAGCTCGGCCCGATCGCGACCGGTCTCGGTGAGGTCTTTCACTACGTCATCCGGTCGGAGACCGGCGAACACTCTATCGAAGAACTCCGGACCATCCACGATTGGGTGATCAAGCCCGAGCTTCGCAAGGTGCCGGGTGTGGCCGAGGTCAATTCATGGGGTGGCTTGGAGCGGCAGTATCACGTCGTCGTCAAGCCTGAAGCACTGATCAAGTTTGGCTTCACGCTTGAGGATGTGCTGGATGCGCTGCGCCGCAACAACGCCAACGTCGGCGGCGGGCAGATCGTGACCTCCGGTGAAGCGAGGGTGGTGCGGGGACTGGCGCGTGTTGCGACGATCGGTGAGATCGAGAACATCGTGGTTGCTTCCAGCGACGGCACGCCGGTGCGGATTCAGGATGTCGCGGAGGTTGAAATCGGCAGCGAGATCCGCCGCGGCGCGGTTTCGGCGTACGGCAAGGGCGAGGTCGTCCTCGGCCTTGCCTTCATGCTGATGGGTGAGAACAGTCGTGTGGTGACCGAGGAACTCCGCGAACGCCTTGAATCCCTCGCGCCGTCGCTGCCGCCCGATGTCGTCGTGGATGTGGTGTACGACCGGACCCTGCTGGTCGAGCAGGTCATCAAGACGGTCGAGCACAACCTCGTGATCGGTGCCGTGTTGGTGATTGTTGTGTTGCTCATCATTCTGGGCAACATCCGAGCCGGGCTGCTCGTAGCGGTCGCCATCCCGATTTCAATGCTGTTCGCCGTGCAGGGCATGTATGAGTTCGCGATCGCAGCGAGCTTGCTCAGCCTCGGTGCGATCGACTTCGGCATCCTTGTCGATGGCTCGGTGGTCATGACGGAAGCGAACCTCCGCTCGCTGAAGGAACGCCAGCGAGAGCTTGGCCGGAAACTCTCGCCTTCCGAGCGGCTCGAATCGATCGCGAAATCTAGTGCGCGCGTGGTGCGACCCATCGTGTTCGGGATGGGCATCATCACGCTCGTCTTTGCCCCCGTGCTGACGCTTGAAGGCATCGAAGGGAAGATGTTCCGGCCGATGGCGTGGACGTTCATCTTCGCGCTCCTGGGAGCCCTGCTGGTCGCGGTGTTTCTGTCACCCGTTCTGTCGTACTACTTCCTTCCGCGTCGCGCGAAACCCAAGGACGCCATTCTGTTGAGGGGATTGGCCGGTGCATACGGCTGGGCCGTCGGCGGAGCGATTCGACTCCGGTGGGTCGTGATGCTGCTGGCCGTGGCTCTACTTGGTGTCGCGGGCTACCGGAGCACGCAGATGGGCGGCGAGTTCATCCCGCGGCTGAGCGAGGGCTCGATGGTTGTGAACACCATCCGGCTCGCTGGCGTCTCGATTGATGAGTCCGTGCGGTACAACACGCGGATCGAAGAAGTGCTGCTCGATGAGTTCCCAGACGAGATCGAGCACATCTGGAGCCGTATCGGGACGGCGGAGGTGGCGACTGATCCGATGGGGATCGAGCTGACAGACATTTTCTTATCGCTCAAGCCGCGTGCAGAGTGGACGAGAGCGGACACGCAGGCGGGTCTCGTGATCGAGATGGAAAAAACAATCTCGCAGTTCCCCGGCGTCAATATGGTGTTCACGCAGCCGATCGAGATGCGCATGAACGAGATGGTCTCAGGCATCCGATCAGACATCGGGATCAAGATCTTCGGCGACGACTTCGACGAGCTGCTCCGGATCGCCGACGACGTGCAGCGTGTGCTTCTGGACATCCCGGGTGCCTCAGATATCTCGGTCGATCAGATCACGGGGCAACCATCGCTGTCAGTTGCTGTCGATCAGTCCCGGGTTGCCCGGTACGGCGTCGCCGCCAGCGAGGTGTTGGACTTCGTTGAGGCGATCGGTGGGATCCGCGTCGGCGAGGTGTTTGAGGGCCAGCGTGTCTTCCCGCTGGTCGTCAGACTTCCGCAGACATTCAGGGAAGATGTACAAGCGGTGTCATCAGTACGCATTCCGACCGAAGGGGGCGTCGCGGTGCCACTGTCGTCGATGGCCTCGGTCGATCTCTCGGAGGGGTCGGCCACTATCAACCGCGAGTGGAGCAGAAGACTCATCCGTGTGCAGTCGAACGTCAGTGGAAGAGACCCCGCGTCGTTCGTCAATGAAGCAAGGGCAGCCATTGATAATCGGGTCACATTACCCGAAGGCTATGTGCTTGAGTGGGGCGGGCAGTTTGAGAACCTGGAACGCGCCAGGACTCGCCTGATCATTGTCGTGCCCGCGGTCTTGCTGATGGTGTTCTTTCTGCTGTACTTCAGCCTGAAGAACCTGCGGGATGTCGTCATCATCTACACCTGCATCCCGTTTGCGGCCGTCGGTGCGATCTTCGCGTTGTGGTGGCGCGATATCCCATTCAGCGTCAGTGCCGCAGTCGGGTTTATCGCTCTCACCGGCATCGCTGTGCTCAACGGGCAGATCCTGATCACCGCGATCCGCGACACACTCAACACCGGCCAGCAGAGCAAGGATGCTATCATCGCGGCCTCGAAGACCCGCCTCCAGCCAGTACTCGCAACGGCGATCACTGATATCGCCGGCTTCATCCCGATGGCGATCGCAACAGGCGTGGGGAGCGAGATCCAGCGACCGCTGGCGACGGTGGTGATCGGCGGCATGGTCACGTCGACGATCCTCACCTTGTTTGTGCTTCCGGTCATCGCATCCGTCTTCATGAAACGACGCACGCAAGATCTCGACTCGGAGCGTGATCAGTGAGCGGGTGCGACTGCGCAGAGGATGCCGTTGGTCTGGAGCAGCGGACACTCATAGCTCTACTCACGATCAACGGCGTAATGTTCATTGCCGAGGTGATGGTTGGGTGGATCGCGGAGTCCACCGCTCTTCTGGCGGATTCGCTCGACATGCTTGCCGATGCCGCTGTGTATGGCATGGCGTTGTATGCAGCGAGCCGGTCTGGCGGCACACAACAGACAGCAGCAAGGGTGAGCGGAGTGCTCCAGATTGTGTTGGGGCTCGGAGTGCTAGGCGAGGTTTTCCGTCGCGCACTGTTTGGCAGTGAGCCAACCAGCCAGTTAATGATCGGAGCCGGAGTTATTGCTCTTGCTGCGAATCTCATCTGTCTCCGGCTCATCTCGAAGCACCGCGATGGTGGCGCACACATGCGTGCCTCTTGGATCTTCTCCAAGAATGACGTGATCGCGAACACGGGTGTCATCGCCGCAGGTCTGCTCGTGATGGCATCGAGCAGCAGCATCCCGGATCTGGTGATCGGAGTGGCCATTGCGTCCGTCGTTCTGTGGGGTGGCGTGAGAATTTTGCAACGCACCGCTGAGGGTCGGTGACCTCCGCAGGTTCCATGAATTGGTGAGCGCGAAATGACGTGATTGCGTCCCTTTGATGTTCACGAGCGGCCTCATGCCCCACTGCTTCAATGGCGACCCTGCCTTCGTAATCTCTTGCGGCTTTCCCTTTCGCCGGCTGGATTGACCCTCTAAAGCCCAACCTGGCATCCGTCGCCCCGCCGTCAAGGGGCCGTGTTGTCGCTGCGCTCCTGCCCGCACCAACCCCTGGACGGTCGCGGCTTTGCCGGCTGCTCGTCGGTGGGCATCGGTCAACCAACCACGAAAGGAGATCACC
>JAJDDI010000044.1 GCA_029260375.1 Phycisphaerales bacterium | reverse complement strand
ATGTCGCACGTGCTCGTGCCGACGGATACGGATCTGGAGGCGCTGCTGATGGGTGAGCTGCGCCGTCGCGGGCTGTTCCGCTAGGTCCCGACGCCCTTGTGCAGCTCGCCCTGGAAGTCCTCCAGGTGCCCGCCGCGGGAGAGGATGTCGTCCACGACGCCCCGGAACTGGCCCTCGGGGTGTGGCGGGGGGCTGTTCATGAGCTCCTCGTAAGTCTCATCGGAAAGGCCCACGAAGCGGCGCATGCCGTAGTCGTAGACGGCGTCGTGCTCATCGCGCGAGAGGTCCAGGCGAAGCTCGTTGATGATTTTCGTGCCCAGCCCGATCCACTCGTCCCAGGTCTGCTTGCTGATGCGTTCGTGGATCCACTGGCCCATCGCGTTCTTGAACGGGGCGCGTGGCAGCTGCGTCCCGGGCTTGCCCGTCTTCTGGCAGACGAACGAGCCGGACGGGAAGGATTCCTCGGCCTTCTCGACCTTGGGGACCGGGGCGCCCAGGCGCTCGAGCAGGTCCTCCATCGCCTTCTTGGGCATCAGGTCGCCCCGCTCGGCGGCGATGGCGTAGCCGCGTGTGAGCAGGTCCTTGGCCTTGTCCGCCTGGTCCGAGGCCATCAGCGCCGCGCCGGCGAGCTGGTAGGCCTTGCTCATGGTGGGGTTCAGCTCGGTGCAGCGGGTGTAGGCGTCGGCGGCGTCTTTGTATCGCCCGCTCTGGTTGTACGCCCCCGCGAGCGAGAACAGGGCCATGTCGTTCTCGGGGTCTTCCTTGACCAGCTCCTCGAAGCGGCGGATGCGTTCGTCGATGTCCATGGACGGGTCCTCTCTGACTCGGTGTCGGTCCAACGGTACGCGCGGCATCGGCTGCTGGCATACTGTCGCCCGGATGGCCCCGATTCCCGACCCCATGCTGCGTGTCGATCTGGCGGGCATCGAGCTGTCGTCGCCCGTGATCCTGGCCGCGGGGACGGCGGGGGTGCTCGACGAGATGTCCGAGCAGCTCGACCTGGCCCGCGTGGGGGCGCTGGTCACCAAGTCCATCACCCCCGAACCCCGCGAGGGGAACCAAGCCTGGCGCGTCTGGCCCACCAAGGTTGGCATGCTCAACGCGATCGGGCTGGCGAATCCGGGGATCGACGCGTTCATGCGGGATCACGCGCCCAAGGCCGCGGGGCTGCCCTGCCCGGTCATCGGGTCGATCGCGGGATTCAGCGTCGAGGACTACACGCGCGTCGCGTCGGCGTTTGACACCTGCGCCGGGATCGTGGGCGCGGAGCTGAACGTGTCGTGCCCCAATGTTCATGGCGGGGTCGAGTTTGGCAGCGAGCCGCGTCTACTGGGCGAGCTGGTCGGCGCTGTTCGGGCGGAGTTGAAGAACACCAAACTGCTCGTGAAGCTGCCCCCGGTGACGACGCCCGCGCCCAGCTCGATCGTGGACCTTGCCCGCGCCGCGATCGACGCGGGGGCGGATGCGCTGTGCCTGTGCAACACGACGCCCGCGATGGCGATCGATGTGCGCACGCGCAGGCCCGTCCTGGGCAACACGACCGGCGGGCTCTCGGGCGCCGCGGTGCACGCGCAGGCGGTCAAGATCGTCTACGACGTCCACCGCCTCGTCGCGCGAGACGCGGGCGTGCCCATCGTCGGCATCGGGGGCGTGACGGGCTGGACCGACGCGGCGGAGTTCATCCTCGCGGGCGCGACGGCCGTCGAGGTGGGGACGGCGCTGTTCGCGGATCCCCGGGCGCCGATCAAGATCGCGCGCGGGCTGGGCAAGTGGGTGCGAGCACAGGGTGTGTCGGACATCGGCGAGCTTGTCGGTTCTGTCGGCGCCGACTAGCCCGGAACGTCAGTGACGGGCATGCGAGCGAAGATCGCGTGGCGCCTCGAACAGAATGCTGAGAACCAAGAGGCCCGTCACTGACGTTCCGGGCTAGTTTGCCGGACCCCCGACCTCGCTGGGCGCCTGCTCCTCGCGCATCTTGGCCAGTGCGTCACGCAGCCCGCCCGTGGGGCTGGGCGTTTCGACCTCGGGCTCGTCGACGATCTCGGGCGGGGTGTTCTCCACGGCCTTCTTGTCGATCTTGCCGTCGGCGCCGACCTGGTCGAAGCGGACATCGACGCGCTTGGACACGCCGCGTTCCTGCATGGTGACGCCGTAGAGGCGGTCCACGCTCTGCATCGTGCGCTTGTTGTGCGTGATGACGATGAAGTGGCTGGTGTCGGTGAACTGGTCGAGGGTGGCGCAGAAGCGGCCGACGTTGGCCTCGTCGAGCGCGGCGTCCACCTCGTCGAGGATGCAGAAGCAGCTGGGCTTGGATCGGAAGATCGCCAGCAGCAGGGCCACGGCGGTCATGGTCTTCTCGCCGCCCGAGAGCTGGCTGATGGAGCGGGGCTCCTTGCCCGGGGGCTTGGCGATGACCTCGATGCCGGATTCGAGCAGGTCGGTCTCGTCGGTGACGACCTTGTGCCCGTCGATCTCTTTGACAAGACCCATGAGGCGGACCTCGGCGCGACCCCCGCCGAAGAGGCGCCGGAACATGCCGTCCTTGCTGCCGAAGGCCTCCTGGATGCCGGCGAAGATCTCGCCGAAGCGTTCGCGGCTGGCGATGTTGAGGCGTTCGATGAGGGTGGCGAGCTTGATGCGGGCCTCGTCGATGTCCTTGACCTGGCTGATGAGCTCGTCGTTGCGCTGCTCGAGGTTCTTCTCCTCCTCGATGGAATCGACGTTGACGTTGCCCAGCTTCTTGATCTCGCCCCTAAGCACGTTGACGCGGGCCGAGGCGTCGGCGCTGTCCACGCGCTGCACGTCGCCCGGGGCCATGACGACGCGGTACTCCTCGTACTCGCCCGCGACGTCGAGGCCGATGTCCTCGAGGGTGCGCTCCTCGATGCTCTCGCGCTTGACCTCGAGCTCGCGGCGCGACATCTCCAGACTGGACCAGTCGCGCTCGACGATCTGGGCCATCTTGCGGGCGCCGGTGAGGCGCTCGGCGTGCTGGCTGACGATGCCCGTTGCCCGATCGAGTTCGGCGCTGTCCTGCTCGATCTGCGCTGCGAGCGTCTGGGCCTGCTCGCGGGCGGTCGCGGCCTGGGTGATCGCCTCGGCCACCGTTTGCTCGTGCTGCTGGGCCCGGGCCAGGACGGACTCGACCTGACGTTGCGTCTCTTCGCGCCTCCGGATCGAGGCGTCGCGATCGAGGTTCAGGCGTGAGAGCTCGCGCCTTGCGGCGCTGGCCTGCTCGTTGAGGGCGGAGCTGGCGACGCGGGCCGCGGTCATCGCCTCGCTGGCGCTCTCTACGCGGGCTTCGAGCGTGACCAGCTCTTCACCCAGCGTGGTGAGCGACTCGGTCCGCTCGGTGTGCAGGCGTTCGAGTCGCTCGGCGCGCTCCCGCAGTTCCTGGCGGTCTCTCTCGATGCCCGAGGCGCGCTCGGTGAGCTGCTCGATCTCGGTCCGGACCTCGGACCGCTCGCGATCGACGCGAGCCTGGTCGGCGCGAAGGCGGTCCAGGCGGGTCTGCTCGCCGACGATGCCGCGCTCGTGCTGGGCCAGCTCGCTCTCGAGGCGGGCGCGCTCGGCGCTGACGCGGGCGACCTCGGCGTCAACCTGCTGCAGGGTCGAGCGCTCATCGGTGAGCGAGTGGGTGAGCTGGGTGAGCGACTGCTGGAGGGCGGTCAGCTCGCTGCGGCGCTGGATGAGCCCGGCGCTCTGCTCGTTGGTGACGGGGCCGGCGATGACGCGTCCGTCGGACTCGTAGAGCGCGCCGTCGCGCGTGACGAAGCGGGCTTCAACGCCGCGGAGCGGGCCGGCGGCGAGCAGGACCGCCGCGTCGAGATCCTCGACGAGCGTGGTGTTGCCCAATAGGCGGTCGAGCAGCGCCGAGACCTGGGCCTGTCGCCCGGGCTCGAGATCGGTTTGTGCGCGGGCCAGAGCCCGCACGGACGCGACGCGGGCGCCGGCGACGGACGCGACGCGGAAGGGCTCGGGCTGCGAACCGGGAGCCGCGCCGCGGAGGGGGATGAACGTGACGCGGCCGGGCAGCGACTCGAGCTCGTCGCGGCTGGGCATCGCGAGCATCGCCTCGACGACGATCGCCGTGAGCGTCTGTCCGAGCGCGGCCTCGACCGGGCCGGCCCACTCGGAGGCGACCTCGATGAGCTCGGCCAGGGGCGCGATGACGCCGGCGAAGCCGTCCCGCGCCTCGGCGCGCTCCATGACGAAGCGGGGCGCCTCGCCCAGGCCCTCGCGGGACTTGACCATCTCGTCGAGCGTGGCGCGCCGCGAATCCTGGCGAACGTGCTCCTGCTCGAGCCCGTTGACGCGCTGGCCCAGGACACGCCGGTCCTCGCTGAGCGAGTCGCTCGAGCGTTGGAACGCGTCGCGCTGCGTGGTCAGGCGCTGGATGCTGGACTGACGCTCGCCGATCGCGTGCTCGAGCGTCGCCGCCTGCTCGCTGGCGCTGGCGTGGGCCTCGTCGAGCTTGGTCAGGCGGGCCTTGCCCGAGTCGCCCTGCTCGCGCAGGGTCTCGAGGCGGCGCTCGTCGGCCTCGATGGACGCGAGAAGACCCGTGCGCTCGCGCTCGATGCCCTCGGCCTCGCGCTTCCGCTCGCCCAGGGCGGTCCGGTGCTCGCTGGCTCGCTCCAGGGCCTCGCCGCGGGCGCTGGTCGAGGCGTCGAGCTCGCGCTCGGCGTCGCCGACCGCTTCGCTCAGGCGGGCCAGCTCCTCGCCCTGCTCCTCGATCTCCGTGTCGAGGTCGTTGATCCTGGTCTCGGCCTCGGTCAGGCGGGCCTGCTCGGCCGCGACCTGCTCGCGGGCCTCCTCGATGGCGCGACGGGCCATGCCCAGGCGCTGCTCGGCGCTCTCGCCCTGGTGGCGGGCGGCGATGAGCGATTCTTCCAGTCGGCGGTGGGCCGTCGCCAGCTCGTGGCGGCGCAGCTCCGCGTCCTGGCGCTGCTCTTCCAGGACGCCGACGGTCTCGTGCGCCTCGTCGCGCTTGGCCTGGAGCGACTGCACCTGGCTGGTGAGCCCGTCGAGGCGCTGGCGGATCTCGTCGTACTGCTCGAACGCGAGGGCCAGGCGCAGCGCGCTGTACTCGTCCTCGAGCTCCTGGAACCTTCGCGCCTTGGCGGCCTGCCCGCGCACCAGGCGCAGGCGGCGCTCGGTCGAGTCGAGCTGCTCGCGTGTGCGCACGAGGTTGGTCTCGGCCTTGTCGAGCTTGCGCGTCGCCTCGATGCGCCGCTGCTTGTACTTGGCGATGCCCGCGGCTTCCTCGAAGATCGCGCGGCGCTCCATCGGGCTGGCCAGCAGCATCGCGTCCACCTTGCCCTGCTCGATGATCGAGTAGGCGTCGGCGCCGATGCCCGTGTCCAGGAACAGGTCGCGGATGTCGCGGAGGCGGGCGAGCTTGCCGTTGATGACGTACTGGCTCTTGCCGTCGCGGGAGAGGCGGCGCTCGACCTCGACGACGTCCGTGTCCACGGGCAGGGCCCTGCGGACGCGGCGGTCAACCAGGGCGGGGGCCTCCTCCAGCCCGTCCTCATGGGCTTCGCTCTCGTCCTCGATGCCCTCGCGGAGCTGGCGGATGATCGGGGCGGCGTCGGTGAGGGGGTTGTCGAAGCTCAGGGTGACCGAGGCCATGCCCGCGGGCTTGCGACCGGCCGAGCCGGCGAAGATGACATCGATCATCTCCTTGCCGCGCAGCGACTTGCTCGAGCGTTCGCCCAGGACCCACTTGATGGCGTCCACGACGTTGGACTTGCCGCAGCCGTTGGGCCCGACGATGCCCGTGACGGCGTCGTCGAAGGTGAACGTGGTCTTGTCGGGGAAGGACTTGAACCCGCAGAGCGTCAGGGCGCTCAGGCGCATCGCGGTGTTGACCCTGGCGCGCGGGGCGGTCTCGTTGTGGGCGATCTCAGGCATGTGGAGCCAACCTCCGTGTTGCTCCCGAAAGTCCGCCCGCCCCGCGCCGATCCATGGCGAGAGAAGAGTGCGGCAGAGCCGGCCTGGGGCCTCGCTGGGAAACCCCGGACCGATCGGACCAGAACAGAGGATACCGGGTTCCGCCCGGGAGCGTCGGATTGTTCGCAGACCGATCGCCGCGGGCGCGCCTTGTGGGCAAACGCCGCGATGCCCAACACACCGTTCGTGCTGTCCACGCGTTCACTGCCCGGAGTCGTCCGTCTCGGCGTCCGCGGCGGGCGGGGGGGTGAGCGGCACCAGAAGCCCTTCACGCTTGGGTGATTGGCGCTGCTGGTTGGGCGTGAGGCGGGGCGAATCGAACACGACCAGGCGCTCGTCGCTGCCCGGGGTCGCGGGGCGGACCGTGATCTCCTGCGTCTTGGAGGTGCGGATCAGGTCCGCCAGCAGGCGGTCGCGCTCGGTGGAGAACGCGCCCGCGTACCCGCCGTCGTTGTAGATGTTGTACAGGGCGCCGACGGTCTCGGAGTACGTCAGCCCGAGCCCGGTGCGCGGGTCGTCGGGCGACTGATCGCGTGCCATCATCTCGATGAGCTTGTCGAGCTCCTCCTCGGCCTCCTGGATGATCACCCGCCCGGTCCGCTGGTCGCGGTAGTACATGCGGATGGGCTCGGTCTCGCTGTCGGCCGAGAGCATCAGGCGGTTCTCCCAGGCGGTGATGAGCGAGGGCTTGGTGAGCTTGATATCGCCCCCGAACAGGACGATCCGGGGCTCGCCCTGCTGAGTGACGTAGATCATGGGCTCGCCGCCGGGGACGCGGTCGAGGAAGAACTTGCCGGCGACGAGTTCACGGCTGACGCCCTGGATGGTGCCCTTGGGCAGGTTCATGCGGGCCATGGCGTCCAGGTTGGTCCGGGTCAGGCGGAAGGCGCCGGGCCCGGTCTCGCCCTCGACCATCCGCATGAGGCGGCGACGCTGGGCCTGGACCGCCCGCCCGACGAGCGCCTCGTACGCCGCGATGCGGATCGTCAGCTCCCGCGAGGCCAGCAGGCCCTTGAGGGTCTCATCGACACGGGGCCCGGCGTCGAGGCGGGCGAGCAGCGCGATCGCCTCGGCACGGAGCGAGTCTGGGCCGCTCAGAGCCACCTGTTGGAGGTACGGCGCCGCCCGGGCGTCGCCCAGGCCCACGCCCGCCCGCAGGGCCGCGAGGCGTGGGGCGGCCTCGGGGTGCTCGTACAGGTCGCGGACGAAGGGCTTGGCCTGCTCGCCGAGCGCTTCGAGGCACCAGCCCATATCGTTGGCCAGGTACGGCTGGGTATTCATCGTCTGGGCGTAGCGCCGGGCGTACAGCTCGGGGTAGGTGCGGTCGATCTGCAGGTGCTTGACCAGCTCGAGGAACTCGGCGGGTCGGTCCTCGAAGCGCCGGGGCACGCGGACGCGGATGAGCGAGTCGTTCTTGCCGCGGGCGATGGGGCCGTTGTCGCCCGTGCGTTCGGGGAAGCGGGAGTTGATGGCGCGGGTGATGCGCCGGGCCCGCTCGTGGGAGGGGTTGTCGAGGACGAGCTCGATGAGGATGTCCTCGCTGACGACGCCGCCGTCGAGGATGCGCCCCACGTCGCGGGTGACACCGTCCGTGGTTGAGCCCGGGTCGGCGAAGGGGTTGATGAAGATCGGTCCCTTGGCGTCGCCGATGATGAGGGTGGTGTCGGCGCCGAAGGCGGAGGGGGCGCCCGGGCGGAGCTTGGTGGTGTACAGGCGCCCGCCCTCGAGGCTCGAGGCGTTGACGGACCGGACATAGACGTCGAAGGACGTGCCCGCGCGCGCGCCGGGCGGGATCGCGGCCTGGACGATGACGACCGCCGTGTTCGGGTCGCTCAGCAGCTGGCGGGGGGACTTGCCCTGGAAGGCGGTGCCCTCGTAGTCGTTGGCGCGTCCGATGCCGCCCAGGCCCATCTCGCGCTCCATCGTCGCGGCGTACTCCTCGGGCATGGGCAGGCCGCCCGTCCCGTTGAGCCCGACGACGAAGCCGATGCCCGAGACGAGCTGCGACGCGACGCCGCGCACGGTGGACTCGGCGCCGATCGTGCCTCGGAGCGAGCCGGGGACGTTGCGGCTGACGGCGGGCGCGACGGCGCGGGCCCGGGGCGTTGGCTTGCTGTTGCGGGCGCAGGCGCTGCTGAGCGCGAGGCTCGCCAGCGCGAGGCCGACCAATCCGAGGCGGGCCCAACGCACCCCGCCCAAACCCTGATGCGCACACGCTGAGCTGTTCATCGTCGCCCCGGTCTGATGAGAAATCTGGCTGGCTCGCCCCTCCGGGGGCGTCGCTTGCGCCGGGCGGCTGGCCCGGCCTGGTCCCGTGCTCAGGCGCGGGCGTGCCGCGCCGAGGGGGGATGGTAGCGGTCCTTTCGCAGACGCCGGTGAGGCGTTCCCAGAGGGTTTGAGCGGCGAGCCCGGACAAGCGACAGCGTTCCCTCGGGCGCCCAACCAGGGTTCAGAGGCTCTGGGCCACCGTTGGTGGTAGAAATCGGCGTGAAAGTGGGGCGATGTGACTACATGTGGGGTGTGGATAGCTTCGTCGAAGTTCTTGGCAATCGCTAAGGGCAAGCGCCGTGGAGGCTTGCGAGCAAGCGACAGGTTTTCAACGTCGTCATACTTCATTTTGGTGAAGATCGACTTCACAACACCATCCATTGTGGTATAGTCCGCCCCCGTCAGCCGATCAAAGTGCTCGGCACGGCGGACCGCAAGAATCGAAGGCCAGGGATTGGGCCGAATCGCCCCACGGGGGGCAGGAAACAGGATGGCAGGCCTCGTCGCCGGTGGGCGGCGTGGATGACTGGCGGGGGTCGCGGGTTGGCCTCCGGTTGGGATGCCCGGGTTCAACGGGCATAGGTTGGGGCCTGGGCCCCGAACACATCGACGGGATGTTCCGATTCCGCTCCCGGTGATCCAGACCGGGGCGTGGGCGATCGGTGCGTCCCCATGCAAACGGGGTCGGCGCCATGGGCGTGCTGTGCGACACTCAGATCCGCGAACTCGTCGGCATCGAGCCGTTCGAGGAAGCCAAAAAGCGCGAGGGGATCGTCTCCTACGGCGTGTCGAGCTACGGCTACGACGTCCGCGTCGGGCCCATCTTCAAGATCTTCACGCCCACCCCCCGCACCGGCGGTATCTGCGTCGTCGATCCCAAGCGGTTCACCGACGAGCTGATGGTCACGGTCGATACCCGCGAGCACGGGCTGGACCACGTCGTGATCCCCCCCAACAGCTTCGCGCTGTGCGAGACGATGGAGCACTTTGACATCCCGCGGGACATCCTGGTGCTGTGCGTGGGCAAGAGCACGTACGCGCGGTGCGGGCTGATCGTGAACGTGACGCCGCTGGAGCCCGAGTGGCGCGGGAAGGTGACGCTGGAGATCAGCAACACGACGCCGCTGCCGGCCAAGGTGTACGCGGGCGAGGGGATCGCGCAGTTCGTGTTCCTCAAGGGCGACCGCGTGTGCGAGGTGAGCTACGCGGACAAGGCGGGCAAGTACCAGGATCAGGCGGGGCTGACGCTCCCGATGGTGGATTGATGCAAGGCGTAGCGATTGAACGATGCCGTTCTGGATTATCTCAAGTTTGCGCCAATAGCAGCTGCCGTTCTGCTACCGGGATTCTTGTGGAGGCTGAGCGAACGGAAGTTCATTCCGCCATCAAGAATCGGGAAAATGGAGGAGATCTACAGCTATGTGCTCTACTCCTTGCTCGCCTACACCGTTGCGCTGCTCGTAAGCCAAGATTTTTTAGGAGAAGTGCAGCGCATCAAAGATGTGTCGATAGTCCAGTCTCTGTTTCTATTGGCAAGCGGTGGTGTGTCAGGACTCTTAGGCGGGGTTGTTACGGGGATCGCGAGAAGAGGCGATTGGTTAGGCAAGACCTTCGGATTGCTCAGGCTGAACACGTTGCACCCATACGACACCGGCTGGGATCAGGCATTCTCGCGTCGAAGGGGTTGTCTCTTGCGAGTGACCTTCAAGGACGGAACCAATCGTTACGGGATTTATGGAAAACGTTCTCTAGCGTCAACCAGTCCAGACGAACGGGATGTGTTTCTTGAGGAGGCTTACTTCGATGCGCCGAGTGGCGAGGTTCGTCGCGAGATGGCTTCGGTAGGTTTCTGGCTCAGTGCGTCTGAAGCGGAGTGCATCCGGTTTTACGATCTTGAGGAGTTTGCAAGCCATGGCTCAGAACAAGAACTCGAACAACTCGGAAAGCAGATCGAGAACAACGGGCAACGAGGGTCACAGGCCTGCATCGAGCCCGCAAACGCGATCGGTGAAGAACGTGACGATCTCGAAGGGACACAAGCCCTCGACGTCGCCGACACCCCCAGCGAAACCGATTCCCAGTCCAACGAATCAAGCTAAGTAAGCGCCTGAGCAGTAGAAGTAGTCCCTCGCGAGGACCGCGTGGGTTGGTGTGCATGGGTTATTGAGAGCAAAGACGCACAATGAAGATTGAACGGCGATTCACCACGGACGGACAGGACCCCTTCGCAACGGTCAGTTGGACGAAGCGGGCCAGCCGGATCAGCAACCCCGACGGCTCGGTCGTGTTCGAGATGAACGACGCCGAGGCGCCCGAGACCTGGAGCCAGCTTGCTGTTGACATCATGGTGTCCAAGTACTTCCGCAAGGCGGGGGTGCCGCAGGTGGAGGACGAGTCTCCTGATCCTCGTGGCACGGGCGTCTCGCCCGTGGCTTCGTCATCTCTGTCCGCTTCCGGCGGCGGCGAAGGAAGTGGAGACACGGGCGGGACGCCCGTGCCACGAGATGAGAGAGGGCGCCCGTACAAGCTCGACGCGGGCGGGAATGTCGTCACCGGGCCGGAGCGCAGCGCCAGGCAGGTGATCCACCGCCTGGCCGGGTGCTGGCGGATGTGGGGCGAGACGCACGGGTACTTCGATACGGCGCAGGACGCGCAGGCGTTCTACGACGAGCTGGCGTACATGATGGTGCACCAGATGTGCGCGCCCAACAGCCCGCAGTGGTTCAACACGGGGCTGAACTTCGCGTACGGGATCTCGGGCCCGGCGCAGGGGCACTGGATCGTCGACGCCAAGACGGGGCAGGCGGAGCTGGCGAAGGACGCGTACACGCACCCGCAGCCGCACGCGTGCTTTATCCAGAGCGTGGACGACGATCTCGTCAACGAGAACGGGATCATGGACCTGTGGACGCGTGAGGC
>JAJDDI010000043.1 GCA_029260375.1 Phycisphaerales bacterium | reverse complement strand
GTGTTCGAGACGGATCACTCGGATACGGAGGTGCTGGTGCATGGGTGGCGGGCGTGGGGACTCCAAGTTGCCGACCGGTCCGAGATGATGGCGAGCATCGGGCTGTGGACCAGGGACATTGGTGATCTGATCACCGTACGGGATTTCTTCGGCGAAAAACCCCTCTACGCGGCAACCGCTTCCGACGATGAGTCCGATCAATCGTTCGCGTTTTCGAGCTGTGTACCAGGGCTTGAATCCATCGCGCGGCTGTGGCGCCAGGATGACCCCCTGGTGTTGTATGACAGAGCGGTGGTGGGCTGGATCAGCCAAGGCGGGAGCGACTGGTTCACGCCATGGATGCACGTCCACCCGCATCCACGAGCCTCAACGGTCTCACAGACCGTCGCTCCAGAGCAGCACGCGCCGCGAACTTCAGACATCAGCACCAAGACATCGCCCCCGAGGAAAGTGACCAGTACCAAGCTTGGTCTCAGGTCATTCCTTCCCTACACCAATCGGGGCATCGAGAAGTTGAGGGCGGGGCAGGTTGAGCGCGCGATCTGGGCGAGCATTCGCGAACGACTTGACGCTGACGCACCGGTTGCGTGCCTGCTCTCCGGGGGCATCGATTCATCGCTTGTGTCCCTCTACGCCCGCCGCGCTCTGAACTCGCGAGTCACCACCATCTGCGTTCGGATGCCTTCGGCTGGCTATGACGAGTCGAAACACGCGGCCCAAGCTGCGAACATTATTGGTTCGGACCACCATACGATCGACGTCGAACCCGAACCGGCGAGCGATCTTCTCCGCCTCATCCCGAGGCTCGGTCTCCCGTTCGGAGACAGCTCGCTTCTCCCGACAGCCTGGGCCTGTCAGGCGGCGGCCGAGCACGCCAAGGTCCTTCTCACCGGCGACGGGGGAGATGAACTATTCCTCGGCTATGAGAGATACCACACGGGCGTGTTCGCGTTTGCGCTCTTGCCGCTTTGCCTGTTCCCGACTGAACGAGCGCTTCCGAGACGAGATCCGAAGAGCAAGTGGACCAAGTTGGCTCGCCTGATCGGGGCGGTCCGCTGGCTCAGCTATGCCAGCCTGACCTCGATCTATCAGCGGGGCGACGCAAGATCGCTTGTGAGGCGCCCAATGCCCCTTTCCGGTCTGTTCACGCTCTCAAGCGATCCCGTGAATCATGCCGAAGCTGATCTCGCAGACCACTTTCCGGGAATCCTCCTCAGAAAGCTCGATGCCGCGTCCATGGACGTGCCCATCGAGACGCGCGCCCCGCTGCTCGATCGCCGAGTTGTCGAAGTAGCACACGCTGAGTACCGGCGATTCGGTGCGCAGCGAACACGGAAGGGCATCCTCCGTCTCCTTGCGAAACGTAGCTTCCCCGCTGAGCTGGTCGATCGCCCCAAGCAGGGCTTCGCCATCCCCGTCGGCGACTGGTTCCGCTCCGACTACGGCGGCATGCGGCAGCTCCTCTACGACCACCTCGAATCGGCCGACCCATTCCCGGGGCTGGGTGAGGCGGGGGTGCAGATCAACATGGCGTTCGTGCGCCGGATGCTGCGCGAGCACGACGCGGCCGGGGAGAAGAGCCTGAACCCCTGGCACGGGCGAGACCACAGCCAGCGGCTGTACATGCTGCTCGTGCTCTCGATCTGGGCGAAGTGGCTGGAACGCGTGCGAGCAACGCCGGCTCGCGCGAACGACTAGCCCGGAACGTCAGTGACGGGCCCGGTGCGAGATCCGGCTACCAAGACGCGGAGGTTGCGCGGGGATGCAAGGCAACGGAGGAAGAGGAGGATGCTGAGGCCCGTCACTGACGTTCCGGGCTAGTCCGTGGGGATCAGGCGTTCTTGACCGTGACCTCGATGCCCTGGGGCAAGTGCACGTCGCGCTGGGGGTAGGGGATGCCGATGCCCGCGTTGTCCAGGGCGACCTTGGTGTCGCGCGTCAGGCGCTCCTTGACCGCCCAGTAGTCCTCGGTCTTGACCCAGACACGCAGTGCGAAGTCCACAGACGAACCGCCGAGTTCCTTGAGGTAGACCACCGGCGCGGGGTCGGCCAGGCCGCCCTCGACCTTGGCGCCCACGCCCTCGAGCACCCTGCGGGCCTCGTCCACGTCCGCGTCGTACGAGACGCCCACGGCGATGTCGGCGCGCCGCGTCGAGTGGTACGAGATGTTCTCGATGGTGTCGCCGTAGACCGAGCCGTTGGGGACGATGATGCGCCGGTTGTCGAATGTGTCAAAGGTGGTGGAAAACAGGCCGATCTCGAAGATCTTGCCCGTCACGCCGGCGGCGGAGACGACGTCGCCCACCTTGAAGGGGCGGAAGATCAGCAGCATGATGCCCGAGGCGACGTTGCCCAGCGTGCCCGAGAGGGCCATGCCGATGGCGAAGCCGATCGCGGCGAGCACGGCGGCGAAGCTCGTCGCCTCGACGCCGAAGGTCTGCAGGATCGTGACCCCGCCCAGGATCATGATCGTGTACTTGACAAGGTTGCCAAAGAACCTCGACAGCGTGATCTCGATCTTGGCCCGGTCGCAGACCTTCATCACAAACCCGCGAGCCCAACTCGAGATCAGCAGGACCGCGATAATGAGCAGGATGACCTTGACCAGGGGCCAGCCCACGGCATCCCACAGGAGCCAGATGTCGTCGCCGGTGATGTCGCCGTCGGTCAGCGAGGCCCACGCGCCGGACGCTTTCTCAAGGGCGGCGTTGCCCGTCGCCGCCGCACTCTCGACGGCGGATTCGGCGGCGGCGGGATCAGCGGGCTGAGCGGCATCTTGCGTAAGCATGGTGGTTTTCCCTCGTTATGACGCCTCTTGCGAGCGCCTTCCGGGTTGAGCCTGAGCGTGCGGCGCCGGCGGGGTCTGCAATCGCCGAGTACGGGACATCGTGACTGTATGCCCTAGACTCCCGACCCCCCGGGGAGGGGACCCGCGGCATCACATTTGTTTCTTGTTCCGCCGCATCACTGTGACCGGCGCTGGACGCCAACACCCGAAGGATATAGACCATGGGCATCATCAAAGAGTTCAAAGACTTCGCCATGCGCGGCAACGTCATGGACATGGCGATCGGCATCATCATCGGCGCCGCGTTCGGCAAGATCGTCAGCTCGCTCGTCAAGGACATTATCATGCCCCCGATCGGCATGCTGATGGGCGGGATGGACTTCGCCGACATGAAGCTGACCATCCAGGATGGCATTGCCGAGTCCGTCAACGCAGCGGGCGAGGTTGTTGCCGCGGTTGAGCCCGTGACGATCAACTACGGCATCTTCATCAACGTGCTGCTGGACTTCCTGATCGTTGCATTCGCGATCTTTATGGTCATCAAGCTGATGAACAGGGCGAATGAGAAGATGAAGAAGGAAGAGGCGCCGGCCCCCCAGGAGGACCCCAAGCTGAGCACCGAAGAGGTCCTCCTCACCGAGATCCGCGACGCGCTCCGCGCCAAGGGTTGATCCCGATCTGAGCGTTCACTCAAACAGCCCGCCCGGCAGACCCCGGGGCGGGCTTCTTTGTGCGCTGATCGGATTGGGCCGGGCCTTAGAACTTCCAGCCGAGGGTGACGTAGTAGTCGATGTCGTTGCGTTTGGCGCCGGCGCCCGGGTTGGAGTCGTACCGATCCTCGAGCCCGAGCTTGAGGTACAGGTTGCTCTCGGCGTCGAGCACGATCTCGTACCCGGCGTTGGTGATCCAGCGGAAATCGCCCATCTCGGAGAGACTGGGGAACATCTCGGTGTTCACGAAGAAACGCTGCCCCTCCTTGATGTTCCAGTTGTAGTCCAGCCCGAGCAGGGCCTCGGGGCGGAACTCCTCGTTTGGCCCGCCGATGGTCTGCGAACCGCCGAGACCGACGCGCGCCAGCAGGGACATGTCCGGCGTCTGGTCCTCGGGTCGGATCAGCTCGTAGCCGAGACCGGCGAAGCCGGAGACGCGGCTGTCCCATGCCTGGAACTCGTCGTACTCGTACTCCCCCTGGACAAACGACCTCCATCGGCTGCTCGGGAAGAGCCAGTCGTTGCGTCCCTTGGCGTTGAAGCGGTTGGTGTTCTGGACGCCGTTCTGCGTGCCGTACTTGTAGTGGAGGCCCAGCTTGGTCTCCATCTTCTCCGTGAGACGCTCGGCGTCGAGGGCGGTGCGGAAGTTGAAGGCCTCCGAGTTGCCGTCCGAGCCGGTGATGCCAAGCTCGACGCTGGCGTCCCAGCCGCTCCAGAACGAGGTCGAGACCGGCCCGGGCGTCTGGTCGGCGCCCGTGGGCGCCTCCACCTCGGGCTGGACCCGCTCCTGCTCGGCAACCGCGGCGTCGTACTCACGCTGCGCCGCGTCGAGCGCGGCCCGGGCCGCCTCGAGGCGTGACCGGGCGTCGTCCAGGCGTTCGGCGGCGGGGACCACGTCGTCCGAGCCCAGAGCGACGGGTGTCCCGCAGGCCAGTGCCAGTGCGGCGCAAATGGTCAGTAGATCAAGTCTCACGATGCGTGCTCCTGTCGGCCCGGCTGGGCCATAATCTCGTCTTCGCCCCGTTGCCTCCCGGTTGGGCGAGGCGAGGCTATCGGTCCGGCGCCCGTTCCTCAACCCCGGCCACTTGCTCATTTCGACTGGCACGCCCCCCGGGCCAGAACTGATACCATTGGACTCAACGCGCTCCTGAATCCGATGGAGAGGGGCGGAGGGCTCCATGAATCGACGCGACGCGGTGAAGCTCGTTATCCGGACCGGTGGCGCCGCCCTCGGCATAAGCGCCATGACGGGCGCCCTGAGCGGCTGCGCGTCCTCGCGCAGGCCCGGCCTGGGCACGATCGGCGATCCGATCCCCGACGACCCCAGCGTCGCCCGGGCGCCCACGAGGGTGGAGCCCTGGGTCGGCCCCCCCACCACAACTACGCCGCCCGCGCCGCTCCCGAGCCCCTCAATCAGCGGCGTCATCTCACGCTCACACTGGGCCAGGGGCGCCCCCCGCCCGTGGCTCGCGGATCCGATGAACGGCATCCGGCACATCACGGTCCACCACGACGGCATGAGCCCGTTCACCAACAGCACCTGGGGCGGCGCCGCCCACCGGATCGAGGCCATCCGAAACGCCCACACGGGCAAGGGCTGGGCGGACATCGGCTACCACTACGTCATCGACCCGGGCGGGCGCATCTGGCAGGCCCGACCGCTGGAACTCCAGGGCGCCCACGTCAAATCGGCCAACCCGCACAACCTGGGCATCTGCGTGCTGGGAAACTTCGAGCGTCAGCGCCCGACCAACGCCGCGGTGCAGTCGCTCGAGAACCTGATCGCCTCGGAGATGCGCCGCCTGCGCGTGCCGCTGTCCGAGGTCAGGACCCACCAGGAACTGGCCGCGACGGCGTGCCCGGGCCGAGCGCTGCAGGCGAGGATGAACTCCACGCGCTCGAGCGGCGGGCGCCTGCGCCGGGTCTGATGCGTTTCAACGAACCGGTCTCAGGCCTCGACCGCCTCTGGCTTGGCGCCGAAGATGCTCGTGCCCACGCGGACGATGTTGGCGCCCTCTTCCAGCGCGATCTCGTAGTCGCCGCTCATGCCCATCGAGAGCAGGTCGAACCGACCCTCGCCCGCGCCCTCGTGTCGGATGTCCTCGAACAGCTCGCGGCAGCGCCGGAACGTCGTCCGGGTCTGCTCCGGGTCGTGCGTCTCGGCGGCCATCGTCATCAGCCCGCGAACACGCACGTTGATCATCGTGTCGATCTGCTCGGCCAGCACGCCCGCCGCGGGCACCGGGCAGCCGTGCTTCTGCTCCTCGCCAGAACAGTTCACCTGCACAAGCACGTCAATGACCTCGTCACGCTTGTTGGCGATGGTCTGCAGCTCCTCGGCCAGGCGCAGCGAGTCCACCGAATGGATCAGGCGGCTGAACTCCACCACCTTGCGAGCCTTGTTCCGCTGCAGGCTCCCGATCATGTGCCAGCGCACCGGCTTGTCGGCGTCGAACATCCCGCCCTCGCCGTCGCTCTCCGATCGCTTGGCCCGGGTCCGCTCGAGCACGCTCATGCGGTCGAACCACTCCTTGACCACCGAGGCGCGCTGGATGAGCTGCTGGACGCGGTTCTCGCCGAAGTCCCGGTGCCCGAGCTCGATGAGCTCGCGGATGTCGTCGATCTCCGCGTGCTTGGCCACGGCGACAAGGATCACCGAGGTCGGCGACCGATCCGCGCGGGCGCAGGCCTCGCCCAGGCGATTGCGGACCTCGTTGTAACGGCTCTCAAGTGTCTGGCTCGCGTTCATCTTCCCTCCGTGGGCGCCAAACCCGCGCCGGCTCCGCCGGGCGGTGTCGTGATAGCATACTCGCTCCGAGCGCCCACGGCGCCCGCGGAATCTCGGCCGAGAGGAGCCCGCCATGTCCGACCAGACCCTGACGCCGCGCGACACGCCCCTGACCGCCGGCGAGCCCGCGCCCGATTTCACCCTCGTCGATCAGGACCGGGTCGAGTGGTCCCTGCGCGACCAGCTTGCCAAAGGCGACGTCGTGCTCTGCTTCTACCCGCTCTCGTTTACCGGGATCTGCGGCACCGAGATGAAGTGCGTCACCAGCGAGATGCAGCGCTGGCAGGACCAGGGCGCCCAGATCGTGGGGATCTCGTGCGATTCGTTCGCCGTCCAGCGCGCCTGGGCCGACCAGGCGGGCTACACCCACCCGCTGCTCTCGGACATCCATCGCCAGGTCTGCAAGGCGTACGGGCTCTACTGGCCCGAGATGAACGTCGCGTCGCGCGGCACCGTCATCGTCACCCGCTCGGACGCGGGCGACCCGGTCGTCCGCTGGGCGCAGGCCCGTGAGGTGAGCAAGGCGATGGACTTTGACGAGGTGCTCACCCAGCTCGCCTGAGCGGGGCTACGGCTGTTCCGCCCAGCGGCGCCGGTCCGGGGACATCGGGCTGTCCGTGCCCTCGGGGTCCGGCTTCTGCTTCCAGCGCCCGTACCCGTCCCGCTTGTCGCGGAGGGTCGGGTCCAGGGCGTCGGAGGACAGCCCGAGCTCGCGGGCACGCTGCTCGCTCGCCCGGTTCTGGGCCTTGCCCGATGAGGCGCACCCCGACGGGGCGATCAGGACCAGGGCGCCCCCCGTGAGGGCGAGCACCACACGAACCGGCTTCGGACTACGCTCACGCATCATGCCCGAGGGTACGCACGCCGGAGACCGCGGATGCCTGAGCCGAAGAACACGCCGTTCGTCCTGATCATCCGCGACGGATGGGGACGGAACCCGAACAGCAGCCACGACGCGTTCAACGCGATCAAGCTGGCCGACACGCCCGTCAACGAGGCGCTCGAGCGCGACTGGCCGAGCACGCTCGTCGCCACCAGCGGCGAGGACGTCGGGCTCACCGTGGGCACGATGGGCAACTCAGAGGTCGGGCACCAGAACATCGGCGCCGGGCGGATCGTGGACCAGGACGCGGTCCGGATCACCAAGGCCTGCCGCGAGGGCAAGCTCAAGGACATCCCCGCGCTCACCGGCGCGATCACCGGCGCCCGCGACGCGGGCAAGACGGTGCACCTGATGGGCATCTGCTCGGACGCGGGCGTGCACGGGCAGCTCGAGCACCTCTACGCGCTGCTGCGCCTCTGCAAGGACCTGGGCAGCCACGACGTGGCGCTGCACCTGTTCACAGACGGGCGTGACACGGGCCCGTACACCGGCGCCGAGTTCATCGCCCAGATCGAGTCTGTGCTGAGCGAGCTTGGGCTTGGGCGGATCGTGTCCGTCATCGGGCGGTACTGGGCGATGGACCGCGACAACCGCTGGGAGCGGGTGCAGGTCGCCTACGAGTGCCTGACGGGGCGGGGCGTCGAGGGCGCCACGGTCGGGCTCTCCCCCACCGCCGACGACGCGGTCCGGGCGTACTACGAGGAGCCCTCGGGCGAGACGCTCCGCGGCGACGAGTTCGTCTCCCCCACCATGATCGGCGAGACCCTCGAAGAGGCCATGGCCTCCCGCATCGGCGACGGCGACTGCGTGATCTACTACAACTACCGCGGCGACCGCCCACGCGAGCTCTGCTCCGCGTTCCTCCTGCCCGAGTTCGACGGCTCGATGGAGCTCACGCCCTCGCCCGACTCCGGGCATCGCGGCTTTGCGCGGGGCAAGAAGCTCGACACCCGCTTCGTGATGATGACCCCCTACTCGACACGCCTGGCAGAGCTGGCGCCCGTCGCGTTCCCCAAGCCGCCCAAGATGGCCAACATCGGCGGCGCGTACCTCGCGTCGCTCGGGCTGACGCAGTTCCGGTGCGCCGAGACCGAGAAGTTCCCGCACGTCACGTTCTTCTTCAACGACTACCGCGACGAGCCCTTCGAGGGCGAGAGCCGCGAGATCATCCAGTCGCCCCGCGTCGCGACGTACGACATGCAGCCCGAGATGTCCGCCGCGGGCGTTCGCGACGCGGTGCTCGGTCGCCTGTTCGCTTCTGACTGCGAGGACGTGCTGATCGTGAACTTCGCCAACGGCGACATGGTCGGGCACACGGGCAACCTAGACGCCGCGATCAAGGCCTGCGAGACCGTGGACGCCTGCGTGGGCAAGATCGTGGAGGCGACGCTGGCCCGGGGCGGGTCGCTCATCGTGACGGCCGATCACGGCAACGCCGAGCAGATGTGGAACCCCGAGACGGACTCGCCCCACACGGCCCACACGACGTTCCGTGTCCCGCTGATCGTGGTCGGGCGAGACTTCGCGGGCGCCACGCTGGGCGAGGGCGGGCGCCTGGCGGACATCTTCCCCACCGCGCTGCAGATGATGGGCCTCGAGCAGCCGAAGGAGATGACGGGCGACTCGCTGCTCCGGTAGTCAACGTCAGATCGGGTCGCGAGAAATGTCCGGCCCGGCGCTGTGCGGCGGCGGCTGCAGCCCCGGCTCCTGCTCCCGGTCGGCGATCTCCGTCAGGCGGGTCTCGAGCGCCACCAGGCGGCGCGCGAGCGTCTCGATCGACTCGGCGATGTTGCGGATCTCTCCGCTGAGCGCCTCGCTGGTCTGATCGGCGAACATCGCCGTCTCTTCGAGACGCGTCACGCGCTGATGAACATTGTCGCCGGGCTCGGTGCTCATGGATCGGCCTCGCTCGTACCCAAGGGTGCCAGGGATCGTACGCGCGCGGGTCGAACGGGCTCAGCCCGCGTCGGCCAGACGCGGGCCCTTGCTGCCCACGTCGGTCATGCTCGCCCGGTTGCGCCCCTCGCTCTTCGAGCGGTACAGGTTCCGATCGGCCACCTCGATCCACTCGGCGCGCCCGATCGACGTCTGCCCGGTGCTGCCCGCGACGCCCGCGGAGATCGTGATCCGCTGGCCGGGCTTGCCGTGCCAGTCCGCCTCGATAATCGCGACGCGGATCCGCTCGCAGAGGTTGATCGCGTGCTCGGGCGTGGTGTCGGGCATGATGATGGCGAACTCCTCACCGCCGTACCGGCAGGCGATGTCCGCCTGGCGCGCGATGTTCTGGATGAGCCTCGCGACACCCTGGAGCACGGTGTCGCCCGCGGGGTGCCCGTACGTGTCGTTGACCTGCTTGAAATGGTCCAGGTCGAAGACCGCCAGCGAGAGCGGGCTCCCACTCCGCTCGGCGCGTTTGGTCTCATCAGCCCACCGCTCGTCAAAGTGGGCCCGGTTCCAGAGCCCTGTGAGCCCATCGATCTGCGCCCGCTGCGCCAGCATCTGGATCAGGTGGCGCATCTTGAGCGCCGAGCGGATCCGCACGCGGAGCTCCATCAGATCGAACGGTTTGGTGATGTAGTCCACCGCGCCCAGGTCGAACGCGGTGACCTTGTCGCTCGGGCTCTGCATGCCCGAGAGCACGATCACCGGCACGTCCGAGGTGCTAGTCTCGTCTTTCAGACGGCGGAGAACCTCGAAGCCGTCCATGCCGGGCATGTCCAGGTCGAGAAGGACGAGCGACGGTTCGATTTGGTGCACGCGCTCGATGCCCGCCTCGCCGCTCGTCTCACAGACGAGTTCCAGAGCCTCGTTGCGGAGGCGAGCCGCCAGGAGGCGATGCACGTCCACGCAGTCATCGATCACGAGTACGATCGGGACGTTGTCATTCGGTTGTGCGGCGCCGATCGTCATCCCGGTCCAAGCCCTCGCCCATTTATGCCAGATCGAGTCCCTACCGTCATCGAATCCGCACGCGCTGGCACAGGCTCGCAAGATCCTCCACCTGCCCCATGACCCCCTCGATCGACCCGTCCGAAACACGCAGGGACGCCTCGAGCACGCCCGCGGCCTCCCCGATGACGGTAAAGCCGTACCCGGGGGCCGCGCCCTTGAGCTGGTGCGCCAGGGTCTTGAGCGACTGAGCGTCGGAGTCGGTCACCGCGCTGCGGATCGCCGCCACCCGCTTGGGCAGCTCCTCGACGAAGTACTCGACGATCTCGATCATGTCCGGGTCGCTCGCGAACTCAGAGATCAGCGGCTGATCCGCGGGCGTGCCTTGCTCGTCACTCATGAGGAGCCTCCTTGCCCACGAAATCGGCCTTCCGGGGCTCGGAGTTCACCCGAATAGGGCGGACGACGATGGGATCTCTCCACCAGATCGGCGAGCCAAAAATAACACCGCCCGAGCCAGTAAAGCCCGGGCGGAAGTGACCCCAGGGGGATTCGAACCCCCGTTACCAGGATGAGAACCTGGTGTCCTGGACCAGACTAGACGATGGGGCCAGGTTTCGAGACGAGACAACCCTATCGGGCGTCGAGCGGCTGTCAAGTCGCGCTGGGCAGCGATCCGGCGTGCGAGACCAACGACCGCCTGAGCTGGCTCAGGGCGTAGACCGCCGCCTCGTCCGCCGTCTGCCCCACCACGGCCCCGGACGACCCGCCTGAGACCTCTCGCCACTCGGCCCGATAACAGTCGAACAGTTGGATGTGGCGCACGCTCAGCTCGAACCCGGCGTCCTCAAAGGAGCCGCGGACGCTCTCGACGCTGGGGTACGGTCGCCCGTCCTGGTGCTTCGGGCACGCGGAAGGGTCCGTTGCGGTCCAGCCGCTGGCGTACAGCTCGTCGATGGCGAAATCGATGCCCATGGCCTCTTCTCCGGGATTTGGCGCCCAAGCAAGCCCCGCGGCACAGAGACGGGGGAACACATCCACCCTCTCGGAGCGAATCGACTGCCCCGACCGACCATTGTCGGCTCTCGATGCCCCGAGTATAGAGCTTTCACGCCACCAGCGTCCAGAACCTCTTGCCAGAGGTGGGTTTCCGCCCCCGTCAGGCCCAATTCTGCCGATCAGACCCGTCCGATGACCAGCAGCGCCAGCACGTCGTAGAGCACGTGCAGTCCGACGACGACCCCGAACCCGCGGAGCAGGTAGACGCCCCCGAAATAGAGCCCTGAGAGGGCAAAGAATGACCAGCGGGCCAGGTCGAGGTCACCGGCGCTGGTCCACACGTCGTGGTAGAAGGCGAACGCGACCGCCGACACGCCCAGGGCCACCAGCCCCCCCGCCCAGCTCCCCAGGCGCAGGAAGTCCGTCACGAGCATGTGCACGACCGCGATGAGCAGCATGCGAAAGAGCAGCTCCTCGTACAGACCGGCGCCGATGGCGATGGTCATCCTCGCCTGCCAGGACCAGTCCTGGAGCTGAGCCGCCTGGGGCGCGGTCTCGCCCTGCGAGACTTGCGCCGCGGCCTGGGGTCCGAAGAGCAGCGCCAGCACGAGCAGCGGCGCCGTCCAGACGGCGCACTCGACGACCATCGCGGGCGGGACCAGCCAGCGCACGCGCCAGGAGGCGTGCGAGAGCATGTGCTGGAGCAAGAGCACGGTGACCAGAGCGATGGCCGGCAAGTGCAGGCCGTAGGCGCCCAGGGCGTGGTAGAAGCGCCCGATGAGGCGGAAGGCGGAGACGGTGCTCTGCAGTTCGGTCAGGTACAGGACCGAGCCGAGCTCGAAGAGGATTACGAGCGGCAGGACGAACAGCAGCGAGTGCCAGGCGCCGCGTGAGAGATCAAAGTACCCCGCGCGCGACGACGCCCCCAGGGCGGGGGCGTCGGGTGTTGATTCGGTTGGGTCGGCCTTCCGCGCCATGGCACGGAATATACGGCCAGCGGCGGCGCGGGGCTGGTTACCCGTTCTTGAGCGCCTTGAGGCGGGCGCTCAGGCGGCTCTTGCGACGGGCCGCCTGGTTCTTGTGGATCACACCCTTCTGGGCGGTGCGATCGATGACGGAGGCGCAGGTCTTGAACGACTCGGCCGCGCCCTGGGCGTCGCCCTCGGCGAGCTTCTGCTCGAACGCCTTGATCGACTCGCGCATGGACCGCAGACGCCAGCGGTTGCGGGACCGGTGGGACTCGTTCTGGCGGATGCGCTTCTTCGCGGATGAGGAGTGAGCCATGCCTTCGATTGCCTCCGGACGCCCCGGGGATCGCCCGAGGTCCTACCCCGCCCTCGGGCCTACAGGGCCCGGGGTCAGGAAGGGAATGATCGCACGCCCAACCAAAGAATCAAGCCCCGGATGGCGCCCGGCGTGTCCCGGAATCACCCCTGGACCACCCCGCCCACTTGCCGCTGGGCGGGTCGGAGCGTACCGTAGCCGTCCGCACGCGGGCGTAGCTCAACTGGATAGAGCACCTGACTACGGATCAGGAGGTTGAGGGTTCGAATCCTTCCGCCCGTGCTAAGAGTCCCGCCAATCGGCGGGATTTTTTTGTGCATTGGGACGCGTCAGCGAATCGTCAGCAACTCCCGGTACGTCGGCAGGGGCCACAGGTCGTCGGCGACCTGGCGCTCCAGCTCGTCGCCGACCTCGCGCAGCTGCTCCATGATCGGGTGGACCGTCGCCTTCATGTGCTGGGCGTGGGCCATCGGGTCGGCGTGGTTCTGGTCGTCGGCGTTCTCGAGCGCCTCGAGGTGCTCGCGGAAGCGGTTGGCCAGCTCGACGAACTCTTCGAGGGCCGCACGCGTCGGCTCGGCGTCAACGCCCGCGCCCTGCGTCGCGGCGACCGTCTCGGCCAGGCGGCGCTGGTGCTCGAGGGCCGCGGGCAGGATCATGGTGCGGGCGATGGAGGCCATCTGCAGGCGCTCGATGCCGCACTGGGTGACGTACTTCTCGACGAACGCGTTGACGCGTGAGGTCAGCTCGTCCTGATCGAGAACGCCGTACCTTGCGAAGAGGAACTGCGCCCTTTCGCTGTCGAACGCGGGCAGGGCCTCGACGGTGTTGCGGAGGTTGGGCAGGCCGCGCCGTGCCGCCTCGTCGTGCCATTCCTGGGTGTAGTTGTCGCCGTTGAACACGACGGCGCGGTGCTCGCGGATGATCTCGCTGAGGGTCTTGAGGACGACCTCCTGCAGCCGCTCGGGCGTGCGATCGCCCACGAGCTCGGACTCGAGCGTGGTCGCGATGAAGTCGATCGAGTCGGCGACGATGGTGTTGATCACGGTGTTGGGCCACGCCACGGCGGCGCTGGATCCGACGGCACGGAACTCGAAGCGGTTGCCGATGAACGCGAAGGGGCTGGTCCGGTTCCGGTCGCCCGGGTCGCGGTGGAGCATCGCCAGCGAGCGGGATCCCAGGTCGAGCCGTCCGCCGCCCATGGTGCGTTCGGGGGCGCCGTGCTCGAGCTGATCGATGAGGTCGGTGAGCATTTCGCCCAGGAAGATGGACATGATGGCGGGGGGGGCCTCGTTGGCGCCCAGGCGGTGGTCGTTGCCGGTCGAGGCGACGGAGGCGCGGAGGATGTCGCCGTTGATGTGCACGCCGCGGATGACGGCGCACAGGAAGGTCAGGAACTGCAGGTTGGTGTGGGTCTGATCGGTCGGGTTGAGCAGGTTGACGCCCGTGTCGGTGCCCAGGGCCCAGTTGAGG
>JAJDDI010000042.1 GCA_029260375.1 Phycisphaerales bacterium | reverse complement strand
CTTGCCCGAGCCCGTCGTGCCCGCGATGAGCATGTGCGGCATCTTCGTCAGGTCCGCGATCAGCGGCTCCCCCGACGCGTCCTTGCCCAGGAACATCGGCAGCTTCATGCTCGAGAACCGCTCGCGGTTGCTCATCAGCTCCCGCAGACGCACCTTCTCCTTGGTCGGGTTGGGGATCTCCACGCCGACCGTGTCGCGCCCTTCCATGTTCGAGACGATGCGGATGTTCACCGCCTTGAGCTGACGCGCGATATCACTGGACACCGCGTTGATCGCCGCGACCTTCGTCCCGGGCGCCAGCTTGAGGTGGTACAGCGTGATCACCGGCCCGGACTCGATGTCCACGACCTCGCCGTTGATCTTGTACTGGTGCAGCGCGCTCTCCAGCGCCGCCCCCTGCTCCTGCACCAGCTCGCGCAGGCGGTCGTCGAAGTCCTGTTCGGGCTGCTCGAGCAGGTCCAGCGGGGGGAACTTGTACCCCTCCAGCTCGACCAGGTTCTGCAGGTCCGACAGATCCTCCTCCGTCGCCAGCTGGCGAGTCGCGCTGCTGAACCGCACCGGCAGCTTGGCGATTTTCTCGCGCAGCTGGTCCTGCGTGAAGACCTGCGGCGCCCCGGGCAGGTCGTCCTCTTCTTCCTCCTCGTCTTCGTACTCGTACTCGCCCTCGGGGTCCTCCTCGTACTCGTCCTCGTACTCGTATTCCTCCTCGTCCTCGTACTCCTCCTCGATCTCCATCGGGGTGGGCACCACGCGGACACGCTTCTTCTTGGAGCGGGCCGTCGCCTCGATCTCGACCAGCTCGTCGTCAATGTCGTTGAGGCGCACGCGGACCGGCTTGCGGTCCCTGAGCATGCCCCGCAGCCCGCCGAGCACGCCACCCGACGCCCGCGCCATCCCGCCCGCGGCCCGCCCGCTGACCTCCGCCGCCGCCCGCGTCCCGTGCGCCGCGGGCACAATCACCCGGTACAACGCCATCGGCGCCTGCCACAGCAGCTTGTCGCACGCGACGAGCAGCCCGACGGCTGTCAGCAGTCCCATCCACAGCAGCGTTCCGCCCACCGCGAATCTCGGGATCAGCTCAGCGCCGATCGCCACGCCCGCCGTCCCCCCCATGAGCCCGGGCAGCGGACCGCCCGTGGGCCAGACGACGGTGGCCAGCCCGCACGCGGCGCCCGTGAGCATCACGATCCCGACCAGACGCAGCGCGATCGCCCCCATGGGGACCCGGGCCGCGCTCATGATCAGCCCCGCCGCCCCAAAGAGCATGGGCACGATCACGCCGATGCCCAGCACCTTGAGCGTGTGGAAGGCGACTTGCGCGCCGACCTGCCCGCACCAGTTGGCGACCGGGTCGTTGTGGGGCCAGACGCTCGTGCCGGGGAAGTCGCCGGGCGAATAGCTCAGCAGGCTCGTCGCCAGAAACGCCCAGACGGCGAGGGCGAGCACCCAGACCAGGGCGCCGCCAACGCTGTAAGTGCCTTCAGGAGCATTGCTTGTGTCGGACACCCGGTACGGGCGCCCCTTCTTGGAGGTGGTTTTCTTTTTCGGGGGCATATCGCCTGCAGGTATCGGCCCGCCCGCCTGCAGAAACCCACATTCCGCCCGCCGCACGGGCGAATCACGCGCCCGGGTCCCCTCAGGCGGCGTCCAGGGTCCCATCGGTCGATCGACCGTCCACCACCCGCCGGATCATCAGCGGGTTCTCGTCTTGCAACTCAGGCGGCAGCAAGTCCTTGGGCGCGTTCTGGAAGCAAACCATCCGCCGCCAACGCTCCAGGGACCGGGGACCCACGGCGGTCGTGTGGGGCTGGTTCGACACCGGGTATGGCCCGCCGTGGACCATCGAGGTGCAGACCTCGATTCCCGTCGGCGCCCCGTTGAACACGACACGCCCCACGCGGCGCTCCAGCGCCTCGCTCAGGCGTCGGACCAGACGCCCGTCGTACTCATCCCCCCAGATCGAGGCGGTCAGGCTGCCAAGGATCGCCCCGGCCCCGTCCATCAGCTCCTGCTCGCCGCGGCAGGTCACCACGATCGCGCTGGGGCCGAACGTCTCGACCTGGAGCTTCGGGTTGTGGATGAACGTCTTGAGGTCGGACATGAACAGCGCCGGGGCGCCCTCGGACTTGCGCAGCGCCGACTTCCAGCCCGCCGAGGGAACGCTCCCGCCCAGAAGACGGACACGCTCGACCGCCGAAGTCTCGTTGAGTCGTTTCGCGTACGTGTCGGAGATCCGCTTGCCGAGCATCGTCTCGGGCATCCGGTCGCCCAGGTGGTTCATCAGCGACTTGGCAAACCGGTCCGACGCGTCCGACTCGCAGACGAACACCAGCCCCGGGCAGGTGCACATCTGTCCCACGGCGTTGGTCATCGATCCCGCGACCCGCTCGGCAATCCGCTCGGCGTTGCGATCCATCGAGCTGGGGCACACGAATACCGGGTTTGTCGAGCCCATCCCCGCGAACACCGGGATCGGATCGTCCCGCTCGCTCGCCATCCGGTCCAGCGCCATCCCGCCCCCGACCGAGCCGGTGAACCCGACCGCGCGGATCGACTGGTGACGCACGAGCTGCGCCCCGATCGCCCGCTCTCGCCGCCCGCCCGAGTGCAGGAACGAGAACACGCCCGGGTCCATCGAGCACTGGACGACCGCGTCGCTGATCGCCCGGGCGACCAGCTCGCCCGTGCCCGGGTGCAGCGGGTGCCCCTTGACGACGACCGGGCAGCCCGCGGCCAGGGCGCTGGCCGTGTCGCCGCCCCCGGTCGAGATGGCGAGCGGAAAGTTGCTGGCGCCGAAGACCGCGACGGGCCCGAGCGGGCGCAGCATGGATCGCAGGTCGGGCTTGGGCGCCGGGCGGCGCGCCGGCGCGCCGCGGTCGATGGTCGCGCGCACCCAGTCGCCCTGGCGGACGACGTGCGCGAACAGCAGCATGGTCGAGGTCGTCCGCTCGCGCTCGGCGCGAAGGCGCGTCACGCTCAGGCCCGTCTCCCTGCCCGCGATCTCGAGCAGCGCCGGGCCCAGGTCCGTGATGTTCTTGGCGATCCGCTCGAGCAGCACGGCGCGCTCCTCGCCCGTCGTCCGCCCAAACGACGCAAAGGCGCTCCACGCGCCAGACGCGGCCGCGTCGATGTCCGCGTCCCTCGCCGCGTGGTACTCCACCGCGATGGCCTTGCCTGTACACGGGTCCTCGGCGGAAAACTGGTCCACCTTCGGGCACGCCGGAGCCGTCTTGCCGCACACGATCGAGCGGCCCTGGATCTTCTCCAGGGCCTTGCTCCTGGTGGCGAACGCCCCTGTTGCCTGTGCCGCCATGCCCGGTCTCCGATGACTCCCCCCCAGGATCGACCCAAACCGGGCAACGCTGGGGCGGAATCCGCGATCCGGGCTGATTTGTTCGGAACAAATTCGGATCGCAGGTGACTCAGACGGAGAACCCGCCCGTCCCCACATGTGTGGATATCCCGAACATTCGCCGTTTCAGCCCTTCCGTTGAACGCGGTTTGTTCGGTATACTCGCTGGCCATGCCCGCACGAGTTCGCTCATTCCTGCTCCAGGGTGTTGACGCCAGCCTCTGTGAGATCGAGGTGGATGTTGACGACACCGCGATGGAGAAGCAGATCATCGTCGGCCTGCCCGACACGGCGGTCCGCGAGTCGCTCGAGCGCGTCCGCTCCTCCATGAGCAACGCCGGCTACCCCTTCCCGCGCGGCAAGGCGGTGGTCAACCTCGCCCCGGCCGACGTCCGCAAGGAGGGCCCGCTCTACGACCTGCCCATCGCCGTGGGCGTGCTCATCGCCCAGGGTGTGGCGCGCGACGGCGCCGGCGGGCTCGACCCCCGGCGCACGCTCTTCGCCGGCGAACTCGCGCTCGACGGGCGCGTCCGCCCCATCCGGGGCGCGATCGCCGCGGCGGTCCTCGCCCGTGACTCCGGACTCGAATCGATTGTCGTGCCCAGCGCCAACGCGGGCGAGGCGGCGGTCGTCGAGGGGATCAACGTCTTCGGCGTGCGCACACTCACCGAGGTCCTGGGCCTGCTCTCGGGCCATCTCGACGCCGACCCCGTGCAGGCGCCCGACGTGCGCGCCATGCTTCAGCGCGCCCAGGCGCCCGTGGATTTCGGCGAGGTCCGCGGGCAGGAGGCCGTCAAGCGCGCCATCGTCATCGCCGCCGCGGGCGGGCACAACCTGCTCATGCTCGGCCCCGCGGGCTCGGGCAAGACCATGATGGCCAAGGCCCTGCCCGGCGTCATGCCCGCGCTCACGCCCGACGAGGCGATCGAGATCACCCGCATCTACTCCGCCGCGGGCGAGCTGGCGCCGGGCAAGAGCCTCGTCACCACCCGCCCCGTGCGCACGCCCCACCACACCGCGTCATCGCCCGCGATCGTCGGGGGCGGCGTCGTCCCCCGCGCCGGCGAGATCAGCCTGGCCCACAAGGGCGTGCTCTTCCTCGACGAACTCCCCGAGTTCTCGCGTGACGTGCTCGAAACCCTGCGCCAGCCCATGGAGGACCACGTCGTCACCATCGCCCGCGCCCACGCCTCGGTCCGCTTCCCGGCCAGCTTCATGCTCGTCGCCGCGATGAACCCCACGCCCCGCGGCGACATCGCCCCCGGCGAGGTCGGCAAGCGCGAGATGGAGCGATACCTGGGGCGCATCTCCGGCCCGCTGCTCGACCGCATCGACATCCACATCGAGGCGCCCGCCGTCCCCTGGAAGCAGCTCAGCGCCGAGCCCACGGGGACCAGCACCGCCCAGATGCGCGAGCAGGTCAACAGCGCGCGCACGATACAGACCTCGCGTCAGGGCGCCGGCGTCGCCAACGCCCGCCTCAGCGGCAAGCAGCTCGACGCCCGCGCCGCCATGACCGACGAGGCGCGATCGCTGCTGGGCGACGCCATCACAGGCCTCGGTCTCAGCGCCCGCGCCTACGACAAGATCCGGCGCATCTCACGCACGATCGCGGACCTTGCGGCCCAAGAGATCATCGCCCCCGACCACATCGCCGAGGCGGTGGGGTACCGGCTGCTGGACCGGCGGGTGTAGGTCCTACGGCCCCTCGTGCCCGTGCCCGTCGCCGTCCTCATCGTGGGCGTGGGTCGTGCCGTCGTCGTGCCGGTGCAGGCCCTGACCCCGCCCCATGCCCAGCGGCTCGTCACAGTATGGGCAGCGGTCGGGCAGGCGATCGTGCTCGAGCGTGGGCACGTTCTTGAGGCAGCTCGGGCACGGGTTGGCCCGGACCGTGGTGCGCTTGCCGCAGTCCGGGCACGGGACGTACCCGTCGTTGGCCGCGGACTGCTCCTGGAACTCGGCGAGCGTGATGTCGAACTCGGAGCCGCAGTCAACGTTGCGGCAGACCCAGAACGACGGGCGGTCGAGTCCCTCGGGGTTCGCCGCGCCTCTGAGGTTCATCGTGGTGATGACCCCCGCGGCGATCAGCGCCGAGCCGGCAACGATGCTGAGGATGATGTCTTTCCGTGTCACGGGAATGGTGCTCCGGGATGCGCGACGCCGCTGGCCTGCCGGCGGTGGGGGGGTTAGGGCGCCTCGTCGGCCCAGAACTCATCGTGCCCGATGTAGTCGTTGTTCCAGCGCCGCCTGGCCCTCTCGTTGGGCGCGATCAGTTCCTGATAGTCCATCCGGGCCGCGTGCCCATCGGCGAAAAGCACGTTGGTCCCGTTCGCGTGCCGGTCGCTGGGGCGGGCGAAGGGGTTGGACGCGCTGGGGCTGATCCAGTGGTCGCTGCCGCCCTCCGGGCTCGTGTCCGTGATCGCGATCATGTCCGCCGTGCTGACGATCCGCTGCTCGGGAATGCCGTCCCACGCGTGGTGGTCCACGTGCCCGCCCAGGCCGAACATCTCGTTGGTCACGAACCACTCGACGCCCCACTCGTTGTAGCCGTACGTCCCGAACAGCTGGTTCAGGCGGGGCAGCTCGTTCTTGAAGTAGCCGAAGCGCGCCGTCTGAGACTCCTCGGCGTTGGTCGCCCACCAGCTCGTCGGGAGGTACCGCGGCTTCCAGTGGAAATCCTCGTACGTCGACGGGCAGTTGAAGATCTCGGTGTTGTCCGTCTCGAACGTGTGCTCACGGATCAGCGGCTGCCAGACGTAGTAGAACCGGAAGCCGATCTGGATATGCCCCGCGGTGTACTTCCCGTTGTTGTCGATCACGAAGCTCTGCAGACCGTTGCCCTGCTGCTTGAGGTTGTTCAGGCAGAGCAGCGATTTGGCCGACTCCCTGGCGCTGCCCAGCGCCGGCAGCAGGATCGAGATCAACAGCGCGATGATCGCGATGACCACCAGCAGCTCGATCAGTGTGAACGCGCGGCGAGACCTGTGCATGACAAACGCCCTCGGCGGAATTCGGTTTGGAGACCCAGCATTCCGGGGCGACCGCCCCGTCCGTCGGACGCAACCGACAGCAGATCCCCCAGTATGCCGTATTCTTGATCCCGATGCGAGCGTGATTCCCCCCGTTGGCCCCGCCGACGGAACGCACTACCCTTGAAGCCCCCGGTCCGGGCGGATTCCCGACGATTCGGCGCCCGTGGCGCCCTGGAGCGAGCGATGCGATCAATCAAGCCCTGCCTCACCCGACTCTCCGTCGCCGCCTCGATCGGCGCGCTCGCCCTCCTGGGCGCCTGCCGCTCGGCCCAGCAGCGCGACGCCGAGACATCGGGCGAACGCAAGCTCGGCGCCTTCGACGAATCCGCCCGGCGCGACGGCTCGTCCAGCATCTTCGCCGCCCTCGACCTGCCCACCCCCACCGAGGTCCGCCTCGGCTCGGGCGCCCCGGGCCCGGACTACTGGCAGCAGCGCGTGGACTACACCATTGACGCCACCCTCGACGCCCCCGCCAAGCGCCTCGACGCGTCCATGCGCGTGACCTACCACAACAACTCGCCCCACCAGCTCGACTACCTCTGGATCCAGCTCGAGCAGAACCTCTTCACGCCCGACTCCGCCGGCGCCCTCTCACGCAACCCCGGGGGCGTGATGAAGCAGCTCGACGGCGTCAACGCCGGCTACGACCTGGGCGCCCTCACCTCGGGCGGGCAGGACCTGGAAATCCACGTCTACGACACCCTCGCCCGCGTCGAGCTGCCCGAGCCCATCGCGTCCGGCGCGACCTTCGAGTTCGACCTCGATTACGCCTTCGACATGCCCCCGCACCTGCGCCGCATGGGCAGCGAAGAGGTCGACGACGGCGTCATCTTCGAGTACGCCCAGTGGTTCCCCCACGTCTGCAAGTACGACGATGTCTCCGGCTGGAACACCATGCCCTACCTCGGCACGGGCGAGTTCTACACCGACTTTGGCGACTTCGACGTCAGCCTCACCGTCCCCGCCAGCCACCTCGTGGGCGCGACGGGCGAGCTGCTCAACCCGGGCGACGTCCTCACCCCCGAGCAGCACGACCGCTTCCGCACCGCGATGACCACCCCCGAGCCCGTCACCATCCGATCCGCGGACGAGGTGGACGATTCGCAGTCCCGCCCGCGCGGGCGCGACACGCTCACGTGGAGATTCCGGGCCGAGAACGTGCGCACGTTCGCCTGGGCGACCAGCGAGGCTTTCGTCTGGGACGCGTGCGCCGCGACCATCAAGGGCCTCGACGGCGACGACCGCACCGTGCTCTGCCAGAGCCTCTACCCGCGCGAGGCCGAGGCCTGGAGCCCTGAGGACGAGGGCGGCGGCTCGACGCGGTACGTCCAGCACTCCATCGAGCACTACTCCGCGCACCTCTACCCGTACCCCTACCCCTCCATGATCAACGTCAACGGACCCGAGGGCGGCATGGAGTACCCGGGCATCGTCTTCTGCGGCGCCCGCACCAACCCCGAGGGTCTCTTCGGCGTCACCGATCACGAGGTCGGGCATAGCTGGTTCCCGATGATCGTCAACACCAACGAACGCCGCCACGTCTGGATGGACGAGGGCTTCAACTCGTTCATCAACATGTACTCCAAGGCCGCGTGGTACGACAAGCACGTCGACTACAAACGCTCCCGCCAGCAGACCATGCAGATGGCCAGTGTCGAGAACCCGATGCCCATCGCCACCGTCCCCGACCAGATGTGGTCGCGATGGATCGGGCGTCTGGGCTATCGCAAGCCCGCGTACGGCCTTTTCCTCCTGCGCGAGGTCGTCCTCGGGCCCGAGCGCTTCGACACCGCCTTCCGCGCGTACATCCACCGCTGGGCGTTCAAGAGCCCCCAGCCGTCGGACTTCTTCCGCTCGATGGAGGACGCCGCGGGCGCGGACCTGGCCTGGTTCTGGCGCGGCTGGTTCCTCGAGACCGCCTCCTTCGATCAGTCCATCGACGACGTCAGCATCAACGACGAGGACATGGCCAGCGCCACCCTCACCAACCACAAGGACCTCGTCCTGCCCGTGGTCATGCGCGTGACCTACAGCGACGACAGCGTCGAGGACCGCACCGTTCCCGTCGAGGCCTGGTTCTCGACCAACCGCTGGCGCACCTGGTGGCCCACCGGCGGACGCACAATCCGCAGCGTCGAACTCGACCCCGAGGGCTTGCTGCCCGACGAGGACACATCAAACAATGTGTGGTCCGCGGACCGAACTGATTTGTTAGGAAAAAGATCGGGCGGGCGAGTGCCCCAATCTGTACGATGACCGGACCCTTGATACCGTATTTCTGAGGTCTGACGGGCGTATTCTGGCCTCAGTTCGCTGATTTCAGGCATCCGCCCAGATCTTGCCCACCTTTCCATGCGTACATGGAAACAGTGGACCCGGGCTGATGGTTTGTCTTGTAGGCCAGGGCTTGGTCCACCTGCGCGTCATTCGTTGGACCGCCACGGATGGCGCATGGACAACTCCCCGCTGAGCCAACGCTCAGACGGCGAGATTGCCTCGGATTGCCCGCAGAGGTGGTCAAGGCACGGGCGAACCGTCGCTCGCTGACACAAACACTCCCCCCCTCCCGACCTGCAAGGGTTGGGAACCGGACGGGCGGGCTGCTCATGCGTTTCCTCGCGGCTGGCAGCTCGCTCGTTCTTTTTGTTGTAGCGGGATCGTGTTCAGCGAGCGAGAGCGATGCGCGATAATTCCGGGGTTCCACAGGAATTCGCGCGTTCGAGATACAAACCCAATGCGGTGCTTACCTAGCTTCTCATCAGGATCAGCAGCCCGGAGATCAGCCAGAGGGCGCCCGCCGCGTAGACGCCCGAGATCAGGTCGTCCAGCAGCACGCCCCAGCCGCCCCGCACCCGCTGAATTCCCCGAGCCGGCGGGGCAATTTCCTTGAAGATGTCGAAGCATCGGAAGAGCAGGAACGCCGCGAGCAGCGCGATCGGCGCCCGGACCGGGTCCTGCATCAGCGCCGGGGGGGCCAGCAGCAGCGTCACGCACATCCCCGCGACCTCGTCGGCGACGACGTTGGACGGGTCCTTGCCCCAGCGGGCCTCGGCGTGATCACCCAGCACGACGCAGGCGCCGGCGAACAGCAGCAGCATCCCGGTCAGCAGGGCGTACCAGACGGGCGCCCCGGCCCCGATGGCGACCAGCGCCCCCGCCAGCAGCACCGGCGGCAGCGAGCCCCAGGTCCCCGAGGCCGGGCGCATGTGCCCGAGCCCGAACACGGTCAGCAGCTGAAAGCCGGCCCAGGTCTGGGCGTCGTCGCGATGGGTCTCTGCGCTCATGGGCTCACTCTATGGCCGGGATACGGCGCACGATCAGGGTTGGTGGATCAGCCCACGCCCGGAGCGGATCCCCTTGACGACGTACGGGGCGCACGAGGCGAGCGTCACGAGCACCGTCAGCCAGACCGACAGGGTGATCACCACTCGCGTTGGTGACCAAGGCGAGTGATCCCCCAGCGCAACAAGCACCAGCACCAGCGGGATCACGACCGACTGAAGGACCATCTTCAGCTTCCCCGCGATGTCGGCGGAGAAATCCACGCCCTGCGACTCGAAAAATCCTCGGACGGAGGTCACGAGAAGCTCCCTCGCGACAATGGCGACCACCATCCACGGCGCCACACCCGAGAGTGGGACGAGGCGGGCCTCTGGATAAGACACGATGTCGATCACACCGAATGCGGGGGATGCGAGGTACACGAACGCGCCCAGGACGAGAATCTTGTCCGCGAACGGGTCCATGATCCGACCGAACTTGCTGATGGCATTCCACTTACGAGCGAGATGCCCATCGAGCGCGTCTGTCGCGGCCGCGACGACGAAGAGCCCCGCGGCGGTCAGCAGCACCCAAGCCGGGAGTGTCGGAGCGGGGTTCGGAACACCTTCGGCGAGCCGCCATGCCGGCGGACGGTGGACCAGGTTCACCTCCAGCAGCCCAAAGAACACCCCCGCCAGCACCAGCCGGAGGATCGTGAGCGCATTGGGGATCTGCGCCCTGATCCCTGTCGCGGGTGGCGGGAGCGGCTCGGGCAATGGGGGCACTGGAGCGGTCGGGGGGTGGTCGGGCATTGGGGCTGATGGTATCTGGAGGCGGATCCAAACGTCGTGATTTGTTGAAGGGTCAGCCGGGGCGATCTATCCTCATCGCCCATGTGCGTCTCGACGGGTTCGGACCCGCGGGCGGCTATGGACGAACCCGCCAAGCGCCCGATCTCCGGGCTCTCGGCGCCTGCCGGGAAGCCTCTGTGGACGCCCTGATCAACCCGCTGGCCCTGTACATCGCTTGTGCTCTCGGAGCCGTCGGCGTGGGCCTGGCGCTGCCCACCCGGGGCGTGAGCTGGCGCGTGCCCGGCGGGATTCTCGCCGCGGGCGCGGGCGGGCTGGTCGTGCTGCTGCTGAGCCTGAAGGCATACGACAACGACCAGCTTCCCAACGTCTACTTCTATGTCTTCGCCGCGCTCGCCCTGGGCAGCGCGCTGCGGATGATCACCCACCCGCGGCCTGTGTATTCCGCGTTGTACTTCATCCTGACGATCATCGCGTCGAGCGGCGTGTACGTGCTGCTGGCCGCGGAGTTCATGGCGTTTGCGCTGATCATCATCTACGCGGGCGCCATCCTGATCACGTACCTGTTCGTGATCATGCTCGCGACGCAGGCGCCGGTTGAGGGCGACGAGGAGCTGCAGGCCGACTACGACGCCCAGGCCCACGAGCCGATGATCGCCGCGGGCGTGGGCTTCGTGCTGCTGGCGGTGCTGACGACCATGATCTTCAACGGGCTGGGCTCGCTCAGCCCCAAGAGCGACCCGGTGGCGCAGGAGCAGGTCGTGCTCGAATCGCTGCCGATCAAGGTGGACCGGATCCTCGACGAGGCGGGGCTGCTCCAAGAGCACGAACGCGTCGGTCGCCTCGGCGGCGAGGGGGTGTCCAAGGCCGCGATAAACATTGAACGCCGCACCATCGTCATCGAGAACACGCAGACGAACACCACGCGCTCGCTCAGCCCTGAGCAGTGGCCCAAGGACCTCTCCGCGACCAACACCGAGATGGTCGGCTCGAGCCTGCTGGTGGATCACCCCGGGGCGATCGAGATCGCGGGCGTGATCCTGCTCATGGCGATGCTCGGAGCCACCGTGCTCAGCCGCCGCCAGGTCGAGATCGACGAGGACGCCAAGGCCCACGAGGCCAGGCGCCTGCACTCCGCGGAGGCGTCGTCGTGAACAGCCTCTTCACCCTCGCCCAGACCGACTACCCCGAGGCAATGGGCGCCCTGACGCTGGCGCACTATCTGTTCTTGTCCGCGGCGATGTTCGCCCTGGGCATCGTCGGGTTCATGACCCGGCGCAACCTGATCATCATGTTCCTGTGCACGGAGCTGATGTTCCAGGCCTCGGGCATCGCCCTGATCGCGTTCAGCCGGTTTCACCTGAACCACACCGGGCAGACGTTTGTGATCTTCGTGCTGACAGTCGCGGCCGCGGAGGCGGCGATGGGCCTGGCGCTGGTTGTCCTGCTCTTCCGCAAGCGTGAGTCGCTGAGCACCGAGGAGTGGGCCGAGATGAGCGGCTGATGGAGACGATGTTGACCAGCCTGATCGACATCCCGAGCCTGCTCACCCTCGCCAGCGCGGTCCCCGCGTCGGTGTCCGAGCCCGCCCATGGCGCCGCCGTCGGCGCGGCGCAGGTCCCGCAGCCCTGGGTCGCCCTGATCCCGATGCTGCCGATCTTCGGCGTCATCATCGCCGGGGTCTGCGCGATCTTCGACGTCCGCACCAAGCTCCCCGCCTTTCTCACCGTCGGCTGTCTCGCCGGCTCGTTCCTGCTCACGCTCGCGGTCTTCCTTCGCTACGACAGCTTCAACCACGGCGACCCCTTCGTCGTCCACCTCTTCGACTGGATCAACCTCTCCTGGGGTGATCCATCGCATCCGACGAGCTTCGCGGCGAACTTCTCGTTCTACATTGACAAGCTCACCGTTCTCTGGATGCTGTTCGTCACCGGGCTCGCGGCGTTGATCGCGCTCTACGCCAGCGAGTACATGAGCCACGACGTCGGGCGGGCGTACTGCCGCTTCTTCGTCGGGTTCAATCTGTTCGTTTTCTCCATGGCCTGCCTGGTCATGGGCGACAACCTCGTCCTGCTCTACCTGGGCTGGGAGGGCGTCGGGCTCTGCTCATACCTGCTCATCGGGTACTTCTACAAGAAGCCCGCGGCGGTCGCCGCGGCCAAGAAGGCCTTCATCGTCAACCGCATCGGCGACCTGGGCCTGGCCCTGGGCATCTACCTCACGTTCGTCCACTTCGGGACGGTGCAGTACAGCGAGCTGTTCGCCAGCGACCAGCTCCAGGGCTACCTGACCGCCGCCGGCGAGCACCGCTGGTCGGACATCCCGATGACCGCCCAGGGCATCGCGCTGCTGCTGCTGGTCGGGGCGATCGGCAAGAGCGCCCAGTTCCCGCTGTACGTCTGGCTGCCCGACGCGATGGAGGGCCCGACGCCCGTCAGCGCGCTCATCCACGCCGCGACGATGGTCACCGCGGGCGTCTTCCTGATCGCCAGGGCCTACCCGCTGTTCCTGATCAGCGAGTTCGCGCTGCCGACGGTGGCGTGGGTGGGGACGATCACGGCGCTCTTGGCCGCGACGATCGGCATGGCCCAGTTCGACATCAAGCGGATCATGGCGTACTCGACCGTGAGCCAGCTCGGGTACATGTTCGCGGGCCTGGGCGTGCTGACGACCACCGGCGCCGCGTTCCACGTGCTCACGCACGCGTTCTTCAAGGCGCTGCTGTTCCTCTGCTGCGGAGCCGTGATGCACGGCTTCGCCGGCCAGCTCGATCTTCGCAAGCTCTCGGGCGTCGCCTGGATGAAGGGGTGGGGGATCGTCGCCATCGGGATGCTGGTGGGCTGCCTGAACCTGTCGGGGTTTGCCTTCACCGCGGGCTTCTTCAGCAAGGACATGATCCTGGCCGAGGCGTTCGTCACGCCCGGGTACTCGATCCTGGGCTGGATCCTCATCGGGACCGCGGGCCTCACGGCGTACTACACCTTCCGCGTCTTCTTCCGCGTCTTCCTGGGCCCGCAGCACGCCGAGCCCGGTGACGAGCATCACGACGACCACGCGGAACAAGACCACACCGACGAGACGGACGACCACCACACCGCCGCGCACGGGCACGCTGCTGAACATGGGGGCCGCTTCCACCCGCACCCCCCGGGCTGGGCGATCAACACCGTGCTGGTGATCCTGGCGATCGGCTCGATCCTGGCCGCGGGCCTGTACTTCATCGAGAAGGACTCGCACGGCTGGGTCGGCGCGATGATCAACGACTCCAGCGCGTCTTACCACTCGCCCTACGCGGACCACGCCGATGTCGCGCACGCCGAGGAGGGCGCCCACACCGGCCTGCTCTTCGGCCAAGACCCGCACCAGATCATGTACTACGTCTCGGGCGTCGTGGGCCTGATCGGCATCCTGCTCGCCGCGATCCTGCACGGGCCGCGCGGCTGGCAGGGCCTCTTCCTGGGCGGTCGCACCGAGGCGGGCAAGTGCCGCATGGACTCGGTCGCCAAGCTCTTCGGCCCCATCCCCCGCTGGGCGGAGGACAAGTGGTACGTCGATGAGCTCTACATCGCCATCTTCCAGACGCCCCTGCGCGTCTTCGCTCATCTGTTCCATCTCTTCGATAAGTTCGTCATCGACGCCATCGTGGACGGCGTCGCCAAGCTGCCCGGCGCCCTCGCCTCGGCGCTGCGTCCGAGCCAGTCGGGCCAGCTCCAGGGCTACGCCGCGGGCATGGCCGGGGGCATGGTCGTGCTGCTCATCATCGTGCTCGTCGTGATCGGGGGCGCCTCTTGAACCCCGTCGCGACGCTGCTGCTGGTGACGATGCTCCTGCCGCTCCTCTTCGCGGCGATCATCGTCTTCCGTCCCGCAAAGTCCGCCAAGATGCTCGCGCTCGTGGGTTCGACGCTCTCGTTTCTCGCGTCGCTGGCCGTGCTCGGCCGCTTCGACTGGGACAACGCCGAGGTCTTCCAGGGCGTCGCCTCGATCACCTGGATCGACGCGCTGGGGCTCAAGCTCTCGATGGGCGTGGACGGCGTCTCGATGCTGCTCATCGCCCTCACCACCGTTCTCGGACCCGTGTGCGTCCTCGCCAGCTTCACCTCCATCCGTGATCGTCTCAAGCTCTACTACGGCTGGTTGCTGATCCTCCAGACCGCCATGCTGGGCGTCTTCCTGGCGCGTGACTTGGTCCTGTTCTACACCTGCTTCGAGTTCACGCTCCTGCCCATGTTCATCCTCATCCGTGTGTTCGGCTCCACCAACCGGGCCCACGCGTCGGTCAAGTTCTTCCTCTACACCTTCACCGGCTCGCTCATCACGCTCGCGGGCCTCGTCTACCTCGTCTGGTGGGTCGCCGATCAGTCCGGCGTCTGGACGCTCGACATCGGGACGCTCACCACGTACGCCGTGCAGATGCCCGCAAGCTCGCAGGCGTTGATGCTCGGCGCCCTGCTCGCGGGCTTCGCCGTCAAGGTGCCCGTCTTCCCGGTGCACACATGGCTCCCGCTGGCGCACACCGAGGCGCCCACCGCCGGCTCGGTCATCCTCGCGGGCGTGCTGCTCAAGCTGGGCACGTACGGCATCTTCCGCTTCGCGCTCATGATGGCCCCCGCGGCCGTCGTCGAGTACGCCCCGGAGATCGCCGTCCTCTCGATCATCGGCATCGTCTACGCCGGGCTCATCTGCTGGGTGCAGGACGACATCAAGAAGCTCGTC
>JAJDDI010000041.1 GCA_029260375.1 Phycisphaerales bacterium | reverse complement strand
GACGCGATCATCAACCAGAAGCAGTACTGGGGCACGAAGGAGGCCGTGGTGTGCATCTACGTCGCGGTCGGCCAGAAGGAATCCACGGTCGCGGGCGTGGTCGAGAAGCTCAAGGCCCACGGCGCGATGGATTACACGATCGTGGTCAACGCGGGCAGCTCGGACCCGGCTCCGCTGCAGTACGTCGCGCCCTACTCGGGCTGCGCGATGGGCGAGTACTTCATGTGGTCGGGCAAGGACGGCGGCAAGACGATGGCCGACGGCAAGCCGATGCCCAAGCACGCGCTGCTGGTCTACGACGACCTGAGCAAGCAGGCCGTGGCGTACCGCCAACTGAGTCTTCTGCTTCGTCGCCCGCCTGGGCGTGAGGCGTACCCGGGCGACGTGTTCTACCTGCACAGCCGCCTGCTGGAGCGGGCGACCAAGCTCTCGGACGAGAACGGCGCCGGCTCGCTGACGGCGCTGCCGATCATCGAGACGCAGGAGGGCGACGTCTCGGCGTACATCCCGACGAACGTGATCTCGATCACGGACGGGCAGATCTATCTCGAGCCCGAGCTGTTCTTCTCGGGTGTGCGTCCGGCGATTAACGTGGGTATCTCGGTGTCGCGCGTGGGCGGCGCCGCGCAGGTGAAGGCGATCAAGAAGATCGCCGGCTCGCTGCGTCTGGACCTGGCCGCGTACCGCGAGCTCGAGGCGTTCGCGCAGCTGGGGACCGAGCTTGACAAGGCGACGCAGGCGCAGCTGGACCGGGGCGCCCGGATGGTGGAGCTGCTCAAGCAGCCGCAGTTCGTGCCGCAGCCGGTGACCGATCAGATCATCTCGATCTACGCGGGTACGAAGGGCTTCCTGGACAACGTGGACCTGACGAAGGTCGCGGCGTTCGAGTCTGAGATGCTCGGGTACTTCCGCACGAACCTGCGCAGCGTGTACGACGAGCTGCGCGACAAGCTGGCCCTGGACGCGTCGCTGGAAGAGAAGGTCGCGGACGGGATCACGCACTTCAAGGCGGACTGGCAGGGTCGGCAGGGGTAGGGCGGGTTCGTCATCTGGGTCACACGAAAGCCGGTTGTACAGCCGGCTTTTTTATGATTGCCTGGCCGCGGGGGTCCGAATAGTCTGAGTTCTGCGCGTGAGGCAGTGGGGGCAGAGACTGCTGAGGGAGCCTGTCATGCTTGTGCGAGTTGCCTTGCTTGGTTCATTGGCATGTTTGCATTCGACGCTGGCGCCCGGCGCCTCGATTCAGGACGAGAGTTGCCTTGGTTCTGGGGTGTTCAGCCCGAGTACGACGGTCCCCATCGGCGTTGAGCCTGGGATCGACGCGCTCACGGTTGAAAGCGCCGACCTCGACGCGGACGGCCGCGAGGACTTGGTTGTTTTCATGGGTGATCCCTCCGCGATCGATGAGGAAGTTAGGTTGACCACGCTGTTTGTATTTTTTGGGTTAGGCGACGGTGTCTTCGATGAGCCGATTGTGTATCCGCTGGAAGCGCCGGTTCGAGGCACGGAGATCGTGGATTTGAACCAGGACGGCTTTCCCGATGTGTTGACGATCAGCGAGCCCGGGCTCAACCCCGAATCCGTCGGGTACGCGGACGGTATTCTGTACTTCGAGAACGATGGTGCGGGAGGGCTGCTTCCGCCCCAGACGTTGACGCAGGGACCCGAGCGGGATCCTTTTGTGAAGTCATTCGAGGTGTTCGACTCGGATGGAGATGGGCGCCTGGACATTTTGTACGTATCGATTAGTGAGTACAAGCTGCTGCTCGGTCTTGAGGAAGGGGGCTTCGGGCAGCAGTCAATCTTGCACGATGCGTTCGACGACGTCTACGCGATGCGGAGCGCAGATTGGGACGCGGACGGGGACACAGACGTGATCGCCGGTCGAGTGTCGGGGGGGCTTCTGTTCGAGAACGACGGGAGCGGGCTGTTCAGCGTCGGACCCATGTACGGCACAGGTTTCGACGGTGGTGTGAGTTCTCGGATCAAGAAGATGATTGTCGTCGATCTCAACGGTGATGCGCGCGTCGACATCCTGCAACTCCATGAAGAGCCCGACAACGGAGGTGTGTCGATCTTCTTGAATGTCGGTACGGGCGACTTCGATCTGAGCCAGCGGCTCGATCTTGGGCTCGGGAGCAAGTCGCTGCTGGCCGACGCGGCGATGGGTGATGTTGACAACGACGGTGATCAAGACTGTGTGGTCATCTCCCAAGATGTCGCTTTTCAGTCCGTGCTGCTGAGAAACGCGGGGGACGGGACATTCGTGCCCGAGCAGATCAAGGGCGCTGGAGATGCAAGCCCGGTTGGGCGGGGCGTAACGCTTATGGACGCGAACCTTGATGGAGCGTTGGATGTCGTGGGTGACCTGATTCTGCCGGATGCGGCAGGGCTATTTCTCAACGGCTGCCGTGTGTTCTGTCTCGCGGATCTGATTGAGCCGTACGGGGTATTGGACGCGTCGGACGTGATGACGTTTCTAGGGGCGTTCGGGAAGATGTCGCCGGACGCGGATCTCGCCGAGCCGTTCGGCGTGATCGATTTCGACGATGTGCTCGCCTTCCTGGTCTCGTTCGGCGCCGGGTGCCCATAAGTCCGGCCGAGGCGCTGGCGCAGGGCAGATCGCCTTGATCGCGTGGGCGGATCCGGGATACTGGGAGTTCGCCCGCGATGGGCGGTCCCCCACCTTCGGAGAGAGCCATGCTCAAGCGTTGTTGTGTCGCCCTGGGCGTTGTTGGTGGGTTCGCGGTTGGTCTCGCCTCGGCCCAGTGGACCGATGACGCGTCGCTGAACACGCCGGTCGTGACGAGCGCGCTCGGACAGGACGTGATCAAGCTGGGCGTCGCGCCCGACGGCTCGAGCTGGGTCGGGTGGAACGACTTCCAGCCCGGCGGCATCGAGATCCGGGTGCAGCGGCTCGATAGCGACGGCGTGGCGACCTTCGCCCCCGGCGGGCTGGTCGTGAGCGATCACCCGCAGAACACGTTCGTCGTGGACTGGGACCTGCGGGCCGACACCGACGGCAACTGCATGCTCACGTTCGTTGACACCCGCGATGGCGGGGACTTCGACGTGCAGGCGTACCTGATCGCGCCCGACGGGACGATGCTCTGGGGGGCCGACGGCGTGAGCGTCTCGGACAACGCGGAGTTCGAGGCCGACCCACGGATCATCCAGAACACGGACGGGGACTACCTCGTGGTCTGGGCGCGGTTCGATGTTCTGCCCGGGCTGTACCTGCAGCGGATCAGCGCCGCCGGGGCGGTCGAGCTGGCGGCGGGGGGCGTGCGGATCGCGGGTGACGGCGCGAGCGAGCCGGCGTTTGCAGAGATCGAGCCCACGGCCAAGGGAGACTTTATCGCGACGTGGGTGCATGATACCGCGACGTTCTTTAGCAGCCGGTACGTCGACGCGCAGCGGTTCGGCAGCGACGGCGCCGAGCGGTGGGCGGCGGGGGGGGTGAGCGTGATGGACGTGACGGTCGTTCCGATCGCTCACCGCCCGCGCCTGCTCGAGGCGGGGGGCGGGGCGGTCATCGCCTGGCACGACACGCGGGACGGGGACTTTGATTGTTACGTGCAGCGGCTGGACGCCGCGGGGGTCAACGTCTGGCCCGACGATGGCGTGCGGATCTCGGGCGAGGCGGGGCGCCAGCAGCTGGACCCGGCGATCGCCTTCGCGCCGGGCGGGGACGTGATGGTCTTCTACCGGAACATGGACGGCGCCCAGAACTTCCAGAGCATCAATGTGCAGCGGATTGATGTCAGCGGGCTCCGGGCGCTGGGCGTGGCGGGCGCAGCGCTCACGCCGCTGGATCCGCAGTTCCGCGGTCCGCCCCGGGCCGCGAGCGTGGCGGGCGGGGTCGCGGGGGTTTTCGACTGCCAGCCGACGGTGGGCAGCACGGACGGCACGCTGGAGATGTTCCGGGTCGATGCGTCGGGCGCGCTGCTCGACGCGGGGGCGATCAGCGTCTCGACGCCCCCGAGCGCGAAGGGGCGTCTGAACCTGAAGGGGTCGGGCGACGGATCGCTCATCGCGGCGTGGAGCGATGATCGCAACGGAAACCTTGATGCATATGCACAGCGCGTCAACGCTGACGGGACGCTCGGCGGCGCCGGCGGGTGCAACATCGCGGATCTTGCCGAGCCGTTCGGGTCGCTGGATTTTTCCGACGTGGTCGCGTTCCTGAGCGCGTTCGGCGCGATGCAGGGCGCGGCGGATCTCGCGGAACCCTTCGGCTCGTGGGACTTCTCTGATGTTGTCGCGTTCCTGGGCGCGTTCGGCGCGGGATGCCCGTAACTCGCGGCGGCGGATCAATCCCCTTGACAGGCGCGGGCGAGGCGAGTCAACTGCGCATTCGCCCGCGTGATGGTGGGGGCCGCCCGGCGCTGAAGCGACGGGTTCAGGCGGCGACGCACGGTCGCGACCGGGGTGTTTACCCCGGGCGTCCGGCGAGTCGTTCCACGGAGGAGATCTCGATGCGTTCAAAGATTGTCTCAAAGACGGCTGTTGCTCAGTCGGTGCTCGCGCTTCTAGGCGCGTGCGGCCTCGCCCACGCCGGTGGCCCGGACTACTCGAACACCCTGGGCGCGCCCGGGATGAGTGGGTCGTACATCGCGGCGCTGCACCCCCACGACGACGGGTCGGGCATCAAGCTGTACGCCACGGGCAGCTTCACGGCCTCGGGCGTTTCGGGCACGTCAAACCTGGCGAGCTGGAACGGCACGGCCTGGGAGAGCGTCGGCGGCGGGCTCATCAACCAGTACTCCAACACGCTCACCACCTTCCAGGGTGATCTCATCGCGGGCGGGTACTTCGACACCGCCAACGGCGTCGCGGGGACCGCTAAGCTCGCACGCTGGGACGGGTCCGCCTGGAACTCGATGGGCGCCGAGTCCGAGACCTTCCTCAACTCCGTCTGGGATCTGGCGGTCTGGGACGACGGCGCGACCGGCGAGCAGCTCTACGTCGCGGGCAACTACTCGGACATCGGTGGCGTCGGCGGGCCGGACCACATCGCCAAGTGGGACGGCACGACGTACACCCCCGTCGGCGGGACCATCGGCGGCGCGGTGCCGCTGATCGTTCTAGACATCCACGTCGCGGATCTGGGCGATGGCGAGAAGCTGTACGCCGGCGGGCGGTTCCTGACGATCGACGGCGTTCCCGCCAACAACATCGCGTCCTGGGACGGCACGAGCTGGTCGGCGCTGGGCGCTGGGGTGACGCCTTCCGCCGGGTTCGCGCAGGTGCTGCACATGACCGCGTGGGACGACGGCAACGGCACGGCGCTGTACGTCGGCGGGCGTTTCGCCAACGCGGGCGGTAATCCCGCGTCGCGCGTCGCCAAGTGGGACGGCACGAGCTGGTCGGCCATGGGCGCGGGTCTCGATGCGGACTGCCATGAGCTGGTCGTCTTCGACGACGGCTCGGGCGAGGCGCTCTACGCCCTGGGCGAGTTCGCCCATCCCGACGCGGGCGTGTTCGTGCTTGCCAAGAAGTGGAACGGCGCGAGCTGGGAGGACTACTCCACGGCCAACGACGGCGCGTTCGGCGGCATCGTCTACGACGCGGGCGAGGGCGAGGCGATGCACATCGCCGGCAGCTTCGCGACGGTTGATGGCGTCTCATCCAACCGGATCATCTCGGTCCTGGGGGGCGGCGGGTGCAATGTCGCGGACCTGGCCGAGCCGTTCGGCTCGCTGGACTTCTCCGACGTGGTCGCGTTCCTGAGCGCGTTCGGCGCGATGGACGCGGCGGCGGACCTGGCCGAGCCGTTCGGGTCGTGGGACTTCTCCGATGTCGTCGCATTCCTGGGCGCGTTCGGGGCCGGCTGTCCGTAGAGAAGGCTGCATATACGTCCGATCATGAGCAGGGGCGCCCGTCGGCGCCTCTGTTATTTTTCACAACGCGGCAATTCGAGGTCGCCCGTGCCGTTGGGGCCATTAGGCTGCCGTCTCTTGGAAACACACAGGCGAGGGATGAGATCAATGGGACGACACGGATACGCGGCGACCGGTACGGCTCTGGCTCTGCTGGCGCTGCCTGTGATCCTGGGCGGCTCGCTGGTCGCGGGCGTGGGCGGGCGGGGCGTCTCCACGCTGCCCCCGGTCCCGGTCCCACCCGAGAACCCGATGAGCGAGGCCAAGCGCGTCCTAGGCAAGATCCTGTTCTGGGACGAGCAGCTCTCGAGCGACAACACGATGGCGTGCGGGACGTGCCACATCACGGGCGCCGCGGGGGCGGACCCGGTGCTGGGGCCCAACCCGGGGCCAGACGGACTGTCCGGAACGCCCGACGACATGCGCACGAGTTTCGGTGTGATCCGATCCGACGCGGCGGACGACTACAAACCGGACGCCGTGTTTGGCCTGCGCCGCCAGACGACGGGGCGGAGCGCGCCAGCCGCGATCATGGCGATGTATGCGCCCGAGACCTTCTGGGACGGGCGCGCGGGCCAGGAGTTTGTCGATCCGGATACGGGGGCGATGCTGATCGCTTCGGGGGGCGCGCTTGAGAACCAGGTTATCGCGCCGCCGCTGTCGGATGTTGAGATGGCACACGAGGCGCGCGACTGGGCACAGATCAGCGCGAAGCTGGAGCACGCGGTCCCGCTGGGGATCGCGACGGACCTTCCACCAGACGTGCAGGGCGCGATCGACACATTCGAAAGCTACCCGGCGATGTTCCAGGAGGCGTTCGGGACCGACCAGATCAGTGCTGCGAGGATCGCGATGGCGATCGCGACGTACGAGCGGACGCTCGTGCCCGACCAGTCGCCGTGGGATCTGTTCACGCTGGGCGATTCGCAGGCGATGACCCCGCAACAGATCGACGGCTGGAACCTGTTCCGCGGCTTTGCGTGCGCGACGTGCCACGAGCCGCCGCTGTTTACGGATCTGTCGTTCCGCAACATCGGGGTCCGCCCGACCAGCGAGGACCGAGGGCGACAGGATGTGACCGGGCTGGCGCAGGATCGGGGGAGGTTCAAGGTCCCCACGCTGCGGAATGTCGGTCTCAAGCCCTCGCTCATGCACACGGGCGACTTCCAGCTGATGACGACGGTGTTCAACCTGTACCTGGGACCCGGCGCGTCGGGGAACAACAACCGCGACCCGCTGCTCCCTGTTCTTGTGCCGATCTTCCAGCGCGACGCGATCACCGATTTCTTGGAGAACGGGCTGACGGATCCGCGCGTCGCGGCGGAGCAGTTCCCGTTCGACCGCCCGACGCTCAACATCGAGACGCCGCCCAACCCGTCGCAGATCGGGCTGGGCACGCCCGGGACGGACGGGCTGGTCCCGCGGATGATCAGTGTTGTGCCGCCCAACGTGGGGAACCTGGACTTCAAGATCGGCATCGCGCAGGCGTTGCCCGGGGCCGAGGCGTTCGTGGCGATCTCGACGAGCCCGCCCAGCGGCGGGGTGCTGACGCCCGAGACGCTCGAAGGGCCGTTCACGCTCGACGGTTCGGGCAGCGGGGGCGGGTACGCGACGCTGCACTGGCCGATCCTGGGGCGCCCGGCGCTCGAGGGCGATGTGGTGTTCATGCAGTGGCGCGTGAGCGACCCGGGCGCTGTCGGCGGGGTGGCGCTCTCGCGCACGGCGCGGGTCGAGCTGTTCTGCACCGGCGACTGCCCCAGCACGTGCCCCGCGGACCTGGCGCTGCCCTACGGCGCGCTGGACTTTTCCGATGTCACGGCGTTCCTGAACGCGTTTGCCTCGATGCACCCCGACGCGGATCTGGCGGCGCCCGAGGGCGCCTTCAACTTCTCCGATGTTGCGGCGTTCCTGGGGATGTTTGGGGCGGGATGTCCGTGACCGAGGGAACGCCCGTACTGATTCACTCCGTGTCCGGCAGCGGGTACCGCATCGTCACGGTCGAGGGCATGGGCGGGTACTCGAGGACGAGACGGAGGCAGTGGAAGTCGGCGGGGTTCCAGCCGCCGCCAGCCATCGCGGCGCCGATGAGCCCGTCGTAGTTCTTCACCAGCGGCGTGGAGACCGCCGGGTCCCGCCCGAGGTTGTGCACGCGCGTGCTGATGGGCAGGCGGATGACAGCGTGATCCTCGTGCTCGTAGTGTGTCTGGAGCCGTCCTTGCACGAGCACCTCGGGCGAGAGCGCCTCGCTCAGGTCGCGGTGGACGAAGAGGTCGAACAGCAGCACGGCCGCGGGGATGGTGACGCCCACGTGGAACATGCCCAGCCGGTCGGTCTCGGTGGCGTGGCGGGCGACGGCCTTCGTGCGCCGATTGCCGTAGAAGCAGCCGAAGTCCCCGGTCCGACCCACGGGCCCGCGCCCGAACTCGTAGCAGACGCCGTCGGTGGTGTCCTTGGCGTGTATCTCGGGCACGGCGCCCGAGCAGAAATCATCGAGCATCCAATCGCCGGGCTTTCGGTCGGGGAGGATGGGCAGGCTCGCGGCCTCGTCGCCGATTTGCGATCCGTCGTCTCGACGGAAGTAGAGCTGGAACGCGGGCCAGCGGTCGATGGGGCGCAGGCGTCGGACGCCCTGCCAGCCGGCGATAAACGCGACATCGAGCATGGACGGGTCCTTCGCCGACGGGGCGACGAACTGCGCGGCGACGCGTGTCTGGCGGCTGGGGCGTCTCGGGCGACGGCTCCTCCGTCGTCGGACTCGGCTGGACGACCGAGGGTACCGCGGACACCCACGCGTTCCAGTGGATGGACGGCGTGGGCAAGATCGATCTGGGGTCGGCGACGGTTGGCAACTCCGCGCGGGCAAACGCGACTGACCTCGACGGGGATGTTGTCGCCGGGTGGCAGGACGGCGCCGGGCGCCAGGGCAGCGTGTGGGTCGATGGCGTGCAGGAGTTGATCTTCCTCCCCGACGGCACAACGCCCGCTCAGGAAGCGAGCGCCGTGTCGAGCGATGGCGAGTGGGTCTCCGGGTTCGGCATCGGCAGCTTCGTCGTTCCTGGCATGGCTTACCGGTACAACACGGTCACGGACACGACCGAGCTGCTGCCCAACCTGGAGATCGGCGCGGAGCGGAACATGGCGGGCGCCGGGATCACCAGCGACGGCACGACCATCGTCGGCGGGACATGGGGCTTCGGACCCGCGACGTTCGGTCGCGCGTTCATCTGGCGAGATGGTATCGGCACCGACGATTTCAGCGATTATCTCGACGAGATCGGCGTCACCTATGACGAGTCGTTCGTCTTCGCGTTCGTCTCGGATATCTCTCCCAATGGCGAGTGGATTGCCGGGTGGGGCAACTTCGGTTCTCCCGCGACGACCACCAGCTTTTTCGTGCACGTCCCGCAGAACTGCAACGAGGCCGACCTGGCCGAGCCGTTCGGCACGCTCGATTTCTCCGATGTGACCGCCTTCCTGAGCGCGTTCAACGCCGGCTCGCCCGCGGCTGATCTGGCCGAGCCCTTCGGGACGTTCGACTTCTCCGACGTGGTCGCCTTCCTGGCGGCGTTCGGCGCCGGCTGCCCGTAACCCGACTGGAAAGTCATCCACCCGTCGCCCGGCGCGAGAGCCCCGGGCGAAGCTTCAGGCCCGGCTGGGCTCGGGGGCGGAAGGCCCGCCCGAACATCAACAGTGCGCCACCCGCGCTCTCACGGAGCAAGAGATGAGCAAGATCCTGTGTATCGGCGCCCTGGTCGCCGCGTCCGGCGCGGCTTCGGCGAGCAACGACATCCTGGTCCAGATCCACGGCTCGGTCTTCGACAACCGGGCCAACGTCAGCGACCTGTCCGCGGTCAGCGCGGGCGAGAGCGTGACGTACTCGTTCGAGCTCGATTCGACGATGTTCGCCGACAGCGGCGTCTTCCCGATCCGGGGCTACACCATCGACACGTCGACGTTCAGCATCGACTTCAGCGGCGGCGTCTCTGTGGGCATTGCCGATCCCTACCCCGCGGGCGCCACGCCGATGTTCGTCGTTCGCAACGACGACCCCGCGGTTGATGGGTTCTACCTCGGCGAGAGCATCGGGGGGCTTCCCTCGCCCATCAACACGGATCAGGCGGGCATTCTCGGCGACTTCGAGGCGAGCTTCAGCGTCACCTACGACACCGACCCGATCTCATCGTTGGATATCCTGGGCGCCATGGGCTCGTATGACTTTGCCGGTCTCACGGTCTTCGGCATGGGCATCAACGACGGGTTTGTCGAGGGTGTGGTCGGGATCGACTTCACCGGCATGACGATTGGCATCATCCCGGCGCCCGGAACCGCGGGGATTTTCGTTTCGGCGGCGCTGCTCGCGACGCGCCGCCGGCGTTGAGCCGCGGCAGGGATGACCGCGATCGGTCGTAACTCTCGCTTTCCTGTCGGGGGCGTCCGAGTGTCGGGCGTCCCTGCCATTTTTTGCGATTGGGCGTGGGCGTTGCAAGCGTGGACTCGTGTCGGGCCTCGCGCCGGCTGAGTTCCAGGGCGCCTCTCGATCCACGAGATCGGATGCGGTAGGCTTATTTGTGCCCCGCCGGTCGCGGGTCTGGAGGCTGACGACCATGAAGACTGCAACACTGACGATCCTGTTTTTGGCGGGATTGTGCGGCCCGAGCTTGGCACAGGAACGAGTCGAGATCAGCGACGACGGGCGGGCAATCGTCTGGGGCGCCCCGGCGCCGAGTGAGGGTGGCGGCGTGCTGCTGGGCTCTGGCGTGCCGTTCCTCGCTGTGCCCGACATGACGCTGGAGTTACGCCGTCAGGTCGGCGGGATCAAGGTCGCGGACATGAACGGCGACGGGCTCAACGACATCGTGGTGGGCTGCTACATCTCTAACAGCTTCCCGCCGTACGAGGACTGGCACGACTTCATCCTGTACAACGATTACGCGAACGAACCGAGCGACCTGGGCGCCTGGCCGACGTGGCTGGCGGACAATGAGACGCACACGGGCGACGTGCAGGTGGGCGAGGTGAACGGCCTGCCCGGGCTCGAGCTGGTCACCATCCACGGCGGCTCGGTGGGGTCGAGTTCTGTGCGCATCTACTCGGGCGGTCCGGGCGGGCCCGAGACGACCGCGTCGTTTGTGAGCGCGACGCCCCAGGGGGTGTGGGGCACGTCCGGCCTGCTTGTTGACCTCGACAACGATTCCGATCTCGATCTGGTGACGGCCAATCAGGCGGTCTCGCCCGACCCGTTCCGCCCGATGTACCAGTTCGAGAACGAGGGCGGGGTCATGAACCCGGTCCCGGTGTGGCAGTCGAGCGAGCAGTCGATCCAGGGCGGGCTGTCGGCCGCGGACCTGGACGACGACGGGTTCGTGGACGTCGGCGTCTCGAAATGGGTGAACTTCGAGAGCGGTGTCTACTGGAACAACGCGGGCACGCTGGACGTGGACCAGGGCCTGTTTGTCGGGAACACGGACGACGAGCGGGGGACGGTGCTGGCGGACTTCAACATGGACGGGACGCCCGACCTGGCCGTCGGGGGCGGGCCGACGCAGTGGTACGAATATAGCGGCGTCTCGCTGACGAGCCAGTGGGTCGCCAACCCGCCGTTCCAGTCGGCGCCGCAGGACATGGTGAGCCACGACGTGGACGGCGATGGCGACCCGGACCTGGCGGAGATCATCTTCTCCGACGGGCGCGCGCACATCTACCAGAACAACGGGGGCGTGCTCGACACGGACCCGACGTGGACGTTCGACGCGTCTGAGGTCGGCACCGCGATCGCGTTTGGAGACATCAACGGCGACGGGCTGGACGACCTGGTGACCGGGTACTCGGGCGACACGTGCGTGCGGGTGTTCCTGGCGCAGGCGCCCCCGGCGTGCCCGGTGGACCTGGCGCCGCCCTTCGGGTCGCTGGATTTCTCGGATGTGGTCGCGTTCCTGGGGGCGTTCGCGGCGATGGACCCGCAGGTGGACTTCGCCGAGCCGGTCGGCGTGTTCGATTTCAGCGACGTGATCGTCTTCCTGGCGATCTACGCCGGCGGGTGCCCACAAGGGCGGGATCGGACGCACGGAACCCGGTCGCGGGGCTTGTGCGGGGCTCACGGGGGGCGGTAGAGTCGTCCGTTGGTGTTGCTGTGCGCCCGGACGGGCGATGGAGAGGTTCACGTGAAGCGATGGCACGCGGTTGTTGTATTGGCGCTCGGGACGGCGATTTCTGGCGCGGAGACGCCCCCCCCGACGGGCGACGCGGGGTACGCCGACGCGGGCAACGTGTACTTCCGCGACGACGAGCTGACGCAGATCACGGTCACGATGGACCAGATGGATCTGGAGGCGATGCTCGCCGACCCGTTCAGCAACGTGTACCGCCCGTGCATCGTGCACATCGTCAACTCGCAGGTCGATGAGACGGTGCTGGACGTGGCGATCCGTCCGCGCGGGAACACGGCGCGGGGCGCGACGAAGAAGTCGTGGAAGATCAAGTTCAACGAGTTCGTGCCCGGGCGCGAGGTGCACGGGCTCGAGAAACTCAACCTCAACGGGCACCAGAACGACCCCTCGGTCGTGCGGGGCAAGCTGGCGTGGGACGTGTACAACGCGTTCGGCGTCCCCTCGCCTCGGGCGTCGATGGCGCGCCTGGTGATCAACGACGGGTCGCTCGTGGACGACGTGTACGCGAACGTCGAGCAGATCGACGACGAGTTTCTCGCCGCGTGGTTCGGCGATGACACGGGCAACCTGTACCAGTGCGCCTACAAGGGCGAGCGGGCGGACCTGCGTTTCGTGCCCCCGGGCGACGCCGCGACGTACGCCACCCTGGGCACGCCGACCTACGAGCTGGAGAACGACAGCGGGATGCTCCAGCACGCGGATCTGGCGGCGTTTATCGCGTTCATCGAGGACAGCGACGACGCGACGTTTGGCGCGGAGATCGTCGATCGATTCAGCGTGGACAACTTCCTGCGCGCCATGGCGGTGGACTGCGCCAACGGGCACTGGGACAACCTGTGGTACGGCGCCAACAACTACTTCCTGTACGTCAACCCGGGATCGGGCGTGGTCGAGTACATCCCCTACGACCTGGACAACACGTACGGCATCGACTTTTTCTCCACCGACTGGGCCGCCCGACCGCCCGAGACGTTCGGCGACGGGGGCTTCGGCTGGGACTTCTCCAGCCCGTTCGGCGGTGGGGGTGAGCCGCCGCTGGTGCGCCGGATCTTCGAGATCGACGCGTACCGGGACCAGTACTTCCGCTACATCCGCGAGCTGGTCGGGGCGGTGGGCGAGCCCGCCGATCCGGTGGAGACGGCGTACCCGGATACGGACGGGGACGTGTTCCTCTCGCTCTCGGACCCGCACTTTGACATCCTGAGCGTGTCGCTGGCCAACGACGAGGACGCCCTGCTGGCCTCGGTTCAGGTTGCCGGGCCGATCGACGTGGGCGGCTCGACCGACCAGGCTCGCGTTGTGTTCTTCTTCGATACGGGCCCGGGGGGATCGACGACCAACCCGTGGGGGCGAGAGATCATCACGCCCACCAACGCGGACTACTTCCTGGGTTCGTGGACCGACAACGGCGGCGGGTTCATCCTCTACGAGTGGAACGGCGGCGGATGGGATCTCATTCACGCCAGCTTCGACAACCCCGGGGGGATTGATCAGGACCTGAGCGACAAGGCGCTGGGTGTTGCCCGGTACAGCGTCCCGCTGGCGCGCCTGGGAATGACGGACACCGACAGCTTCGACTTTGATGTCGTCACGACCAACGACCGGGGCGTGGGCTTCGAGCCGGGGCTGGATCACCTGTCCAACCCGGCGCAGGCGACGCCCGACTACGACACGGCCTCGGTCGCGGGGACGTACCCGACGCACACGCTGACGCCGTACGACGGCGGTGTGGTCGGCGGTGTGGAGGGGCCCTTCACGCTGGCGCCGAGGGAGTCGCACATTGATGCGCTGCAGACGATGCTGGCGCCGTACGCGTTTATGGGGTCGTACGCGGGCGGGGCGTCGGACTACGGGTATACACACGCGGACTTCCTCGCGTCATACACGCAGCCCGCGAGCTACGCCGGAGGCCAGCCCTGGGCGTGGGGCGTCAAGCCGTACATCGAGGCGCGGACGGCGTACCTCCGAAGCAGCACGCCGGAGCCGGCGGCGCTGCCGAGCGTGTTCGTCAACGAGGTCATCGCGAGCAACGACTCGATCATCATGGACGAGGCGGGGCAGTTCGAGGACTTCATCGAACTGTACAACGCGGGCGACGCGCCCGTGGACCTGTCGGGGATGTGGCTCTCGGACGATCCGAGTGTTCCGCGCAAGTGGCAGATCCCGGGCGGCACGTTGATCGGCGCGGGCGAGTTCCTGCTGATCTGGGCGGACAACGACCCGCTGGACGGGCCGCTGCACGCGACGTTCGGTCTGGGCAGCGGGGGAGAAACGGTTACGCTCTCGCACGCCGACGCCCTGGGCGCGGTGCTCATTGACAGCCTGACGTACCCGGGCCTGCTGCCCGACCAGTCGTACGGGCGCTTCCCGGACGGCTCGGACATGCTCGAGGTGTTCTGCGCCGTGACGCCCGCGGCGCCCAACGATCCCGACGACGCGTGCTTCACCAAGCCCGACCCGACGCCGCGGGTCTACGTCAACGAGTGGCTGGCGAGCAACGACGGCGCGGCGTTCGACGAGTTCGGTGATGCCGACGACTACATCGAACTGTACAACGACGAGGACATCGATATCGACCTGGGCGGGCGATACCTGACCGACGACCTCACGGACCGGACCAAGTGGGAGATCCCCGCGGGCGTCGTGATCGGCGCCAGTGGGTACCTCGTGATCTGGGCGGACGATGAGGGGGCGCAGGGGGCGTTGCACGCCTCGTTCAAGCTCTCGGCGGGTGGCGAGGCGGTGGGCCTGTTCGACCGGGCGAGCAATCAGCTCGCGCAGATCGACGCCGTGACATTCGGCGCCCAGACGGCCGATGTCTCGGAAGGGCGCTCGCCCGATGGGTCGGCGTGCCTCCGATTCTTCGCCCCGTCACCCGGGGCGCCCAACCCGGCGGGCGCCGCGGACCTGGCTGTGCCGCTGGGGGTTCTGGACTTTTCTGACGTGATCGCGTTCCTCGGCGCGTTCGGGGCGATGGACCCCGCTGGCGATCTGGCGGACCCGGTCGGCGTGTTCGACTTCAGCGACGTGATCGCGTTCCTGGCGGGCTTCGGCGATCCCTGTCCGTGAACCTGGGCTCGGGTGTTTGACCCTGATCCTGCGGGCGTGAGCTCGTTCCATGGTGCGTGGTCGGTTCGGAATCGGTTCGGCCCTGCTTTGGACCGAGAACCCCGATAATCCGGGTGGAATCCCCCATTTTTGGAGGCGTCCTTTCGGGTGGATCTGGGGAACCGGCGGGGCTCTGGTGTAGAACAGACCTGTATCTACGGCGCCCGAGTCGGCGTCACGGGTCTGGGTTCTCCGGGCATGGTCAGTCTTCCGCGGTGTGAGGCGTCTGTCTCGGCGATCGTTGCCGGGCTCGGGGCCGATCGCTGCCGGTTTCAGCACACAGAGAGAGGTTTACACGTGAATGAGTTCACCAGTCGGAGCTGGAAGGGCGTCGGTCTCGCGCTTGCCGCGGGCCTGTGCACATCGGTGAGTGGGGCGGGCGAGCCGCTGATGCCGCCGGTGATGGACGGGCCGTGCGCCGTGACGGCGCATCTGCAGGCCGGGATCGAGTCTGCGCTGTTCGCGATGATGCCGGCCAACGAGCGGGCGCGGATCGCCGCGGGCTTGGCGCGTGTGGAGGCGCAGCGATTGGATGGCGCGGGCGGCGACGAGGTGTTTGAGGCGACCGACGAGCGGTACGCGAAGGTGTCGCACGTGATCAGCCGCGAGAAGTTCGATTCGATCCGCCCGCTGTACCGGCGGGTGATGGTGAGTCTGGCCGAGCGGGCCGAGCGTGGCGACACGCCCGTGGCCGCGTGCTTTGCGCCCGGGACCGACCCCGAGGTCGCGATGGCGCTGAGCGAGCTGCTCTACAACCAGGCGAGCCGCTTCCAGCAGACCGCTCGCTGGACGAGCACCGCGCTCTCGGGCGGCGGGCTGGGGCAGGGCGACCCGACCATCCTGACCTACGGCTACGTGCCCGACGGCACCTTCGTGCCCGATCTCATCGGCGGCGCGTCGGGCAACAGCCAGCTTTTCGCCTGGCTCAACGGCGTCTACGGCAGCCCCGCGACGTGGCAGCCCATCATCGACCAGGTCTTTGATCGCTGGGAGGAGCTCTCGGGCAACACCTACATCTACGAGCCCAACGACGACGGCGTGAACCTCAACGGCGCCGGCGGCGTCGCGGGCGTGCGGGCCGACTGCCGCATCGCGGCCATCGGGATCGACGGCGGGGGCGGCATCCTCGCGTACAACAACTTCCCCAACGACGGCGACATGGTCCTCGACGCGTTCGACAGCTTCTACAACACCACGAGCAACAACTCGCTCCGTCTGCGCAACATCGTCGCGCACGAGCACGGGCACGGCAAGGGCATGCTCCACGTCTGCCCCGCCAACCAGTCCAAGCTCATGGAGCCGTTCATCTCGACCGCGTACGACGGTCCGCAGCTCGACGACACCCTCAACGCCCAGCGCCACTACGGCGACCCGCTGGAGACCGAGGGCAACGACTCGGCGGGTGACGCGACGCCCCTGGGCGACGTCGGCTTCCCGGGCATCCTCATCACCGACATCTCCATCGACGACAACACCGATGACGACTGGTTCAGCATCGTCGTGCCCGAGCCGTCGGAGATCATCATCGGCGCCACCCCGACGGGCCAGACCTACTCCCAGGGCCCGCAGACCCAGGCGTGCAACAGCGGTTCGTCGTACAACTCCCTGATCCAGCACGACCTGAGCGTGGCGATCTTCGACACGGACGGCTCGACACTGCTCGGCTTTGCCGACAACGCCGGTGACGGTGGCGGCGAGCTGCTCAGTATTGTGGCCGAGAACCCGGGGACCTACTTCGCCCGCGTCAGCGGGGACTCGTCCAACACCGTCCAGCTCTACAACCTGAGTGCGACGGTCGATGAGCTGCCCTTCCTGCCCCTGGGCTTCAGCCTGGTCACCCCGATCCCGGCCTCGGTTGACCCGGGCGTGACCACGCAGCTGACGATCTCGATCGACCCGCGTGACGAGGTCGTCACGCCCGGCTCCGAGGTGCTGCGCTACCGCGACGACGGCGGCTCGTTCCAGACGATCGCCCTTGCGCCCGCCGGCGGCATGATGTACACCGCGACCCTCCCGGCGTCGCTCTGCGGCTCAAGCCCCGAGTTCTTCTTCCAGGCGACGGGCGACCTGTCCGGCACGCTGAGCCTTCCCTCCGACGGCGCCGCAGCGCCGTTCACCACCCTGGTGGGCGACCTGGCCGTCGTATTCAGCGACAACTTCGAGTCCAACCTGGGCTGGGCGGTCTCCGGCGACGCCAACGGCGCCGGGGAGGGCGAGTGGCAGCGCGGCGTGCCCGGCGGCGACGGCTCACGCGGTGACGCCCCGTCCGACTTCGACGGCTCGGGCCAGTGCTACATGACCGGCAACGGCAGCGCCGGCTCCAACACCGACGTGGACGGCGGAGACACCATCCTGACCTCACCCGCGTTCGATGTCTCGGGCAACCCCGACGCGACCATCTCCTACGCCCGCTGGTACGACAACACCGGCTCGGGCACGGGCGCCGCGCCCGGGGCGGACGTCTTCACCGTTCAGATCTCCAACAACAACGGCGCCAGCTGGACCAACCTCGAGGTCGTCGGCCCGACGGGCGCCGGCTCGACGGGCGGCTGGGTTGAGGTTGAGCTGAACATCGCGTCGTTCGTCACGCCCACCGCTCAGGTCCGCCTCCGCTTCATTGCCGAGGACGCGGGCTCGGGCTCCGTGATCGAGGCCGCGGTTGACGCGATCAGCGTCGGCGGGCTCACCTGCACGGACCCGGTCAACCAGGGGTGCAACGAGGCGGACCTGGCCGAGCCCTTCGACGTGCTGGATTTCTCTGACGTGATCGCGTTCCTTGGCGCCTTCGGCGCCATGGACTCCGCGGCGGACCTGGCGGCGCCCTTCGGGACGTTCGACTTCTCCGACGTGATCGCGTTCCTTGCGGCGTTCGGCGCTGGCTGCCCGTAAGCCGGCGGTCTCGCCCGAGTGAGTAGCTATCGGGCCCGGGCGGAAACGCCCGGGCCCGTGATTCCAGCCCGGTGTTCGTTTCTCCGAGAAGCGGGCTGGCCCGTATGGGGCAAACAGGTAGTCTCGATGAGACGGCCCCGAGTTGACAGCTTTGTTGAGGCGGAAGGGGCTCACGCCGCGTATGTGTTGGCGAAAGCCCGGCGCCTCGGGCGTGGGTATCAGCAACGAGAGGATCTCAGATGAGTCATGGCATCACACGCATCGCATCCGGGGGGGCGCTTGCCATCGGCGCGTCGCTGCTTGTTTCAATCAGCCACGCGGCCCAGCCGCTTACCCCTCCCGTGGCGCCGTCGGCGTGCGTGGAGCGGGCGCCGAACCCGATCGAGGTCGCGATGTTCTCGGTGCTGCCCGTGGAGCAGCAGGCCCTGCTGGCGGTGGGCTATGCCGAGCACGAGGCGGCGCGGCTCGAGACCCTTGACGAGCCCTTCGAGGCGACGGACGAGCGATACGAAAGGGTGTCGCACCTGATGACCCGCGAGCGGTTTGACGGCCTCCGCGACGTGCACCGCCGGGTGATGCTCCGGATGGTTGAGCGTGTCGAGCAGGGCGAGGCCCCGATGGCCGCGTGTTTCGCGCCGGGGACCAACCCGAAGCTGGTGTGGGAGATCAGCGAGCTGCTGTACAACACGTCGAGCCGCTTCCAGCAGACGACACGCTGGAACAACACGGCGACCGACGGCCCGGGCAGCGGCGGGCAGGGCAACCCCATCACCATCACCTACAGCTACGTCCCCGATGGCACGCAGCTCAGCGGATCGGCCTCGACCAGCCAGCTGTTCTCCTGGCTCAACGGCCTCTACGGCTCGCCCGCGACATGGCAGTCGCTCTTCGATCAGGTCTTCGACCGCTGGGAGGAGCTCACCGGCGTGACCTACGTCTACGAGCCCAATGACGATGGCGTGACGTTTAGCACCGGCTCGAACCCGGGCGTTCTGGGCGTGCGGGGTGACGTGCGCATCGGCGCCGTCCCGATCGACGGCAACTTCAACATCCTCGCGTTCAACGGTTTCCCCAACGACGGAGACATGGTCTTCGACGCGGGCGACAGCTTCTTCAACGTGACCGCCTCCAACTCGCGCCGGTTCCGCAACGTCGCGTCCCACGAGCACGGGCACGGGCTGGGCATGCTGCACGTGTGCCCGCAGAACTCGACCAAGCTCATGGAGCCTTCCGCGACGACCGCGTTCGACGGCCCGCAGGTCGACGATATCCTCAACGGCCAACGCCACTACGGCGACCCGCTGGAGAAGAACGGCGACATCAACGACCTGGGCGCCGTGGGCTTCCCGGGCGATACGATCGCGCAGGTCTCGATCGACGACAGCTCCGATCTGGACTTCTACTCGGTCGATATCACCGTGCCCTCGACGCTGTTCGTCAACGTCTCGCCCACGGGCGGGAGCTACCTCTCGGGCACGCAGACCCAGTCGTGCAACAACGGTTCGACGTTCAACGCCGACTCGATCCACGACCTGGCGCTGACGGTCCTTGAGGACAACTTCATCACGCAGGTTGCTTTCTCTGACAGCGCGCCCGCGGGCGGCACGGAGTTCATCAGCGTGGACATCCTCACGCCGGCCACGTACCTCATCCACGTGGCGGGCGACGCGACCAACAACATCCAGGCCTACCAGCTCACCGTCTCGGTCCTGGCGCTGCCCATGATGGGGTGCAACGAGGCGGACCTGGCCGAGCCGTTCGACGTGCTCGACTTCTCCGACGTGGTCGCGTTCCTGAGCGCGTTCGGCGCGATGAACGCGGACGCGGACCTGGCGGCGCCCTTCGGGACCTTCGACTTCTCGGATGTGGTGGCCTTCCTCGGCGCGTTCGGCGCCGGCTGCCCCTGATCGCTCCGAGCGATCGGGCGGTCTGACATGCTGAATCCCTGTGTGGGGCCCGGGCCGAGCGTGCCCGGGCCTCGTTTGTGTCGCGGTCCCCGCGCGTGACCGGGCGGTCGAGAATCGCTAAGCTTCATCCGTGATCCGCTTGCCGTCCGAACTCGTGGGGCGTGTGCGCGGCGCCTTCGATGCGCAGCGTGTGTGCGTGACCGGTGGCGCCGGCTTTATCGGCGGGCACCTGGTCGATGCGCTGCTCGCCCTGGGCGCCAGTGTCCGCGTCATCGACGACCTGTCCAACTCCACCCTCGAGCACCTCTCGGAGCTGATCGAGCTCGAGCCCAAGCGCCTCCGGTTCGTGCACGGGTCGGTCCTCGAGGACCGGGCGCTGCGCGAGGCGATCGACGGCTGCGACACGGTCTTTCACCTGGCGGCGCTGGGCTCGGTGCCCCGCTCGATCGAGGAGCCCGAGCGGACGTGGGATGTCAACGCGACGGGCACCCTCCGGGTGCTGGAGGCGGCCCGCTCACTCGGGACGAGGCGCGTGATCTACTCGGCGTCAAGCTCGGCCTACGGCGACACCACCAAGCTGCCCAAGAGCGAGTCCGACGCGCCCAAGCCCGCCTCGCCCTACGCGGCCGCGAAGCTCGCGGGCGAGGGGCTGTGCCGCTCCTGGAGCGAGAGCTACGGGCTCCAGACGATGAGCCTGCGGTACTTCAACATCTTCGGACCGCGCCAACCGGCGGACTCGGCGTACGCCGCGGTCGTCGCGTCGTTCATCCGGCGCCTCAGCGTCGGGCAGACGCCCGTGATCTACGGCGACGGCGAGCAGTCGCGGGACTTCACGTACGTCTCCAACGCCGTGGCCGCCAACCTGCTGGCCGGGGCGTCGCCGCGCGAGCCTCGGGGCGAGGTGGTCAACGTGGGCGCGGGGGACCGGGTGACGATCAACGAGCTGCTGTCGCGGATCGCCGAGAGCCTGGGGATCTCGGGAGTATCGCCCGATCACGAGGCGGCGCGCCTGGGGGACGTGCGCCACTCGCAGGCGGATCTGTCTCGCGCCCGCGAGCTGCTCGGGTACCGCCCCATCGCGTCGCTGGCGCAGGGCGTGGAGGAGACGGTCGCGTGGTTCACGGCGGCCGGGAAGCGCTCGAGCGAGCACGGCGCGTAGGCTCACGCGTGGCCCTGATCCGAGACACGCTGGATACCGCGATGGGCCTGGCCCACGTGCTGGTGATGCTGGCCCGCTCGGGATTCCGGATGTCGAGCCCCTACTGGCGATGGCGCCAGAGCACCGCGTTGGGCGAGGCGCCGCCCCGCTCGATCGGCCGGCGGACCGAGGCCCTGCTGGGCTACGCCCGGTGGGTGCACCGGACCCGTCGCCTGGGGCGCTAGGTCCGGGGCTCGTGCCGGGCTTTGGGGCCCTCCGGGTCGGGCGGTGTGCTACGCTCTCTGGAGTGTGGGGCACGGGCGCCTCCGCAGGGGTCATCTGGCTCACAGCGGGCCATCGGGAGACAGTGATGAGCGAGACATCCGGAGACCAGGGCGGCGCCTTTGCCAGAGCTTTCCTGCCCGGGCTCGTGCTGGGGCTGGTCATCGGCGGCGTCTGCGGCGCCATCCTGCCGACACTGCTCGAGCCCCGTCCCAAGATCGAGCGCACCGGCACACCCGGCGAGGCGACGCATCAGCGCGACGGGGAGCCCACGAGTGATCCCGACCAGGCCGCCATCGACGAGGCGCTGCGCAACGCGCAGGAGCAGGATGAGGACCCGGCCGACGACGCCGGCGACCCGCTCGACGAGGGCGCTGAGAAGCTGGACGAGGCCCTGGATGACCCGACCGATCCCCCCGCGGACGATTGATGCCCCCGTCGATGCCCACGCCGCCTGAGGACACGTCACGCCGATCAAGGCTTGTCTCCCAGCACGCGCGCACGTCCGCCCTCCTGGGCGTGGACTTTGTTCCGGTGTACCTGAGCGGCGCCTCGTCCGCTGAGGCCGTTGCCCATGTTGCTCCCGAAAGGCCGGTCCGGGTTGAGGCGCCGGACCGGGCGACGGTCCCGAGACGTCCTGAGCCCGCGGCGCCCGCCCCGGCTACGCCCGTCTCGGCGCCTCCCACGTTCGGCGGGGCGGTCGATGAGATCCGCGTGGCCGAGCACGACCCCGACTCGCCGGCGGAGGCCCAGCGTCAGCTCGACGCGCTGCGGGCCCGCTACGAGAGCGACGCCCCGCACCAGCATTTTGTGACCGACCACACGAGCATCGTGTTCGGTGAGGGCGACCCGCAGGCCCGCCTGATGTTCATCGGGGAGGCGCCAGGCGCCGACGAGGACCGGACCGGGCGCCCGTTCGTGGGTCGGGCCGGGCAACTGCTCGAGAAGATGATCGTCGCGATGGGGCTCTCCCGCGAGAAGGTCTACATCTGCAACGTGCTCAAGACCCGCCCGCCCAACAACCAGACGCCGACGATCGAAGAGGCCCGGCGCTGCGCCCCGTACCTGCGCGAGCAGATCCGGATCGTGGCGCCCGAGGCGATCGTCACGCTGGGCTTGCCCGCCTCGCGCCTGCTGCTTGAGACATCGTCCTCGATGCGTCAGATGCGGGGGCGCTGGGCGGCGTACCCCCCGGGCGGGGCGTTCGAGACCGACGCGCCCGAGGGGGCGTCCCGGATCCCCGTCATGCCCACCTACCACCCGGCGTTCCTGCTCCGCTCCTACACGCCCGAGAACCGGGCAAAGGTGTGGGCGGACCTGCGGCTGGTGATGGACCGCCTGGGGCTCTCAGCAGCGCCTGACTAGGGCGCGTCGTGAGCGATCGCTCGCCAGCGGAGAGGGATCCAGGGTCTGGCGATGTTTTTGGACTCGCCTGAAACCGGCGCCGGGCAGGCCCGTATCCCATGGTGGAAGGCAGAGCATCGAGCAAGTCGATCTCTGCCGACGCACGCAACCTGACCCCCACGAGACTCGGCGCTCGGCCTGTGGCTGAGTGCCGGGTTATTTTTTCGGGTCTGACGAGTCGGGATCGGTTCAGGGACCGTCGATTGCCGGCGCGTCCGGCCCGCCGTGCTCAACGGGCGGCGCCTTGTCCGTGTAATCGAGCGGGGCGTCGTCGCTGAGCTTCGTCATCTCGCTCACCCAGAACCGGCGATTCTCGGTGTCCACGTTGAGCGTGAACTTCACACGGTCGCCGGGCCCGACGCCTGCGAGGACCGACGGGTCCTCGACGGGGAAGGGCATGGTCATGGACTTCATCCCGGGCACGCCGTCGCTGTTGATGTGCAGCTTGCCGTCCCACCCAACAAAGTCGGGGATGTGCTCGTGATGGATCTGCAGCTCGGTCGCGGGGTTGGCCGGAACCGGGACGAGCACGACCTGGCCCCGAACGCTGTACGAGCGTGTATTGGAGTTAGTCGCGGCGCTCGACTCGGATTCCGAGGCGATCGGCTGGGGAGGTGTGGTCGCCCGGTCACAGCCCGCGGAGAAGACTGCGAGTGACAGGGCGCACAAGGACACCGTCGCGCCCGCGAGCGGGCGCGACCTCAAAGCCCGGGTGGTCATGTCTGCAACTCCTGGGCGCAACGCCCGGCGCCCGGATCAGGCCTTCTCGACGTTGACGTACGCGCCAACGGCGTTCAGGTCGGGGGCGATATCGACGGTGTAGGGCATCTGCCACGTCGCGCCGGTCTGCACCCTGGCGATGTTCGAGCAGCGCTCGCGGGCGTGCCAGACGCGGTTGCCGCGGATGTAGCTGTGCATCCGCTGGCGGCGCAGGCGCTGGGCGCGGGCGAGGGCGCGCTTGATGTCGGGGTCGCGACGCATCAGGCGGACGATGGTGTCCGAGGCGTCCTGAGCCTTGGGCTCGCCCGTGATGGTGCACTTGATGGTCTGCCCGGCCTTGATGCCATCGAGCATGGCGCGTCCTTCCGTCATCTGTACTTCCCGATGCTCACGTCGCCTCCCAGGCGCCCGCCCCTGGCGGGGCGGTTGTCGAGAATCGGGCTGAAAGTCTAGGCCTGTGTCTCGCAGCGTCCAGCGGGCGCCCCCTAGGATCCTGCCGATCCATGGAGCCAGCGATGACCGATCAGACCCCACCCGCGCCGCCCGCGTTCGATCCTAACGCCCCGCACCAGGTCCAGCCCCGCTTGCGGAAGGTCAGGTCCTTCCCGATGCCCGTCCAGGGCCCGGACGGGCAGCAGCAGGTGATCCTGGGGCTCGCCGACGCCCAGCAGATCTCGGGCAAGGTGGTCGGGACCCACCCGGCGGTCCAGCACCTGCTCCCGCTGATGGACGGGTCGCGGACGGTGGATCAGATTGTGGGCGAGGTGGGGCGGGGGCTGACCATCGAGGCCATGCAGTCGCTTGTCGCCCAGCTCGACGACGCCGCCCTGATCCTGGGACCCAACTTCGAGAGCCTGGAAGCTTCGATGCGGGCGGACTTTGACGCCAGCGACACCCTCCCCCCGGCGACCACGGCCCAGTTTGCCGACGCCCTGGTCATGCAGAAGATCGGCAAGGAGGCGACGCAGGAGCAGAAGGCCGAGCAGGGGCCCGGGCTCATCGGGGAGGTCTTTGACCAGTGGATCGCCAAGTCCCTCGAGAGCGCGGACAACCCGTCTTTTGACGAGCTGCCCAGCGTGCTCATCGTCCCGGGGAACGAGTACGCCCGGTCGTGGATCAACTACGCCGCGGGGTGGGGGCGGATGCGGGTCGCGGATCGCCCGGATCGCGTTATCATCTTGGGGACCAACCACTTCGGTTCATCAACCGGCGTCTGCGGCTGCAACAAGTCCTACGAGACCCCGCTGGGGACCTGCCCGCTGGACGAGAGGTTCAAGCGGACACTCGATGAGAAGCTGGGTAAAGACAAGGCCGAGCTGCTGTACGCCGATCGCTTCGATCACGAGCGTGAGCACTCGATCGAGCTGCAGATCCCGTGGATCCAGCACGCGCTGGGCCAGGGAGACGACGGCTCGTTTGTCCCGGTCTTCGGCGCTCTCGTGCACGACCCCGCCCGCAACGCCGGGGAGTCTTATGACGGGCAAGGCCTTGGCATTGAAGACTTTGTGAATGCTCTGAGGGACGCCATCGCTGAGGTCGGGGGCAAGACGCTGGTCGTCGCCTCGGCGGATCTGTCCCACGTGGGGCCGGCGTTTGGCGACCAGCAGGCCCTCTCCGGGGAGACCCCGGAGGCGGCCGAGGCGCGGAATAACGTCGCCAAGCAGGATCAGGAGCTCCTCAAGATGCTCGTCGAGGGCAAGGCCGACGACCTGGTGAGCTCGCTCGCCTGGCAGCAGAACCCGACCCGCTGGGCGTCAACGGGCGCTCTGGTCGCGGCGGCCAAGGCGGCGCCGGTCTCACGGGGTCAGGTGCTCAACTACGCGGCCTCGATGGATCAGCAGGGCTCGGCGATGCTCACCACCGCGGCGGCGGCGCTGTTCGCCTGATCGCAACACCAGGACGCCCGCGGATGGAGGCCTGACGGTGTGTCACGGCTCTGTCACGGGGCCAGACCTGGGCGGAACACGGATCCTGGCGGACCGTAAATTGACCAGAGCGACCTGCGGGGTCGGGAACCTGATTCCACGCCTGTGCGCGTCGCGTGTACCATCCGCCCCCCCAGGGGTCCGCGGCGCGGACCCCGGAAGCGAGAGGCCAGACCATGCCATCATCGAACATCTGCTGGGGCATCGAGATCGGGTACGGCGCCATCAAGGCGATCAAGCTCCAGGCGGACGGCGACGACCTGACGGTCCTCGACTTTGCCGTGATCAATCACCCCAAGGTGCTCTCGACGCCCGAGATTGACAAGGACGACGCGATGCGCGTCACGCTCGGGATGCTCGCGTCGCGCTACGACCTGTCCGGGGCGACGATCGCGATCTCGATCCCGGGTCACCAGTCGTTCGCGCGGTTTGCCAAGCTGCCGCCCGTCGAGCCCAAGAAAATCCCCGACATCGTCAAGTTCGAGGCGGTCCAGCAGATTCCCTTCCCGCTGGAAGAGGTCGAGTGGGACTTCCAGACGTTTGCCAGCGAGGACAGCCCGGAGGTCGAGGTCGGCATCTTCGCCGTCACGAGCAAGCGGATCAACGACCTGCTGACGATGCTGGGCGACGTGGGCGTGACGCCCGACCTGGCGACGCTCTCGCCCATCGCGGCGTACAACGCGCTGGCGTTCGACCTCTCGTTCACCGAGAAGACGCCCGGGACGATCCTGCTGGACATCGGCTCGGTCGCGACGGACCTGATCATCGCCGACGCGGGTCGGGTGTGGGTGCGGACCTTCCCCATCGGCGGGCACCAGTTCACCGAGGCGTTGGTAAACACCTTCAAGCTGAGCTACTCGAAGGCGGAGAAGCTCAAGAAGGAGGCCGAGCAGACCAAGCACGCGAGGCACGTCTTCCAGGCGATGCGTCCGGTGTTCGGCGATCTCGTCCAGGAGGTGCAGCGCTCGATCGGGTATTACCAGTCGATCCACCCCGAGGCGGAGCTCGAGCGGCTCATCGGGCTTGGTTCGACGTTCAAGCTGCCCGGGCTCCGCAAGTACCTCAAGCAGCAGCTGCAGCTGGACGTGTACCGCATGGAGCAGTTCAAGCGTCTGAGCGTGGACGGCCCGCAGGCGGGTGAGTTCCAGGGCGCGAGCCTGAACCTGGCGACGGCGTACGGGCTGTCGGCCCAGGCGCTTGGCAAGGGGACACTGCAGGCGAACCTGATGCCCGTCGCCGTGGTGCGCGAGGCGATGTGGAAGCGGAAGGTGCCGTGGTTCGCGGCGGCGGCGGGGCTCGCGGCGGCGGCCTCGGGCGCGATGTTCATCAGGCCCCTGATCGACAACACGGCGTTGACCGGCGCCGAGACACCGCCGGTGATCAGCCAGGTGGTTCGGGCCGCGGGCAGCGAGGCCCAGCACGCCGAGGATGCCGGAGTCACGGGCTCGGGCGAGGCGGATTTGCGTGCGGACACCATCGTCAAGCTGTTCGACGAGCGCGAGGTGTACGCGATGGTGCTGGGTGACGCGAGCGTCATGCTCGCCGACGCGAACGCGCGGGCCGCGCAGGACCCGTCGCTCGAGGTTCCGCAGGGCGAGCCGGCGTTCACGCTTGTCACGCTCGACGCGCAGTTTGTAAGCGAAGAGGGCGCGATCGGCATCGCCGCGCCGAGCACGGGCTGGGACGACCCCGGCTTCAGGGGCGGTAGTGAGCGCGGCGGGTTTGGGCAGGTCGATAGAAACCCCGCGCCGACCAGCCAGCCAGCCGACAGCGACCCGCTCAGCAAGATCAAGGACAAGCGCCGGATCCTGGTCCGCATGGAGGTCGAGACCGGTTCGGCGTCGAACTACATCATCGACGACACGATCCTGGTCTGGCTCAACGGGCGCCTGGGCGAGCGTGAGGGCGTGCCGTACACGATCTTCATCGGTGACAAGCCCTGGGTGAAGGGCGCGACGATCGGCGCCGCCCCGGGGACCACGGGGGCGCAGGCGGGCGCCCGGGCGCCCGCGAGGCAGCGGGCTCGTCCGAGGCAGGATCTGGGCGGCGGGGCTCGAGCGATTGACGACCCGTTCGCAAGGACGGGCTCGCAGGCCGGGGCCGGGGCCGGGCGGGCGCCGGATCTCGGGCAGCTTGCTCCGATCGAGGCGCCGGCGGAAGACGCGGGGCGGGGCGAGCGTGTGACGTACGTCGTGAGCTGGTACGCGGTGCTCGATCCGATGGATCAGACGCAGGAGGACGACTCGTGAAGGGTGTGATCGCGTGGATCAAGGCTCGGTTGTTGATCGTCATCTGCTGTGTGCTGATCGTTGTGTTCATCCCGGCGGGCTTCATCGTCAGCGGGATGCTCAACACAAAGATCCAGAAGCGGGCCGAGGACAGCTACAAGACGGAGCAGCGGAAGCTGCGCGCCAAGGCGAGCGTGGAGTACAAGCTGCCCGCGATCTTCGCGGACGAGGAATCGATCTCGGACCCTCGCCCACCCAACGCCCGCGTGACCTCGTTCTACGAGCGGGCTCGGGACGAGCGCTCGCGGCAGGTGAGCGAGGTGGTCCAGTTGGCGAGCGAGTTCAACCGCAAGGGGCGCAAGCCCCTGGTGGAGGGGTTGCTCCCGGCGCCCGAGGACGAGCGTGACCTGCGCCTCGCGGGGGAGATGGCCGAGCTGATCTCCGGGCGCGCGGCTGGGGACGGGCAACTGCCGCTCATGCGTCAGATGCTCAGCTCGATCAACGCGGGCGGCGCGATCGCTGACGAGACGCTGGCTGACAGTCTGTACGATTTCAAGCTGCAGCAGGAGCAGAAGTTCAAGGACGCGTCTTCGACCGGGCGGCTCACGCCCGAGCAGGAAGCGGAGCTCGACGCGGACCTGCGCAAGCGTCGCCTGGGGGCGTACGCCTCGCGTGCCGCGGACATCTCGGTGTACGCGACGCCGCTGGACTTCGAGGTGGAGCTCCCGGGCGGGCAGGGGTTCGGGCCGCTCGAGCCCGACCCGCGCACCCGGGGGTACACGCAGGACGACGCGTTCTCGTGGCAGTTCGATCTCTGGGTTTTCGAGGACATCATCGATGCGATCCAGCGGGCGAACAGCGGCGGGCTGGACGTGCGTGACTCGATCGTCAAGCGGGTCGAGTCCGTCCGCCTCTTCGGGTTTGAGCCCAACGCGGAGGACGGGTCGATCTACGGCGCCCCGGTTACGCACACGGGTCGCGCGACCTCGAAGACCAACCAGGTCTACGACGTGCGTCACGGGCGTATGACCGCCGTGATGTCGGCTCAGGAGCTGCCGCGGTTCATCGACGCGCTGGGCGCAACGAACTTCATCAGCGTGACGGGCGTGCGTCTGACGCGGGTTGATCCCTGGGCGGATCTGCAGCAGGGGTACTACTACGGCTCGGAGGCGGTGGTCCGCGCCGAGCTGGATCTGGAGTGCGTGTATCTCCGGGACTGGATCGTTTCGTACATGCCCGAGTCTGTGCGCACGGCCCTGGGTGTCACGCTGCCCGTGGGTGAAGACGAGACTGACGGCTAAGGCAACACTTTCCGCTGAGGACGACGCGATGAAGCTCAAGGGCATCAACCCGATCGAAAAGAACATCGAGAAGATCGTGCTGGGCGTGGTCTTCGTCGTGCTGCTGGGCGCGCTGGCGATGCAGTTCCTGGTGCAGCCGAACAAGGTGCCGGTGAGCGGCTCGCGTTCGATCCCGCCGCAGGACATCTACGTCGAGCTTGCGACCGAGGCCCAGGGCCTCAAGGGCAAGATCGAGGACGAGAACCCTTCGCTGCCCAACGTTCCCACGACCGATCTGCAGGAGCGTTTCATCGCGGGGCGGAGCGACCGCCCCTCGGCGGGCATCCGCCTGTCGTCGGAACTCGCGATTGCGAGGGACGTGATGGCGAACGTGGAGATCGACGCCTCGGGTCCGGACGCGCTCGATGGCCCGGTGATGGCGCCGCGCGTGCCAGCCCCGACCAACGTCCTGGCGCACGCGCAGTGGGGGACGATCAACCCGTATTCGCTGGACGAGGACCCGGCGTTGGCGGCGCACGTGCCTGGGGTGCAGCCCTACGACCTGGCCAGCGTGTCGGTCGAGGGGGTGTTCTCGGGGACCGAGCTGAGCACGCTTCTCTCATCGAACGATGACGGGATGCGCGCGATCCCCGGAACCTGGAGGCGATCGGTCGAGCTCGTGGGCACGGCGATGGAGCGTCAGCGGCTTCTGGAGGACGGGAGCTGGGGCGAGTCCGAGGCGTCCGTGCCTGTTCCTGGCGCGTTCGACCCGTTCGCGGATGTTGACGTGGCGAGCGTGGACCTGAGCACGATGTTGCGGGTCGCGAGCGACGCGGGAAGGAACCGGGAAGCGGTGGTGCAGCCGCGTTCAACGGGGCTGATCGCGGGGCCCGTGTGGGAGGCGCCGTCGCTGGCCAAGCAGATCGAGGCGCAGATGTCCGATTCAGGAAGCTTGCCCAGGCTGCGTCTGGACCTGGCCCGTGCGGAGCAGGGCCTGAATGAGCTCGAGGGGCGCCAGGCGGCGCAGTCCGGGCAGCCGCGTCCGAACCGGCCGAGCGCCGGCGCCAACCAGAGCGGGCGTAGGGCGGTCGGATCGGGGGCGAGCCCGACCGGCGCGTCGAGCAGTACGACCGGCTCGCGCACGTCGGGCATGGACCGACGCATCAGCGAGGCCAAGGACGAGATCAGCCAGCTCAAGACGAAGATCGATCAGGCGGAGCGTGACCTGGACGACCGGCGCAGCCAGTCGGTGGCGTCGGTGGAGGCGCCGTTGTTCGAGCAGGAATCGCTTCGGGTCTGGTCGCACGATATTGGCGTGCAGCCCGGCGCGACGTACCGATACCGCATCCGGGCGGTCATCAACAACCCGCTGTACAAGAAGGGGTCGCAGCTCGACGAGTCCGATGAGCAGCAGCAGTCACTGGCGCGTGAGGCGCTGGTGCACGGCGCCTGGTCGGACTGGAGCTCGCCGGTGCGCGTGGGCGATCGGACGAGCTACTTTGTGACCAACGCGTCGCAGGACAGCCGTCTGTCGCGATCCGGGGCTCAGGCGACGGTTGAGGTCTTCCACATGTACTACGGGCACTACCGGTCGGATCGTGTGCTTCTGGAGCCCGGCGACGCGGTCCGGGTGAGTGTGGGTGTGCCCGCGGGGTTTGTGCTGTTCGATACCGCGACGCTCGATGAGGACGGGATGCGGAAATACATTTCGAGTCAGTCCGATCCCGGGGGCGTGACGCCCGAGGGTGTGGCGTGGGCGCCGACCGAGATAGATGTGAGCGTCCCGGCGTTCCTGCTGGACGTGAGCGAGCTGCCCCTCACGCGGGCGGGCGCCCTTGGCGACCGGGAGAAAATCCGTCAGGTGGTCATTCGGACGCCCGACGGGCGTCTTGAAGTCCGCCGCCCCTCAAAGGATCTCCAGGATCCGACGTACGCCTCGGCGAGGAGCTCGGCGATCGCGGGGCAGGTGATGGACCTGCGTCTGCCCGACGAGGAGCGGACGGCCCGTCGGGGACCAAGGCCGCGTGGACCGCAGGACATCGATGACTTCGGCAAGGGCGGCGGGCGGTTGAAAAAAGGGCCCTGAGCAGGCCTTGGGACCCTGCGCGACCTCAGACACGGGATCCAGAGGATTCATCGGCGGATCCTGCGCAGAAAGAAGCGGAACAGGGTCGAATTGTCAAAGCTCCAGCTTGACGAAGGGGGGTTGAGGCCTAACATCCCCTCGCCTCTCAACAGGGGCGTGAGAGTCGGACGCGGGTTGATCCCGCCAGGGCTCGGCCACCTTGACATCCGGATCATGACGAACGACGCCCCCGGGGTTTGCGGTGCAGGTCTTTGCACGGCAGAGGATTCCGGGGGTGGTATACGACGAGAAAATGAATCTGTAGCGTCAGAGGTTGGCGTCCGGGTTGTTGCCCCATGCTTAGGGGGCAGGAACGCCGGATCGCTTGTCCACCCGAGAACACGTTACTCTCGGAAAGGGCGGGCGTAAGAGACCAGCTGTTGGGAGCCATTGCGGCGTCCGGCAGGTGTGATCGAGCCACGAAGGGCGCATGGTGAATGACTTGGCGTCAAGAGGCGATGAAGGACGTTGGAACCTGCGAAAAACCACAGGGAGCCGGTAACCAGGCTGTGATCTGTGGGTGTCCGAATGGGGAAACCCGGCCCGTTAGGGTCATCACGTACTGAATGCATAGGTGCGTGAAGCGAACCCAGGGAACTGAAACATCTCAGTACCTGGAGGAAAGGAAAGCAACAGCGACTCCGTCAGTAGCGGCGAGCGAAATCGGATA
>JAJDDI010000040.1 GCA_029260375.1 Phycisphaerales bacterium | reverse complement strand
CGCCAGCTTCTCCCGGAGGGGGTCCGGGAACGCCCGGTTCAGGCGTTCGTGCCTCGGGCGACTCTTCCACATCCGGTGCATCCACAGGTACTGTTCCGGCGCGCCGAGCACCATTTTCTCGATCGCCCGCCGGTACCAGGCCGTGAGGTAATACATCGGATCCTCGGCGCCCCGGTACTCCCCGGGCTCGAGCACGCCCTTGATCTCAACGTTGTAGTCCAGCGCCCCCGGGTGGCGGACGCTGCCCTGCCCCGAGCCGCGGGGCATCCGGCGCGCCATGCCCGCGATCAGCGTCGCGTCGTGCTCCAGCGCCAGCAGCCCGATGGACTTGTAGCTGGACGTCAACCGACCGAAGTAGGGCACGAACAGCGCCCGGTCGCCCGCGTTCTGGTCCGCGACGAACGCGGGGGCGCCCTGCCCGGTGCGCAGGATCTCGGGGAGCTGGTGCATCGCGCCGAACTTGTCGAGCAGCATCATCCCGCGCCGCCCCCGCGACTCGCGCACCCACGTGTCCAGCGGGCGCACGTCCAGCGGGCGGTAGATGCTCTGGACCTTGAAGCCCAGCAGCGCGACGGTAAAGCCCAGCACCTCCCAGTTACCGCAGTGCCCGGTGATCAGGATCGTGGGCTTGCCCGTGAGCAGGACATCGATGGCTTCTTTGATGTCGCCCAGGCGCATGTGGTGGGGCCAGGCGTCCTCGGAGATCGTCCGCGAGCACGAGGTCATCTCCACGCCCAGCTCGAACAGGTGCTCGTAGGAGCGGACCGCCAGCTCGTGGCGCGCCGGCGCGTCGAGCTCGGGCATCGCCTGCTCGATGTGCCCCATCGCTCGATCGACACGCTTCTTGTTGAACCGAGCCGAACCGAACGCGCGACCCGCCTTGCGGGCGACGTCGATCGACGGGCCCAGGCCGGCCACCCCGGGCGCGACGAGCGCGCCCCGGATCGCGTAATAGAGCGCCGGGTGGATCAGCGACCGTTGCAGAGCCGTGGGTCCGGCGGGTCGGGCGCCCATGGAGCGTGTCTCGCGATCAGGCGTTAGCCGGGGAAGTCGCCGATGAGCGTGCGGAGGCGGTTCTCGTTGAGCACCGGGATCGCGGTCGTCTGGGCGGACTCGAAGAGCCGGTCGTAGCGCTCGATGACGCGCTTGCGCCGCAGGAACTCCTCGACCACCTCGACGGGCGAGCCCGTGGGGGGCTCGGGGCCCAGCACGGGCTTCTCGCCCAGGACGACGAAGTCCAGGTCGCCCGTGATCTCCGCGGCCAGGTCGCCGCCCCAGCGCTGGATGAGGGCCTTGAGGTCCTCGCCCTCGAGGGGGGTCGCCACGCCGTCGGCGGTGAGGTCAAAGTTGCCGTAGACCATGAACTTGTACGTCTTGTTGGGGTCGTACACCGCGTTGGCGGCGACGTCGCCCTTGATGATTGGGTTGCCGCGGGACTCCTCGATGATCCGGGCCATGCTGAACCCGTCGTTGACCCGCGTGACCTCCACGACCGCCTTGCCCAGCGGGTAGACGCCCGTGAGCGGGTCGGGGCGGATGTCCGTCGCGTAGCTGTAGATCGCGCACGTCATGCCCAGGATCACCTTCTGCCCGCGCCCGATCGAGAGCACGACCTCGCGCGCCACCGGGTCCACCCGGCTGACGGTCGCGTCCACCAGCGACTCCTCGGGCACGCCCGCGACCCGGTCGGTGCCGCCCTCGCCGCGGAGGCGGGCGAGCTGGGTCTTGAGGACCGTCAGCTCCGAACGCTGCTCGGCGATCGTGGAGCGCAGGCGCCCCTGCTCGTCGCTCGCGTCGGTCTGGATGCGGTTCACCCGATCGTTCATCTCGGCCTCGAGATCCGACACGCGCTGCCAGACGCCCTGCAGGTCGCTGCGCATCGTGCCCACGTCGTCGCCCATCTCGCCGCTGGCGATGTTGAACTCGGACTCGATCTGCGCCACCCGCGCCGCCTCGGCCGCGGCCCGGTCCAGCGCCGCCTGGCGGTCCGCCTCGGCCTCGTCCAGACGCGTCGTCAGGTCCGCGATGGTCGCGTCGCGATCGCGGATCATGCCCGAGAGCGAGTCGCCCTCGCCCCCGCCCAGCGTGACGATCTGGTCACGCAGGCCCGAGGCGGTCAGGTCCGACGCGTCCGGTCCCGCGGCGAGCGTCATGCTCTCACGCATCTGCGTCAGCAGGTAATCGACCACGCTCTTGCGGTCGTCGTTGGCCTGCGAGAGTGCGCGTCGCACGCCCTCGCGCTCGCGCTCGGACGCCTTGATGAAGTCCTCGGACTCCGCCTGGACCTGCGCCTGCTCCTGCTGCGCCTTGGCCGCGTTGCCGTAGAACACCATCGAGAGCACGAACAGCCCGAGGCTGAGCACACCCAGGATCGTGATGGTGACGGCCACGCCGACGCTCGCTCCGGTTCGAGCTGCCATAGAAAGCTCCAGACTGACCCAGCGCCGCCCGGCGCCGGGTGATTCATATCCATCTTCGGAAGGGTCGCCTCCGGGCCCCCCACGCGCACGGGCGAGTGCTCGCCCGCTGGGCCCACCGTCGGTACGTCCGAGGGCGGGCCGGGATCCATCCGTGGCCCCGAGGTGGGGAAGTGTCGCCGCACGAGCCTCCCGGGTCAACTCGGCGCTGCCGTTCTCTTCCACGCGCGCCGGGCCTGGTGAGGTCATTGGCGCGACGCCGAGCGGACGCGTGCCAAGGCGTCCCAGCGGGCCGCGCCGCTGGTACCCGACCAAACGCCAATCGCATTCGGGCTCACGTGATCTATGCGCGTTGCATATGTTTTGTTGGGGCGTTGACTGGAGCGAGAGCCGTGAGTGACCTCGGAATCCTGACACTGGGCGTGCTGACGGAGACCCCCCTGTGGGGCAGCCATCGTCTGGAGCTGCTGGCCCGCCTGCTCGCGGCGGCGGTGCTTGGTGGGCTGCTGGGCTGGGAGCGATCCCGCTCGGAGAAGCCCGCCGACACGCGGACGATGGTGCTCATCGCCGTGGGCGCCGCCGGGTTCGCGGCCCTGGGCATCGAGCTGGCCAACGCCCACCCCGTGGGCGAGACCATCCGCACCGACCCGACCCGCGTGCTGGCGTACATCATCTCGGGCGTGGGCTTCCTGGGCGCGGGCACGATCCTGCACTCGAAGAAATCCGTCCGGGGCCTGACGACCGCGTCGGCGATCTGGGCCGTCGCCGCCATCGGCGCCGCCTGCGGCCTGGGCGAGTTCGAGATCGGCTTCTACGTCTTTCTCATCGTCTTCGCCCTGCTCTGGTCCAACTGGATCACCCACGCCCTCTTCGGACCCGACGACGAAGAGAATGGCAATGGGCAGGGCAACAGCAACAACGACCCGCCCCCCGACGCCTGAGCGCGCACGAAAGCGCCGGCCCCAGATGGGACCGGCGCTCAGGAGAGGGCTTCAGAAACCGGATCAGCGGTCGATGACGTAGGACGCGTCGAGGGCCTTGCCGATCCGCGTGCGGATATCGCTCAGGTGGGCGCTTGAGTACGCGTCACGCATCGAGCCCTGGGCCTTCTCAGCCATCGTGTCGATCCGCTTGAGCTCCACGTTGGCCAGCGTGCTGATCGTCCGCAGCACCGGGCTGCCCTGGTCCAGCAGCGAGAGCGTGGTCAGGTACTCCACGTGCTGACGCTGCAGGTTGCGACGGAAGCTGGAGATCTCCTTGCCGGGCTTGGCGACCTCGCGCCACGCGGCGTCGGTCACGCCCGTGATCAGCTCGTTCATCGTGAACACGTCGTCCTGCCCCTGCGTGCGGAACTCGTTGTCGTACACCCGGCGCAGCGTGCCCGGGTTCATCACCAGCGACAGCCCCACGCTCTGCACGCTGCCCACCATGTCGTGGACGGTCGTGCTCGGATCGGCCATCAGCTCGCTCATGCCCGACGGGTCCCACCAGTACTCATTGCCCAGGTGACGCACCAGCTCGGGCGTCAGCCCCAGCGCGTCGTCCTCGAACGAGTTGTCGATGATCAGCTTCATCGCCCTGCGCTGACGCTCTGCGGGCACGTCCTCGATCGGCGCCCGGTCGCCCGGGTCGCCCTTCCAGTCGTTGTTGGTGAACGTTCCGCCGATCCAGTTGCCCGCGATGAACATCGACTGGATGTGCGTGCCCATCAGGGCGTTGAAGCGCCGGCGCGCCACGGCCCACGGCTCACCCTCCTTGACCACGTCCTCGAGCAGCTTGGCCCGCAGCTCGTTGGCCAGGCCCAGGCGCGACTCGGCGAACTGCAGGTTGTCAGCGCCGAAGTCCCACGTCATGTTCCGCGGGTCCGACCCCACGCTCATGGCGACCTGGCTCACGAAGATGTGGTCCGGCTCGCCCACCCGCGCCAGCACCTTCTCCACGTCCTTCTCGGGCCCGTAGCCGAAGGCGATCGCCCAGTGGTCGTACGGGCCGACCGTCGGTGTCGCGTACGGGCCCTGCACCTCGCCCAGCCCGTGGTTGATGTTCGGGGCGCAGTAGTCCATCACCGAGCCGATCGTCGCGCCCTCGTACCCGGGGGAGTTGATCTCCTCCAGCGAGCGGATCGTCGACGCGGCCATGTTGTGCTGCAGGCCCAGGCAGTGCCCGACCTCGTGCGCCGTGATGTAGCGGATCATCGGCCCGATGAACTCCTCGGGCAGCCCGTCGAGCAGGTCGCTCTCGTCACCCGCGTTCAGGATGCCCACGTCCATCGCCGCCGCGGCCAGCGACATGTCCACCGACAGCATGTTCCCGATCTTGCACGCGCTGTTGGTCTGGTCGCTCGACCAGCGCGTCCACGGGTGGTCCGTATCACCCAGCTCGTGCTCCGTCGCGGCCTGCACCTCGACGGCCCGCATCGCCATCGTCTGCGCCTTCTGCTCGGGCGTCGACAGGATCACGCGCGGGTCCCAGTCCGGGTGCTGATCGAACCACGCCAGCGTGTCCGGGCTGAACGACTGCTCGGTCAGGTCCCGGGCCAGGTTCGAGAGCATGCCCCGAACCGCCCGTGTCAGCCCCTGATGCCAGACCACGTCCGCGTCGAGGATCTCGCCCGTGAGCGGGTTCGTGCGGCTCGGGCCGATCGCGTACCCCTGGTTGGACGTGTTCCAGCGGAAGAAGTTGTAGCGGGCGTCCTCGGGGTCGATGTCCATGAACGCGCCCGTGGACTCGTCCTGCTGGCGAACCTCGAGGGCGCCGTCGATCCCGATCTCTCGGTACGCCTCGTTCCACAGCTCGATGCCCTCACGCACGTAGCGCCGGAACTCGACGGGGGTGGTGTGCTCGATGTACCAGACCAGCGGCTCCTTGGGCGGGCTGATCTTGAGCTTGTTGCTCGCCTTCTCGATGTTCCATCGCGAGATGTAGCGGTCCGTCACGTCCTCGGTCGCGATCTTCGCGTAGTCCTCGTGGAAGTCGTAGAAGTAGCCCACGCGCGAGTCCGCCTTGCGCGGCTTGTACCCGGGCGTGCCCTTGAGCTCGCTCACGTCCAGCGTCAGGCGGATGATCTGCCCGCTCGCCCGCGGCATCTGGTACTCGACGATCACATTCTCGGGGAACGCCTTGGTCTTGGTCAGCTTCGCCAGGCGGGCGTTCATCGCGCCCCCGCTGGGCCCGTACCCGCCGAACACCGACGGGCCGAAGAACCGCGCCGACTGCTGCGTCATCATCGCGCCGAAGTCGATCACCGGTCGCGAGCCCTGCATCGACACGATCGGCACGCTCAGGATCACACGACCCGTGTACAGCTGCTCGACCGAGTCCTTGGCCTGCTTGTCGCCGTCGGTCCGGACACCCAGGTTGGGCGCGACCAGCGCGAGCTGCTTGTCGATCTTCTCCCACTTAACGTAGTGCGTCGGGCCCATGACGCCCGCCTGCGCGTCGCCGCCCGAGATCGTGCACGAGATCATCATCAGCTGCTTCTCGTACCCGCTGTTGAGCACGGCCAGCAGCTTGCCGGTCTTGTCGTCCTTGTACAGGTCGTAGAGACCGCTGGAGCCGTCGGCGGTCGAAGTCACCTTCGTCAGCCCCTCGCTCACCTTGTCGAACGGGGGGAAGTCGGGCTTCTTCTCGCCCGCGCCCTGCCCCGGACCACCCAGCGCGACGCTCGTCGTCCCCGCTGTCATGACCAGCGCCGCAATCACGGCCGCCCCACCAACTCGCATCGTGCTCTTCATCACCAGACTCCTGTTTCCCTCTTGAATCGCCCTGCGGCCGCTCGGCGCCGGCGGATATCGACGTTCTGGCTGTACCGCGGACACCTCGACCGGATGCAGCCCCGCCCCCACCCCCATACCATCGGCCCCGCGGCCCGCCCGCACAAGCCCCAGGCCCGATCTGCCCCGTATCGAGCCCCGTTCCCGGGAGGACCCCGTGCCCGTCGAAGCCCTTTCACTCTGGGAGATGGTCCTCCGCGTCGCCCTCGCCGCCCTCCTGGGGGGCGCCATCGGCTGGGACCGCGAACGCCAGGACAAGGCCGCGGGCATCCGCACCATGATCCTGGTCTCCATCGGGGCCTGTGGGGCGATGCTCGCCGCGATGGAGCTCGCCGCGGCCTTCGGGGCCCAAGGCGTCACCCTCGATCCCCTCCGCGTCATCAGCGGCGTCATCGGGGGCGTGGGCTTCCTCGGCGCGGGCGCGATCATCCAATCAGGCGGCGCGATCCACGGCATGACCACCGCCGCCACCATCTGGGCCAGCGCCGGCATCGGCGTCGCCACCGGCGCCGGGCTCTACCGCCTGGCGATCATCCTCACCGCCTTCGTCCTGATCACCCTCGTCGTCGTCACCATGATGAAGGGGACCGTCCTGCCCGAGAAGCACGACCCGGACGGGGGCCAGGCGTAGTCAGACCCCCCGGTCCGAATCGCCCAGCGCCTCAAGCTCCTCTGCGTAAAACTCGCGCAGGGGCTCGACGACCTCTTTCAGGAACCGCTCCGTCTGTTCGACGCTCCGCCCGATGTACTTCATCGGGTCCATCAGCCCGTCCCAGTCCAGCTCGTGCTTGAGCGCGGGCGCGTGGAACGCGTCGTCGTTCTTGAGACGGTCCAGCAGGTCGTTGTCCAGCCCTTCCGATTTCACGCGCATCCCCGCCACCTGTGCGTGCACGCGGATCAGCTCATGGTACGCCTGACGATCCGCGCCCGCCTTGACGCACTCCATCAGGATGTTCTCCGTCGCCAGGAACGGCAGCTCGGCCATGAGATTGCGCCGCACCATCGCCTCGTGCACCACCAGCCCGCTCGCGACCTGGTGCATCAGATCGAGCGCCCCGTCGAGCGCCAGGAACGCCTCGGGCAGCGACAGGCGCCGGTTCGACGAGTCGTCCAGCGTCCGCTCGAGCCACTGCGTCGCGGCCGTGTCGTACGCGTTGCCGACCAGGTTCATCACGAAGCGGGTCAGGCCGCAGATCCGCTCGCACTTCATCGGGTTCCGCTTGTACGGCATCGCGCTCGACCCGATCTGCTTGCTCCCGAACGGCTCGTCGATCTCCTTGCGGTTGGACAGCAGGCGGATGTCGGTGGCGATCTTGTGGAGGACCGACGCTGCGGCAGCGAGATCCGACAGCACAAACGTGTCAACGACCCGTGGATAGGTCTGTCCAGTGAGTGAGAACCCTGTCCGTCTTCGCTCGATCCCAGAGATGATCTGTGACTGCTCCGGCTGTAGCCAAAGCGGGCGGGCCAGGCGGTTGAGCGATTCGAGCTCAAACTTCTCAACCATCTTCGAGTTTCCATCGAAGAGTTTGAGAAAGGAAGCTTGTGTACCGGTGGCGCCCCGGAGGCCTCGCGCGAGAACAACCTCTGAGTTCGTTGACATCAACTGCTCACGCGCGATATCGATGTCCGCCGCCCAGTTTGCAACCCGCCTACCCACTGTTGTGGGCTGGGCTGACTGATAGTGAGTAAAGCCGAGTGTGGGCAGTGCAATCGTCTGCTGCGCGACAGTTCCCAGCGACGATTCCAACCGCGTGATCTTGTTCACGGTGAGCCGGATTGCGGCACCGATTACAGCGAGATCGGCATTGCACACCACATCCTGGCTCGTGCACCCCAGATGAATAATCGACTTCGCCGCCGGCGCCGCGTCGCCGTACGCGTGCACGTGCGCCATCACGTCGTGGCGCAGGTCCTTCTCGTACTCCGCCGCCCGCTCCATGTCCTCGTCTGTCACCTCGACATGCGCGCGCATCTGCGCGATCTGCTCGTCGGTGATCTCCAGCCCGCACGCCTGCTGCGCCTCGGCCACCGCCAGCCAGATCCGTCTCCACGTCGTGAACTTGTGGCGCGCCGACCAGATCCGCAGCATCTCGGGCGAGGCGTTGCGCGAGGCGAGCGGCGAGGTGTACGTGTCGTGCGGGCTGGCCATGGCACAGGATAGGGACCGGCCACCAGCGACCGGGGACCAGGGTTCCGCCCTGAATCTCCCCCGGTGGCTGGTCGCCGGTCCCCGGTCCCTTCACGCCCGGACGGGCGTGACTCAGCGTCCCTTCACGCCCGGACGGGCGTGACTCAGCTCAGTTCGCCACAATATTCACCAGCCGACCCGGCACCACGATCACCTTCCGCACCGTCTTGCCCTCGGTCAGCTCTTTGATCCGCACATCCGCCAACGCCGCGGCCTCCATCGCCTTGGCGTCCGCGTCCGCCGGAAGCACGATCTTGCTCCGCACCTTGCCCAGGATCTGCACCGGGATCTCGATTGTGTCGCCCACCAGCATCGCCGGGTCGTGCTCGGGCCAGGCCGCGTGGGAGATCGACCCGGCGCTCTCCACCCGACCAAGCTTGGACCACAGCTCCTCGCCCACGTGCGGGGCGAACGGCGCCAGGATCCGCGCGAAACGGTCGATCTGCGACCGCGTCAGTGTCGCGGGGGGCGCGCCCGACCCGTCCTGCTTCGGGGTGACCTCGTTGACGAACTCGATCATCGCCGCGATGGCGGTGTTGAAGCTCAGCCGCTCGATGTCCTCGCCCACCTTCGCGATCGCCCTGTGCAGCGCCCGCTCGATGTCGTCGGACTGGCTGTCCGCCACCTTCAGCTCGCCCGTGTCCTCGTCCACGCACAGGCGCCAGGCCCGCTGCAGGAAGCGGTAGAGCCCGATGGTGTCCTTCGTGTTCCAGGGCTTGCTCGCCTCGAGCGGGCCCATGTACATCTCGTAGAGCCTGAACGTGTCGGCGCCGTACTCCGCGATCACGTCATCCGGGTTCACCACGTTCTTGAGCGACTTGCTCATCTTCGCGGTGATGTGCTTGACCGGCGTCCGGGTGGCGATCTCGACGTACCGCCCATCTTCGACTTCTTCGACCTCGTCCACGGGGACCAGGCTCTTGTCGTCGCGCTGGTACGCGTGGCTCGTGATCAGCCCCTGGTGGAACAGCTTCTGGAACGGCTCGGGCGTGGAGACGTGCCCCAGGTCGTACAGCACCTTGTGCCAGAACCGGGCGTACAGCAGGTGCAGCACCGCGTGCTCGCTGCCGCCGATGTACAGGTCCACACCCCCCCGTCCTTCCTCACCTGGGCCCATCCAGTACCGCTCGGCCTCCTCGCCCACGAGCCGGTCGCTGCTCTTGGGGTCGCAGTAGCGCAGGTAGTACCAGCACGAGCCGGCCCAGCCGGGCATGGTGTTGGTCTCGCGCGTGACCGGCGCCTCCGGGTCCAGCCCCACGACCCCCGCCTCGCCCGCGGTCGTCTTGAGCCAGCCCGTCGCCTTGCCCAGCAGCGGCTGCGGGTCCTCGGACTCGACGGGCTGGTAGTCGGTCATCTTGGGCAGCACGACGGGGAGCTTGTCGTCCCCCACCGCGTGGTGGTTCCCCCGCGCGTCGTACACGATCGGGAACGGCTCGCCCCAGTACCGCTGCCGGCTAAACAGCCAGTCGCGCAGCTTGTAGTTGGTGCGCCGCGCGCCCGCCTTGCTGGTTTCGAGCCACTCGATCATCCGGCGCTTGGCGTCCATCACGCCCAGCCCGTTGAGGAACCCGGAGTTGATCGCGACGCCGTCGCCCGTGTACGCCTGGGCGTCGAAGCCCGCCGGCGGCTGCACGGTGCGCACGATGGGCAGGTCGAACGCCTCGGCAAAGTCCCAGTCGCGCTGGTCCTGCCCGGGCACGGCCATGATCGCGCCCGTGCCGTAGCCCATGAGCACGTAGTCGCTCGTCCAGACGGGGATGGGCCGCTCCGTCGCGGGGTTCACGGCGGTGATCCCCGTGAACACGCCGGTCTTCTCCTTGAACTCTTGGCGTTCGACGTCCGAGCGGTTCTTGGCGCCCTCGACGTACTCACGAAGGCGATCGATGTCCACGCCCTCGCGCGCCTCATCGATCGCCATCTCGACCAGCGGGTGCTCGGGCGCCACGACCATGTACGTGGCGCCGAACGCCGTATCGGGGCGCGTCGTGAACACACGCAGCGCCTCGCCCGTGGGCGAGCCGGCCCTGTCCACCAGCGGGAAGTCGATCTCCGCGCCCTCGCTCCGCCCGATCCACTCGCTCTGCATCGTCTTGGTCGAGTTGGGCCAGTCCACGCCCTCGAGCCCCTCAAGCAGGCGGTCGGCGTACGACGTGATCCGCAGCATCCACTGGCGCAGCGGCCTGCGCAGCACCGGGAAGCCCCCGCGCTCGCTCCGCCCGTCGATGACCTCCTCGTTGGCCAGGGCCGTGCCCAGCCTGGGGCACCAGTTGACGGTCTGCTCGCCCACGTACGCCAGGCGGTACGAGTCGATGATCGCTCGCTTGGTCTCCGTGTCGAGCGTCACCCACGCGCCCGCGTCGGTCCCGCCGGGCAGGTCGCCCGCCACGCCGTATTCCGCGGCGTCCGGGTTCAGGCAGACCCTCCGCGACCCGGACCCGAACGCCTCGATCAGCTCATCGATCGGCCTGGCCTTCTTCAGCTCAGGGTCGAACCACGCGTTGTACAGGCGCAGGAAAATCCACTGCGTCCAGCCGTAATAGGTCTCGTCGATGGTCCCAAACTCGCGCGACCAGTCGTAGCAGAACCCGAACCGCTTGAGCTGGCGACGGAAGTTGTCGATCGCGGTGCGCGTGGTGACCTCCGGGTGGACCCCGGTCTGGATCGCGTACTGCTCGGCCGGCAGCCCGAACGCGTCCCACCCCATCGGGTGCAGCACGTTGAAGCCCCGCATCCGCTTGTAGCGGGCGATGATGTCCGTCGCGGTATACCCCTCGGGGTGCCCCACGTGCAGCCCCGCGCCCGACGGGTAGGGGAACATGTCCAGCACGTAGTACTTTGGGCGCGAGGGCACGAAGGCCGGGTCGCCCGGGTTGGCCTGGGCGAACACGCCGCGCCGCTCCCACCACGCCTGCCAGCGCGTCTCGATCGACTCGGCCATGGCCGCCGTGTACCGGTGCGCCGGACCCGAGCGGGCGGTCTGCTGCTCTTGAGAGGCTGTCTGTTCGCTCACGCCTGAATCTCCTCGATCGATGGGGCAGACTTTATCCTGCTGCCTCCATACAAGCCCAAAAACAAACAAGCCCCGCACGGGCGGGGCCAGATCGCGACGACACCATCCACACGCGGCTCAGTCCCTTGGGGGGGCAAGAAGCTTGGCAAGAAGGAGGGTTCGGGCCATGGTGGGAAGTGTATCGGTCAGGAGACCCGCGGCGTCGCTCGAAAAAGCAAGAATCCAGCGCCTTTGAGAATCACGAAGCAAACCACCCACGCGGCCCCCGCTCCGACGATAGCAAAGATGAACCCGAAGGCTGCGGTGCCCTCGTGGAGATCGTCATACCGAACCGGTCGCGCCTCCCCATTCGCCACCACGTAGGTCCAGCGCAGCATGCTCCCGCCTTCATAACGAAGAATGAGAACGAATCTCTCGGACCCGCCGTCAATCAACCGTCTGCGCAGAGCGTCGATGTTTGGTTCAAGCCCGGTGCTCACGTCGAACCGCTGGAGGTTTGTGAACAGCTGGTCCGTGCGCCGGGTGTCCGTCAGACTGAAGACGAGACTATCGCGTCGGACCCATCCCTCAGTCTCGTTCGGGAGCAGCAGCCTAATGTACTTTTGCGTGAGTTCAGGATGGCTGTTCACCATCGCCCGATCGAGAACTCCGATTCTCTCGGCGTCTTCCGTCGGCGAAGCGAATACCGGAACCGCTTCCCCGCCGGGATACATGACGTAGAGAAAGCCCTCTGGAGTTTTCTCAGCACCCGTTTCCCAGTTCACACGCCAGAACCCGTCACGGCTGGCGTACGTCATCACAAGCAGCGCCACCACAGTTGCGACAACCGCGCTGCCGATCCACCCGGTAGCGATTCTCGCAAGTCGAACTCCCAAACGCTGCAGTGCCACTATCCACACTCACCCCGCCCGACGATTCTTCTCCTCCAGCAGGCGTTTGGCCTCGCCCGCCAGATAAAAGCTCCCCGTCACCAGGATCAGGTCGTCCCGCCCCACGGCCCGGGCCGCCGTGTTGATCGCGCCCTTGAGCGTCTCGCTCGTCTGGGCCATCTTCCCCGTCCGCTCCTCGTACTTGCGCCGAAGCTCCGCGGGGTCCGCCGAGCGGGCGTTGCCCTCGGCGCGCGTGAAGATGATCTTGTCGGCGCCGCGCCCGATCTGCTCGAGCATCCCGTCCACGTCCTTGTCCGTCGCGCACCCGAAGATCACGACCATCGAGTCGTACTTGATCTGCGCCCCGATCGCCTTGACAAGCGTCTCGACGCTCTCCGGGTTGTGGGCGCCGTCGATCATCACCCGCGGCTGCGTGTGGATGATCTCCATCCGCCCGTTTGCGGGCGTCTGCGCCAGGCCCGCGGCGACATCGCGCTCGGGCGTCTCGAACCCGCGCTCGCGCAGCTTGTCCAGGATCGCCAGCGCCAGCCCGCAGTTGGCCGCCTGGTGCTCCCCCCCAAGGGGCACGGAGATGTGCTCGAACTCGCTGCGCTCCGTGCTCACGCAGATCCGCGCGTGCGGTCCGCGGTCGTGCGAGCTCTCGAACCGGCACGTGTACTCCACGTCCTCGCCCAGCACCGCCAGTGTCGCGCCCGTCTGCTCCGCGACCTCGCGGAAGACGCCGATCACCTCGGGCTTCTGCGGCACCGTGATCGCCGTCACCCCCGGCTTCATGATCCCCGCCTTCTCCCGCGCGATCTTCTCAAGCGTGTCGCCGAGGATCGACGTGTGCTCGAGCTGGATCTCCGTCAGCCCGCACACCTCGGGCATCACCACGTTCGTGCAGTCCAGCCGCCCGCCCAGGCCCGTCTCCAGGATCGCAAGGTCAACCGCCTGCTCCGCAAAGAACACGAACCCCGCGGCCGTCAGCAGCTCGAAGAACGTCGCGGCGCCAAACTTCCTGGCGACCGTCTCGCTCGCATGGCGCACGCGTGACATCGCCGCGCTGAACGCGCTCTCCGGGATCGGCGTCCGACCCAGACGGATGCGCTCGCGCACATCGACCAGATGCGGGCTGGTGAACACCCCCACCGCGTAGCCGCAGGCCTCGAGCGAGGACGTGAGCATCTCCACCGTCGAGCCCTTGCCCTTGCTCCCCGCGACGTGCACGAACTTCAGATCGCGCTGCGGGCTGTCGAGCTTGTCCAGGATCGCGCGCAGGCGGTCGAGCTTGAACGTGTCCGCGTCCAGCCGGTCCTGGCGGACCCGCTCGAAGTTCGGGCGCTCGTCGAGGTACTTCAGCGCCGCCTGATAGCTCGTGAAGGTTCCGATGCGTTTGGATTTGGTCACGCCCGACGTGCGGGCGCCCGCGGTGGCTCTGGGCATAATCAGGCGATTCTAGCTGTCAAGGCGTTCGAAACCGAACCGACATTTGCTCACAAGTTTTCGACAGCTTGTGCACCGCCCGCCGCCCCGAGCATCAGCCGCTTCATCTCCGACACCGCGGCTCGAAGCCCCGAGTACACCCCGCGGCTCACGATCGCGTGCCCGATGTGCAGCTCCTCAATCCCCGAAAGCCCCGCGATCGGGCCCACGTTGTGGTAGTTGAGCGCGTGCCCGGCGTTGAACCGCATCCCCGCCCCCCGGATCTGGCGCCCCGCCGACGACACCGCCCCGATCGCGCTCGCCAGCTCCGCCCGGCGCATATCCCCGCCCGTCTGGGCAAACACCGACGCGTACGGCCCCGTGTGCACCTCGCACACATCAAACCCCGCCTCGGCGCTCGCCTCGACCTGCCCCGGGTCGGCGTCGATGAACGCGCTGACGATCAGCCCCGCGCCCTTCAGGCGCCCGACCACGTCCCGCATCCGCCCCAGCTGCCCGGCCACGTCCAGCCCCCCCTCGGTCGTGACCTCCTCGCGCCCCTCGGGCACGAGCATCGCCGTGTGCGGCCCCAGACGCTCGGCGATCCCGACCATCTCGTCCGTCGCCGCCATCTCCAGGTTCAGCTTCACCTTCACCAGACGCTTGAGCAGCTCCACGTCCCGGTCCTGGATGTGCCGCCGGTCCTCACGCAGGTGGACGGTGATCCCGTCCGCCCCGCCCAGTTCGGCCTCGTGGGCCGCCCGGACCGGATCCGGCTCGCCCAGATCAACGTCCAGCCCCCGGTAGCGGGCCTGACGCAGCGTGGCGACGTGATCGATGTTCACTCCGAGCTGAATCACGCCGGGATCGTAGGTGCGGTTTCCAGCCCTCAACACGGCGCGAGATCAAGAATATCAAAATTGATATTGACTTTATGAAAGCCACGCTTAAATATACCGAAAGATGACCTCAATGATTCACAACTCCACCAGCCCGGACCCGGACACCGATCCCCGCGATCACCCCCTGACCTCGCTCCCCCGCGAGGACCTGGACCTGATCTGTGAGCTGGTCCTCCAGTCCGGCTCGCTCAAGGGCCTCGCCTCCTCCTACGGCGTCTCCTACCCCACCATCCGGGCCCGCCTGGACAAAACCATCACACGCCTCCAGGCCATCGTCGATGGCGCCGCGCCGGACCCGGTCGCCGATCTGCTCGCCCGGCTGATCGAGCGCGGCGAACTCACCCCCTCGGGCGCCCGCCGCCTGCGCGACACGATCCGTGATTCCAAGCCCACACCCCCAAGCACAGGGAGCACCGCATGACCGAATGGTGGACCAACCAGGACGCCGCGCTGATCGGCGCGATCGGAGGCTCGTTCATCGGCGTGTTCTTCGGGGGCATCGGCGGGGGCGTCGGCGGCCCGCTCGCCGCCAGGGGGATCGGCAAGCCCTTCGTCCTCGGGCTCTTCATCGTCGGGATCGCGCTGGGCGCTGTCCTGGCCGCCGGCGCGATCGCGGCGCTGATCGATGGACAGCCCTACCACGTCTGGTACCCCCTCTCACTGGGTGGCGCGCTGCTCCTGTTCGTCATGACACCCCTGTTCTTCGTCGTCCGCCAGCGCTACCGCCAGCACGACGAGCGCAAGCTCGCCGCCGAGGAACTCCGCCGTGCGTAACGCCATCGCCGCCCTCGGTCTCGTTGTCGCGTGCGCGTCCGCACAGCCCGAACGCTTCGTGCTGGACAACGGCGCCACCGTCGTCCTCGACGACATCCCCGGCGCGGGGCGCGTCGCGATCATCGCGGCCTACGACACGGGTTTCATCAGCGACCCCGCGGGCCTCCCGCAAGCCGCGCACCTGAGCGAGCACCTGCGATGCACCAGCGCGACCGACTCCTGGGAATCAGGCCAGTCGTTCGCCCGCCTCAACGAGCTGGGCAGCGCCAACGCCGAGACGCTCGCGTCGCTGACCTACTACGACTTCACCCTCCCGCCCGAACAGCTCGGGCTCGGGCTGCGTGTGGAAGCCGAGCGTCTGTCGTCGCTCCGCGTCACGGCCGCCGACATCCAGCGAGAGGGCCCGCGGGCCGCCGCGGAACTCACGGGCGTTGATTCCCACCCCCAGCGCCTCGTAGGCAAGTTCGCCCTCATGGCCATCGCACAGGGCTGGACCCACAACGCGGGGCACGTCAACCTCCGCACCGCCCTCGGGCGGGCCCCCATAGGCGCCCTGCGCCCGGGCCTCGAGCGGCACGCGCCCCAGTCGCTCACGCTCGTACTCGTGGGCGACTTCGACCCCGCCGAGGCAACGCGGCTCATCGCCGACAGCGTCGGGGCCGTGCCCCGGGCCGACCCCCTCGCCCAGCCCCCCGCCATCGACTGGGACGCCCAGCCCGCGCTGCGGCGCATGACCTGGGACGCCAGCACCCGCGTCGTCGCCATCGCCTGCTCCGCCCCCGACGACGCGGCCCAGCGCACCCTGCTCACGGGTCTGGGCATGGTCGCGCACATGACCTGCACCAACGTCCCGGGCGTGCTCTCGCTGCACACCTCGGGCCAGACCGCGCCCGTCGGACCCACGCCCTTCCATGTCGTCGCCGCGATCGACGACGACGCGGACCCCCAGCGCGTGATCAACGATCTGCACGACCGCCTCGACGCGATGATCAAGAACAGCGCCCTCTACCGCTCGCAGCTGGTCATGACCCTGAGCGACCCGCCGATGGACGCGAAGCAGCTGAAATCCCAGGTCCAGGCGCTCGCGCGGATGCGCTCGATGAGCGAAGAACACGCCATGGGCATGGCCCTTGGCAACATGGCCCTGCAATCGCTCATGCGTGAACGAGCCGGCGGCGATCGCATGGGCCAGGCGATACGCCAGATGAGCGCCGATCAGCTGCGCAACGCCGCGAGCGGCGCGCTCGGCCGCGAGCACCGGCGCGTCACGATCCTCTCGCCTCGTGCGCCGGATCCTCGCCCCTGAGCACCGCGACCACGTCCCGCACCACCCAGCTCATCGCCAGCTTCGCCCCGCGCGTCGCCGAGCCGATGTGCGGCAGCAGCACGGCATTGGTCTGCCCGAGCAGGGGCGAACGCTCGCCGATCGGCTCCTCCGCGTGCACGTCCAGGATCGCCGTCGCCCCCGGGTTCTGCCGCAAAAACCCGGCGCACGCGTCCTCACGCACCACGAACCCCCGGCTCGTGTTCACCAGCACAACCCCCGCCTTCATCATCGCCAGCGACTGCTCGCCGATGAGCCCCCGGTTCGCCTCGCGACCGTCCACATGCACGCTCAGCACGTCGCTCTGGCCCAGCAGCTCGTCGAGCTTCACCGGGACGCCGCCCTCGCGCTCCGCGGGCGGGATGTCGAGGATGTCGTGGTAGATCACCCGCATCCTCAGCGCCGCCCCCGCCCGCGCCACCCGACGCCCCACGCGCCCCAGCCCGAGCACACCGAGCGTTGATCCCTCGAGCTGCGCCGGCGCCAGGCTGCGCTCGCGCAGCTCGCGCCACGCGTCGGCGTCCATCGCCCCCGTCACCCGCGGCATGGGCCGGACCACGCGCAGCACGCTCGCAAACACCAGCTCCGCCACCGCGCCCGCGTTGGCCTCGGGCGCGTGGACCACGCGCACACCCGCGTCAGCGCACGCGCGCAGATCGATGTTGTCCAGCCCCACCCCCGCGCGCCCGACCACCCGCAGCCCGGGCGCCCGCGCCAGCAACGCCGCGTCAATGTCGGTGTACGTCCGCACCACCAGCCCCTGTGAGCGGGCCAGCGCCTCGTCCGAGGGCTCGCTCCCCGCGTCGATGACCTCACACCGCTCGCCCAGCCACGCCCGGGCCTCGGGGGCGATGGGCTCGCACACGCCCACAACGGGCCGGCCCCGGCGGGGCGGCGTCTGGACGGACGGGTTATGGCTCGACGGGGTCTTCGGCACGCCTGATTCTCCCCCTCCCCGGGGCGGGGACACACCCGCCCGGGTCGGGATTTCTCGGCGCGTGCGAGATTCGCCCCGGAAACTGGCGTGATTTCCGGGGCCCGTCCGATGGAAGAGCATCTCAGGGGGCGACGAGTCCCACCCAGAACCACCCCCGGCGGGGACCGCCGGCTCAGCGCGCAGGAGGCGCTCGCGATGAACAAGACAGACCTGATCGAAGCCGTAGCGTCCCAGATGGAATCCACCAAGTCCGACGCGACCAAGGCCGTGGAGGCCGTCATCGGGTCCATCACCTCGGGCCTCAAGACCGACGAAAAAGTCGCGATCACGGGCTTTGGCACCTTCCAACGCAAGATCCGGGCCGCCCGCACGGGCATGAACCCCGCGACCAAGCAGCCCATCCAGATCCCCGAGACCACCACCTGCGCCTTCAAGCCCTCGCAGAACCTCAAAGACACCCTCTAGACGACCGCGCTCGATCCTGACCCAACCGCGATCCCCGGATCGCTCGAGCCATCACACAGGCCCGGCGCACACCATGCGCCGTGCCTGTTGTCGTTGCCCCTCGCTTGGCTTCCAGGTCTGCGTGCCACTGACCCGTCCTCGGGTCAGTGCTCTTGCCTGTGCGGTGTTGCACTGACCCGGGGACGGGTCAGTGGCACGGGTCAGCCCGCCCCGAACGCCCGCTCCGCGACGTCGATCGCCCGACCCATCGCCGCGGCCTTGTTGACCGTCTCGTCGAACTCCGCCCCAGCCTCAGAGTCCGCCACGATCCCGCCCGCCGCCTGGACGTGGTACGTCCACACGCCGGAGCTGTCGCGCATCGCGGTGGGGACCACGATCGTGCGCAGGGCCAGGGCGATGTCCATCTGCCCGTCGAGCCCCACCCAGCCCATGCCCCCGCCGTACGGGCCGCGCCGGATCGGCTCCAGCTCGTCGATGATCTGCATCGCCCGCACCTTGGGCGCCCCCGAGATCGTCCCCACGGGCAGGGCCGCGCGCAGCGCGTCCCAGCAGTCGAGCCCCTGACGGACCTTGCCCTTGACCGTCGAGCTGATGTGCATCACGTGGCTGTACCGCTCGATCGTCATCACCGGGCCCAGCTCGATCGAGCCCGGCTCGCTCACACGCCCCACGTCGTTTCGCCCAAGATCGACCAGCATGATGTGCTCGGCCCGCTCCTTCGGGTCCGCCAGCAGGTCCTCTTCCAGCGCCCGGTCCTGCTCGGGTGTGGCGCCCCGACGGCGCGTCCCCGCGAGCGGGCGGTTGGTTACGACCGACGACCCGTCCCCCTCCACGCGCACGCGGCACAGAATCTCCGGGCTCGACGCGACCAGAATCTGCCCCCTCCCCTGCAGATACACCATGTACGGGCTCGGGTTGACCGCCCGCAGCGCCCGGTACACGTCGAACGGGTCCGCGGCGCTGCGCCGCTCGAACCGCTGCCCGACGACCACCTGGAAAATGTCGCCCGCACGGATGTACTGCTGGGCCCTGGCCACCATCGCCGCGTGCTCGTCGCGCGTGATGTTCGAGTCCATCGGGACCAGCTCGCGCGGCGCCGAGTCCATCCGCCCCGAGCCCAGCGGCTTGGAGTGCTCCTGGATCTCCGCTGCCCGCCGCTCGATCGCGCCCATCGCCCGGTCGTACGCCTCGCCCGCGTCCGCGCCGGGGAGGACGACCGCCAGCCGCACCACGTGCACCAGCTTGTCCACGTGGTCGAACACCACGACGCCGTCGTAGAAGCCGAACTGCACGTCGGGCAGGGACCGGTCGTCCATCGGGGCGTCGTCCCAGGGCAGCTTCTCCGCCTCGGCGTACCGCACCGAGTCGTACGCCGCGTTGCCCACCCAGCCCCCCAGGAAGCACGAGGGCAGCTCCCCCCGCTCGACGCTGTGCGCGGGCAGGACCAGTCGCACGCGCCCCGAGATCGTGCGCAGGGCCGCGAACGGGTCGCCGCCTGTTTCGGGCGGGACGAGCCCCGCCAGCGTGTGGTCGTGCGTCTCGATCGAGATCGCGTCTCTCGTCGCCAGCACCTCGATCGCGGGCCTGGCGCCGAGGATCGAGTGGCGGCCCTGTCGGTCTCCCCCCTCGACGGATTCAAGCAGGAACGAGGGCGCCGTGCGCTCATCGGGGCTGACCAGGCGGCGGTACGCGAGCACGGGCGTGAGCTGGTCGCTGAGCAACCGCACGCCGATGGGCACGCCGATCGCCCGCTCGGGGTCGCTGCGGCGTTCGCGTTCGACGATCTCGATCAGACGTTCTCGGCTCAGGCTCGGCATCGGGGGCGAGTCTAGCCGGGGGGCGCCCTGACGATGCGCGCGAACCCTTGCGCTCCCCGCCCGGTAGAGTGCGGGACCATGCGCTCCATGCTCAATCTGCTGCTCCTGCCCGCCCTCGCCGGCGGCGCGTCGCTGGCCCAGCCCCCCCTGAGCGAGCAGCGCCCAGGACTCGCGGACGCCTTGACGCAGATCCAGGCGCTGCCCGTCGAGCAACGCCTGGGGGTTCGGGCCGCCCTCATCAAGCGGGCTCGGTTCGTGATCCCCGACGTCGTGATCGTCAGCGATGAAGCGTCGTACCTCCAAGCGATCTCCGCCTGGACACCCGGCGCCATCTTCCCCGTCCTCTGGGACGACGCCTCCGTCCGCTCGGGCGAGGATATCGCCCGCTTCGTGCGCGCCTTCGACGCGCGATCGGTCGTCCGGTTCAGCGCCGACGCGGGCGACTCCCCGGCAACGCGTGAGGGCGCCATCGCCGCCGCGTGGTCCCGCGCCGCCGGCGCCCAGAGCGACGACAAGCCCGATGCCGAATCCGACGCGCTCGCCCTGCGCTCGGCGCAGGGCGTCACGCCCCCGGGGCTGGTCGTCACCAGCGCCGACGACCCCGCCTGGCCCGCGGCCCTCGCCCTCGCGGCCGGACGCTTCCAGCCCGTCCGGTTCATCGACCGGCCCCGCGGCTCGGTCAGCGCCGCGCTCTCGCTCGAAGCGGGCGAGGCCCTCTCCACCCAGATCCAGGCCTTCGCCCGCGACTCCGGGCTGGGCTGGGATGCCAAGGGCGACGACCTGGACGCGATCACGCTCTGCCTCAACGGGCCGATCAAGATCAAGACCGCCGACCAGCCGCGCACGTTCGTGGCGCTGACCGACCGCCTCGGGCGCCTGGGCGAGATGGGCTCGGGGGAGCGGTGGGCGTGGTGCGGGCAGGTCACCGGCGACGAGCCCGCCAGCGTCTACCGCGCCATGTGCGCGCTGTTCATGGAAACCCCCAGCGCCTGGCTCTTCGACGGGTACCCCGCGACCGCGGAGTGGGCCACGTTCGACGCCACCGCCGCGGCGGGCACGCTCCGCAAGGGCGATATCCAGACCGTCCTCCACGACACCCCGAGGCAGGGCGCCACCGACTGGCGGATGGGCACGCTGCGCCCGCTGGACGCGGGCCTGATCATGGTCAACACCAAGGGCAACGCGGACTTCTTCGACCTCACCCCCGGACGCGCCGCCCCGGGCGACGCCCCCTTCCTCGCCCGACCCGCGATCGTGCACTTCGTTCACTCCTGGTCGCTGGGACGCGCTGGCGACCGCAACACGGTGGGCGGGCGCTGGCTCGAGCGCGGCGCCTACGCCTACCTGGGCTCGGTCCAGGAGCCCTACCTCCAGGCCTTCGTTCCAACCCCCGCGCTGGCTGGCCGCCTGCTCGCGGGCCTGCCCTGGGGCGCCGCCGCCCGCGTCGATTCCGGCCCCGTGTGGAGGCTCGCCCTGCTGGGCGACCCGCTGATCACGCTCTCGCCCGCGGGTTTCCGCTCGGAGGACAAGCTGCCGATCGAGGTCGGCGCGCTCTCGGCGGGGATCGCCCCGCACCTCGCCCAGGGGCGGTTCGCCCGGGCGATGCGCGAGCTGACGCTGCTTGGGCGCGACGAGGACGCCGCCCGATTGGCCCGGGGCCTGCTCAACGACCGCCCCGATGATCTCACACCCGATGCCATCGCCGCCGCGATCCCGGCGCTCGGGCGCACGGGCGATCACAAGAATGTGATCGCGCTGGCCGCCCGTCTTCCCGACATCTCGGGCCAGCCCATCCTGCACGACCTGGCCTGGCAGAGCGCCCGGGTGCTCATCGCCACCCGCAAAGACGACGGCAGCGCCCTGGGCTTCATGCGCGCCAACATCCGCTCGCCGCAGCTCGTTCGCGACGCCGACGAGATCGGGCAGGCGCTCAAACGGGCCGCAAACGGGCGCAGCGCCGCGGCGTTCGTGACGTCGCTCACCGCCCGGGCCGCCAACGAGCGCGAACGCCAGTCGCTCGAGAAGATGGCCTCCGAGTTCGCCTCGGGCAAGCGCTAACGCCCCTCGCCGCCACCGCGGAGTGATCCGTCGGCACGGATCTCAACCCACACCGAGCCCAGCGCGGGCGTCTCGAGCCACGCCCGCCCCTCGCGGGCCGCGTTCCATCGGGGGTCGCTCCCGCGCTGGGGGCCGGTGGACTGCACGACCACCCGGGCCCCGGTCCGCCCGACGAACCGCAGCGCCTCCTCGCTGACCGACCCGTGATGGGGCAGCTCCAGCACGTTTGTGCGCACATCAGCCCCCTCGCGCTCCAGGCGCTCCATCGCCTGGCCCTGGATGTCTCCGGTGAGCAGTGCGCGCCGGACGCCGGCGTCGGTCGGGGTCTCGAGCCTGAGCACGAGCGAGCGGTCGTTGTCCGCCAGCAACCCGTCGCCCCAGCCGTCACCGATCACACGCAGCGTTGACCCGCCAAGGATGAGGGTGTCGCCCCGTCCCACTCGCTCGATCCGCACGCCCCGGTCACGCAGCGTCTCCATGGTGAACGCGAGCGCGCCGTGCGGGTCGCGCCGCGCCTGCGCGAGCGTCGCGTCGCCGACGAAGACCCGCTCAAGGCCCAGCGGCCCGGCCAGCTCGGGCAGGGCGTTGTAGTGGTCCAGGTTGGGGTGGCTGATGACCGCCGTCCGCACGCGCCAGACCCCCAGCTCCCCCAGTCGCTCACGCACGCGCCACGTTCCCCATCGGCGCGAGAGCGAGCCCGCGTCCCACAGCACCGCGTGCCCGTCGGCGCGCACGAGCACGCACGTGCCGTCGCCGACGTCGATCGCGTCAACCCTCGCCCGAACCGGCTCGGGCAACGCCCCGCTGGCGCCCAGCTGCCAGGCCAGCCAGAGCGCGAGCACCGCCCCGGCGCTGACAAGGCGGGCGCTCCGCCAGCCGCGGTGCGTGGCCGAGACGCGGATCAGCGACAGCGCCCACAGCGTCGCGCCGGCGCTCCACAGCGCCGAGAGGCTCGGCGTCGCGCTCGTCGCCCCCGGGATCGACTCGAGCCACCGGGCCAGACCGAGCGTGACCCCGCCCACGGGCTCAGCGACGCCGCCCAGCACGCCCCCCAACCAGGGCCAGACCACGCCCACCGACGCAACGACGAACCCGACGCCCAGATCGAGCGTGACCAGGGGGGTCAGCAGGAGGCTCGCCCCCGCCCCGATGGGCGAGACGCGCCCGGTCTGGCACGCGATCACGGGCGCCGCGACCAGCCAGCAGAGCAGGCACAGCACCGCCGCGCCGCGGACCGCGCCGCCCACCGACGCGAGCACGCCCCGCCTCTGCCTGAGCGTCCCCCGCAGCGCCGGGCGCCCGAACACCCACGGGTGGCGGGCCGACGTGAGCCAGAGCAGCAACGCCGTGATCCCGAAGCTCAGGATGAAGCTCAGCCCCGCGGCGTCCGCCGGGCGCCAGACCAGCACCGCGATCGCCACCCACCCCAGCAGGGCCAGGCGGTCGTGCCTGCGCCCCAGCGCGTCGCTGGCCAGCAGCGCCAGCAGCATCACCCCCGCGCGGACTACCGGGATCCGCGCCGGCAGCGCCAGCAGGTACGCTGCGATCAGCCCCGCCACCAGCGCCGAGCCCGCCCGCCCGCGCTCACCCGACAGGCGCACGCACCAGAGCGCCAGCAGCCCCAGCACCGAGAGATGAAACCCCGAGATCGCCAGCAGGTGCGCCGCCCCGATCCTGCGGAAGCTCTCCTGGATGGGCTGAATCTGGCCCTCCCGGCGTCCGAGCAGCAACGCCAGCATCATCGACCGCGCATCGCTGACCTCGCCGCCGTCCCCGCCGCCCAGCGCCCGCACGCCTCTCCGCCGAACTTCGCCCCGGAAGGCGCGAAGACGTTCAACGCTCCGCGCCAGCATGCCCCCCGCCTCGACCCGCTCGATCATCTGCGGGTCCGGCGTGAAGATCCGCGCGTCAACCCCGCTGACCCGCCCGGAGGCCCGCTGCCAGGGCGTCGCGCCACCGGGCGCCCCCGGCGTGAGGCGCCCCGTCACCCGCACGCGCTGCCCGGCGTAAACGTGCGCATCGCGCAGCCCCGGCGCGCTCAGCCGGACCCGCCCGCTCAGCCGGACCCACGACTCCTGGTCGATCGCGCGCGTGACGTCGATCTCCACCCGCCCTATCCGGGGCCCGGAGCGCGGCGGGTCGAGCGCCGTCGACGGGGCGCTGAAACTGACCATGGGCGAGCGCACCACGCCCTCGACGCGGACAAGACGCTCCGGATCCCCCTCGCTCACCAGCGCGGTGATGCTCGTGGCGGCCCGCGTGTGGACCCTGGCCTGCATCCAGCCGGCGCCCAGCAGCAGCACCGCGCCGAGCATCGCCGCCTTGCAGACCGCGCCCCGGCTCACGCCGATCACGGCGCACGCGAGCAGCGCGAGCGCAAACCACACGCCCACGGGCGCCTCGGGCGCGCACAGCCCGAGCGACAGGCCCGCGATAAACGCGCCCAGCGACAGCCCGGCGCGCAAGCGCGCGCCCAGGCGTTGCTCGATGTCCTCTTGGCTTGCCCCCCCTGGCGTGTCCACCGACACAGGCTCACCGCCCGACGGGCGGCGTGCAAGTCCGGCGACCCGGATTCGCACCGGGATCCGCTCAGTCGCTCATGATCAGGTCGTCGAACGCCTTGATCACGTCCAGGCTCGTGGGGGCGCCCTTGTCGTCCTTGTACCGGGCGTCCGGGTCGGCGGTGGCCGTGCCCGGCACGTAGAAGTTCGTCCCGTAGGCGATGTGGTCGCCGTCGTCGGTGGCGCTGGCCAGGCCCTTGTCCTTGGTGCTCAGGTAGATGCCGTCGGCGCCCGCGGAATGGACGATGAACGAGCCGCGCGAGGTCGTCGGGATCAGGTCCTCGGGGTCGTAGAGCATCCCCATCGAGTCCTGCAGCTCCTTGAAGCCCGGGTTGCCAAGCAGTGCGGCCAGCGACTCGATGAAGTGCCCGTCATCCATGATCTCGTCCCGTATCCCGAGCCCGATGATGCTGGTCTTCCCTGAGTAGTTCATCATCGGATCTGAGGGCGGCGTCGCCATGTCCTCGCCCTTCTTGCCAAGCTCGGGAGCGCTCAGGAAGGTCGCGTTGGCCATCCAGTAGAAGCGGGCGGGGCCGTCGGTGTCCGAGTCGATGTTGACGAACTTCTTCCGCTCGTCCTCGATGGGCGTGGCGTTCTGATCGATGCGCCCGGGACCGAACTCGTCCTCCACCCAGACCAGCAGGGGCTGGCCGAAGGCGTCCACGACGTCGGGAAGCTGCGGGTCTTCGGCCTCATCGGCCGTGTGCCCCACGTTGCCAATCGCCATCTGGATCTGCTGCGTGCCCTTGAGCTGTGCCACGAAGTACTCGGGGGAGATATCGAAGTACGACGAGCCCGAGCCGATGAGCGTCGGGTCCACCCAGAACTGGCTGCCCGCGGTCATGCGCGGGCCGACGAGGATCGCGTTGGTGTTGGTCGCCGACGGGTTGGAGATCTCGCCGTCGCGCCCGAGGACGGCCTCCTGGCCGGCCAGGTCGAGGATGACGTTCTCCATGGCGCTCATGCCCTGGGTCTCGTTGTCCGAGTGCCCCATGTCCGAGGCCGAGAACAGCCCGGGCGCCCGGTCGTGGTCGTTGCGGAACGAGCCGGCGGCCTGGCTGAGGCTGGACATGAGCTGCGTGGTCGAGGCCTTGCGGGCCGCGGTGCGGACACTGCCCAGGGCCGGGATCGTGATCGCGATCAGCAGGGCGATGATCGAGATGACGATCAGCAGCTCGGCCAGCGTAAAGCCGGAGGACGGCCGGGGCGCCCGGGCGCCCGACTTGGGTTCGAATGTCATCTGGACGCTCCTTGCGTGTCCCCGGTGCGGGCCTGTTCCCCCGGCGTCTCGGCAGGACTATACGACGCCCCCACCCGGCGGATGCCCCGCTCTCCGGTTCATCCCCAAACAAAGCACGCACCCGAGGCCCGATCCGCCTCTACGATCGCCCGATGCCCGGGCGCGACACCTGCTTCTACGACGGCCGATGCTCCTACTGCGTGCGGACGACGCGCCTGATCCGCCGCCTGGACTGGCTCGGGCGCATCGAGCTGCGCGACCTGACCCAGACGCCCGAGTCCGAGCTCCCCGTGCCCATCGAGGAGGCCATGCGGGGCATGCCCATGCGCACCGGTGACGGGCGCGTGCTCGTGGGCTACCCCGCGGTCCGCCGGGCGCTGCGACGCACGCCCCTTGGCTTCCTGCCGGCGCTGCTGATGGGCCTGCCCGTGGTCTCGCAGCTCGGCGCCCGCGTGTACCGGTATGTTGCCGACCACCGCCCCCGGGCCGCGTGCGCGGTCAGCCCGGGCGCGACGGATACACTGAGCCCGATGACCGCCGCCCCCCCACCGTCCCAGACCCCGAGCCCGGTGCGCGAGCGGGTGATCCTGTTCGTCTGCACGGGCAACACCTGCCGCAGCCCCATGGCCGAGGCGATCGCGCGCGGGCAGCTGGCCGATCGCCAGCCCGACGCCACGGTCTTCCGCGTCCTGAGCGCGGGCGTGAGCGCCTCGCTCGGGTCCCCGCCCGCGAGCGAGGCGGTCGAGGCGGTGCGTGAGCTCGGGTTCGATCTGCAGGCCCACCGCTCGAACCCGCTGACGCCCGAGCTGATCGATCGCGCCCAGGTCGTCTTCTGCATGACCCCCGCCCACGCCCAGGCGGCCCGCTCGCTCGCCCCCGGCAACGATTCCAAGATCGTGACGCTCGATCCCGAGGGCGGCGTGCCCGACCCGATCGGGATGGGGATGGACGTCTATCGTCAGACCGCCCGGCGCCTGAGTGAACTCATCCGCGCGCGGCTCGAGGAGCTCGACTCATGACCGACCGCCCGCTGCGCATCGTCATCGGCGCCGACCACCGCGGCAACGCCCCCGCCCAGGCCATCTGCGAGCACCTCAAGCGCGCGGGGCACGACGTGTCGATCGTCGGCGTCTGCGAGGGCCCCTGCGACTACCCCGACCAGGCCTACATCGTGGGCAAGGCCATCAGCGCGGGTGAGGCCGATTTCGGCATCCTGATCTGCGGCACGTCGATCGGCATGTCGATCGCCGCCAACAAGATCGACGGCGTCCGGGCCGCGGTCGTGCACGACGAGCTGACCGCGGGCCTCTCACGCGCCCACAACGACTCCAACGTGCTCTGCCTCTCGGGCGACCTGCTCGGGCAGCGTCTCATGGAGCGGATCGTGGACATCTGGCTCGCCAGCTCGTTCGAGGGAGGGCGCCACGAACGCCGAACGAGGAAAATCGCAGCGATCGAGCGCGGCGAGGACCCGCGGAACATGTCCTGAAATCGTGATTGAGAGGCCCGGGCGCCCCGCCTCTCGCCCATCCCATCCCGGATTCTTTCTCTAAACCGCCAAATAGGTGGCCATCACGCTGTCCTGGGGTATTTTCGGACTGAGGACCGGGGGAAGGCGGTCGGGGAGAGGCCCCGCCGCTGGTCACATTCCGGATGGGAGAAAAGCATGACGCCGACCCGCTCCGCCGCACTCGCGGCTATCGCTATGGCTGCGCCGCTCGCAAGCGCAGGACTTACCACGTTTGACTTTGAATCGCTGGTTCACGGTGAAATCGTCACCAACCAGTTTGCGCCGCTGCTTACCATCAGCGCAGTCAACCCGAACCGCTCACACAATATCGCCGCGGCCTTTGACACCACACTCATCGGAACGCTCGACCCAGACCTCGAGGGCCCCCCATGGGCCGGCGGGAACCTGGCGATCTCGCAGACCGAGACCCGCCTCGGGAGGGCGTTGATTATCGCCGAAAACGCGGTCGGCTCGGGTGACGGCATCCTCGACAACCCCGACGATGAGGGCTCACGCCCCGCCGGGCAGCTCTTCCTCGATTTCTCCCGCACCATCGACACGTTCGGTTTCGACGTGATCGATATCGAGGGCGTCATCCTTGAGGGCTCCAGCCTGGAGTTCTTCCGCGATGACGTGCTCGTTGCCACCGTCAACTTCGCCGACTTCACCACGGTCGCCTCCGATTTCTACGACCCGACGATTGTCTTCGGCGACAACACCGCCAACCGCGTCGCCCCGATCTCAGCGTCCGCTCTTGCCAGCGCCGGGTTCGCCGGCGCCGAGGACGGGTTCGACCGCGTCGTCATCAACGTCGGCGGGTCCTCCGCCTTCGACAACATCGTCATCCCCGCCCCGTCCGGCCTGCTCGCGTTTGCGGGCGGATGGCTGATGCTCGCTCGCCGTCGCCGCTCCTGAAGCGACCGGCACATCCCCCCGTCTCTCTCATCGGCTCGCCCTGCCTGGGGCGGGCCTTTCCTTTTTTGGTCCTCGCCTCGCCCCAGCCCGCCACCGAGAAATCGCTCATACAGATCCCGTGGGCATGGCCCCGCGAAATCCGGCCCGCCCAGGCCTCCTCCGATCCCAACTCATTGCGCTATCAATCGTATTAGAAAGCTCGCGACCCAGCACCGCCCTCTGCCCCCGTCCGCCCCCCCCGATATGGGGATTGTCTTTTCACATGGATCCGATAATCTCTGGCCGGCCGGATCGTGATGCGTCCCCACAGCGTGGGTCGCGGACTCTGGCCATAGAGAGAAGGGGAAGAGAGATGAGAAACTTCGTGATTGGACTGTGCGCGTGCTCGGCGATTGTGTCGTCCGCCAGCGCTCAGACGTTCGACTTCAACACCTTGGCGCACGGCGAGATTGTCAACACCCAGTTCTCGCCCGTGATGACCGTCAGCGCCATCAACCCGAACCGGTCGCACGACCTCGCCGCCGCGTTCGACACCACGCTGATGGGCACCGCTGATCCTGACCTGGAGGGGCCGCCGTGGTCTGGCGGTAACCTCGCCGTCAGCGACACCAAGGTTCACCTGGGCATGGCGCTCATCATCGCCGAGAACGCCGTGACCTCCGGCAACGGCATCCTCACCGACCCCGACGACGAGGGCAGCCGCCCCGCGGGCGACCTGATCTTCGACTTCAGCAGCACGATCAGCCAGTTCGGGTTCGACGTCATCGACATCGAGGGCGTGATCGAGGAAAGCTCCAGCATCGAGTTCTTCCGCGGCGGATCGTCGGTAGCTTCTGTCAACTTCGCCGAGTTCACGACCGGCGCCTCGATGTTCTTCGACGCCACGGTCGTCTTCGGCAACAACCACGCCAACCGCGTGAGCCCGATCACCGAGGGCGACCTGATCGCCGCGGGCTTCGGCTCCGCGTCGGGCGGGTTCGACCGCGTCGTGATCCACGTGGGCGGGTCCGCCGCCTTTGACAACGTCACCATCCCTGCGCCCTCGGGCGTCGCCCTGCTGGGCCTGGGCGGCCTGGTGGCCTCGCGTCGCCGGCGCTAGACCTGCTCTGGCCGCGTCGCTGACACTCCCGAAAGCCCCCGTCAACTGGCGGGGGCTTTCCTGTGCGCTCAGGTGATAACGTGCGCCGGCGGCGGTGTTTCGTCGCCGATCTTCTCGCTCTTGGGCTCGCCCTCGGGCGTCTCGAGCGACAGCAGCCGCATCTCCTCGTTCACCCGCGCCTGCAGGTGCACCGGCCTGTCCCAGATCGTGCGCACCGCCCGCAGCGTCTCGACGGCCAGCGACGCGTCCACCTCCAGCCCGCTGAACTCGTGCGCCAGGTACAGCTCGCCCCGGTTCAGGTAGTTCGCGTCCACGACATAGATAAACGGCTGGCCCATGTTCGTCAGCTGGTACAGCAGCGTCTGCTTGATGCGGTCAAAGTCCCTCGTCACGACGCGCACCTCGCCCGTCTGCGGGTCGCGCCGGAACTGGTACATCTGGTGCTTCTCGACGAACTCGGGCGTGAGGAACTCGTCGATGAAGCTGACGTCGTTGTAGATCCGGCGGACCTCGAAGATCTTGTCACGCCCCCTCATCGATTTGTCGTCGAAGCGGCGCTTGGCGCCCAGGCTGTCGAGCCGCTCCCACTGCGGCCCGTGCTGGCCCTTGTCCCAGCGCTCCTCGATCTCCCTGAACATCTCCACGCCGATCTTGTACGGGTTGAACCCGCCCGCGGGCATGTGCACCACGCCCGAGTGCTGGTCGGCGTAGTGGATGATCTCCTTGGCCTCGAGGAAGTGCCGCGTCATCAGCTTCGAGTGCCAGTACGTCGCCCACCCCTCGTTCATCACCTTCGTCATCGCCTGGGGCGCGAAGTAGTACGCCTCGTCGCGGATGATCGAGAGGATGTCCACCTGCCAGTCCTCCAGCGGCGCCCGGCGCATCAGGAACAGCAGCACGTCCCGCGTCGGCCGCTTGGGGAACGCGACCTTCTGCGCCTGCCTGCTCGCCTCGTGCTCCTCCCGCTGACGCTCCAGCTCGCTGGGCGGGTTGATGAACGGGTCCATGTACCCCTTGGCCGGCAGCTTCTCGGCCTCGAACGCCTCCTCCGCCTCCTCACCCCGGTCACGCTTGACAAACACCGAGTGCGGATCGATCAGGTGCTCGATGCGCAGGCAAGAATCTATAAACCGCTCGACCGCGTCCGCGCCGTGGCGCTCGATGTGCCGGCGCACGCGCGTCGCGTGGTTGGCCATCTCGTCCATCATCTTGCGGTTGGTCTGGCTGAACCACGCGTTGCACTTGAAAAAGTCCGAGTGCCCGTAGACGTGCGCCATGACCAGCTTCTGGTCGGTGACGGAGTTGGACTCTTGCAGGTACGCGTAGCAGGGGTCGTTGTTGATGACCATCTCGTAGATGCGCCCCATGCCGTAGGCGTCGCGTTTGGAGAGCTTCTCGAACTCCATCCCCCACTTCCAGTGCGGGTAGCGGATCGGGAACCCCCCGCACGCGGCGATCTGGTTCATCGTCTGGAAGTCCAGACGCTCGAAGATCACCTCGAAGAAGTCCAAGCCGTACTCGAGCGCCTTGGCCTTGATGGCGGTCATGTGCTCAAGCAGCTCGGGGGTTAGGTCTGTGCTGGGGAGGGAGGGCATCTGTGATTACTTTCGACCAGACTCCACGCGGGGTGTGCCGGGTTTCGAGTGTAACTGACAAAACCGAACCGGTATGCTCCAGATCTCGGCAGAGAACCTCTCTGAAGCACAGGTCCGGCCGGGCCCGCGCCCTCGCTCAGCAGGAGAATACCCCCATGTATCTGGACAGGCCCGCATGGGCGCCGCTGGCGATGTTCTGGATGATGGTGTGTGCGATTGTGTGCGCACCGGCGTACGCCGACGGTGTCACGTGCCGCGCCCGGGATTACATCGGCGCCTATGCCACGCCCGACCGCGCGTACGGCGTTGCGATCGACGGTGATGTCGCCTACGTCGCGGCCCGCGATGTGGGGCTGCTGATCCTCGATCGCTCGGACCCCGCCAATCTGGTTCCCCTTGCGACCTTCGACACGCCCGGCCGCGCTTACTCCGTGCTGGTCGAGAATGGGATCGCGTACGTGTGCGACTGGGACTCAGGCCTCCAGATCGTGGACGTCAGCGACCCCGCCTCGCCCGCCCCGCTGGGCTCGGTCGAGTGGGGCGCCCGCGCAAGCTGGATCGTGGTACAGGACGGCATCGCGTACGTCACCGGCTTCAACAGCGGACTGACGACCATCGATGTGTCCGATCCCACGGCGCCGGTCCATCTCAACACCGACCCGACCGTCTGGGGCGTTGGGAATGTCTGTGTCCAAGACCACCTGGCCTATGTCGCCTCGTGGGCAATCGGGTTCCACATCTACGACGTCACCGACCCCGTCACTCCCGTCCTGCTCGCTGTTCAGGGCGAGCCCGGGGGCGCCCTCAGCATCGCGCTCGACGGCTCCCATCTCTATACGACGAGCATCTCCCAGGGGCTGCGGGTCTACGACGTGTCCGATCCAGCCTCGCCCGCCCTGCTCAGTGTGTTCGAACCGCTGCACACCGGATGGGGTCTCACCCTCGATATCGACACCCTTTTCGTTGCCGACGGCAACGCCGGGCTCACGCTCATCGACGTCTCCGACCCGACCGACCTTACACAGATCGCCAGGTACGACACCCCCGACTTTGCCATCAGCGTCACGGTCGATGACAACCTGGCGTATATCGCCAACGAGAACGAGGGCGTCACGATCATTGACTTCTCTAATCCGGCGCCGCCCGTTCTTGTGGGCTCGATCACCCCGCCGCCCCAGACGTACGACTATGAGGCCGTGGGCGACCTCGTGTACCTCGCCTCGCGGACCGACGGGCTGCTCGTCATCGATGCGTCTGACCCCACACAGCCAAACGTCATCAGCACCTATGACGCCGCGACCGAGGTCCTCGGGCTCGCGATCGAGGGCCAGTACGCCTATGTGGTCGCCGAGGACCTGGCGCCGGGCACGGGCGAGAATCTCGGCATCTTCGATATCTCTGATCCGTCCTCATTGGCGCTTCTCGGAACGGTCGATGTCGGCGCTTCATCCATCGACGTTAAGATCTCCGGATCCGTCGCAGTCGTGTTTTCACAGGGCAACGGCATCCGTGTGATCGATGTCTCGGATCCCTCGAATCCCGTGCAAATCGCAGATTACAGCCCGGGCCTCTCCAGCCTGCAGGACGCGGATTACGCCGCGGACGCCGTCGCGGCCGTGAACTTCCACCTGGGCATCCAGTTCTTCGACCTCGCAGACCCAACGGCGCCCGTGCTGATGAGCAGCATCGAGACACCTGAGGACCCCATCCGCATCGAGTTCGACGGGCGTTTCGCCTACGTCGCCGACCGGAACGGGCGCCTGCAGATCATCGACGCCACGGACCTGGCCAACCCCGTCTTCCTCGACACCTATTTCATGCCGGGCGCCACCTGGGATGTTGAACTGGTCGGAACGCGCCTGTACGTCGCTGACATTCAGGGGTACGTCATGATCCTGGGCGTCGCCGACCCAACCAGCCCTGTGCTCCTCGGGTTCTACAACACGCTCGACGAGGCGACAGGTGTGCGCATCGCCGGCGAGCGCATGTACGTGGCTACCAGCGAGCTCGGCATCCAGATTGTCAACCTGTCCGCGTGCCTGTGCCCGCCCGACCTCAATGAAGACGCCCAGCTCACCTCGGAAGACGTTATCGCTTTCCTCACCGCCTTCACCGACATGACCCCCACCGCCGACCTCGTCGAGCCCTTCGGCGCCCACGACTTCGACGACATCCTCGCCTTCCTCACCGCCTTCACCGCCGGCTGCCCCTAGAGCACCGACATCACCGCCGCCGCCAACCACACCACCGCGCCCAGCCCCGCGCTCACCGTCCACGCCAGCACCGCGCGCCCCGCGCTCACGTTGTCCCGATGCACGATCCACCGGGCCAGGGCCATCGACTGGGCCGCGAGTGCCACGAGCAGGATTGCCGAGAATGCCGCGGCCTCCGGGTACTCGTACCACTCCCTCGCCACGACCATCATCACGAGAGTTCCAAGTGCCAGTGCGAGCAAGCCCTCGCCCAGCGCCAACCCGAACAGCCCGTACACCCACGCCCACGAACGGCTGGCCTTGGCCAGAGTCAGGCGCAGCCCCTGCCCGCACTCCGGGCACCGGTCGTTCTCGAGCCCGCTGAGGCTGTACGCGCAGGCCGGGCAGCGAGCGCCCGTCTCGCTGACGTAGACCCGAAGGGCGGTCCCGCTCGTCACCTGATCACCCGGAGCCTCGTCATCTTGTCCCGGCATCGGCAAACCCCGATCAGAGCCCTGAGCCCTCTCGCTCCGGGGCTCGCAGGAGCAAGAGAACGATGATCACGTGCGAGACCAGCAGCGCCGGAACGATCACGGACGGTATCCAGAACGTGGCGCCCATCCCCTCCGCGACCTCGTTCGAAACACCCAGCGTGATCGCGGTCAGCAGATCGACAATACCCTCCACGGTGAATACCCAGACCACCACGATCGCGAATCGCCACCGCAGCCGGAGCGCGATCAGCGAGGCGAATGCCAGGATGGACGCGGCGAGATCGCCGTACGCCGCCGGACGCGAGAACACGGTCGCCAGATCGCTCTTGACGGCGCCCGAGGCGAGGAACATCAGCCCGATGTGACGGAACGTGTGCAGCAAAAGGAACGGCTGCAGCGCGGTCTCACGCGGAACGCCTTTCAGGCGCGGCATGACATACCAGCGTGCCACCAACGAGAAGGCCACGACCGACAACACAAGGTTCACCAGCTGGATGATCCCGCTCACGTGGTCACCAGCCGAACCCGCGTCACCGGCGCCCTGGCCTCCCGCCGCAGCGCCGTCTCGCCCCCGCCCTTGAGCCAGCGGTCCATCTTGTACCGCGCGGCGCCGCTGGCAACGCCCACCCTCACGATCCCGCCCGCGAACGAGAGCAGCTCGCTCTGACGGCGCAGGTCCTCGGGCACGCACGTCTCCCACGCGTGCGCCACCGCCCCCACCGCCCGCGCCCGCTTGGCGATCCCCTGGCCCATCGCGATCGCCCCGCCCAGGTCCGCCGTGCGGTCCGGGCGGTTGCGGCGCCCGCGCAGGCGGTCGAGCGAGGCGCTGCGGACCTGGTCCTCTGGGGTTGGCGCGTGTGGGTCGCTCATGGGGGCGAGTCTACCTCAGAGCCGGGAGCGCCAGCGACCAAGGGCAGGTCGCCAAACACGGTCACACGAGACACGCACACCCGGCGCCCACCTCCGGCCGCCACCCGCATGCTCTCAGGCCCCCCTTGGTCGCTCGCGCTCCCGGCTCTGTCATGCCCCGCCCTCACGATCCCCCGCTTCTTCCCCTACCCTTGCCCACCATGTCCACACGCATCCAGATCAGCAAGCTCGTCAAGGTCTTCGGCAAGGGCCAGGCCGCCGCCCGGGCCGTGGACGGGATCGACCTGACCATCGAGTCGGGCGAGCTCTTCTTCCTCCTGGGCCCCTCGGGCTGCGGCAAGACCACCCTGCTCCGCATGATCGCCGGCTTCATCGACCCCACCGCCGGCTCGATCCGCTTCAACGACAAGGACGTCACCCACGCCGCCCCCAACACACGCAACACGGGCATGGTCTTCCAGAGCTACGCCCTCTGGCCTCACATGAGCGTCGAGGCCAACGTCGCCTTCGGGCTCAAAGTCAGGAAAATCGGCGAGCCCGACCGCTCCCACCGCGTGCTCGAGGCGCTCAAGGCCGTGCAGATGGACGCGTACGCGAGCCGCAAGCCCACGCAGCTCTCGGGTGGGCAGCAGCAGCGCGTCGCCCTGGCCCGCGCCATCGTCGTGCGTCCGGACGTCCTGCTGCTCGACGAGCCGCTGTCCAACCTGGACGCGAAGCTCCGCATCGAGCTGCGCTCCGAGATCCGTCGCATCTGCAAGAGCAGCGGCATCACCACGGTTTATGTGACGCACGATCAAAAAGAAGCCCTGTCTATGGCCGACCGGGTCGCGATCATCCGCGCCGGCAAGGTCGAGCAGCTCGGCACGCCCAGCGAGCTCTACCGCCGCCCGCGCGACCGCTTCGTCGCCGAGTTCCTGGGCGAAACCAACTTCATCGAGGGCCAGGTGACCCTCGCCAACGGCGCCCTCAGCGTGCGCACCAGCGCGGGCGACCTGACCGCGGCCCGCCTTGAGCACTCGCCCGAGTCCGGCAGCGTCGTCTGCTCCGTCCGTCCAGAATCGATCCGCCTCGTCGAGCCCGGCGCCCCCGGCTCGCTCCCGGCCACCCGCCTCGAGACCACGTACCTGGGCGAAACGGCCCAGCACCTGGTCGAGCTCCAGGGCGACATCCGCGTGAAGGTCGCCGAGCTGAACCCCGCCGAGATCCGGCTGGACTCGAGCCCGGGCAACCAGATCGCGATCACGGTCGATCCGGGCGACGTCGTCGTGCTGCCCAAAGTCTAAACGCGCAATATATGCGCCTATCTGCGGCGCGCACGTCCTAGAACCTTACGTCCAGGTTTTTGTTATACGTCCGGCGTGTGTCGGGGCAATGTGAGCGTAAAGCACGCCCCCCCATCGGCTTGGGTTGCGGCGGAGATCGTCCCGCCACTCCGTTGGATCAGGCGCTTGCACAGCGCCAGCCCGAGACCCACACGACGCCGCTGATCTGCAGGACGGGCGCCACCGGGTCCGGAAACAAAGGGATCGAAGATCTCGTCGCCGAACCCTTCGGGGAGCCCGGGTCCGTCGTCCCGAACCTCGACAACAACCGAGCCGTCGTTCCACGTGGAACACGCCCCGAGGCTTCGGGCGTGGACAACCACATACGAGGGCGTGGACTTCGACGCGTCGATCGCGTTCAGGATCAGGTTCAGCAGCGTCTGCTGGAGCGCGGTCGGATCGATCGCGGCCAGGCATCCCGGTTCGATGTCCGTCTCGAGGCACACTTCCCGCCGTCGATCGGCCAGTGAACGGACGGACGCCTCCACAAGATCCGCCACCGGGCGCGGGGGGTTGGTGTCGAGCGACGCCCCCGCCGCCTGCGCGAGGTCGAGGATCGCGTCCGTGACCCCCACCGCCTGCGTCGCGCTGTGGGCGGCCTGTGTCAGGGCGTCACGCGTGAGCTGGGCATCGGCCGGGCGGTTGAGGGCGCTGCCGGCGTACGCCGCGACGGGCGTCATCAGGTTCCGCACCTCGTGAGCGATCATCGCGGCCAACTCGCCCAGCGAGGCCATGTCGCTCAGGCGATCGACTTCTTCACCCATCCGATCGAGGGCGAACTGCAGCGACTCAATCCGAGCCACCAGGCGGTCCTGATCGAACTGGGCGTGGGTCGAGCGGTTCATCCGGGGTCCATCAATGGTCACACGAGGGGGCGGCCGCGGGTACAGCGCTCGCGGCACATGCCGGCGTATCGGCCCCCGGGGCATCCCCCTTCGGTGACTTTGACGATTCTGCGGATTATGACTCGCGGATGCCCGAGACCCAGGTCGCGCCCTGGGCGTCATCGCCGCCGGCGACCAGCCAGGCCTTGATCCCGAGGGGGCGCAGATCGGTCTCGGGCAGGGCCGCGAGCTCGATCCACTCGAAGTCGATCTGCTCCTCGAGCGAGCGGACCGCGGGGAGCGTGGCAGTGTCAGAGACGTCGGCAGGCGCCTTCGGGTCAGCGAGCTGTTCCACGTGGAACACCAGGGTGAACTCGTGGCGGTCCTTGCCCTTCTGGACGAAGGTGGCCTCGATGGCGAGCAGCAGGGGGCCCACGTTCGCCTTGAGCCCGGCCTCTTCCATGATCTCCCGCGCCACGGCATCGGAGGCTCGCTCGCCGAACTCGATGTGCCCCCCGGGGAGGAAGTAGTACCCGCCTTCAATGTTCCGGCAGAGCAGGACGCGCCCGGCGTCCACGATCAGGCCTCGGGCGATGAACTCGGTGTGCTTTCCCATGGGTCTCTCGCCTGTGTTCCACGTGGAACGATGGCGCCACCCTACCACTTTCGGGCGCCCAGCGCGAGGCGGTCTGGGTTTGGGTAGGATTCGCTGTCGCGCACACCCCTCCCGGGCAGGAGACGAGCATGAGCAAGGACGAGAGCGGATCTGGCAAGCCCCGGCGTCTGGGACGAGGTCTGAGCGCCCTGGTCCAGACGAGCGTGCCGATCGACCCAACACCCCGAACACCCGGCGGGCGAACGCCGGGCGGCAGCGGGGGGCTTGAGGTCAGCCAGACCGAGATCAAGCCCATCCCGGCGGGGAAGGTCTCGGGAGAGGAGCCGGCTTCCGAGTTCCTGTGGCTTCCGGTCGATTCGATCTCGCCCAGCCCGTTCCAGCCTCGCAGCTCGTTCGATCCCGAGGCGATAAAGACCCTGGGCGAGTCGATCCGTCGGTCGGGGATGATGCAGCCGCTGGTGGTGCGACCGGCCGCGGGCGGGTCGCGTAGCCCGAGCTACGAGTTGGTGGCGGGTGAGCGGCGCTGGCGTGCGGCCCAGGTGATCGGGCTCGAGCGGGCGCCGGCGATTGTGCGCCTGCTGAGCGATCAGGAGGCCGCGGAGCTGGCGCTGGTCGAGAACCTCCAGCGCCGCGATCTGAACGCGATAGAAAGGGGTTTCGCGTTTCGACGCCTCAGCGACCAGTTCGGTCTCTCGCAGGAACAGATCGGCGAGCGCGTGGGCCTGGAGCGGTCCAGCGTGGCCAACATCATGCGGCTGACCGAGCTCGAGGAAGAGATCCGCGAGCTGATCGCCGGTGAGAAGCTCGGCTCCGGGCACGGCAAGGCGCTGCTCGGGTTCGAGCCCGGGGCGGGGCGGATCGAGCTCGCCCGGCGCGCGAGCGACCAGGGCTGGAGTGTTCGGCGCCTCGAAGGGGAGACGACTCAGACTTCGGGCGGCGCGGCGCCGACGAAGAAACGCCAAGCGGAGGTCGGCGCCCTCTCGCCCGCGCTTGCGGACATGGAGCGGCAGCTGAGCCATCACCTTGGCACGCGGGTCCGACTCAAGACCGACGCGACCGGCGCCAAGGGCTCGATGATCATCGAGTTTTACGGCCTGGATCAGTTCGACGGGCTGCTCGGGCGTCTTGGATATACGGCCCCACTGGTCTAATCCCGCGGACAACATCGCAGGCAAGCGGTTTCGCCACGAGTAGCCACAAGGATGTCGTTGCCCTATCCTCAACCCCCCCGTTCGGACATATGTGTATGTTACCATGTGCCCGGAGCACGAGTTGATGCGGAACTGGTTCATGAGAGCCACCACGCTTTGAAGAGGCTTTGCCATGGCGAAGAAGAAAAAGACACGCGGGCGTAAGAAAACAACCACTTCCAAGAAGCGGGTGGCGCGCTCGGGCGGCCGCGGCAAGGCGATCGTGAGCATGAGCACGAGCGAGCTTGAGCGTGAGCTGTCGCGTCGTCAGGCTGCGGCGCGGAGGCTCGAGCGCCGGCGCGACACGCTGGCTGAACAGCTTGAGGCGGTGGATCGGGAGCTGGCGGCGCTGGGCGGGCTCGGCGGGATCAGCATCGGGGGCGTGCGGAAGCGCCCGCGCAACGACATGAACCTGGCCGAGTCGCTGGCGAAGGTGCTCAAGTCGAAGACGATGTCGGTGACTGAGGTTTCGGAGGCGGTGCAGAAGGCCGGGTACCGGACATCGGCCGCGAACTTCAGAACGATCGTGAATCAGACGCTGATCAAGGACAAGCGGTTCAAGAAGATCTCGCGCGGCCAGTATACCGCGGCCTGATCGGCTGACATCGACGGCGCCCAATGCGAAACAGCGACCCGGATCCGGGTCGCTGTTGTCGTTGTGGGGTGGGGGTGTCGGGCGCCCGGACCCGCTGGGCCGCGCGGGCTAGTGGGGGATGGGCTTGGGCGTGAGGTTGGTCGGGCGGTCGAGGTGGAGCGCCCGGGCGCCGTCCTCCCAGAACATGCGGAGGTTGGTGTCTTTCGTGATGGCGATGGAGTTGGCGTTGTCGGAGGGGCGCTTGGCCAGGCTCATCATCGCGGGGCTGGGGTGCCTGCGGATCTTGCCGGCGTCGCCGGCGTGCTTGACCTGGCCGTTGGAGCAGGCGGTGAGCAGGAGGGCGCCGAGCGCGGCGGCGGCGGTGGTGGCGGTGCGTGCGCGACGGTTCATGTCGGAGTCTCCTGCGCGGGGTGTTGGACCTGAGCGGCGTGCGGTCGGACGAGCCCGGCACGTGCGGGGTCCCGACGGGGCGGGGCGGCTGCCCTGAGCCCGTTGCCGCGGGTGGATTTGTACCGGGCGTGGCGGGCCCGGTCAACAGCCAATCCCGGTACGCGTGGCGTCGTGGCGGGTTCCGGAAGGAATCGGCGGGTTGATCGGCAAACGGATCGACGGCGGGGCAATGGGGAGGTATCTTGGTCGCGGCACGTCGAGCCGCCTTGCGACTCGTCGCTCCGGGGCTGAGTTGTTCGATCCCTTGTTGAACCCTCAGGGAGCCTCAGAATCCGGGCGAAGGGCAGGCCTCATGGCGAGGAAGTCCGGGACTCGGGGCGGGGCGCCCACCTTGAAGCAGGGTTTTCGGACAGGCCTGACCGGAGCGACGAACGCAGGCGGCTCGGCGTGTCTCTTCGTTCGAGGGCGTTTCTTATCGGACGCGACCGCCTCCAAATCGTCGTCTCGGGTTCATCAGACGGCCTGACCGCCCGATGAACCGCGCATGAACGTGACCCCCATTGGACCCGAGGCGCTGGCGACGAAGGCGCTGAGTTCCACGATCGACTTCGCGGTCGCCCGCAAGGGGCTCGACCAGGCGAGGGCGCAGGGGGACGCGGCGGTGTCGCTGATCAAGGCCGCGGCGGATGTCGGGCGGGCGAGCCGGGCAAAGATCAGCGCGTCGCCCTCACCCCGCGAGACCGGCTCCAGGCTCGACGTGTCCGCGTAGAGCAGGGTCCGGGATAACCAGTGAACAAGTTGGGGATTGATACGCCTGCCCTCTCGGCAGCGTCTGTCAGTTCGGCAGGTGGCGGCCCCGCTGAGGAGCGGTGAGGGGGTTTCGGGGTCGGCCTGCGGGTTGCATGTGGCTTGTCGGCGTCTGGTGGGGACGCCGGGAAGGACAGCGCGACATGAACATGGACCGATTCACGACGATGGCCCAGAAGGCCCTGGCCGGCGCGCAGCAGGACGCGACGGGACGATCGAACCCCGAGGTGACGGGGCTGCACATCCTGGCGTCGTTGCTGGAGGAGCGTGGTGGGGCGGCGTGGTCGATCCTGGAGAAGACCGGCGTGGACCCGGCGCGGGTGGCGCAGATCAGCCAGAGCGAGCTCGGGCGCCTGCCCACGACGTCCAGCGGGGCGGGCTCGGGCGGTCGGGCGTTGATGGACGTGCTGGGCAAGGCGGACGCGGCGGCGAAGGAGCGGTCCGACGCGTACATCTCGAGCGAGCACCTGCTGCTGGCGATCGCGCAGGACGGGGGCCAAGCGAAGCAACTGCTCTCGACGCTGGGCGTGGAGAGCAAGCACATCGCCGACGCGATCGCGCAGATCCGCAAGGCGTCGGGCGTGGAGCATGTCAACGACCCGGAGGGGGAGAGCAATCTCGAGGCGTTGGGCAAGTACGGCATCGACCTGACGGAGCGGGCCCAGCAGGGCAAGCTCGACCCGGTGATCGGGCGTGACGAGGAGATCCGTCGGTGCGTGCAGGTGCTGAGCCGTCGGACGAAGAACAACCCGGTGCTGATCGGTGAGCCGGGCGTGGGCAAGACGGCGATCGCCGAGGGGATCGCGCTGCGGATCGTGAATCGGGACGCGCCCGAATCCATGCTGGGCAAGCGGATCGTGGCGTTGGACGTGGGCTCGCTTCTGGCGGGCGCCAAGTTCCGGGGCGAGTTCGAGGAGCGGCTGAAGGCTGTGCTTCGCGAGGTGACGGCGAGCGACGGGAAGATCATCCTGTTCATCGACGAGCTGCACACGATCCTGGGCGCGGGGGCCGCGGAGGGGGCGGTGAGCGCGGGGAACATGCTCAAGCCGGCGCTGGCGCGGGGCGAGCTGCGGGCCATCGGCGCGACGACGCTGGACGAGTACCGCAAGCACATCGAGAAGGACCCGGCGTTCGAGCGTCGGTTCCAGCCCATCGTGGTGGACCAGCCCAGCGTCGAGGAGACCGTCGCGATCCTGCGCGGGCTCAAGGAGCGGTACGAGACGCATCACGGGGTGCGGATTCAGGACGGGGCGATCCTGGCGGCGGCGAACCTGAGCAACCGGTACATCGCGGACCGGTTCCTGCCCGACAAGGCGATCGACCTGATCGATGAGGCGGCCAGCGCGCTGCGGATGGAGAACGACTCGATGCCGACGGAGCTCGACGAGCTGCGCCGGCGGATCATGCAGCTGGAGATGGAGCGGGAGGCGATCCGGATCGCAGAGAAGGAGGGGAAGGGAGACGGGCGGGACGCCCATCCCACCGAGAACAAGGAGATCGCCCGCATCGAGCGTGAGCTTGGCGAGTTGCAGGAGCAGAACGGGGCGTTGACGGCGCGGTGGGAGGCCGAGAAGGCGGACCTGGACGCGATCAACAGCGTGCAGACGGAGATCGAGCGGAAGAAGGTGGAGCTGGAGCAGGCGCAGCGGCGGGGGGACCTGGAGACGGCCGCGAAGATCCGGTACGGCGAGATCGCGGAGCTGGAGAAGCGGCTGGTCAGGGCGCAGGAGGACCTGCGCCAGCGCGAGAGCACGGGCGAGACGCTGATCAAGGAAGAGGTGGACAGCGAGCAGATCGCGCACGTGGTGGCGCGCTGGACGGGGATCCCGGTGAGCAAGCTCATCGAGACCGAGCGGGAGAAGCTCACGCGGATGGAGGAGCACCTGGGCGAGCGGGTGATCGGGCAGGACGATGCCCTCAGAGCAGTTGCGGACGCGGTGCGGCGCAACCGGGCGGGGCTGGGCGATCCGAACCGCCCGATCGGGAGCTTTTTGTTCCTGGGCCCCACGGGCGTGGGCAAGACCGAGACGTGCAAGGCGCTGGCGGAGTTCCTGTTCGACACCGAGGACGCGATGGTGCGGATCGACATGTCGGAGTACATGGAGAAGCACGCGGTGAGCCGGATGATCGGGGCGCCGCCCGGGTATGTGGGGTACGAGGAGGGCGGGGCGTTGACGGAGTCGGTGCGCCGGCGTCCGTACTGCGTCGTGCTCCTGGACGAGGTGGAGAAGGCGCACCCGGACGTGTTCAACGTGCTGCTGCAGCTGCTCGATGACGGTCGGCTGACCGACGGGCAGGGGCGGACGGTGGACTTCACCAACGCGATCATCGTGATGACGAGCAACCTGGGCTCGCAGCGGATCCAGGAGATGACCGAGGCGGGGGCCGAGGACTGGGAGATCGAGGCGGCGGTGCGCGACCTGGTGCGTCGCGGGCCGGGCGCGGAGATCGAGGGCAAGGGCCTGAACCCCGACATGGACGAGGGGAACCTGCGGGCGCGGTTCGACGTGGGCGTGCGTCAGCAGTTCTTCCGCCCGGAGCTGCTCAACCGGATCGACGAGGTGGTCGTGTACCACCAGCTGCGCCGGGAGGCGCTGGCGCCGATCGTGGAGATCCTGACGGCGCGACTTCGTGAGCGTCTGGCGGAGCGGGAGATCGGGTTCGAGCTGACCGACGCGGCCAAGGCGCAGCTGGCGCAGGAGGGCTACGACCCAGCGTTCGGGGCAAGACCCCTGAAGCGGACCATCCAGCAGCTGGTGGAGAACCCGCTGGCGAGCCGGATCCTGGCGGGCGAGTTCGGGCCCGGGGACACGGTGCGGGTGGACTTTGGGGAGGGGCGGTTTGTGTTTGAGAGGGTGTAGATCGGACTGCTCGCGGGGGTTCTGAGCTTCGTCGATCTGGACGTGTCCTTGAATGATGTCGACCTGGGCTTCCCGGTGATCCCACGGCTCGGGACGTCACCAGAAGGGCAAGGTTTGTTCACTGTGTCCGTTTGGGGGGTGGCGAACGGGCGTTCCGTGCCGTCTTGTCCCAGGCTGCGGGGGCGGTCTCCGAGTCCAAGTGGAAGTACCGGCTTCATATTTCGTACCCGCGCAGGTATTGTGCACGTTCGCGTGGCTACCACAAATGACGCACAGGAATGCTCGCCTGCGACGGCACAGCACGAAGGAGGAACATCATGAAACGCTCAAGCTTCTTTGTTCTGGCCGCCCTGACGTTTGGGACGACGTCGGCAATGTCGCAGGTCGTGGACTCACTTCAGATCACCCGCTCCTATTTTGTGCACTCTCGCGTGTGCCAAGGCGCGACGCTGTCGGTTGAATTGGAGGGGCGTGGCACGTTCGACGTCGATCAAACTGTCTTGCCTTCTGGGCCTGGCCCTGCTCCGAAAGACGTTTCCAGCGACTTCGCAACGATCTCGATGCAGTCTCAAGTTCCGACCTATCCGAAGTTCGGCGAAGGCGGTTCTCTTACCGGCCTAAATCTTCCCATTGTGCTCGATTTCATAGGCACGGAGAACTCTGTCACCGGCTGTGGTGGGGGGTCCGGATCCTCGCTCGGCGCCTCAATCGAAGCGACAGTGAGCGTGCGCGAGCCGGTGCTCTTGGAGGTGGAGGCCTACGCCAACATTTTCGGGAGTGGCCCGTTCTGGCAAGACGTCTGGGATGTCATCGTGCGAGACAGTACTGGCGTGCCGATGATTCAGCTGACCTACGACACCAAGTATTACTCACCTGATCCGGTCGATTTCATTGGGCAGATCCCGCTTGAACCCGGGGAATACAGCATTACGTTTGAGTCGGAAATGTTGACGTTCCCGTTCGGCGGGTATCGCCAGAACGAGTCACGTCTGCGTTTCGAGTTCTTGGAGATGCCCGATCCGCCGTGCTCGGCCGCGGATTTCGATGCGCCCTTCGGCCAGCTGGACTTCAGCGATGTCGTTGCATTCCTTGGCGCGTTCGGCGCGAGCGATCCGGCGGCGGACCTTGCGGAGCCGATCGGCGTGTTCGACTTCAGCGACGTCGTCGCGTTCCTTGGGGCCTTCGGCGCGGGCTGTCCGTAGTTTGACCTGTCGGTCCGGCAGTAGGCTTGCTGCATCGCGGTCGTTCGCGATTGTCCTGGAACTCCGGGCGGGGCGCTCGGCTATCGCCTTCTGCGGAACGCGAGCGGGGCGCCAGCAAGCAACGCCAGCGATCCCGGCGACGGGACGTAGTTGTACGTCACGGTGAGCTCGCCGCCGGCGAAGGCTCGGCTGGTGAGGGTGACGTCGCCGCCCTGGGCGGAGAGCAGGGCGACCTGGACGGCGCTGAAGGCGAAGAGGCGGTCGCCGTTGTCGATGTAGGCGGACATGCTCTCGGTGGTGAGGGTGGTGGTGGCGGAGAAGGCGCGTTGCTGGGTGAGGGTGGCGCCTGATGTTCCGTCGAAGTCGTTGAGGCCGTCGAAGGGTGTCAGGGTGAGGGCGCCCGGGTTGAAGGCGCCGGTGAAGACGGCGATGGGGGCGGCGTCGGGCCACTGGATGCTGAGCTGGTATTCGAGGCGGGAGTGTTCGAGCAGCGTGGCGCCCTGGGTGGTCGAGGTGTTCTCGATGACGATCTGGCCCATCCAGTCGATGTCGACGCTGACCTGGATGGACTCGAGCTGGCCCATGGCGCTGTCGAAGGACTGGACGGTGAAGTCGGGGATGGCGCCGAAGGCCTGGAAGTCGACGGTGTCGGTGTAGGACACGCTGTCGCCCAGGGCGGGGAGGGCGAGGGCGGCGAGGCTGGCGCACGCGATGACGGACCGGAGAGAACGCATCCGGGAGCTCCTAACTGTCTTGGCTCGACCCGAGCGACGGTGGCGCGGAGAGGCCGCGTCCGTCTTCGACGTTCGCTCACGGCGGGGGTTGGTTCAAGCGGATCCGCGGAATGCGGGTCAGGTTTGACGTATCGGACGGCTGGGCGGGTGGTATCGGTCGTGCGGGTCGTCCGATTATGCGTGCGCACAAGAACGCCCGGGCGCTGTGGGGCGCCCGGGCGTTGGCTGCGTGCTGGTCTGGGTGTGACCAGCCGGTGGGGGGGGTTAGGGGCAGCCCGCGCCAAAGCTGGCGAGGAAGGCGACGACGTCGGAGAAGTCGAAGCTGCCTGCGGGGGCGGCCAGATCGGCGCACGGGTCCATCGCGCCGAAGAGGCCCAGGAAGGCGACGACGTCGGAGAAGTCGCACACGCCCAGCGGGAGCGCGAAGTCGCAGGCGCAGGTCGGGCAGGGGTTGGGGTCGCAGACCTCGGCGATTGGGTGCTCGGGGCGGTTCTGGTTCCACTGCCAGGTCAGGTTCTGCATCTGTGACTCGGGGCGGAGCTGGAGCTGGACGATCTGGGGCGTGAAGGGCTCGAAGCCGACCTGGCGTTCCTGCTCGCAGCCGGTCTTGCCGCCGGCGTCGGTGCTCAGGACGTAGAAGTCTTCGAGGCCGAAGGCGAAGGAGTCGGTGTGGGCGCCGATGACGAAGCCGTCGGGTGAGAGGTCGATGGCGTCGCCGGCCTCGTCACGGTCGCCGCCGTAGGCGAGGTTGGAGAAGGGGACGCCGCCGGGTCCTGTCTGCATGAGTCGGGCCTCGGTGAGGCCGACGGCGTCGCGGGCGACGCCGACGGTGGCCAGGCGTGAGCCGCCGACCTCGCGGACGGAGCCGTCAACGGCCTCGTGCCCGAAGTAGCGGGTGTACCAGATGAGCCCGCCGGCGAGGTCGAGGCGCATCATGAAGGAGGTGTCGGGGTCGAGGTGCTCGTAGCCGGTGATGACGATCTCGCGGTTCTCGGTGATCTCGATGCCGAGGCCCTCTTCGCCGTAGGGGAAGCGGTAGAGGTTGGACCAGACGACGCCGCCGGCGGAGTCGAGGCGGACGACGAGGGTGTCGCGTGAGCCCGGTGAACCGGTGAAGTCTTCGGACATGTAGCCGGTGGCGATGTAGTGGGTGTCGCCGTCGGCGGAGACGAACTCGTGGATGTCGGCGAAGGAGCCGAAGGACTCGGTCCCGATGGCGGCGTCGAGGTAGAAGTTGGACCAGAGGGGGGCGCCGAAGAAGTCGGTGCGGATGGCGACGGGGGCCTGGAAGACGGGGACGTCGGGCATGGCGGCGCGTCCGGAGATGGCGTAGCCGCCGTCGGCGTTGGCGTAGACGTCGGCGCCGCCCTGGGTGCCGCCGATGAAGGGGGTGCCGAGGTAGAGGCGTGCGAAGAGCTGGGAGCCGGAGGCGTCGAGGGCGGTGAGCGAGATGCCCAGCCCGGCGATGCCCGCGGCGCCGCCGGAGTCGGTCTCGCCGACGAGGGCGAAGCCGAAGTCGCTGTTGTTGACGATCTCGTTGCCCTGCTCACGCCCGGGGGTGAACAGGAGGGTGTCCCAGAGGTAGGCGCCCGTGGCGTCCTGGCGGACGACGTACATGTCGTCGGCGCCGGTGGTGGCGTCACCCATGACCCAGCCGGCGGAGACGGGGCCTCGGGGGAGGGCGCCGGGGATGCTGTTCACCCAGATGGTGTCGTCGAGGATGTCATCGACGATGATGGGGCCGCCGATGGCGGTCTCGAAGGGCTGGGCCGCGGCGGGCGCGACGAGGGCGCCGGCGAACAGGGCGAGCATGGATGTGCGGTTGAAGCGTGTCATGGTGATCTCCTCTGCGTGGGTTGGTGTGTTGTTTCCCTGCCTGTCGTGTGGATCTGCGCGCCGGGGGGGGATCTCTCACGGGAGGGATGAAAAAGAAGAGCGCCCGGGCGGTGGTTGCCGTCCGGGCGCTGAGCTGTCCTGATCGCTGTCCGAGACCTGGCTGCTGGAGAAGCCTGGTTACGGGCAGGGGACACCGAAGCCGGAGAGGAAGGCGACGACGTCGGAGAAGTCGCACACGTTCAGCGGCGGGGCGAGCTGGGCGGCGCAGGGGTCGCAGACGCTGAGGGCGTTGAGGAAGGCGATGATGTCGGAGAAGTCGCTGACGCCGAGGGGTGCGGCCCAGTCGGCCGAGCAGGTCGGGCAGGGGTTGGGGTTGCAGACGGGGACGTTGGGGAGGTGTGGGAAGTCCTGCTCGAAGGGCGGGGTGACCTGGTCGGGGATGTCGTAGCCGAGGTAGAAATGCCCGGCGAAGGGGTGCTGTCGCGGGGTGACGACGACGTCCCAGTCCAGCTCGCAGCCGGTTTTGCCGGCGGGGTCGGCGGCGAGGGCGTAGAGGTCGAAGGGGGCGGTGGAGTAGGACTCGCTCCAGGCGGTCATGACGTAGCCGTCCTGGGAGATGTCGCAGGCCTCGGCGTACTCGCGTCCCTGGCCGCCGTAGCGGAAGACCCAGTTGAGGTTTCCGCCCGCGTCGGTCTGCATGAGCGCGAGGTCCTGGACGCCGGTGTTGAAGTCGTTGGCGGTTCCGGCGACGACGATGTCGCCGTTGGCTTCCTCGTGGATGGAGCCGGTGGCGTCGATGAAGCGGTAGTCCTTCCACCAGAGCATGTTGCCGAGGGGGTCGAGGCGCATGATGTAGGTTCCGCCGCCCTCTCCGGCCTCCTTGGTGTAGCCGGTGACGAGCAGGTCGCCGTTGGCGGCTGGCTCGAGGCCCATGGCGGCGTCGGAGTGATTGTCCGGGCCGTAGGTGTTGGCCCAGAGGACGGCGCCGGTCATGTCGAGCTTGACGACGAGGGTATCGAGGGAGCTGAAGGAGTTGGGGGCGGTGTACCCGACCGCGACGATGGACGGTGTGCCGTCGGGCTCGGTGATGACGTGGACGTCCTGGAAGGAGTTGTAGCTTGTTGGTCCGACGAGGAAGTCGGCGTAGTACTTGCCCCAGATGAGGTTGCCCGCGGCGTCAACGTTGTGGACGACGGCGCCCTGGTCGGCGAACTGCTGGAGCTGGATGCGGCCGCACAAGAGGGAGCGCCCCCCGGCGTAGACGTCGAGGCCCGTGCCGCCGAACGTACCGAACGGGTCGCCCTGGAAGAGGCGGGCCCAGATCATGCTCCCGTTGACGTCGAGGCGGGTGAGGGAGATGCCAAAGGGGTTGGCGCCGGGGGCGGTGAACAGGGTGCTCCCGCCGGCGACGAGGTAGCCGTCGTCGGGGGTCTGGGAGAGCTCGATGCGGTTGGCGACGTCGGTGGAGTTGGGCGTGCCGATGCGGGTGTCCCAGATGGTGGCGCCCGGGTTGTCGAGGCGGGCGACGTACATCTCGGTGCTGAGGGTGTCAACGCCGGACCAGCCGGCGTGGGCCGAGCCGAAGCCGTCCGCGGCCCCCTGGACGGAGATGACCCAGTCGGAGCGTTGCTCGTCGGGGTCGCCGATGGCGCGCTCGTAGGGCTGGGCGGGGGCGGTTGAGGACAGGGCGGCGCCCGCGAGGGCGATGAGCGCGCAGCGATTCAGGGTCGTGTTGAGCGGCATGATCTTCTCCAGCCTGAGGATGTGGCGGGCGACCCCCCCAGGGACCACCTTCACGAGCGGGGAATCCCGCTCACGGTCTCTCTGCGCTTGCGGGTGATATCTCTCAGGTGTGCGGAGAAAATGATTACGCCCGGCGACGCTCGGCCTGGCGCTGGGCGGGTCCGTTCCACGCCAGGCGGGCGTAGACTGGGCTCGTGACGCCGACATTGGGGAAGCGGGGGCGGGCGGCGGAGCTGCTGCGGTTGGCGCGGGCGGAGTTCGGCTCGCTGCGCCCGGGCGAGGCGGCGATGCTGCGGGGGGCGGCGCTGGGCGAGGAGACGAATCTCGCGCAGGGTGACGATGAGCGACTGACCTGGAACCCCAAGTTCGAACAGCGACTGACCTGGGACGCCGAGAAGGAGACCGGCTCGGCGTGGGGGTGCTGGGAGACGTGGGGGGAGCATCGGCGCGTGCGCGCGGGGGTCGTCCGCTGGGTGTGCGCGCACAAGGCCGCGGCGCGGCTCGTGGACCCATACGGGCTTATTCTCGACGGCGCGCTCGTCGAGGGGGGGCTGGATCTGGACGGGGCGGACGTGCCCTTCCGCCTCTTTTTCTTCGGGTGTGCGCTGCCCGACGGCGTCTCGCTGAGAGACGCCCGGACGCGGACGATCAACCTTCAGGGCAGCTTCGCCGGCCCGATCACCGCCGACGGGCTGCGGGCGAAGGGGGACGTCAACCTGCGCAATGGCTTCCGGGCGCGAGGCGAGGTCCGCCTGCTCGGCGCCGACATCGGCGGGGACCTCTCCTGCTCCGGCGGGTCGTTCGATTGCGCACACGACAAGAAAGGCAATCCCGTCGGCAAGGGGCGCGCGCTGCTCGCCGATCGGCTTCGGTCGAGTGGTGGCGTGTTTCTGCGCAACGGCTTCCGGGCGCGGGGGGAGGTCCGCCTGTCCGGCGCCGACATCGGCGGGGACCTCGCCTGCTCCGGCGGGTCATTCGACTGCGCACGCGACAGGAAAGGCAATCCCGTCGGCAAAGGGTGCGCGCTGAACGCTGATGGCGCGACGGTGCGTGGGACGCTTTATCTGTGCGGCGCCGCGTTCGAGGGCGGTCAGGCATGCGGGACGCCCGCTCCATCGAGGGGGGGCGTGCTCGACCTGGCGGGGGCGCGGGTCGGTTACCTGCACGACCAGGCGTCGGGTACGGCTGGCTGGCTGGGCAAAACCTACCCGCCCGGCCTGCTGCTCGCCGATTTTCGGTACGAGGCGATCCACTCGCAGGCTCCGCTGGATGCGCGCCGCCGGCTGGCGTGGCTGGCGCTGCACGACAAGACCGCGGCGGGATACCTGCCCGAGAGGGAGCGAGCCGGGCACTTCGACCCGCAGCCGTACCGCCAGCTCGCGTCGGTGCTGCGTCGCCAGGGGCGCGGGGGTGAGGCGAACACGGTTATGGTCGAGGCGGCGCGCAAGCAGGGGCGGGCGGCGTATGCGCGGCTGCGGGCGAAGAATGGCATGGCGTGGCCGGCTTGGATCGCGCGAATGCCTTCAGTTGTGTGGGAGAACGTGAAGCCGGGCGTGGCGGCGGAGTGGGGGCGGCTCTGGCGGTGGGTGTTCAGAGTTGTCGCGGGGTATGGGTACCGGCGGTGGCGCCCGCTGTTGTGGATGGTCGGGATCATCGCGCTTGGCGGCGTGGTCTTTTACGATCCTCTCCCGGGTGACCCCGTCGTGGGGCGGATGCAGCCGACGCAGAGCCGGGCGCTGGCCGACTGGGTCGAAACGGGCGAGAAGGGTGAATGGGTCGCGAGGTACCCCGCGTTCAGTACGCTGGCGTACTCGGCGGACACGTTCCTGCCACTGGTGAATCTGAACCAGGAGGCGTATTGGACGCCGCGGACGTGGTGGGTCAAGCGGGTGTATTTGCCCCTGCACATCCTGGGGGGGTGGGTGGTGACGACGCTGTTCGCGGTGTCGTTCACGGGGCTGGTGCGGGGGCAGGAGCGGGAGTAGGAGCGGGAGTAGGGAACACGGGCGGGACGCCCGTGCCACGGGGAGAGGGCTTGGGATAGGCTCCGGGCATGGCCAGTGTCTTTCTCAACGGCGAGCTGCTCGATCGTGACGACGCCCGCGTTTCGGCGTTCGACGCGGGGCTGCAGCACGGGGTGGGCCTCTTCGAGACCATGAACGCCAGCGGGCCCGGGGGCGACGCGGACCCGGGCGAGATCCGCGTTCGCGGGCTCGACGAGCACCTGGACCGCCTGAGCGATTCGGCGGCGGAGCTGGGGCTGAGCGAGGACATCCGGACGGGGCCGCTGGCGGACGCCGTGCGGCTGGTGGTGGCCAAGTCCGGGCTCGGGCGGGCGCGGGTGCGTCTGACGCTGACCGGTGGCGACCTGAACCTGCTGCAGTCCACGGGGCGCAGCGGGCACACGCCCACGGTGCTGATCCAGGCCCAGCCGGCGACGAGCTACCCGGACGAGATGTTCGAGCGGGGCGTGGGGGTGACCATCGCCGACGCGCGGGCCAACCCGCTGGACCCGACGGCGGGGCACAAGACGCTCAACTACTGGTGGCGCCTGCGCGAGCTGCAGCGGGCCGCGGGCAAGGGGGCGGGGGAAGCGATCGTCTTCCAGGTGACCAACCACGTGTGCGGCGCCTGCGTGAGCAACCTGTTTGCCGTGAAGGACGGGACGCTGATCACGCCGATCGCGCGTGGCGAGGAGAAGAGCGACCAGGGCAAGGTCGCGATGCCCAGCCCGGTGCTGCCCGGGATCACGCGGGCGGAGGTTATCGAGATCGCGTCGGGCAAGGGTGTGGGGTGCGATGCGCGGATGCTGTCGATCGACGACGTGCTCGACGCGGACGAGGTGTTTCTCACGAACAGCTCGTGGGGCGTGCTGCCGGTGGTGCGCGTGGAGGCGGAGGCGATCGCGGGGGGGTCGGTGGGGGAGCTGACCGCGTCGCTGCGCGAGGCGTGGGTCGCGGGCTGACTCAGTCCCGGCGGATGACGCGGACGTTCTCGCGTCCCCGGGTCATCTCGCTGCGGAGGCGTCGGCGGAGGCGCCAGCGGGCGATGGAGATGGCGATCACGCCCACGATGACGATGCCGATGAGCAGCGGGATCGCGACGATCAGGGCCAGGACCAGGACCGCGATCACGACCAGCCCGACGAGGATGCGGGCGATGGGGCCGAGCTGGCGGGGGGAGGCGGGGTCGCCGGTGGAGATGTAGAGGCTGGGGGCCATCACCGGATGGTAGTTGGGTATGCGGCGGGCCAGATTGCGCGGCCAAACGCCCCGCCCCCGGCGTGAGCGCGGGGGCGGGGCGTGGAAGAGCGGGAGCCCCGTCTGCAACGTGTATTGAGTGATCAGGCCCGACGGCGGCGGCGGGCGGCGGCGAGGCCCAGGCCGGCGAAACCGGCCATCGTCATGGGGGCGGGGACGACCTTGATGATCTGGTCCTGATAGCGGTGGCTCTTGAGGGCGATGAGACCCTGGTCGCGGGCGCCGTCGCCGATGGCGGCGAAGAGGTCGTCGATGTAGTCCACGATGTCGCCCGAGAGGCGCCGCCCGTTGGTCTTCTTGGCCTTGAACGAGCCGGAGTTGATGTCGAGGCTGGCGACGCCGTCGCGGTCGTCAAAGTCCTCGGCGATCTCCCAGACGGCGATCTGGAAGGCGGCGGCGAAGGTGTCGGAGACGGAGTCGGAGAGCTGGACGTCGCCGGCGAAGGCGTAGATGTCGTTGATGGCCCGTGCGGCGGCGTCGCTCATGGGGTGCGAGTCGGGGACGTCGGTGAGGTTGGAGACGCGGTACTCCTTGAAGCGGTCGGTGACGAAGTCGTGCACGTCAACGCAGAAGGTGGTGTAGACGCCGGTGAGGCTGTCGCGGCTGCGGTCGTCGCGGATCTCGTGGATGAGCTGGCCGGCGAAGACGCGCCCGTCGTAGCCGTCGGACCAGATCTTGACGTCCTTGCCGGCGCCGGTGTCGAGGAATCGCATGTCGACGTTCTGGGCGGCGGCGTTGGACGAAACGAGCGCGAGCGCTCCGATGGCCAGTGCACTGAGGGTGCGGTTCATGTCTCTCTCTCCGGTGTGTGTCGAATCTCTCGTTGTTCTCTCTCGGGGAGGTCCCCACGCGAAAGGTGCCGCGTATTGGGGGGCGTGCAAGGGGGACACGGATGGAGAGGGGCGGGCTGTACCGGAGGGGTGGGTTGTGGCGCGGGCGGCGCCGGGCGCGCGGGCTGTGCGGGCCGGAATCCGCGTCCGAGAGCGCGCGGGGCGGCTGGGGCCGCACAACGCGTGGGCAAGCTGTCAGCGCAGCGACTGCCCGTCCGGGCTTGGTAGACTCTGGGCTGGACCTTGAACAGGACGGGGTTGATGAGCGAGACCGGCACAGCGACATCTGCGGCGGGCGGCGACGCGCCGAACAGCCAGACCACGGGCGGTCGGTTCGTGCACCTGCACCTGCACAGCGAGTACTCGCTGCTGGACGGGGGCAACCGCCTCGACAAGCTCGTGGCCCGCGTCAAAGCGCTGGGCATGGACAGCGTGGCGGTCACCGACCACGGGAACATGCACGCGGCGGTCTCGTTCTACACCAAGGCCAGGAAAGCCGGCATCAAGCCGATCCTGGGCGTCGAGGCGTACGTCGCCCACGGCGACCGGCGGGACCGGACGTTCACGGGAGTGCATGACGGCGGGCACCACCTGGTGCTGCTGGCCGAGAGCCTGACGGGGTGGGAGAACCTGCTCTACCTGTGCTCCGAGGCGTACCTGAGCGGGTTCTATTTCAAGCCGCGGATGGACCGGGAAATCCTTGAGGCTCACAGCGAGGGGCTGATCGCGATCTCCGGGCACCTGGGCAGCGAGCTGGCGCACCCGATGGTGGAGTACGAGCAGAGCAAGGACCATGCGGCGTGGGACAAGGCGGTTGAGGCGGCCCGGTGGCACGCCAGGACGTTCCGGGGCTCGGACGCGGGGCCGGGGTTTTATGTCGAGATGCAGCACCACATTGGGCTGCAGAACTCGATCAACCCGCACCTGATCCGCCTGGCGCGGGAGCTTGAGCTGCCGCTGGTCTGCGACAACGACAGCCACTTTCTCTTGGAGGACGACCACGACGCGCACGACACGCTGATCTGTATCTCGACGGGCAAGGTCAAGAGCGACCCCGAGCGGATGCGCTACCCCGAGGAGCTGTACGTTAAGGGCCCGCGCGAGATGCGCGAGCTCTTCGAGAGCCAGACGTACAACAACGAGCGGTTTGGCGACGCGGGGATCGAGGCGCTGGACAACACCGTCGCGATCGCGGACCGCTGCAACGTGGAGCTGCCCATCGGGGCGAATCATGCGCCGGTGGTGGTGGTCAAGGCGCCGCCGGCCAAGTCGTTGCCCAAGCACGGCGAGAAGCGTTTCGAGGGCGATCTCACGGCGTGGTACAAGGCGTACTGCGCCGCGTTCACGCTCGAGCCCGCGACGGACCCGGACCTGAAGCAGGAGGAGCTGGTCAAGGACTGCGACCGGGCGCTGCGCCTGCTGAGCGAGGCGGGGATGGTCTGGCGGTACGGGCCGGGGATCCTGGAGCACAAGCACAAGGGTGTTGAGGGGGAAGAGGACGACGGGCTGGAAGCCCGCCCCACCGAAGAGTGGAAGAAGTGGGCGAGGCTCAACCGCGAGCTGAAGATCCTCTCGGACAAAGAGATCAGCGCGTACTTCCTGATCGTGTGGGACTTCGTGAACTGGGGGCGCCAGCAGGGGATCCCGGCGATCGCGCGTGGCTCGGGCGTGGGGACGATGGTCGGGTTCGTGCTGGGCCTCTCCAACGCGTGCCCGGTGCGGTACGGGCTGCTGTTCGAGCGGTTCACGGACCCGGACCGGAGCGAGTACCCGGATATCGATATCGACCTGTGCCAGGACGGGCGCGGGGAGGTGATCAACTACGTGCGTCAGAAGTACGGGCACGTGGCGCAGATCATCACGTTCGGGACGCTCAAGGCCCGGGCCGCGATCCGGGACGTGGCGCGGGTGCTGGAGATGCCGCTGCCCGAGGCGGACAAGCTGGCGAAGCTGATCCCCGAGCAGCTCAACATCACGCTCGACGACGCGCTCGGGCAGGAACCCGACTTCAGGAAGGTGTACGACAGCGACGAGCTGGCGCGGCGCGTGATCGACACCGGGCGGGTGATCGAGGGGCAGGCGCGCCACTCGAGCGTCCACGCGGCGGGCGTGATCGTCGCGACGCGCCCCCTGCACGAGGTTGTGCCGCTCTACAAGCAGGCCAGCGCCGGCGAGAACGAGGTCGTCACGCAGTGGGACGGCCCCACGTGCGAGAGCATGGGCCTGCTCAAGATGGACTTCCTGGGGCTGCGCACGCTCTCGGTCATCGAGCGTGCAAAAAAGCTGATCCGGCAGACGCTGCCGGAGCATGCCATCTGGGAGGCGGTCGGGCGATCCGAGGACTTTGCGGCGAGAGACACAGAGACGAAGAGACGCAGAGACAAGTCCGACACTTCGTCTCTTCGTGACTCTGTCTCTGCGTCTCTTTCATCGCACCCGCTGGACCTAGACCGCCTGGCGTACGACGACCAGCGTGTGTTCGAGATGTTCCGGCGGGGCGATACGACGGGTGTGTTCCAGTTCGAGTCCGGCGGCATGCGCCGCCTTCTCGTTGAGATGAAGCCCGACCGGTTGGAAGACCTCATCGCGGCCAACGCGCTGTTCAGGCCGGGGCCGATGGACCTGATCCCGGACTACAACCGGCGCAAGCACGGGCAGGACGAGGTCCCGAAGGTGCACGAGATCGTGGACCGGTTCACCGCCGAGACGTACGGCGTGATGGTTTACCAGGAACAGGTCATGCAGATCGTGCACGAGCTTGGCGGGATCCCGCTGCGCTCGGCGTACACGCTCATCAAGGCGATCAGCAAGAAGAAGGCGAGCGTCATCGACGCCAACCGCCCGAAGTTCATCGAGGGGGCGGGCGAGCGGGGGCTGGGCAGGAAGGGCGCCGACGAGTTGTTCGAGCTGATCCTGAAGTTCGCGGGCTACGGCTTTAACAAGAGCCATTCGACGGGGTACGCGATCGTGGCGTACCAGACGGCGTACCTCAAGACGTTCTTCCCGGCGCAGTACATGGCCGCGTTCCTGAGCTTCGAGAGCCAGGCGCAGAAGGTCGCGGACTGGATCCCGTACCTGGAGGACTGCCGGAAGACGAAGACGATCGACCCGCGCACGGGCGAGGTGCTGCGCCCGGGCGTGGAGGTGCGCCCGCCGGACGTGAACCTGTCGCAGGCGGATTTCTCGGTGGTGTTCGATCCCGGAGAGGCGGAGACGGCCGCGGGGGGTCACATCCGTTTCGGGCTCAAGGCGCTCAAGGGCGCGGGGGCCAAGGCGATCGACGCGATTATTGAGGAGAGAGACGGAGAGACCCAGAGACCCAGAGACGAAGTTCACGAGTCGAACACCTCGTCTCTTCGGAACTCCGTTTCTCCGTCTCTCGCCGGCGCAAACGCTCGCCGTCCCTACACCTCCCTCTTCGATTTCTGCGAGCGGGTTCCGCCCGGGACCGTGAACAAGGCGACGATCGAGGCGCTGATCAAGTCGGGCGCGTTCGACGCGGTGCACTCGCGCGACGACCGGGCGTCGATGGCCGCGTCGATCGAGCAGGCGGTCAGCGCCGGGCAAAAAATTGCCCGCGACAAGGCCTCGGGGCAGAACCAGCTTTTCGGGTTCGGCGGGTGCGAGGACGAAGCGCCCGAGCCCGAGACCGACACGCCGCTGACGAGGCTGGAGGCGTGGAGCGAGTCGGAGACGCTCGCGCAGGAGAAGGAAACGCTGGGGTTCTACGTCTCGAGCCACCCGCTCGAGGAATGGCGCCCGTGGACGAGCACGTTCCCGACGACGCCGGTGGGGCAGCTCAAGGACCTGCCGCAGGACAAGCGGGTGATTGTGGCGGCGCTGGTGCAGTCGTGCCGCCCGATCGTGGTGCGCAACGGGCGGAGCGCGGGGCAGAAGATGGCGATCCTGACGGTCGAGGACATCGGCGCCAGCGCCGAGGCGGTGATGTTCACCGACTGCTACGCGAAGTTCGGG
>JAJDDI010000039.1 GCA_029260375.1 Phycisphaerales bacterium | reverse complement strand
GGCGGGCGTGGTGATCGCCTCGAGGTACGCCCGCTCGATGCGCCGTGTCACCGAGCGGAACTCGTCCTGGCTCGGGCCCCGCTCGCCCAGGCGGGTGATCTCGTCCTCGATGATCCGGGCCACCTCGTCGGCGTGCTCTGGCGACGTGGTCACCCGCACCCCGAACACCCCCTGGCCCGAGCCCGCGCGCCCGGGGCTCATCTCCGCGCGGATCCGAACACCGATCCCGCGATCGTCGCGGAGGACGCGTGACAGGCGGCGCTCGAGCACGCGCGAGGCGATCGAGAGCAGGTGCGCCCGGCGCACCTGGCTCGCGTCGCACGAGCGAAACCCCACCAGGACCGCCGCGACGGGCGTGACCGTGTCCGCCGTGAGCTCGAGCGAGACCTCGCCCGGCTCATCGCGCTTTACCGGTTGAGGCGTGTGCGCCGCTCTAGGTGTCAGGGAACCGAGGTACCGCTCGCACAGCTCGAAGGCCTCGGTGCGGGAGACGTCTCCCGCGATGGCCGCCTCGATCGGCGCCGAGCGGATCCGCTCGCGCAGCCACGCCCGGGCGTCGTCGATCGTGACCGGCGCGGTCTGATCGGAACTCGCCCCATCACTCTCGCCAGCGGGGGGCGAGGGCGCGTCCAGCGCCGCGTCGATCAGGGCCCTGGGGTCGCGGGCGCCCTCCCGGGCGGAGGCCCTCTGGGCGCGCGTCCAGCGGTCGAACGCGGGCGCCTCGATGACCGGGTCCGTCAGCATGCGGCTGGCCAGCTCCATCGCCGTGGTCAGGTGCTCGGGGGTGGTCTCGATCTCCAGGCGGAGCATGTCCTGCTCGACCCATGAGCGCAGCTGCGTGCGGGCCTCGGCCATCACCCGGCGGACGCTCGCCGAATCCAGCCCGCCCAGCGCCGGCTCCGCCCACGCGTTGGCCGCGCACGCGCTCAGCGCGAGCCGCTGCGCGTCCCCAGAGCGTGCGAGATCGAGCGTCAGTGACAGAACCACTCGCTCGCCCCCGTACCCGACGCGGGTGTGATGGACGCGGACGCCGTTGCTCAGCATCGCGGACCAGACCCCGCTGGACGGGTGCGCGCTGATCTCGACGATCTCGCCCGCCTCGGGCACCCGATCGAACAGGCGCCCGAGCCCTGCGGCCTCCGGCGTGGGCGAGGTGGGCGAGTCCAGGGCCGCCGAGCCGATGCTCATGATCGTGTCACGCCCGGGAGCGCCCTCGCCCGCGGGCGCCGACACGAGCAGGACCTCCTTGCCCGCGGGCGCCAGCGTCCGGAAGACCCTGCCCAGCAGCGCGCTGTCCGCCTCGACCAGGAACCGCCTGGAGAGCGCGAGCTCTCGCGCCGGGTCGACCCACGCGTGCCCCTGCGCGTCGCTGTAGCTCACCCAGCGGATCAGCTCGGCGCTGGGCAGCGAGTCGCGTCCCTGCACAAGGCTCTCAAGCTGCGCGAGCAGGCGGTGTCGCGCCTCCTCGACCTCCCCGCTGGTGAACCCGTGCTCGCGGACCCGCGCCACCTCCCTGCACATCTCCTCGAGCGCCACGGCCCAGTCACCGCCCTCGACGCTCAGCCCGATGTGGGTGTAGTGCATCAGGCGGAACAGGTCCGTCGAGTACACCCGCGGGCGGTCCGAGGTGATACGCCCCGCGGACATCGCCGAGCGGAGGCGGATCTCCATCGCCTCCATTGCCGCGCGCTCGAGCACGAACCGGCGCAGCCCGCCCACCGTGCGGACGGGGTCGCGCACGGGCGCAATCCGGATCAGCGCCACGCGTGTCTGCTCGAGCTCCGGGTCCGACCCGAGCGCGGACCGCCGCCCGCCCGGGGCGCTGATGCCCCGGCGCTGCCGCTCGGGCGTCGGGCTCGGTTCGAGCGTTGCGAACATCTCCGAGATGAGCTGCGCCGTCTCGTCGCCGTCCAGCGCGCCCACGACGATCAGGGTCATGTTCTGCGCGCCGTACCACCGCTTGAGAAACACGGCCAGCCCCTCGGGCGAGACGCTCCCGATCGAGTCCTGCGTCCCCTCGGGCGGGCGCGTGCCCAGCAGCGAGTCGCCCCCGAGATCCGCGAGCCACTGCGCTCGCGCCCGGGCGGCGCCGTCGTCCGAGGCCCGCAGCGACGTCAGGATCGTCCGGCGAACCCCCTCGACGCTCTGCCCATCGACCAGCCCCCCTTGGGCGATCGATCGCAACACCCCGAGCCCGTCGGCCAGCACCCCCGCCCCCGCCCCGGGCAGCGCGAGCCCGAAGAGCGTCTGGTCGTGCCGCACCCGCCCCCACAGATCCTCACCCGCGTGCAGGCCCCGCGCGCGGAGCCGCTCGAGCGGGGCGCCCTGCGCCCAGCCCATGGAGTACTCCTGCGCGAAGCGCGCCATGCCCCGCTCGCTGTCGAGCTCGTCGAGCGAGCCGACATCGACCCGCAGGTTCAGGTGGACCCCGTCCCCCGGGCTCGCGTGCTCGAGCACGAGGTAGCGGAGCCCGTTGTCCAGGCGCCCCTCGACCATGCCCGGGTCCGCCGGGAGCGGCTCGTCGGCGTTGACCGGGCGCAGCATCGCCTCGGTGTCCTGCGCGAGCGCATCCGCAGACCAGGCGCTCAGCAGCGCCCAGAGCACACCGACGAGAGCAGCGCGGGACAGAGTCGTGATGGGGTAGAGCGGGAATCTGGGCAAGGCTGGATCATCCGCAGGGGGACAGGTACGAACCATCAGAGCGTACTGCCCCGCGCAGGCCCAGTTGCGGGCGTCTCTAGACCCGGTCCAGCAGCGAGCAGACCCCCTCGCCCGGGCGGCACGCCCTGGGCCAGTCCCCCGCGAGCATGCCGTCGATCGCCCTGTCGATCTGGGTCCGGATCTTCTTCTCGTCGATAGTGGACAGATCCAGGCGCCCGCGCTGTCCCGTCCGAAGCAGCCAGTACTCGCCCGTCGCCAGGGCCTCGGGCCCGTACTCGTGGCGCAGGGCCATCGCGTAGATCGCCAGCTGCAGGTCCGACCGCTTGGGCTCGAGCAGTGTCTTGCTCGGATGACCCGTCTTGTAGTCCACGATGCGCAGCACGGTCTGGCCCCCGTCGCCCAGCTGATCGATCCGGTCGATCTTCGCCTCGAAGACGTGCTCGACGCCCGCCCGCTCGTACGGGAACAGCACCATCCGTTCGGGCTCGAGGTACTGCACGCCCGCCTCGCCCAGCATGCCCGCGGCGGTCTCGAGCAGCGCCAGCACCTGGTCGAGCTGCGCCGCGTCGGCATCCGCGCCCCGGGGCAGCATCGCGAAGAACGACTCCCGCCCGAGCTCCTGCAGGCGTTCATCCCCGGGGCCTGCGCGCCCCTCGTTCTCCGCCTCGGCGCGGGCCCTGATGAACCGCTCGAGCGCCTTGTGCACCACCTGCCCGACGATCATCGCGCCCCCGGGCGGATCCCCCAGGCGCAGCACGCGCCGGAGATAGAAGCACCGAGGGCACTGCGCGTACTCCTTCACGTGGGAATAGCTCAGCCGCAGCGGCGCCGGGAGCGGCGCGAACCGCGCGTCGCCCCCCGCATCATCCGGGGTTCCCGAGCCCGCCCGCTTGCCCAGTTCCTCGGCGAAGCGTGCCAGCCCCGGGTCATCGACCCACCCGGGCGCCCGCCCGTCGCGCTCGACCGAGGCGATGATGCTCAGCCGCTGCGCCGCGCCCGCCATCCGATCGCTGGCGTGATTGACCTCGTCCTGATCCGCGCCGGCGCTGTCAACGCTGTGCAGGGCCGCGGCGGCCTCGAGCCTCGCGTCCCGGCGCGCCCGCGCGAACACGTCCCCGCGCGCCAGCCGCGCGCTGTACGCCGCGACCTCGCGGTCGATCGCGTCCCCCCCGGCGCTGACGCCCTGCTCCGCGGCCCGCTCGAGCACCTCGCCCGCCGTGGTGTCGCTCGCGAGCCCGTCCTCGAGCAGCTCGAGGGTGTAGTGCGTGGACTTGGATCTCGATCTGGGCAGCTTGGCCAGCAGCACCAGGCGGCGCTGGGCCCGCGTGCTCGCGACGTAGAACACCCGGCGTTCCTCGTCGCTGCGTCGGTCCGCCTCGGGGCGGTCCTCGCCCTCAGCGAGCACGCCCTCGGGCGGGGCCTCGTCGTCGCCTCCGGAGGTCTTGGGGTACCCGTGCGAGGGTGTGACGCGGGGCAGGAAGACGGTGTCGAACTCCAGCCCCTTGCTCGCGTGGGCGGTGAGCACGCTGACCGCCTCGCCCCCCGACAGCTCGTCGGCGCCCTCGGGCTCGAGCGCCGCGGACGGGTCGGGCGAGGCGAAGCCCCGGTCCCGCTCGTCCAGGTCCTCGTAGTACGACAGGAACGCACGCAGGTCCGCCGGCTGGTCGAGCCTCGGAACACGCCCCCGGGCGAATCGGATCATCGAGATGATCGCCTCGATGCGCCGCGCCCGCTCGCGCCCGTCGAGCAGGTCCGCGTGCGCGGCGCCCGTGAGCTGGACGATGCGTGTCAGCGCCTCGTCGGCCCGGGCCGTCGCCGCGACGGTGCTCAGCTCGGTGTGCCACGCGCCCAGGCGAGTCAGCCGCTCGCCCAGGGCCTCATCGCCGCCGAACCGCTCCACGACCCAGGGGACGTACGCCCCGGGCGACGCGACGCCCGGGTCGCCTGCCTCGGCCCGCGACGCCTGGGCCCGGTAGCCCCGCTCCCACGTGTTGACATCCGACGCCTCGAACGACAGGGGCGGGCGCATCAGCACGCGCCGGGCCGCCCACGAGGCCTCGGGGTTGCACAGCGTCTCGCCCCACGCCAGCACGTCCTGCACGCCCGCGTCCTCGCTGGCGCTGGGCGGGCGGGCGCTGCGTGTGGGCACGCCCTCGAGCTCGAGCGCGCGGCGCACCCGGTCCGCGTCGGTGTGGGTGCGGGCGATGACCGCATAATCGCTCAGGCGGGCGCCCGGGCGTGAGGCCATGTCCGCCAGGATCATCGCCGCGACAATCTCCCCGTGCTGCCCGTCGTCCTCGACCCGGACCACCTCGACCCCCGCGCCCGCCAGCGGCGCCTCGCCCGAGAGCGACGCCGCCCGCTCGATCGCCTTGTCGGGCTCGAACCGCTCGGCGCACCGCGCGATCGTCGCCTGCGACGCGTCGATGATCGCCCGCTGCGAGCGGTAGCTCTCGGTCAGTGCAATCGTCTCAGCGTCGGTCCAGATCTCGCGGAAGTGCGCGAACGCCTGCTCGTCGGCGCCGCGGAACGCGTAGATCGCCTGGTCGTCGTCCCCTACGACGCACAAATCCGTCCGCCCCTCGGGCGGGGCCAGGCCCCGCAGCAGCTCGATCTGCGCCCGGTTCACGTCCTGGAACTCGTCCACGACGATGTGCCTGAACTCGCCCCGGCAGATGTCGCGCACCATCTCGCTCTCGCGCAGCAGGCGGATCGGCGCGAGCACCATGTCAGAAAAACTCATCCACCCCCGCTGTCGGCACGCCTCCTCGAACAGCCCGTACGCCCGGGCCGCGCCCATGAACCGCTGCGCCAGCGCCCGCGCCTCGTCGTCCTGATCGCTCTCCAGGACGCGCTGCGCCCGAGCGACGCCGGTCTCGGGCCCGATCGCGTGGTTCCGCAGCGCCTCGATCATCGACGACGCGTGCGCCACGGCGCTGTCGATGCCCGATGCCCGCGCCTCGGGGTACAGCCCGTGCTCACGGATGATCGAGCGCAGCAGGCGGCGTTGCTGGGCCGAGTCCACCAGCGTCGGCTCGGGGGGCAGACCCGCGATGTCCGCGAAGCGGCGCAGCAGGCGCTGCCCGAACGAGTGGAACGTGTACACCCCCAGGCGCTCGCTGGCCGACCGCCCCAGCAGCCCCGCCAGGCGGTCGCGCATCTCCTGGGCGGCCTTGTTGGTGAACGTGAGCGCCACCACCGACTCGGGGTCGGCGCCGCGCTCGCCCACGGTGTGCGCCACGCGCCGTGAGATCACGCCCGTCTTGCCCGTGCCGGGCCCCGCGAGCACGATCAGCGGCGCCCCATCGTGCACCACCGCGGCGCACTGGGCGTCGTTGAGGCCCTCAAGCAGATCTGGAACCGTCTCGCCCACGGGCTGAGTCTACACCGCGTGATCACGCGGTCCCAAACGGTCAGGCGTCGGGGTCGCGCATGTACAGATGGACCGCTGTCGTCCCGTACGCGTGGGTCTCGGGCCCCAGGGCGCCCTCGAGCGCCAGATCGACCGTGACGTTCTCACGCTGGGGCGCGACGGGGGGCGGGGCGTCCTCGGGCTGATCGTCGAACGCCTCGTCGAGAAACGCGGAGCGCGCCGCCTCGAACCGGCGCTTGGCCTCCTCGAACGTCAGCATCTCGCCCGTGCGCGGGTCCGTCGCGTGCACAAACGGCCAGGGCGTGCGCACAATCGCGTACCCCGTGGGCGTGAGCATCTCGATCAGGCGCGTCATCTGCGTGCGCACACGCGGCCACTGCTCGGGGTCACGAACCATCTCGTACGGCGGGTCCATGAAGATGATGTGCGCCGGACGCGGGCATCGCGACAACGCCCCGGCCCCCAGCGCGTCGCCCGTGACGATCTCCGCCTGGTCCTCCACCCCTAGCGTGCTGATGTTGTCCTCGAGCACCAGGGCGACGCGACGGTCACGCTCGACCATCACCGCCCGCTCGGCCCCGCGCGAGATCGCCTCGAGCCCGAACGAGCCCGTCCCCGCGAAGCAGTCCAGCACGGACTGTCCCTCGAAGTGCCCGCGGAGCAGGTTGAAGATCGCCTCGCGCACGTTGTCGGGCAGCGGGCGCGTCGTGGACCTTTCGGGCGGGCCCTTGAGCTGCCTCCTGCGGTATGTGCCACCGATGATGCGCATCGCTGACCAAAGACACGCCCGGGCAACGAGTCAAGCGGGGGGAAGGCCGGATTGGGGTGGGGCGGGGCTTCAGGCGCGCCGCGGAGGACCTGACATCAGCGAGTCGATATGCACCCGCATCATCGGGGGGCGATCGACACCGGACACAACGGTCCAGAACGCCTCGCCGTCGTCCACGCACCGCCAGCCCCGGAACTGGCCCGCCGCGTCCTCCGCGTACAGGTCCAGCGAGGGGGCGCCGACGAAGACCGACCGCTGGATCAGGAGCTGGTCATCGCTGGCGTATTCGAGCTCGGCGGCAACACCCGTGAACGCGTCAACGACGCGTCCGAACAGGTCGTGGTCCGCACGGAGCAGGATGTCCGCGTCGGTCCAGAGGATGACCCGCTGGCGGGGCGCCGGGCGACCGGGGCGATTGTCACGGCTGCGCAGCAGTTCGATCACGCCGCTGGAACCTCCGATGCGCCGGTCCAGGGGCGGACCAGGGATCTGTCGCTCGAGCTGCTGGCAGAGCGCGTCGAGATTGGTGATGGAACGCCCGTGGAGCACACAGACCGAGAGATCGCGCTGCGCCGCGAGGAACTGGGAGAGACCGGCCGCGAATGAGGTGCGTGTGCGGGCCGAGTGCGACCACGCCACGAGGTGATGCTCATCGAGCAGCTGGAGCGCTTCGGGCTGCCAGTCGAGCGCGACAAATCGAGATGTAACCTGTCGCGACGATGCGCGCATGAGCATGACCCATCCCTGGGGCTGCCTCTGAGGAGAAGACAGCCGTATCGTGGGATCGACGGCTTGATCCCAATCGCTACGACCGCACCGACCGGCGTAACTCCTGCAAAGGTGCCCCAAGAATGGACTTGAGCCCAGCGACCCGGGGCAAAAAAATGACAATTACCATCCCGGCGATCATGATTCCGGATCTGGAGGGGGCTAAGCGGGGCCTGTTCCGGGGTTCGCCATCTCCACCAACGCAGCATGTCAATTATGACAAAGCTGCGTTAGGACCATCTCCCTAATGCAATGCTTTCGCGGCATTCTCGTACCGGGGCTTCTTCTTGGCAGCCGATGGCCTATTCGATGGAACGTAATACTACGAGCGCAGAGAGTGCATCAACCTGGACGCCCTGGATCGACCGGACGGCCGTCGCGGCGGCCTGCATCGAAAACCTGCCCGCCGTGGCGTGCGCGGACTGGTGCGATCAGGCCGCGTCGAAACTGGGTGTTCTCCCGGGGGTACTCGCCGCGCTCGTGATGCTCGTGCGTTGCGAAGGGGCCAGCCATCGGGTCGAGCTCGACGCCGTGGGTCTCAGCGCCCAACCCTCTTTGCCCGAACAGCCATCGCTGAGCGACGCTCAACAGCTCAACGCCCGATCCAGATTGGAAAGCCTGGCCTCGTCGGGGCGATTGACGCTCGACGCATCCGTGCTCGGATCAAGAGAGATCTGGGGCGATGCGCCCGAGCTCGTGCCGCACCAGGCCTGGTCCAGATTCGGCGGCGGCGATCGCATTCTCATCGCTCAGCTCGTCACCTCCCCAGCTCAGGGCGGATCGGTGGCGCCGCTCATCGCGGTTCTCGACGCCCTGACTCCCCAGCTCGCGCGCCGGGCGACGATCGCGCTTGGCTCCGGCGGCGGGGCGCCCACCTGGCTTACCGGCCGCGAGAATCTCGTCCTGGACCATCTCATCCTCGGCAGCAGCGTGCGAGAGATCGCTCACCAGATCGGGCGCAGCCCGCACACGGTCCACGACCATGTCAAGAACCTGCACCGGAAGCTGGGCGCCTCGTCGCGCGGCGCCCTGATCGCCAGGGCCCTGGGCCAGGGCGCGTCCGCCAGCCTGGAGTCTCTGCGCCCGGTCGCTGCACGGACGCCGTCCGCATCGCCGGGCAGAGCCTCAGCCGACCGCGAGTTTGAGCCCAAGTCTGGCTCGTCCAGGGCGCTCTCCGGGCCGGCCTAGGGGCCGGCGGGCGTCGCCGCGCGGGCCAGACGGCTTTGCAGGTCCCGCGCCAGGCGCGCCGCGAAGGCGTCGTCCGTCGCGATGGCGATGCGATCGCGCCCCCCCACCCCACGACGCGATAGCTCCGGGTCCTGCGTCCGCGTGCTCATCCGGATCGCGGAGGACTCGACCCTCGTCCCCGGCACGCTGACCCGAAGCAGCGTGACCTCGAACCGGGCCTCGAGCGGGTCGGCCGAGTCACGCCGGTCGGTCGGCGCGTCGCCCTCGCCCGGCTCGGCCGGCGCCTCTCCCGCGTGCGCGAACACGACCCGCACGCGCCGCTCCTGCTGGTTCATCAGGTCCTCAAACTCCTGGCGCAGGCTCGACTGCTCGGTATCCCAGGGCGTCGCCAGGCCGGCGGTCGCCTTGGGGCTGGTCGTGATCACGCCCGCCCGCGCGTCCACACGCTCGAGCGTGAACTGGCGGGCCAGGAGCAGGTCCTTGGCCTCGTCGAACGCGGTTGCGTACTGGCCGGGCTCGACCCCGACACTCGTCGGGCCGCCCGCCGACCGACAGCCCAACTGCCCAAGCAGCAACGTCAGCACAACCAGACCGGCAAGCACTCGTGTCATGGCCCTGAGCCTAGCACGGCGTCCGCCTCGGCGCGGAGCAGCGCCCAGAGCGCCTCGACGTGCGACCGCTCGGTCCGCGTTCCCCCGATGGCGATGCGGATCACGTACACGGGCTCGCCGCCTTCGAGCGGGAGCGTGGTGTGCGAGAGGTACGCTCGTCCCGACGCGTTGACCCGTTCGAGCAGCGCCCGCGTCGCGTCGTTCCCGGCGCGCAGGCGGACGCACAGCAGCGAGAGCGAGCGGGGAACGGGGATCTCGAACCGGGCGTCCTGCCCGACCCAGGCTTCGAGCTCCTGGGTCCAGTCCACGTGCCTGCGGATGTGTGTCCGGAGGCCCTCGACGCCGAACCGCCTGAGCAAGAACCAGAGCTTGAGCGCCCGGAACCGGCGCCCGAGCGGGACCTGCCAGTCGCGGAAGTCCACGGCGCCGGCGCCCTGCGACTCGTGACGCAGGTACTCGGGCGTGATCGACAGCGCCCCGATCAGGTCCGACCGGGACCGCGTCCACATCAGGTCGCAGTCGAAGTTCGTCAGCAGCCACTTGTGCGGGTTGACGCACAGCGAGTCGGCGTGCTCCAGCCCGTCGCCCAGCGGGCCCCGCAGCTCGGGGCAGACCATCGCCGCCCCGGCCCACGCCGCGTCGGCGTGCAACCACGCGCGGTCGGGCGCGGCGCCGATCACCCGCGCGATCGCTCCAAGCGGGTCCACGGCGCCAGAAGAGGTTGTCCCGATCGTGGCGCTGACGAACGCCGGAACGAGGCCCGCGCCCCGGTCGGCCCTGATCTGAGCGCCCAGGGCCTCCGGGTCCATCGCGAGCTGCGCGTCGGTCGAGACCAGCCGCACGCGCCGCGCATCATCGGGCGAGCGAGCAATGCCGGCGATCATGGCCGCCTTGACGACCGACGAGTGCGCCTGGGTCGAGGTGTACACGCACAGGCGCGAGTCGATGGCGTCGTCGTCCGGGTGGAGGCGTCGCGCGCGGTGTCGCGCCGCCAGCAGTGCGACGAGTGTCGCGTCCGACGCCGTGGACTGGATCACCCCGCCCCCCTGGTCCGCGTCGGAGGCGAAGCACGCGGGCAGGCCCATCGCCTGGGCCATCCAGTCGAGCATGCGGATCTCGAGCTCGGTGATCGCCGGGCCCGTGGCCCAGTTCATGCCGTTGACGTTGAGAATGGCGCTGAGCAGCTCCGCGACGATCGTCGGCGTGGACTGGTTGCACGGGAAGAACGCGAAGAACGAGGGCGACTGCCAGTGCGTCAGCCCGGGCACGATCAGCTCGTCCAGATCCGCGAAGATCGCGTCCCACGCTGCGTCGGGGTCCGCGGGCGTCTCCACCGGCGGCGACTCGGGGAGGCGTGCGAGCAGATCCCCGGGACGAGCCGAGGTCTGCACCGCCCGATCCCCGACCCCTCGCAGGTAGGCGGCGCCCCAGTCCAGGGCCCGGCGGGCCACCCGGGAGAGTTCCTGGGCGTCCAGGTCCTGCGTCACGCTGGGGTCTGTCACGGGCTCTGGCACGCACAGACGGTAGGTCGGACCAGGACCGCTCTCGCCGGAATGGATCTTGCAGTCCCGGCGGGGCTGGGGTACAACGGAGACACCACAGGCCGAGGCCTGGGTGTCGTGGGGTCTCAGGGTCTTCGGCGTCGGTTTCTCGGACCGACGCCGCGTGCAGGGTCTCGCTGCACGGGTTTCGTCAGGATAACGGTTCTCGTTGTCCCGTCTGGCTTCACGGCTAAAAACTTGAGGTGGCTGCGCTGCCTGCTCGTGATCTCTGCGCCCGCGCGGGGAACGTGCGCGGGCATCGCCTGGATCGTGGGGATCCTCAATGAAGCGCTCACCGCTGCGCTCTGCCGTTCGCCTGATTGGCGTGACGGCTTTGGTGCATGTTTCTCTGGCGCCCGCCCAGCACTTCAGCTTCACCGATGTGAGTGCTGAAGCCGGCGTGGACGTCGTGCACACCACGGGCGAGTTGCCCTACCTGTCGTTCCTGAGCGCGGGCGGCGCTGTTGCTGATTTCGATCGTGACGGCTGGGTCGATATCTTTGTCCTCGGCGGGGGCGGCACGCCCGACCACCTCTTCATCAACAACCGCGACGGTACCTTCACCGATCAGGCGAGCCTCTGGGGCGTCGATCTGGCGCAGCACTCGTTCGGCGCCAGCGCCGCCGACTTCGACGCCGACGGCTGGATCGACATCTACGTCACCAGCTACGGACCGGGAACCAGCGGCCCCTCGCCCATGCAGCACAAGCTCTACAAGAACAACGGGCCCGACGCCGAGGGCCAGTGCACCTTCACCAACACCGCCCCGGGTGCGGGCGTGGACATGCTCCTGAGCGAGACCTTTATCAACGGCACCGGCTCGGGCTGGGGCGACATCGATCTCGACGGCGACCTCGACCTGACCGTCTGCGCCTACAGCTACAACCGAGAGGGAAACCGGGTCTACCTGAACAACGGCGACGGCACGTTCACCGATTCCACCGCCGCCCTCGGTCTCGAGTTCAACCATGTCCAGGGCTTCCTCCCGGGCTGGGTCGATTTCAACGACGACCGCTACCCCGAGTACATGCTCATCGGCGACACCGGCGCCTCCCGCTACTACGTCAATAACGGCCCGGGCGACGAGGGGGTTCTCTCCTTCACCGAGATCGAAGAGGTCGGCGACTCGTTCAATAACGCGATGGGCTTCGCGGCGGGTGATATCAACAACGACGGCCTGCTCGACATGTACGTGAGCGGCTCGTACTACCCCTTCCTTGACGGGCCGGGCAACCAGCTCATGATCCAGCAGCCCGACGGCAGCTTCGTCGATGTCGCCACCGACCCGGGCGTCAAGAAGGGCGGCTGGGCCTGGGGCGTGCTCATCGTCGATCTGGACCACGACGGGCTCAACGACGTGCTCTCGACCAACGGCTTCAGCACCCAGTGGGTCGGCGAGCAGACCTACGTCTGGAAAAACATGGGCGACTTCGTGTTCGAGGAGAGCGGGGTCGAGTCCGGCCTGGAGCACCTCTTCCAGGGGCGCGGCGCCGTCAGCCTCGACTTCGACAACGACGGCGACCAGGACATCGCCATCTTCGCCACCAACGGCGGCCCGTTCAGCCTCTATCGCAACGACATCATCGCCCCGGGCCAGCCCACCCCGCCCGACGCCAACTGGCTGCGCGTCGATCTCGACACCGCCGCCCGCGATAGCCTGGCGCCCCAGGGCATCGGTTCGCTCGTCACGATCACCACCGCCAGCGGGTCGTTCATCGACAGCGTGGACGGCGCCGTCAGCCACTGCTCGACCGGCCAAGTCGGCGCGCACTTCGGTCTTGCCGGCGTCACTATCATCGACGCACTCCGCGTCCGCTGGAACGATGGGAGCTTCACCACACTCGTTGACGTGCCCGCGAACCAGATCCTTCGCATCGAGGCGCCCTTCAGCCCGGCCGATGTCAACGCGTCGGGCGACCTCACCCTCGACGACGTGCTCATGTTCCTGGGCTCGTACTCGGACGGGTCCCTCACCGCCGACCAGAACGGTGACGCCGCACTGACCTTCAGCGACGTGCTCCGCTTCATCGAGTGGTACCTGCGGGATTCCTGAACGCGATCAGCGCTCGGGGGCCTCAGGCTCCCGCGCATAGAAACGCCGCTCTCCCCACAGGGGGCGGAACAGGCCGCGAGCCTGGGCGCCGTGGGGGTGCTCGGGCTCGCGGCCGATCTTTGGCGTCACAGGCCCGCGTCGTCGCCCAGCGGGCGGATCCGGTCGTCGGGCGGGCGCGTCTGCTCGATCTCCTCGAGCAGCCTCGTGTAGGTCTCGTACCGCGCCCCGTGCATCTCGCCCGTCCGCACGGCCTCGAGCACGGCGCACCCCGGCTCGTGCGTGTGTGTGCAGTCGCTGAACTTGCACCCGCGGCGCAGTCGGCGCAGCTCGGGCATCGAGTCGCGCAGCTGCGCAGGGGTCAGCTCCTCGAGCCCGAAGAACCGGATCCCGGGCGTGTCGATCACCCAGAACGGGTCCCCCGACTCGGGCGTGATCTCGTAGAGCTGGCTGGAGGTGGTGGTGTGCCGCCCACGGTTTGCGGCCGTCCCGACCTCCGCCGTCCGCAGGCCCAGACGCTCGTCGAGCGCGTTGGTGATCGAGCTCTTGCCCACGCCCGAGTGCCCCACGAAGGCGACGACCCTGCCCGAGAGGAGCGAACGCAGCTCGTCGATCCCCCGCCCCGTCTCCGCGGCGCACTCGACGATCGACAGCCCGATCGCTCGGTACGGGTCGAGCTTGCCGGTCTCCTTCATGCGCTCGTCCGGCGTCAGCGTCTCAAGCAGATCGGTCTTGTTGACCGCGACGATCGCCTGCGCGGGGTCCGGGTCGTCCGCGTGCGAGCCGGGCGACTCCACCCACGAGTCCTCGATCGCGATCAGGTACCGGTCGATCAGCCGCGGGTGCAGCGGCGGGCTGACCACGCTGACCACGATCACCACCGCGTCCACGTTCGCGACGATCGCCCGCGCCTCGCCCGTCCGCGGGTCGCGGCGCGTGAGCACGGTCTTGCGGGGCAGGACCTGCACGAGCTCGTCGGCCTCGCGCCGCTCGTCGCCGCCGCGCACAAAGCTGACGCGGTCGCCCACGCACAGCTCGGCCTGCTGACGCCCGGCCATGTCCGCGGGCAGCCGGCACTCCGTGTCGCCCGATCCGTCACCAGGCGCGCCGTCGGGGCGCACGAGGCAGCGGCGCTTGCCCACGAAGACCGCGAAGCCCGTCTCCGTCGCGTGTGGCGCGTCCCGGTCCGGGCCCGCATCGGACCGTCCGGCGCTCGCCTGCTCGCGCGCAAACAGCTTGAGGGCGTACTCGCGGACCGGCTCGCTCTTGCGCTTCGACGCGCCCGAACGCGGCGCGTCGAGGTCCTCGTAGCGTTTGCGTTCGCCCTTGCGCTTCTTCTGATCGTCTGCCCGCATCGCCGCGCCCTCGCGGAACAGGCGGTCCTGCTCGCTCTTGGGCAGGGACTTGAAGAGGGCTTCGAGCTGTTCGCGCTGGCGTCGGTTCATGCGGGCGCCGAGATCATGCGCCTGCCCCGGGCCGGAAGCAACCCGAGGGCTACGGACACCCCGCGCCGAACGCGATCAGGAATGTCGTCACATCAGAAAAATCCAGCACCCCGAAAGGCTCGTCGAGATCCGCCGCTTCGCCGCCGGGAATCCCTTGAACAAAGGCGCCCAGAAACGCCAGCACATCAGAAAAATCCAACTCGCCGAATCGAGGCGCCAGATCGGCCTCGTTGCAGACCAGATTGGCCCCTGGCCCGTACAGCTCGAGGTACGCCGAGGAGGACGGGATCTCGGCGCCCGGGGCGCAGGTGAACCCGCCGTAGAAGAACGTGCCGATGTAGGCAGGGTTGCCCACCTGAAGTCCGCCACACTGCGGCCCGGTCGAGTAGACGTCCCTCGCGTCGAAGAGGCCGTTCGCGTCCGCAGGATCGGGCGGGAGATCGCCGATGTTCCCAAGTTTCCTCGCGGTGGTAACAAACCCGTTGGCGCCCTGCGTGAGCCCCGGCGCCCCCGCCACCCCGAGCGTGGACTGGTCGAATCTGAACGCGTACGAAACATCGGCAAGACCGTTCGAGTCCCAGTCAATGCCAGCGGACGGGAAGGGGTAAGGGAACCCGGTGCTGGGGTTGATGCTGTTGGGGCCGTAGAGGGCGCCGCCGGAGTTGCCGGTCGCGCCAGGGGTATCGTCAACGCCGTTGAGATCGCCGAGTTCAAACACCATCGACGGCGCCGTACCCGCCAAGTCCAGCGTGAGCGTGTAGATCGCGAGCGTGCACTGGGGCAACGCCACGACCGCCCCGGAAAGCGACGGAATCGCAAGATCGAGGATGCACGACCGTCCGCACAAGCCGATGAGGTCCTGCCCAAACCCGTTGTCATTATCGCTGAACGTCAGGTGCATGTCATACCCGACGATCCCGTCACCCATCGAGTCCGAGTCCAGGTCCAGATCCGGCGCGTTGATCCCATACGCCACCACCACGCAGTCGATCACCGAGTCGTACTCGATATCCCCCCAGAACAGCGTCCACGACCCCTCGCACGGGAACGTCCCCCCGACGCACGGCTCACCCGCAAAGTCGCCCAAGCCGTCGCCGTCCAGGTCCGGGTCGTCGATGATCCCGACGTTCATCCCCGTCCCGCACGGGTCGGCGTTGTTGTTGAGCCACAGCGCCTGGCTCGTGCTGCGGGGGCGCTGCTCGTACGGCGTGATCACCCGCTCGCCCGTCGCCAGGTTGTAGTAGATGTGCCCCACGGGGACACCCGGCGCCGTCCGCCCCGCCAACTGCGGGAGGCGATCCTCGACCGCGCCCCACGCGCTCGAAGCGCCGCCGACGGCGCAGACGAGCACCAATCCTCTGCGTATCTGCTGGGCCATCAGCATCCTCCAAGCATCCGCGGGTAAGCCGCCCAGCCCAAGGTACTCCATCCGGGTCGCCGGGGACAGCCCTGATTGGGGAGAGGCACGGACTCCCCCGGTTCGCAGCGGGTAAGACGTTGGAATCGGGACCCGGAACGGGTGATCCGGGCTCCGAGACTCGTGCGGTTCAGTCGGACGCGATCACGGGCAGCCGGCGCCGAAGGCCGATAGGAACGCGACCACGTCGGAGAAATCAAACACGCCGAAGGGGGGCGCCAGGTCCGCCTCGGGCGCCGCAGCCCCGAACGCGGTCAGGAACGCGACCACGTCGGAGAAGTCGAGCGACCCCGTCGGCTCGGCCAGATCAGCCGGGTTGCACGGCACGCCCGGAACGAGCGTGATCGCCGTGATCTCATGAAGCTCGGGCGAGCCGGGCCCGAGGGCGCCGGGCGGGATGAAGTAGAACTCCTCGCCCGGAACCGGGACCACCAGCCCGTTGAGCAGCGCGATGGGAAGAGTCGCGATCGGCGTGAACGTGAAATCCGGGTGCGGGGGCATGGGGATGAAGATCGCGGGATCGGGGTCGCCCTCGTCGATTCGAGGCGCCGGCTCGACCATGTAGATCTCCACCATGCCCGAGTCGAGCGTGTACGACGAGACGATCATCGCGTCCACGTCGCCCGGGATCTCCCACAGCGGGATGTCGAGGAACCCGTCGCCGTTGATGTCGATCAGACCGGGCGGCCCGAGGCCCCCGATGGGCGGCGTGCCGTTGATCCACGCGCCCGCCTTGCCCACGTTGACCTCGCCCACACCCGGGACCTCGACGCCGGCGTTGGCCTCGACGTGAAGCTCGATCTGCACCCCGATGTTGTCGTCCACCCAGTCTGTGATGTCGGCGACGGTCTGGCTGCGGAAGTGCTGGGAGACACCCAGCGCGGTGTAGTGGATGTCGTCGAAGAAGAAACTAAGCGGGAAGCTGAACTCGACCCAGAGCCCGGCGCCGGCCCCGATCCAGATGTTGTCCTGCGCCATCGTTGGCGGAGAGACGGCGGCGAGTCCTGCCGCGGCCACGAGTATCGCGTTTCGCTTCGGTCGCATGGCTTCCACCCTTCGTAACGCCGACTGGCGGGGCGGAACCGAACGGTTTCCCCCAACCAACGGCGGGAGAACTCACGCATTTCTGGCGAGCGCGCAGTGTACCGGCCCGACTCTGCGCAGCGGCGTGTCGGCGCGCATCGGCACCCCGAATCGCGAATAAGCTCACATTCTCGGCCTCTGTACGCACGATCAGCGTGCGACCGAACCCGCCGTCGCTACTCCGGCAGCTTCGCCAGCTCCGCCTCGACGCGCTCGACGAGCCTCGCAACCGTCGCGTCGCCGAAGTCGAAGGGCAGGTCCGCGGCCGCGAACAGCTCGGGCAGCGGGCGCGAGCCGCCAAGAGACAACGCCCGCTTGTACGCGCTCAGCGCCGCGTCCTCGCCCTCTTCCAGGCTCTTGAGCCAGAGGCCCAGCGCCCCGAGCTGCGCGATGCCGTACTCGATGTAATAAAACGGATTCCCGAACAGGTGCCCCTGGCGCTGCCAGACGAGCGGGCTTGCGTCTTCATGCCCCGCCCAATCCACGCGGTGCCCCTGCAGGCCGAATCGCTCTTCGAGCCCGAGCCACGCCTGGGCGCGCTGGGCGCGGTCATGCCCGGGGTTGGTGTACAGCCAGTGCTGGAAGGCGTCGATCGTCGCGATCCACGGCAGCAGGCTCAGCGAGCCCTCCATCTGCTGGCGGCGGGCGCGCCCCAGGTCCTCTTCGTCTCGGTAGTACTCGCCCCAGTAGGGCATGGTGAGCAGTTCCATCGTCATCGACGCGACCTCGGCGAACTCGATCGGGCTCTCGCGGTAGTGCACCAGTGGCTCGTCCACGCAGAACATGCTGTGGAACGCGTGTCCCGCCTCGTGCACCATTGTCTCGACGTCGCGGTGCTGCCCCGCCGCGTTCATGAAAATGAACGCCCTGCGCGAGCGGTCGCGCATGTACTGGTACCCACCGGGCGCTTTGCCCATGCGGCTGTCCAGGTCCAGGCTCGCCCCGCCGTCGGCCCCGCTCGAGTTGCTCCCGTCGCCCAGCGTCTCGAACATCCCCGCAAGCTCCGGGCTCATCCGGTCGAACACCCGCTGGGTCTTGGCGACCAGGTCTGCGCCGCCGTCGAACGGACGCAGCGGCCCGCGCCCCTTCGGATCGACCGACAGATCCCACGGGCGAAGCGCCTCAAGCCCCAGCTGCGAACGCCGGCGCTCGTCCAGGCGCCCGACGAAGGGCATCACGTGCTTCTCGATCGCGCTGTGGAAGGCGAAGCACAGCTCGGGCGTGTAGTCGAAGCGTCGCATGCCCTTGAAGGTGTACCCGACGTAGTCCGCAAACCCCGCGTTGCGCGCCATCTCGTCGCGTTTGGTGATCATCTGATCGAAGATTCCGCTGATCTCCTCGGCGTCCTTCAGGCGGCGCTCAGTCACGAGCGTCCAGGCCCTCTCGCGCTCGTCGCGGTCGGTGGACTCCTGGTAGACGCCCATCTGCGGGAGGGTTTTCTCCTCGCCGTCGAACGTGACGGTCATCGCGCCGATGACCTTCTGGTACGCGGTGGAGAGCTTCTCGACCTCGGTCTGCAGCGGGATGTTCTCCTCGCGGAACAGCTCAACGTCGGAGCTCGTGTCGCGGTTGATCACCAGGTACCGCTCGCCCAGATCGAACCTGGACGCGAGGGCCGCGTGCTTCTTGTCCAGCTCGAACGACAACGGCTTGACCTTCGGCGCCACGTTCTCGATGAAATCCGAGTACGCCGTCTGACGCCCCTCGTCCTCCGTGTCGCAGGTCATCCCGATGTAGAGCAGCGCCGTCGCCTCACTGATCGCGGCGTCCAGCTCCGAGCGGTCCAGGATCCAGCCCTCGAACTCCTCCGCCGATTCGACCGCGCGGTCGAGCAGCGCCCTGAGCAGGGGCTCGATGTTCGCCCACTCGGACGCGTCAAGATCGGCAGGGACAAACTCACTCAGGGCCTGAGACATAGGGTTCACTCCTCAAAAAACAGATTCTGTTGCGAGACCATCATACGGCCCGCTCAGTCGATCTCGTCGCGTTCCCGCGTCAATCTCACCTGCGCCGGCGTGTGAAGCTCGCCCGTATCCATCCCCGGGCACCCGCGAGAGGCCGACCGCCAGTGCTTGCGGGAGCGGAGATTCACCGCCCAGAACGGCCACGTCCGGCACTGCCCGGGGCGATCCTCATACACCGCGCAGATCGCCTTGCCCGGGATCGTCTCGCGATCAAGAAACACGCAGTCGTACCCGTGCTCGGTCTGCCGCTCGGTCAGCGACCGCCCCTCGATCGTGTCGCGGGTGTAGTCACGCATGAACGCCTCGTGCGAGATCCCGAGACGCCCGGCGATGGCCCGGCCCTCGTCGTCAGAGAAGCTCACGTAGCCCTCGGGCCCGGTGCAGCAGGCGCCGCAACTCGTGCAGGTGAACCGCAGGCCGACCTCGCCCGTGCCCGATGCGCCCGTGGGGTCGGGCTCGTCAAACCACTCGCGATCGCTCACGCGTCGTCCTCGCGCCGCAGGACGATGAGGGTTTGGTCGTCGTCGCGGGTCATGGACCCGACGTGCTCGTACAGCGCCTTGTGAACCGAGTCGATCACGCACGGGGGCTGCCCGGTGCAGGCGCGGATCGCGTCGTCGAGGCGGTCGAGCCCGAACATGTCGCGCTTGCCTTGCTCGTTGAGCCGGGCCGCCTCGGTGATGCCGTCGGTGTACATCACGAGCGTGTCGCCCGGGTTGAGCGTGGCCTTGGTCGAGGCGAGGTCGTAGGGCTCGACGATGCCCATGGGCAGCAGCGCCTCGCCCTCGAGCGCCTCGACGCGCCCGTCCGCCCGGCGCACCCGCGCCGGTGGGTGCCCGCACAGCACGAAGTCCAAGTCGCCGCTGCCCGCGTCGTAGTGCATGAACATCGCCGTGACGAACATGCCCTCGTGCAGCGACTGGTACAGGCGGGAGTTGATCTCCGCGATGCTCCTCTTGGGGGTCATGCGTTCCTTGGTGAGCCCGTGCAGGTAGGCGTGGAGCATGGCCATGACCGTCGCCGCGGCGGGCCCGTGCCCCGAGACGTCCGCGATCATGATCCCCCACCGCCCGTCGCCGAAGTGAACGAAGTCGTAGTAGTCGCCGCCCGCCTTCTCGCTCGTCAGGTAGCTCGTCGCGATCCTGAGCCCCGCGATGTCGGGCGTCTTGTCGGGCAGCAGCGACCGCTGCACGCGGGCGACCTCGTCCATCTGCGACTCGAGCTTGGCGTTGAGGATCTGCGCCTGCTGGCGGGAGACGAGGTTGCGCGTCGCCGTGCCCAGCAGGTTCCCGTTGAGCAGCGATCTCTCCACGTCCTCGGGTGACCAGCGCGCCGGGTCCATCGAGAACTGGATCGCCCAGTTAAGCGCCTCCCCCTCGTCGTAGTGCGGGGTCGCCATGCACGCGCGCATCGACGCCAGCAGTTCGCCCAGCACCGGGTCCGACGGGATGTTCAACCCCGTGAGCAGCTGCGGCTCGTCCCGCTCCAGAATCATCCCGATCAGCCCGCCCCGCCCGACAGGCAGGCGCTCCCACTCGCGCCAGGGGTTTGGGGCGTCGCCGCCCGTGTCGAGGCGCTGGCGCGCGGTGAGCACGCGCGTGAGCTTGTAATCACCCTCGGGCATGTCCCGCCGGGAGACGGTCACGAACAGGTCCGTCGCGATCGCCGCGGGATCGCGCCCGAACCAGGAGGCGTAGTGCGCGAGCATCTGGGCCGGGTCGTGGATCGTGCTGCCCGATCGCAGCAGCGCGGTCAGCTCACGGAGCGTCGCGTTGGCGCCGAGGTCGGCCCGCTGGACGCTGATCTGCTCGGCGCCCCGTGTCATGAGCTGGACCCCTCGCTGCAGGCGCGCTCGATCCGCTCACGCCTGGTCCGCGCGTCCTCCAGCGACGCCAGCCCGTCGCGGACGATGCCCTTTCGTTCCGACTCCTCCGCCATCGACAGGTTCACGCGGACGTTCCACCACGCAGAGCGGGCCGTCGCCTCGGCCAGCACCGCCGCCACCGCCAGGTCCGAGTGCAGCCATTTGTTCGAGATCGGCGCCAGCGTCTCGAGCAGCCGCAGCAGGTCCATCGCCGCGGCCAGCGTCGCCCGCGGCGCCCCCAGCACCGCCGCCCGGACCTCGGGCTCCTCCGCAACGCGCCGGGCGTCATCCTGAGGCAGCTTCCGCAGCTCCGTCAGCAGGGCGTACGCCTGAGCGTCCTCGCGGGCCAGCGCCAGCATCAGGCCCCGGGCCATCCGCAGCTTCTTCGCGGCCGACTCCAGCTCATCCGCGTGCTCCGCCAGCGACCGCTTGCCCTCGGAGTAGGCCACCACCATCCCGCCCAGGGCCCCCGCCAGCGCCCCCACCGCCCCCGCCACGGCCCCGCCCCCGGGCGCCGGCGTCTTGGCCGCCAGTTCGTCGAGCAGCTGGGCGAACGTCAGGGTCTCGATCGGGCTCACGGCGGACCTCCTGGGGCCAGATCGTATGCCCGCCTTGAGCCGCCGCCCGGTGGGTGTACGCTTGCCCCGGCGCGGAGATCGCGCCCCCGGAGCTGTGGCTGAGCGGCTAAAGGCGCTCGACTTGAAATCGAGTGAACCCGAAAGGGTTCCGTGGGTTCGAATCCCACCGGCTCCGTTGCAATCAAGGCGCCCTCTTCTGGTGTCGGCAAGTCCTGGAGAATCGCTATTGCAAGCGCCATTCTCACTCAAGGGCCTCGGCGACTGAGCGAATCATCTCTGTGATGTCGATCACATCGTTTTCTTCCCAGATCTGATCACGCAGATAGAAGATCGCTGAGTTCGTGTGCTTATTGTGGGACGAGTATTCCACAACGACATGCCATGGAATTTTGGCAACTCGAATCACATCAAAATCATGCGCGAACAGCACACCAATCAGCCAATCAAAGTGCCTGTCTTGCAAACCGCGAATAGCTGATACACGCCTCGATCCGTTTTCTGTTGTAATCCTGCGCGCCTTGATCTCATACTTCACATTGTCCTTATCCGTGGCATCAAATCCCTTTGATGAACGCCCAACCAAGGTCAACCCAAGCGCCTGAGCAACGATCCACTCAGCATAATCACCGACAGGGTTGTTCTTACTCCGAACGGCATCCGTGCCCTGAAGCTCATCCAGCACTTTCGCATACTGACGCAGCAAGTGTCTTACTGACCCGGGTCCACCCATCACCACCCCTTTCAACACCAACGCCACATTGTCCCGAACGCCCTAGAACGCTCCCTTCACCAGCCTATCGCGGTCCGTTCCGATCGCTCCGTTTCTCAATTGGAACCTGCTATCGTGCCCCCATGAAGACGCCACTCCGAACCGCCGTCCTCGCCGCCTGCGCGATGCTCGCCGCCCCCGCCCTCGCCCAGGACGCCCTGTCCAACGCCATCGAGAGCGACTACCAATCCCTCGAAGCCCTCTACCACCATCTTCATGCCAACCCCGAACTCAGCTTCCAGGAGGCAAACACCGCCAAACGCCTGGCGCGCGAGCTGCGGGCCGCGGGGCTGAGCGTCACCGAGAACGTCGGCGGGCACGGCTTCGTCGCCCTCTTCGAGAACGGCGAGGGGCCGACGCTGATGATCCGCTCCGACCTCGACGCCCTCCCCGTCGAAGAACGCACGGGCCTCCCCTACGCCTCCAAGGCCAGAGCCACCGAGCAGACCGGGCAGGAGGTGTCCGTCATGCACGCCTGCGGGCACGACGTGCACATGACCTGCCTCGTCGGCGTCGCCCGCCGCCTCATGGACATGCGCGGCCAGTGGTCGGGCACCCTCATGATGATCGGCCAGCCCGCCGAAGAACGCGGCGCCGGCGCCAAGGCCATGCTCGAGGACGGGCTCTTCACCCGCTTCCCGAGGCCAGATTTCAACCTCGCCTTCCACGTCTCATCCAACCACCCCGCCGGGAGTGTGGCCTTTGTCCCCGGCTGGGCCATGGCCAACGTTGACTCGGTGGACATCACCATCCACGGCATCGGCGGGCACGGCTCGGCGCCGCACACGACCAAAGACCCCGTCGTCCTGGCCGCCGCGATCATCATGGACCTGCAGACCATCGTCGCCCGCGAGATCGACCCGCAGGCCCCGGCCGTCGTGACGGTTGGTTCTATCCACGCCGGAACCAAGCACAACATCATCTCCGAGCGGGCCGACCTGCAGATCACCGTCCGCAGCTACGACGACAACACCCGCGCCACGCTGCTCGCGGCCATCGAGCGCATCGCCATCGGCAACGCCCGGGCCTTCGGCATCCCCGAGGACAAGCTCCCCGAGGTCGTCGTCAAGGACGAGTTCACGCCGTCCCTGTACAACGACCCGGAGCTCACGGCCCGCATCAAGAAGGTCGTGGGCGACCGCCTGGGCGAAGACCGCGTCCTGCCCGGGAGCCCGGTGATGGGCGGCGAGGACTTCGCCCGCTACGGGCGCCAGGACCCGCGCATCCCGAGCCTGATGTTCCGCGTGGGCGCCATCGAGCAGGAGATGTACGACCAGGCGATAGCCAAGGGCCAGACGCTGCCCAGCCTGCACACGCCCTACTTCGCGCCCGACGCCGAGCCGACCATCACCGCGGGCGTTGAGGCGATGACCGTCGCGGCGTTGGAGATCCTCGGCAAGAACCAGTAGCCAGTGGGGCAGGCGTCCCGCCTGCCATCTCGGGGGGGCGGGCTTCCAGCCAGTCCGCCCTTCTCTCTACAAACAGGCGCCACTCCTACGGTCCTCATATGCCGCCCCCACCCGAACCCGACGCCTCCCGCTCCCACGCCGCCAAGCTCGCCCACCTCCTCGACGACGCCTTCGAGGTCCCGGGCACGTCCTGGCGGTTCGGGCTCGACCCGATCATGGGCCTGCTGCCCGTCGTGGGCGACACCGCGGGCATGCTGCTCTCGCTCGTGGTGCTGTTCGAGGCACGGGCGCGCAAGGTCCGCCGGGCGGTCCTGCTGCAGATGCTCGGCGTCGTGCTCATCGACTGGGCCGTCGGCTCGATCCCGGTCCTTGGCGACGCCTTCGACTTCTGGTACAAGCCGAACCTGCGGACGCTCCGCATGCTCGAAGAGGAACTGCAACGCCGGGACCGATCAAAGGAATAGCACGATGGACTGCAACGCCAAGGCCCAGCAACAGCACAAATGGCTCCAGCAACTCGTCGGCGAGTGGGCCTTTGAGTCCGAGGCCGACTTCGGCCCCGACCAGCCCAAGCTCAAGAGCACGGGCACGGAGGTCGTGCGCGCGCTGGGCGATCTCTGGATCGTGTGCTGCGGCCAGGGTGAGATACCCGGCGATGCCGGCCAGATGTCGATGCAGATGACACTCGGATTCGACCCGGCCCGCGATCGCTACGTCGGCAACTGGATCGGCTCGGTCATGACCAGCATGTTCGTCTACGAGGGCCAGCTCGAGGACAACGCCAAGGTCCTGCCGCTCAACACCGAGGGCCCCTCGTTCACCGAGCCGGGCAAGATGGCGCCCTACCAGGACGTCATCGAGATCGTGGACGACAACACCCGCCTGCTGCGCTCGCGCACGCCGGGTCCGGACGGCGACTGGGTCGAGTTCATGGTCGCGCGGTACACGCGACGCAGCAGGTGAACTATCGACGGCCTGCACGTTGATACGCCAACCAGGCGCTCCAGGATTCAGCAAAACCAACCTTGATTACCGCTCTGGTGTTCCGCATGTTTGGCTTTGCCGAGGTTTACGGTTCTGATACGGTTCTCCGGGCGCCGGCCCGGCGTTCCAGGAGGGGTGGTGAACCCGAACGCAATGAACGAGTCGCTCGACGAACTGTTTGAAACTACCTACGCCCGACTTCGCGCTCTGGCCGGCAGCTTCTATGAGCGGGAGCACGCTGAACGCACGTTCACACCCACCGCAGTGGTGCACGAGGCGTATCTGGCGCTGCGAAACTCGAACCCTGAGGTCGAACGGGGCGCCGACTACTTCTTCGCGTGCGCGGCGACGGCGATGCGCCGGTACCTCCTTGACGCGGCACGCAAGCGGCACGCCCTGAAGCGGGGCGGAGGTGCACACCACATCCGGCTCGCCCAGCCGATTGCCGGCCCCGCCGAGCCGCTTCTTCTCGACCTGCTCGAACTCGAAGAAGCCATGAATAGCCTCGCGCTCGAGTCCTCGCGGGCGGCGAAGGTCGCCGAGTACCGCCTTTTCTCCGGCATGGATATCCAAGGGATCGCGCGCGTGCTGCAGGTCTCCCCCAGGATGATCAGCATGGACTGGCGATTCGCCCGCGCGTACCTCCAGGCCGAACTCCGGGGGGAACCCAATGGCTCGGCCGAGTGAGCTTCAGACGCATTTCGAGCGCATCGCCGCCAGCTCCCCGGGCCAGCAGGAGCTGCAGCTCGCCGAACTCAAGCTGCAGGATCCTGATCTGTCGGACCGGATCCGCCGGATCCTCGAGAGCGACTCGGACAACTCCCCGCTCGACCACGTTGTGCGCATCAGCGCCGCCTTGACCTCGGACGCTCTCGACGCCCCGCTCCCGCTCGGCATCCCGGAGTCCATCGGGGATTACCGGATCAAGCGGTGCATCAGCAGCTCCGGCATGAGCATCGTGTGTGAAGCCAAGGACAAAGCATCGGGGCGGCGCCTGGCGATCAAGCTGCTCCGAGATGCGGGCCAGTCCGCGGCCTCGCGCCAGAGGTTCCAGCGTGAGATCGACGCGCTGAAACGCGTCGATCACGAGGGCGTGGTCGAGATTCTGGACCACGGCTTGCTCGGATCCGGCGAGCCCTACATCGTCATGCCGCTGATCAATGGCGAGACGCTCGATCGCAACGAGATTGCTCGCACAGGATCGCTCGAAGCCAAGCTAGACCTCGTTCGCCGGGTTGCGATAGCGGTGCACCACGTGCACCTCAAGGGCGTGGTCCACCGAGACATCAAGCCCTCGAACATCATGGTGAGCGCCGACGGCGCTGCGACACTGATCGATCTCGGCATCGCGGTTCTTGATCCGGGCCCGGATCAGATCGCGTCGAGAGTCACCCAGACCGGGCACGCCCCCGGAACGCCGGACTACATGAGCCCGGAGCAGTTCCGCGGCGAGGATCTCGACTCGCGGTCGGATGTCTACGCCCTGGGCGTGCTCGCGTACTGGCTCATCGCCGGCGCCGTTCCACTCCAGCTCGCGGGGCTTTGCCCGAGCGCCGCTGAGCACAAGATCCTTTTCGAAGAGCCTGCGCCGCTGAGCAAGCTGGCCCCCTCGGTGCGTGGCGATCTCTCGCTCGTCATCCAAAGGGCCCTCTCGAAAGCCCCGGACGACCGGTACTCGTCCGCCGACGAGTTCGCGGCGGAGATCACTCGGGTGCTGGTGGGGGATCCCGTCTCCGTCAGCCCGATCTCCCCAGCCCGACGCATCGCGCGCTGGACCCGACGCCACCGGTCGCTCGCCCGCGCGCTGGCGCTGCTGTGCGTCGGCGCGGTCGCGCTCAGCGGGCTGGGCCTCAGCATCGACCGCGAACGCCAGGCCAGCGCACGCGCCGAACGGATGAGCGCGGCGCTGTCCAAGAACGGCGCGTTCCTCCCCGATCTTGCGACGCTCTCCTCCAAGCAGCACCTCGGGCCTCAAACACCGTTCCTGACCCTGCTCGAGGCGTTCGCCGCCAACCTCGACGAGACGGACATGTCACTCGAGTCCCGCGCCAACGCGCACAAGAACATCAGCAACGCGTACAGCACGCTCGAGGCCCTCAAGCTCGCCCTCCCGCACGCCGAGCTCAGCGCCGACCTTCACACACAGCTCTACGGCGAGCGCGACGCCAGTGCCCTCCTGCAGCTCATCGATTACGCCAGAATCCTCCAGCTCACCGGCGATCTGGACCGGTCGGAGCAGGTCACGCTCTTGGCGCACGACCGGTTCCCCTCGTCACTCCGGCGCACGCACCCGGACATCGCCGCCTATCTGCTCTCACGCACCGCGAAGATCCATCTCGAACGCGGGCGTCCGGCGCAGGCCGAACGCCTGCTGCTCGAGGCCCGCGGGCTGTGGCAGACCGCGTACGGCGAGAACAACCGGTTCTGCGCAGGCTGTGACCTGTGGCTCGGGCGTGTCTACCGCAGCACGGGCAGGCACGACCAGGCCCTCCGAGTCCTGGAGCAGGGGCTCAAGATCAACACCCAGGTCAAACATTCCATGCATCCCCGCTCGGTCATGATCCGCATCGAGATGGCGCGGGTCCACGCCGATCGGCTCGAGCCCGCCCTTGCGCGACAGTCGCTTCGGGAAGAGCTCGATCGGTGCGAGTCCGCCCAGAACATCGGGCCGGACGATCAGCTCACGGAGGAGATCCGGGAGCTTCTGGCAAGCCTTGATTAGCCCGACCAGAAATCATTTTTGACTTTGATTGCGCGTGCCATTGTCGGATGACGCAGTCCTTGTGGAATCCGGTTCGATTGAGGAGATCGCACGCCCCCTACGGAGGAATATCGGAATCCTGAACGCTCTCTCTCCCTGCCAACAATCCACGAAAGGAAGCTCGATATGCCGTCAAAGCACCAAACCCTCGCAGCAGCAGCCGTACTGTCCATCTTCGGCCTGACCGTGTCCGCCCAGGACTGCAACTCCAACGGCATCCCGGATTCGACCGACGTCGCGCCGACACCGGTTTCGGCCTATCTCGCCAACGGGTCTTGCCAATCGCTCTACACGTTCAACTTCGGCAGCGCCTATTCCCTCCCCGAACCCGACACCGACATGCTGATCTATGTCGACATGCTCGGGTTTATGACCCAAACAACCAGCCGGTATGTCGATGTGCTGGTGAACGGGGTCTTCGTCGAGCGTCTCTTCGAGAACGACGGGACGAACTGCCCCCACCAGGATTCCGGCATCGTCACCATCCCCTGGACCGACATTCCCGACATCAGCACGCTCGTTGTCTCGGTTGACACGCAGAACGCCGAGTGCTGCGGGCCACAGCCGTACCTCGAAGTCGCTGTTTCCTATGACCTCTACAGCCCGCTCGACCTCAATCAGAACGGTGTCGTGGACTCGTGCGGGTGCTTCGCGGATCTCGACGCCGATGGCGACGCCGACATCGACGATGTGGACATCTACGTCGACTGGTACCTCAACGACGATCCACGGGCGGACTTCGTCGACGATGAGACGCTGAACCTCGATGACCTCACCGCGTTCACCGATGCCTTCACCGCTTGCAGCTGAGCCACGCAGCACGGTTCGCGGCGACACCCGCCGCGAACCGGTTTCAGGTCGCGGCGCTTTACCGCTGATGGTGTGTGGAGTCCAAACCGGCCTCAGCGCAGACGCGCCTCACCCGCGCGACTGGATCGCATCACCAATAAGATGGTTCAGGTCCGTCCCCTGCCCGTTCCAGATCTTCTGGGCCAGCTCGTCGGCGCTCACCGCAAACCGGAGCAGCTCGTCGCGGGGCTCGATCAGCGAGTCCACCGGGGCCGCGGGGGCCAATGGAGTTGGCGTCGGGGTCACGCTCGGCTCGCTGGTCTTGCTCATGCCCCCCGCATCGGGTGATCACCCGCCCGAGTTTGGCTCGATGGGCGTGACCAGCTCAAGTTCCGCGCCCGCCTGGTCGGCTGGCGCCGGGAACTCCGCCGGAACCGGTTCCTGGGGCGCCGAATCGTCGCTCTCCGGGCGGTAGAAAACCCCCACGCCGGGCGAATAGTCCGGCAGCGCCTCGCGCTGGGCCTCCGCCGCGGGCGTGCCCCGCGGGTCGTTGACCTCCCAGCGAACCTTGCTGGCGCCCATCATCAGCCCCGTCGCGAACGCCAGGTCCACCTGGCTGATCTGGTAGTCCGCGACCGCCTGGATCTCCGTCAGGCGGGCCTCGCCCAGCCTCGTGTCCGCGTCGAGCACGTCGTTGCTCGTGGACCGACCCACACCGAATGTGCGCTGCTCGGCCTGCAACGCCCGGGTGTTGAGGATGACGTTCTCCCGGGCCGCGAGGATGCGCTGCCAGTCGCTCTCGAGCTGGTCGATCGAGTCGAGCACCTCCTGGCGGATGGTCTGGGCCCGGGCCTCACGCGTGCTCAGACGCTGGAGGCGGGTCAGCACGCTCTGCGCCACGGCCGCGCGGCGCTGCTCGTTGCCCAGGGGCACCTCCGCGTTGAGCCCGACGGACCAGTCCTCGAACTCGTTCTCGTTGAGGCGACTGAACGCCTGGCCCTCGGTCCGCCCGAGGCTGTTGATGCTGTACGTGTAGCTCATCGCCAGCAGGGGCAGGGCCTGGTTGCGGTTGAAGGCGATGTTGGCCGCGTCCATCGCCAGGCGCAGCTCGTCCTCGAGCAGCTCCATCCGCGTCCCCAGCGCCTCGCCCATCAGCGCGTCGCGCTCGAAGAGGTACCGCACCGGGTCGGGCGGGCTGGCGGGGACGACGATCACGTCCGACTCCACGTCCAGCCCCGGGATGTTGACGATCCGCTTGAGCTCGCGCTCCTGCAGCAGCACCGCGTTCTGCGCGCGCAGGATCTGGTCCACCCGATCCGCGACGCCCGCGCTGGCGCGGATGATCTCGATCTCCGCCACGGCGCCCGCCTCGTTCTGGCGCTGCGCCCGCCCGAGCTGCTCGCGGGCCAGCTCGTACTGCTGCAGGCGGACGGCCAGCGCCTCGCGGGCCGCGAACAGGCGCCAGTACGACCGGTCCACGGCCGCGAGCTGGCGGATCACCTCCAGCTTGGTCTGCGTCTCGGAGATTTGTCGGTTGTAGTCCGCGATGCGCACGCCGTGCATCGTCGCGCGCCGCCCCGCGCCGCGCAGCAGGTTGTGGCTCAGCGAGAACTGCAGGTCCGCCGTGACCGCGGGGTTGAGCGTGCTGAACGTGTTGTCGGTCTGGAACTTGGTGATGGGCAGCGTGATCTCCGCCTGCCCTCCGGTGCGCAGGGGGATGCGCAGCCCGGGCGTGAGCGACTGGGCCCGCGTCTGCGAGCCCGAGAGCACCGAGGCGGTGGGCGAGTCGGTCTCCGCCCAGCTGCCCGAGAGCGTGAAGACGCCCTCGAACCGCCCCTCCTCCTCGTTGACCGCCTCCGCGGCGATCGCCGGCGAGATCAGCGACGCGCGCAGCCCCAGGTTGTTGGTCAGCGTCTGCGCCCGCGCCTCCTCGAGCGTCAGGGCGTAGGTGTCCATCGCCTCGAACCGCGCCCGCGCGGCCCGCACCGCCCCGTCCGTCTCCACCTTCGCGTCCACGTCGGGCGCCCGGTAGCGCTCCAGCGGCAGCGCGCGGATCTCACGCAGACGCTCCATCGACGCCCGCCGGTCGTAGTCCATCGGGTCGGCGCCGAAGGGGTTGGTGCAGGCGCCGAGCATGAGCAAGAGCGTCAGCAACGCCGTGCTCGCGCCGGCTCGGAGGGTCAAGAGGCTCGTCTCGTGTGTCGCTTGCATCAGATCCCCAGAGAAACAGATCGGCCCGAGGCGGTGTGCCGGCTCAGGCCGGGCGTTCATTCGTGCCGGAGCGCGTCGATCGGGTTCAACCGGGCGGCCTTGATCGCCGGGAACATCCCGAAGATCACGCCCGTGGCGCCGGTGACCAGCAGCACCCCCACCACGATCCAGACGGGCACGCCCGCCTCGCTCATCCAGTCCACGCCCGCGCGGAAGCCCAGGATCACGCCCTGCCCGATCCCCATCCCGATGAAGCCCCCGACGAGGCACAGCACGATCGCCTCGATCAGAAACTGCAGCAGCACCGTGGGCGGCTTGGCGCCCACCGCCTTGCGCAGCCCGATCTCTCGCGTCCGCTCCGAGACGGACACGAGCATGATGTTCATGATCCCGATGCCACCCACGAACAGCGAGATCGCGGCGACGAAGAACCCGCCCAGCGTCGCGACGCGCGCGATGCCGTTGAACTGCTCGATCGCGTTCTGCAGCACCTGGACGCCGAACGTGTCCTCGTCCTCGGGCTTGAGATTCCGGTGATTGCGCAGGATGAAGCGGACCTCGGCCTCCGCGTCGGCCGACGCGTCCGGGTCCTTCATCTGCATCATGAAGTACGTCCACGTGTACGGGTTCATCGACTTGACCGTCGCGAAGGGGATGAAGATCTCCGCCTCGTCGCCCTGCCCCCCGTCGGCGAAGCTGAAGTCCTTGGTCTCGACGAGCCCGATCACCAGGAACCGCCGGCTGTTGAGCTGGATGTACTCGCCCGAGGGGTCCGTGCTGAGCCCGAGCTTCTCGATCGCCGTCTGGTTCACGAGGCAGACCTGGCGGGCCTCGTCCTCGTCGATGCTCGAGAACGGGCGCCCGTAAATGACTTGCCTGTCCTCGATCTCGTGCCACTCGCTCCACACGCCCTGCACGCGCACGCCCTGGAGCACCTTGCCCCGGAACGACGCCTGCATGCCCATGCCCGTCATCGGCGTCAGCATCTCGATCGACGGCGCCTTGTCCATGATCAGGCCCGCCTCGTACAGCGTCATCCTCACGTCCGACCAGGACATGACGGACTCCTCCGACTCGGGCACCTCGCCCCACACCCACATCTTCTTGGCGCCGATCGTCTCGAACTCCTTGAGCACGAACCCCCGCATCCCGCCCAGCAGCCCGACCACCGCGATCACCGCGCCCACGCCGAAGATGATGCCCAGGCACGTCAGCACCGAGCGCGTCTTGTTCGCCCAGATCTGACCCAGCGCCAGGAAAACCGTCTGCACCAGGATGCGCACGACAAACAGCAGCGGGGCGAAGATAAGCCTCATCGCACGGCCCCCTGCGCCTCGGGCTCGGGCGCGTCCTCATCGATCTGCGCGGCCATCGCCCCCGCGCCCCGGGCCACCCGGCGCACCCAGTCCTGGTGCAGCGGGTCCTCGATCGTGGGGTGGTCCGAGATGATGTTCCCGTCTCGCAGACGCACGATCCGGTCGGCGTACCCCGCGACGTCCTCCTCGTGCGTCACCACGATGATCGTCTGCCCGCTCTCGTGCAGCGTGCGGAAGAGCCCGATGATCTCTGAGGTCGTCTTCGTGTCCAGGTTGCCCGTGGGCTCGTCGGCCAGCAGGATCGCCGGGTCGTTCACCAGCGCCCGCGCCACCGCGACGCGCTGGCGCTGACCGCCCGAGAGCTGGTTGGGTCTGTGGCTCATCCGGTCGCTCAGCCCGACCAGGTCCAGCGCCCGCTTGGCCCGCCTGCGCGCGCTAAAGACCCGCAGCTTCGAGTACAGCATCGGCAGCATCACGTTCTTGAGCGCCGACGCGCGGGGCAGCAGCTCGAAGCTCTGGAAGATAAACCCGATGTCCTCGTTGCGCACGCTCGCAAGCTTCGACATGCCCATTTTGTGGGTCTGGCGACCGCGCAGCAGGTACACGCCCTTGGTCGGCTTGTCCAGGCACCCGAGGATGTTCATCATCGTGCTCTTGCCCGAGCCCGACGCGCCCATGATCGCGACAAACTCGTTGGGCATGATCTTGAGGCTCACGCCCCGCAGCGCGTGCACACGCTCCTCGCCGACCTTGAACACCTTGTGGAGTCCGCGGATCTCGATCACCGGCAGCGAGCTGTCCAGCCCCGTGCTCATGGCGCCTCGCCGCCCCCCGCGTCCTCGCCCGGACCGTCCTCGCCCGCGTCATCCTCGCCCGTGCTGTCCTCGTCGGGCTGCTCTGGCGCCGGGTCCGCGCCCTCGTCGGTCGGGTCTTCGTCCGTCGCGCTGTCGCCCTCTTGGGTTTCCTTCTTGGCGTCCATGTCCTTGAGCCGCTGGTCGTGCTTGAGCCCCACCAGCACCCGGTAGGGCCCCGACACCACCCGCTCGCCCGCCTCAAGCCCGCCCAGGATCACCGTGTGCGTCAGGTCGCTCGGGCCCACGCTCACGGGCGTCGCGACGGCTTTGCCGTCCACCATACGGTAGACGACGCGCGCAAATGTCTTGGTCGAGTCCACGTGCTCACCGCCCTTGACGACGTCCTCGGGCAGGTCCTCGACGCGCCGGTCCAGCACCGCCTGGCTGGGCACCCGGACCACGTCGTAGAAGCTCTCGACCTCGATGTCCACGCTGGCCGTCAGGCCCGAGTAGAGGCGGTCGCCCTCCTCCAGCCCCAGCAGGATCTCGGTGTTGAACACGCCCGTGCCGTCCGCGGCGACCTGGCGCTTGAGCCCCACCTTCTGCACCTTGCCCCGGAACTCGCGGTCGTCGTACGCGTTGATGTACACCGTCGCGCCCTGCCCTTCCGCGACCGGGGCGATGTTCGTCTCGTCGATCTGCGCCTTGACGAGCATCTCCGACAGGTCCGCGATCTCCATGATCACGGACCCGGGCGTGTTGGTTGTGCCCACGATCGCCGTCTCGCCCACCTCCGAGTTGAGCACGGTGATGATCCCGTCGATCGGGCTCTTGATCGTCGTGTTGTCCAGGTCCTTCTGCGCCTGCTCGATGTTGGCCTGGGCCATCTCGATCGACGCCTCGATCACCTGCTTGTTGCTCTTGGCGCCCAGGAACTGCGCCTCGCTGGCGTCCAGGTCCGCCTTGGTCACGTCGCCCGTCTCGAACAACTGACGCAGGCGATCGTAGCTGAGACGCGCGTTGATCAGGCTCGCCTCGGCGCCCGTCAGCCTCGCCTGCTCGCTCTTGAGCGACGCCTTCACCGAATCGAGCCTCGCGACCAGATCCTGCGGGTCCAGACGAACCACGACATCATCGACCCTGACCTGGTCACCCTCGCGGAAGGGCAGCGCCGTGATCTTCGCCGAGACCTGGCTGGAGATATTCACCAGCGTCTTGGGCTCGATCGACCCGGGGGCGCTGACCGTGCGGATCAGATCCCCGAGCTCCGCGGCGTCCAGGCGGACCTCCGTCCCCCCCCCATCCTGATCCATCGACCCCATCAGCTTCGCGCCCAGGGGCGACTTGATGACCACGAACGCCCCGCCCCCCATGAGCACCACGAGCACGATCAGGATCCCCACCAGCCATTTCCACACGTTCGTGTCCCCCGCGGCAGCCCAGATCTGGCCCCGCCATGTGTGTCGAGTGACCCCGCCGCCGGTTCACCCTCGCGGACCGGTTTCTTCGGAACGCAACCGACACCATTTCCGGCGCCCACAGCACTACCGCCGCCCGGGGCACCGCGTTTCAGCATTCCCGTTCAATTGCCCCGATCGCACAATCTACAGCCCCAGACGCTCGCCCAGGAAGTCCGGGACCGACTCCGCCGGGATGCGGGTCTGCTCCAGCGTGTCCCGGTCCCGCACCGTCACCGTCCCGTCCTCGAGCGTCTGCCCATCGACCGTGAAGCAGTACGGCGCCCCCGCCTCGTCCATCCGCGCGTACCGCTTGCCGATGGACTGCTTCTCGTCGATCTCGATCGCGCCGAAACGCCCGAACCGCTTGACCAGCGCCGCGTGGATCTCGCGGGCCTTCTCGGGCATGCCGTCCTTCTTGACCAGCGGGAAGACCGCCGCCTTGATCGGCGCGATCCGCGGGTGGAACTTCATGTACACCTTGCTCGCCCGCTCCGGGTCGGGCGTG
>JAJDDI010000038.1 GCA_029260375.1 Phycisphaerales bacterium | reverse complement strand
GACGACCGGGGCGGTGTACATCTGGTAGTCGGGGTCGAGCGGGTCGTGGGCGCGAGTGAGGATCTTGGTGTACTGGCTGAGCGTACAGCTCGAGCCCACGTGCACGGGCGCGCGGGCGTTGATGAACGCGTGGTCGCCCAGCGCGCTGAGCTCGCCCATGGTCAGGTTCCAGGGGCAGTCGATGGTGGCGGTGCGCCGGATCTTGGCGCTGGGGTGGATCTTGGCGCCGAAGATCGCGAGCACGAGGCGGCGCAGGGCGTACCAGTTGTGGAACGAGAACCTGCAAACATGGCGCCCGAACGCGCGCCAGAGGACGCCGCGGATGAACGGGTCGCCCTTGCGGTGCCCCGGGAGCTGGGCGCGCGGGTGGCGCGAGGCGTCGTTGGGGCGTCGGAGCTTCACGGGCGGGCGCCCCCACTCAGGCGGTCCTTCTGCACGAGCTCTTCTTCGATGCGGAGCTCCTCGTCCGGGTCGATCGGGCGGGCGGGGTTGCCCTTGAGGCAGGCGCCGTCGGACGCGCTCTTGTAGACGCTCGAACGGGGCCAGACGCGGCAGTCGTCGCCCAGCTCGATGTCGGGCGCGATGTACGCGTCGATGCCCACGAAGCAGCGCTTGCCCAGGGTAATCGGGGGCTTGACGAGCGGGAATGTCGGGTCGGTCATGTCGTGCGTGCCGGCGCACAGGTGGGCGCGGCTGTCGAGCACGGAGTCGTTGCCGATGGTGATCGGGCCCAGCGAGTAGATGATGGCGCCCTCGCGCACGCGGACGTTGTCGCCGATGGTCACGTTCCACGGGATGGTGACCTCGACGCGGGAGCCGAAGCGGCATGCGCGCCCGACCTTGCCCCCGAAGAGGCGGATCAGCGTCGAGCGGGCGGGGGGCAGGAGCTTCCAGGCGACGGCGCCGAAGGTCATCCACATGACCCGGGCGATGTTCTCCTTGAGCGTCCAGGGGGTCTTGCGGCTGAGGTTGGTGGCCCGCGCGGTCGCCGACTCGGCCGGGCCGACGCTGGTGGTCGGGCCGTGGGTGGGGGTGTGGGGCTGCTGGGGGCGGGTTGTCGCGGTATCGGCCATCTCAGTGCTTCTTTCGGCCCCGGGCGCGGGTCTGGTGAGTCCATCCTAGCGGAGCGGGACAGTCTCTAGGCGACATTCTCGGACCTCTCAGTCGCTTCCCAGTCGTAGCCCAGGCGTTCGAGCGTGGGTTCCATGACGGGTCGGACGCGGGCGAGGGTGTCCTCGTCGAGCTGCGTGCGCCACTTGTCGGCGCGGGCGGGATCGGCCGAAGCTTTGGCGAAATCGATCGAGGCGTTGGGCGTCGCCAGCGAGCAGTGCTCGCAGACGCGGGCCATGACCTCGCCCGGGTTGGCCATGACGTCCTCGTAGCGGAAGCGGAGGATGGGCGGGGCGCCGTCGCGCTCGAGGGCCTCGCTGTCGTCCAGCGCCCGCGCCATGCACCCGGCCCACTGCCGGGCGAGGATGACGTCTGGGTGATCCGCGCCAACCCACGACTTCCATCCGGGCGGGCGCGGGCCCCAGTAGGACAGCTTCTTGCCCGTGACCTTGCGCAGCAGCGCACCCCCGGCCTGGCCCGCGAAGGCGGGCCACTCAAGCAAGGGGGTCTGGCGGGCGCGGTCGATGATCTTGGACATGGGCACGCCGCCGGTCATGATCTCATCCGTCGAGCGGAGCACGGAGCGACCGTCGCGCACGACCATGATGATCCGTGCCTCGGGGAAGACCTCTCGGACGAACCGGACCCGCAGCGTGTTGCTGGGCGTCTTCTCGACGAGGCGCGACTTGCCCTGCTCGCGGACGAACGCGTCGAAGGTCTTGCGGATGTGCGCTCTGACCCTGGGCTTGGCGTTGGTTTCGTCCAGCACGTCGTCGGGGGTGTAGGCGTTGCCCCAGGTCCAGACGTGGCGCGGCTCCTCCCAGTACGCCAGGTCCGAGTGACGGCTGAAGACATCGCCCAGCCAGGTCGTGCCCGAGCGGTGCGTGCCGATGAGGATGATGGGGTCGGTGCAGGGCATACTTAGGCGGCGGGGGCGTTGGCCTCGGGATCGTTGGTCTCGGGAACAGCTCCGTGCGCCACGCCGCGGGCCAGATCGATGACGCGCTGGCAGGTGTTCCAGCGATAGCTGGCCAGCAGCGATTCGAGCTTGGAGGAGGTGGTCTTCGTGCCCACGTAGCACTTGAAACGCCGGTGGGCGGGCATGGGCACGCGCGGGCAGTCGGGGGCGAAGTCGCGCGGGTGGAGGTAGACGACCGTCGGACGCCCCGCCGCGGCCTCCTGCCTGACGCCGCGGTGGATCAGTGGCTTGGGGAGCAGGCGCATGTACCCGCCGCCCGAGTAGCAGACTTTTTTGGGTCCGTAGTCGGCGACGGACATGGGCAGCTCGGGCATCGTGCGCCCGGAGGGCGCGGAGACGATGTGGTAGCCCTGGGGGCAGGCGTACCCGCCGTGCCCGCGGGGGGCGGGGAAGAGGGAGGCGTCGTACTCGATGCCGTGGTCGAGCAGGACGTCGAAGGCCCACTCCGTGCCCGGGGTGATCGAGAAGCTCGGCGCCCGGAAGCCCCGGATCGGGATCTCGCTCAGGCCCGGGGCGGCGCGTATGGCGCTGATCGAGTCGGCGATGTCCTGGCTGAAGACCTCTGGCGTGAGCTCGTAGACCTTGCGGTGCCAGAACGAGTGCGTCCCGATCTCGTGCCCGGCGTCTGCGATGCGCCGGACCAGCTGCGGGTGCTTGTCGGCGACCCATCCGAGCATGAAGAACGTCGCCTTTACGCCGTGCCTGTCACAGATGCTGAGTATGTGATCGGTGTACCGCTCGACAAGAGAGGACTCGGCGTGGAGCTTGGGCCACTTGGCCGGGTCCTCGACGGCCGCGATCTCGACGATGTGGAACCAGTCCTCGATGTCGAAGGACAGGGCGTGGACGAGGCCGCGAGGTGGCGAGTGGCGAGATGGCGAGGTGGGGGAAGACATGGTTACCGTTTCTGGAGTGAGCGGGCGAGGCCGCGAATCATGCGCCCCAGACGATCTGCGAGCGTGAGGACCTGATCCACCCGCGTATCGGGCGCCTGTCCCAATCGCTGGGCCAGGAGTGCCTGTGTTTCGACCTCTTTCAGGCTCCCTTGGGCGATGCGCAGGAAACGCACGAAGTCCTGCGTGGACTCCCTCCCGTGCCCCTCGGCGATGTTGGACGGGATGGAGATGGCGGCGCGCCGGATCTGCGAAGTCAGGCCGAACCGCTCCTCCGCCGGAAACTCAGCGCTCAACCCGTAAACCCTTTCAACGAGTTCCATCCCGACCTGCCAGACTTCCAAATCCCTGTACGACCGGATCTGCATCCCTCCACTCGCAACCTCGCGATTCGCCATCTCGCCCCCCCTTCAGAAGAACCTGTGCCCCGCGGCCTTGAACCGCTTGACGTCGTCCTTGGTGGGCATGGAGAAGTGTGACTGCTCGGCCTCAGGGTTGGGCGTGGTCTCAACCTCGTTGCCTTCGAGCGCCGCGGCCTCGACCTTGCGCACGCACTCGATGATCGCCTCCGCGGCCAGGTCCTTGGACCGCGCCATCACGTCCTCGAGCGTGTCGTGCTTGTGGATCTTGTACGTCTTCTGCACGACGATGGGCCCGTTGTCGAGCTTGGCGTCAACGAAGTGGACGCTCACGCCCCCGACGGGCTCGTCGTTGGCCAGTGTCCAGAAGCTGGGCATGAGGCCGCGGTATTTGGGAAGCAACGCGCCGTGGCAGTTGACGATGCCCAGGGGTGTCTGGGCCCGCAGCGCCTTGCGGTAGAGCTGGGTGCCGCTGATGGAAACGATGAAGTCCACGCCGTTGTCGGCGAGCATCTGGCGGAACTCGTCGGAGTTGACATCTGGCATGTCGTGCAGGGGGACGCCGTACTTCTTGGCGACGCTGCCGACGGAGTAGCAGTGCTTGGTGGAGCCGAGCATGTCGTTGACGAGCTTGCCCTTGAGCTTGCGCCAGACGAAGTTGCGGAGCTTCCACTGGAAGTACCACGGGCCGTACATCTTGAGCAGGTCCATCGCGGTCTGAAACACCGTCCGCTTGCCCTGGGCGACGGACTGGACGTTGATGCCCGCGGTGGTGCCCGCGAACTCACGCAGGTACTTGTCGAGCACCTTGGGCAGGAAGAACGGTTCGTTCTGGATGAACACGTACTTGGTGACGGTGTCCTTCTTCCAGCCGGGGATGCCCGGCTGGGCGCGCTCGACGGGCTTGGGGTCGGACTGGTTCGCGTCCTGGTCGCTCGCCTTGGGCTTGGGCATGGTGGTGGCCTCGGTCATCGGACGTCCTCTCAGGCGGCGTGCTCGTGGGCGGGCGCGGCGGAAGGCCTCTGGGTCGGGCTGGGCGCGTCGGGCAGGCCCTGCTCGATCACGTCGCAGACGCGGGCGATTGAGGCGGTCGAGTGCAGGTCGCCATCGACCGCGCCCTTGGCGCTGGCGCCCATCTCGCGCCGGCGGGATTCACCCGCCTCGATCGCGGTTTCGATAGCCCGCACGCAGGCATCCACGTCAGCGTGCGCCACGTGCCAGCCGATGTCGTGGGCCTGGATCAGGTCCGACACGTGGCAGGGATCGGGGGCGACCAACAATATCGGCCGAGCCACGGCCATGGCGCCGTAGACCTTGCAGGGGTGGACCACCCCAACCACATCGGGCCCGACCGTCACGACGTGCAGGTCCGCGGCCGACAGCGAGTACTTGATCGATTCCAGCGGCTGGTAGGGCAGGTCGATGATGTTGCCCGGGTTGTGCTCGCTGATGGTCCGGCGCACGTCCTCCTTGCCGACCCCTCCTCCGATGAAGGCGAAGACCACGTCGTCGCGCTCTTTCAGGCGGACCGCGGCGTCGAGGAGGGTCGTCACGGGCGTCGAGTACCCGTGGTTGCCCGAGTACATCACCACGAACTTGCCCTGGAGATTGTGCTCGTCGCGGAAGGGGTTCTGGTCGTGCTCGATCGATTCGAGCACGTCATCATGTGCCCAAGGCGGGATGACCGAGAGCTTCTCGTGCACGTCGCGCATGCGGCTGATCCGCTCGCCCATGAACCGGTCGAGGACAATCACGTCCTTGGCCCGCTTGAGCACCGCCCGCTGGAAGACTCGCATGACCTTGCAGGGCAGCGCGTCAGCCTTCATCTTTCCCAGCTCGATCACCTGGTCGGGGTTGACGTCCATCACCCAGTACGTCAACGGCACGCGGCGCAGGGCGCGGACCACCAGGGCGCCCGCGGCGCACATGGGCGGCGACGTGCTGACGAACAGCGAGCCCAGGTTGGGCGTGAAGAGCCCGTGGGCGATCGCCTGGACGAGGAAGAGCATCTGGGCGAGCAGGCGGACGGGGATGGAGGCCTTGCCGAACGAGGACAGGGGGAGTCGGCGGATCTCGACGCCGTCGCGGGTCTCGCGGGCGGGGTAGGTCTGGGTCGCGTCGTCGTAGCCGCGGGCGCTGGTGATGACGCGGACGGGGCGACCGCGCTTGACGAGGGCGGCGGCGACGTCGTGGAAGTGCTGGCCCACCGCCGCGGCGTCCGGGGGGTAGACCTGGCTGATGATCAGGATGGTCCGGCGGCTGGCGGGCATGGGCTCCTTCGGGCGACGCGCTCGCGGCGCGCACGGACAATCTTTGCGGGCGGGCACGCCCCGGTCCCAGAATCGACCGGGCGGGGGCTCGGCTTGAGGGTCAGTACCCCGCCCGGAGGGGTTGGGTTCAGGGCGAGATGGCGGGGACCGGGGCGGGGATCGCGCCCGGGGCGGGGGGTGAGAAGGGGAAGACCGCCGGGGCGATGAGCAGGGTGAGGATCAGGACCATGATCGTCAGGGGCAGGCCCAGGCGGATGTAATCCGTGAATCGGTAGCCACCGGGCCCGTAAACCATGAGGTTGGTCACAAAGCCCACCGGCGAGAGGAACGAGCAGGCGCTGGCGAGCATGAGGGTGATGACGAAGGGCTCGGGGCTGACGCCCATGTCCGCGGCGACGGCCATGGTGATGGGGAACATCAGGACCGCCGCGGCCTTGTTGGTCACGAGCTGGGCGAAGACCGTCGTCGAGATGAACAGCCCCGCCAGGGCCGCGTGGGGTCCGAGCGGGCCGACGAGCGAGAAGATGCTGTGGGCGATCCACTGGGCGGTCCCGGTCTGGTCCATGGCTCGCCCGACGCCGATGGCGCTGGCGATGACGATGAGCACCTGCCAGTTGATGCTCGACCGGGCGACGGTGCCGGTGCAGCAGCGGGTGAGGACCATCGCGACGGCCGCGAGCAGCCCCGCGCCCACGGGCTCGACCGTGTACCCGGGGATGGGGACGGTCAGCAGGACGACGAGCGCGCCCATGATGCCCATCGACAGCCAGGCCCGCTCGTGGCGCACGTCGCGGGTGTTGTCGATGCTCGACACCAGGTAGAAGTGGTCCGAGTTGCGGAACGCGGGGACGAAGCCCGCGTGGGTCGAGAGCAGCAGCGTGTCGCCCGGGAGCAGGACGATGTCGCCGATCTTCTTCTGGATGCGCACGCCCCCGCGGTGCACGGCGATGATCGCGGCGTTGTACTTTGTCCGGAACTGGCTCTCGCGGACCGTGCGGCGCACGAGTGGGGAGTTGTGGCTGACGACCGCCTCGACGATCGTCCGGTTGCGCCGGTCCGCCTCGACCTTCTCGATCTGGTCCGTCGCGGGCTTGAGGCCCTTGATCTTCAGCAGGTCCACCACGGACTCAACCACGCCCACGAAGATCAGGCGGTCGCCCTCGTGCAGAACCTCTTCCGGCGCCACCGCCGGGATCAGGTCGCCGTCGCGCTCGATCTCCGAAAGAAACAGGCCCGGGAGCTGGCGCAGGCCCGCCTGCTCGATGTTCCTGCCGATGAGCGGGCACCCGGGCTCGACCATGATCTCGACGGTAAAGCGGCGAGCCTCGTCGGTGTCCGCCTCCGGTGGGCGTCGCTCGGGCAGGAGCCAGCGGGCGCTGAAGACGATCATGACAATCCCGATGACCGCGGCGGGGGCGCCGACGACGCCCACCCACCAGAACTGCTTGGTCGTCGAGGGCAGCGAGAGACCCATAGCGATCAGGTCGGCCTGATGTGCGTTGAAGTACTCGACGTAGAGCCCGTTGACAGCGATGTTGGTGCTGGTCCCGATGAGCGTGCAGGCGCCGCCCAGGATGGCGGCGAACGACAGGGGCATCATCAGGCGCGAGGGGCTGAGCCTCAGCTTGCGGCACCAGTCGTCGATCACGGGCAGGTACATCGCGACGATGGGCGTGTTGTTCATGAACGCCGAGAGTGCGGCGACGGGGACCATCAGGCGCACCAATGCCGTGCGCAGGCTCTTGGGCTTGCCCAGGAGCTTCTCGGAGATCATCTGGATCGCGCCCGTCTCGCTCAGCCCTGTCGCGACGACGAACAGGGCGGCGATCATCAGCACGGCGCTGTCGGCGAACCCCGCGATCGCGGTCTTGGCGTCGATGGCGCCCACGGCGATGAGCAGCGTCAGGGCCGAGACCATCGCCGTGTCCGCGCCGACCTTGCTCGAGACGAGCGCCGCCACGAGCAGGGCGAGGATCACAAGCGTCACGGCGATTCCGACGGTCACGGCGGCTCCTGCGCCCAGAGGGCGCCGAACTCTATGTCTCGGGGGCGATCGCGCAGACCGCCTCGGCCGATCCCCTATCGGCCCGAGCCGGGCGCAGGTTCTGCCTGAACGGGCGAAATGCCCCGCGCCAGAGGCGGATTACGGGCAGTCCGACGAGAACGCCGACACGAGCGCCAGCACGTCGTCAAAGTCAAAGACGCCCGCGGGGGGCGCCAGATCGGCGGCGGGGGCTCCGTCGGCGAACAGCTCCAGGAACGCGAGCACGTCACCGACCGAGAGGGCGCCGCTGGCGTCCAGGTCCGCCGGGCAGGCGCGGACGGGCTGGGTGATCGTGATGAGTTGATCCGCGGGGACATCGGTCAGGGTGGTGCTCGTGCCATCGGTCCACTCGATCGAGAGGGTGTCGATGGCCTGAACATCGCCCAGCCCGAAGTGCGCCTCGGCGGGCACGCCCGCGAGATAGGAACGCGCGGTGAGGATCTCCCGGCGTTTTGTGACAACGCCGTCGGGCGTCTGGATCGTGGCGCGGACGGTCACGCCGATCCCGAAGCGGTTGGCGCCGTTGGATTGGCGGGCCTGGACCCGGAGCCAGTGCCCCGCGTCGGGGCAGACGTTCTCGAGGAGGACGGCGTTGCTGTTGTGGTTGGTGATGAGCAGGTCGTCGTCGCCGTCGCGGTCGTAGTCGAAGGCGATGAGGCAGCGCGAGTCGCCGATCCATTCGGTGCCCGGGGCCAGGTCGCGGGTGAAGTTCCCGGCGCCGTCGTTGAGCAGGAAGACCGGCGGGCGCATGGAGAGCGCGGACCCGCTGAAGAGGAACTCCTCGAAGCCGTTGACGGTCATGAGATCGAGATCCCCGTCGTGGTCGGGGTCGAAGAACTCGGCGCCCCATCCCCAGTAGGTCAGCTCGACGCCGTGCTCGGTCGCGCGGTCGGTGAAGCTCGGCATGCCGTCGGGCGTGGGGGTGTTGATATAGAAGGCGTTGCGGTACCCGCCGCCGTAGTTGTTGGTGGGGTCGGCGACGTTGGTGGTGAAGATGTCCAGGTCTCCGTCGTCGTCGAAGTCGGCGACGGCGGCGCCCATGTCGTTGCCGGTGTGGGTGACCCCGACCTCCTCGGTCATGCGCACGAACCCGGAGGGCGTGTTGAGGAAGAACTCGTCGGTCGTGTGGTCCACGGCGATGTAGATGTCGGGGCGGTGGTCCCCGTTGAAGTCGTGGAAGATCGGTGTGAAGCTGTCGCGGGCGATGAGCCCGAGGCCCGAGGATTCTGAGGCGTCCCGGAACCGAAAATCTCCCAGGTTCTCGAAGAATCGGTTCTCGCCCGCGAAGACCGGGAAGCCGTGGTTGAGCTCCGCCGTCCAGTCGGTGATGTAGATATCCAGATCGCCGTCGTTGTCATAGTCGGCCAGTGCGCACCCGGCCCGGATGCGCCCGATGGCGCGGAAGCCCGAGGCCTCGGTGACGTCGGTGAACGTGCCGTCGGTGTTGTTGCGCAGCACACGGCTGCGTCCGTAGTCGCCCGACACGTGGTCGTCGTTGATGACGAGCAGGTCGAGCCAGCCGTCGTTGTCGAGATCGACAAAGTGCGCCATGCGCCCGAAGTCGAGCGTGTCGGTGGTGGCCTCGAGCGTGACATCGGTGAAGGTCGCCTCGCCCTGGTCGAGGTTGTTGCGCAGGAGGGTGTTGGAGAACCCGCTAACGAGGTAGAGGTCGAGATCGCCGTCGTTGTCGTAGTCGCCGCACGCGCCGCCCTGGCCCATGATGCGCTGCATCAGCTGATAGGTGGAGATGTTGCCCGGGAAGAGTGATCCGGGTCGGCTCAGATGATTGACGCCGCGCTCGGTGGTGACATCAACCCACGCGGGCCCGGCGGGTGGATCACCGCCGCCCAGAGCAGGAATGCTCACGGCGCAAGCCACAACGAACAAAGCGAGGGCGCGGCCCTCCGCGGTGAACAGCATGGAGACCCCCACGTGCACACAAGACCACGCGGGCCACGGGCGCCCGCATCGACACACTTCCGCTGCTCGCAAACACCCCACGAGCCCCCGGTCGCTCCCGGCTTCCGGGTGTCATCCCTGACTGGATGAACCCAAAGCTACCGCGCGGGGCGCCCCTGTTCAAGATCTGATTGTGTTTCGATCGCCCGGCTGGCGTTCTAGCGGCAGGAACGCCCGAAGGCCTGGAGATAGGCGACGATGTCGGTGAAGTTGAACACCCCGGCGGGCACGCCCAGGTCGGCGCTGGCCCGGGCGTGCACCCAGTCGTCCATGAACCCGAGCACGTCGGTGATGTCCAGCGCGCCCCAGGGCGCCCGGACGTCCGCGGGGTTGGCGGTGACGACGACGGACTGGTTCATGTCCGGGGCGCTGAGCACGCGGGAGAAGCCGTTGGGCCAGGTGATGCGAAGCTCGTCGATGCTCGTCGCGTCGTCGAGCCCGAAGTGGGCGACCATCTCGCCCTGCCCGACGTACGAGGGCGCCGCGGTGATCCAGCGGTGCTGGGTGACGCCGGCGGCGGTCAGTTCGAGGTGGGCGCCCACGCCGTCGGGTGTGAGGTCGCCCCGCCCGCAGTTATCGAGTCGGACGCGGAGCCAGCCGGCGCCCGTGTCCTTGGTCAGGTCGTTCTGGAAGAGGTACGCGGGATCGAAGTGTGAGAGGAAGACGATGTCCACGTCGCCGTCGGAGTCGTGGTCGAGCAGCAGGATGCTGCGTCCCTGGGTGACGTGGTTCATGCCGAGCGCGACGGCGGACTCCGTGAACGTGCCGTCGAGGTTGTTGAGGAAGAGGTAGGACGGGTTGTCGATCAGGTTCCAGCCGTTGGTCTCGAGGATGTCCAGGTCCCCGTCGTTGTCGATGTCAACCGCGGCGGCGCCCCAGCCCCAGCCGCCCTGGTTGACGCCCGCCTCGACGCTGACCTCCTCGTAGACGTGATCGCCCTGGTTCATGTAGAGCTTGTTGCCCCCAGCGCTCCAGATCGCGGTGACGTACCAGTCCACAAGCCCGTCGTTGTTGAAGTCGCCCGTGGTGGCGCCCATGCCGTTCTCGTCGAGCCCGGTGCCCGAGGCGGCGGTGATGTTCGTAAAGCCCGTTCCGCCGTCGTTTCGCAGGTATTGTGAGGTGATGAAGTCCGCGGCGATGACAAGCTCGGGGTAGCCGTCGGCGTTCATGTCCTGGAACGTGGGGCTGAATCCGTAGACCGGGATCGACGCGAGGTCGGTCAGCTCATCGGTCACATCGGTGAACGTGACGAGGCCCTCGCCGTCTGGTCCGTTGTTGCGGAAGAGGCGTTCGCCGTTGACCTCATCCATCCATCCGGCGACGAAGAGGTCGAGATCGCCGTCCATGTCGTAGTCGCCCCAGGTGGAACTGAACCCGTCAGGATCCGCGGGTGCGCTTTTGCGGACGCCCGCCTCGAGAGCGACATCGGTGAAGGTGCTGTCCCCGTTGTTGCGGTAGAGCAGGTGCCGGTCGTTCTCAAGAAAGCCCGACTCCGGGCCAACGCTGGTGACGTAAAGGTCCAGGTCGCCGTCATTGTCGTAGTCGGCGACGGAGGCGCCAGCGCCGACGTGCATGAGGTCCACGCCCCAGGCGGCGGCCCGGTCGGTGAACGTGCCGTCGGCGTTGTTGATGTACAGGCGGTCGGGCGCGTGCCCGCCGGAGAGGATGAAGACATCCGGGTCGCCGTCGCGGTCGAAGTCGCCCACGGCGCCTCCCGCAAACATGAACTGCGGCAACGAGATCGACCCGGTCGAGATCTCGTAGGTCGCGTCGATCTGGCTTGCCGCGGTCTGATCGGAGAACGACAGAACCTGAGCGTGGGCGCTGCCCGCGAGCAGGAGGGCGAAGGCGACCGTGGACTGCCTGAGCATCTGGGGGTTTCCTCTCAGCGGGTGGAACGAGGAGGCTGGATCTGAAGATTCGTCGCCCGGAACAGGTGGATGCCTGCAGGTTCACTATTGCCCCGACTGGTCGCAGAGGCCAGCGAACCGGCTGTAACTCGCTGTCAAGTCTATGTTTGGATCAGCCAAATTGACAGGTATAAGATCCAGATCGCCCGTTTGGGACGCTCAGGGCGGCTTCCCGGGGTGTTGACACGTCCGCCCGCTGGCCCCCGGATTGCATCGTCTGGAGCAGATCGACGGAGGTTTGTATGACCGAACGGAAACTCAAAGACCCCTGGCTCGTGGCCGTGTGGCCCGGGATGGGCAATGTCGCGATGCTCGGCGGCGGCTCGCTGGTCGAGTCGCTCGGCGCCAGCCCCTCGGGCATGATCCCCGAGCAGCCCTACTTCCGGGTGGACCACATCGAGATCAAGGACGGCATCGCCCGCCCCGGGCGCCTGCCGCGGAACATGTTCTTCGTCTGGGAGGACCCGGCCCAGCGTCACGACCTGGTGATCTTCGTGGGCGAGGCCCAGCCGCAGACCGGCGGGCGCGACCTGTGCGAGGCGATCCTCGACCGGGCACAGGCCCTGGGCGTCTCGCGCGTCTTCACGTTCGCGTCGCTTGGCTCGCAGGTGAGCCCGACGGACGAGCCCACGGTATACGCCGCGGCGACCAACGACGCGCTGCTCGACGACCTGACCAAGCTGGGCGCGGAGGTGCTGCTCGAGGGTCAGATCAGCGGGCTCAACGGCTCGCTTATCGGCGCGGCGGCGCAGCGTGGGATCGAAGGCGCGTGCCTGCTGGGCGAGATCCCGTTCTACGCCGTGGGCGTGCCCAACCCGCGCGCGTCGCTGGCGGTGGTGCAACTGTTCGAGCAGATCAGCGGGATCGACGTGGACACCTCGATCCTGGAGAGCGCCGCCCAGGCCGCCGAGCCCCGCCTGCTGAGCATGCGCGAGCAGGTCTCGGGTGTGGTCGATGCCGACGCCGAGCCCTGGGAGGGCGATGGCGATGAAGAGGAAACCGCCAGCGCCGAGCCGGTGATTGATCTCCCCACAAGGCGCAAGATCGAAGAACTCTTCGAGAGCGCGGCACAGGACCAGTCGCTCGCGGTCAAGCTCAAGCGTCTGCTCGACAAGCACGGCGTCTTCGGCGAGTACGAGGACCGATTCCTCGACCTGTTCAAGAAGACCGACTAGCTACGGGCAGCCCGCGCCAAAGGCGGTCAGGAACGCCGCGACGTCGGAGAAGTCGTACACCCCGAACGGCTCGGCCAGATCCGCTTCGGGCAGCATCCACCCGAACGCGCCCAGGAACGCGGCGACATCGGAGAAGTCCAGCGAGCCGAACGGCTCGGCCAGGTCCGCGACGCACACCGACGCGGGAACCGGCCCCGAGACGCTGACCGACACGGGCGCGCCCGGGCGGAACAGGCCCAGCTCGATCTGGCCCGTCGTGGGAGGGGCGTCGGAGACGAATGAGTACGTGTACATCGTCCCCCAACGCACGGCGCTGGCGGTCTGGTCCGTCTCGCTCGTGTGAGCGGGGATGCTCCACGTTGCCACGCCTCCCGACAAGCCGAAGGCCCAGGGGGTGTTGATCACGGGCTCGTTGGTGTGGTAGAGCGGGGCCTGGAACTCGTCGCTGGATATGTCGCCCGGCGCGGGGATGCCGATCGAACCGATGGAGCGGTGTGAGTTGAGGTTGTGCACCGCGTAGTCGTATCGCCACTGCCCCGGCGCGATCTGCGTCGCGTTGGCGCCCACGTGCAGGCGCCCGTCGCCGGGGATATCCACCGTGCTGATCTGCACACCCGGGACGGCGTCGGCCCAGGCGAAAATCGCGGGCGCCTGTGTGACCGTCGCGCCGCTGAACAGGAGCGAGCCGCTCACGCTCATGGTCGCGCGCCGATACGAGGCGTTGTTGGTCCCCGCGGACGCGGACGCGTCGTCCTCGGCGATGTGCTGCAGCTCGGCGAAGTAGGTTCCGCCGGTCTCGACGTCCGCGTCCAGGACCTGGAGCCGCTTGGCGGTGGTGTTGCCCAGCTCGCCGAACCCGGTGAAGGGGAACTGAACGGCGCCGGTCGAGGCGTTGACCTCGGCGCGCGGGCCAAGGTACGCCTGCCCGCCGCTGATGCCCGAGGACGACGGGTTGGAACAGCCCGGCCCCAGGTGCTGGACGTCTCCGCCCGGCTCGCACGTGGAGCAGAGCGATGTCTGCAGCGTGGCGAATGCGTGGGCCACGTGCGACATCCCGACGTGCCGCAGTCGCCCGTCGTCGGTCAGGCGGTAGAGGTTCTGCGCCAGCACCGGATGATCCGGGGACGCGTCCAGCCAGTTGACGCTCTGGTCGCCCAGGTTGCACGAGGTCACGCCCAGCGAGTAGGCGTGCACGCCGTCGAGCTGCCCGTAGTAGTTGGCGCCCGAGATGTCGCCGATGATCAGGTCGGGGCCCGCGGGGGCCAGTGTGGTCGCGGCGGCGATCGCAATCAGGGCGCGTGCGGGGTTGGTCATGGCTGGCTCCCGGGTGGATCGGCTGGTCACGCCCAGTCTACCGATCCGCCCAAACTCTACCAAAGCGAGTCGCGCGTCCTCCGTTGATATATCTCAAAATGAATATACAGGGGCGGATGCTCACTCGGCCGGGCCGATGCCCAGGGCCTCGACGGCCTCGATGATCCAGCCGTGGACCCGGGGCGGGGCGCAGATGACGCCCCTGTTCTTCTCCAGGCCCCGCCCGTGCGAGAAGTCCAGCACGTTGCCAAAGATGTCCGTCACGAACGCCCCGGACTCGCAGGCGATGCAACACCCCGCGGCGTGGTCCCAGATCCGCTCGACGTACCCCCGACGCGTCGGCAGGCGCAGGTACGCGTCGGCCTGCCCCCGCGCCACGACGGCGTACTTGGCCTGTGAGTCCAGACGCACCGGCTCGCCCACCTCGACGCCGTGCTTGGCGCTGATGTACTCGAGCACACGGTCGGTGTCGCTCACGTTCGAGTGTGCCTTCTCGACCGACGCGCACACGCTGATCGGGTCGTCCTCGAGATGGTCCAGCCTCGTGATGCGGATCATCTCGCCCGTCGGGTCGTCGCACGGCGCCTCGTACACACCCACGCCCTTGATCGCGGCGTACAGACACCCGTGCTGGTCGGGGACATCCAGCGGCTCGGACATGTTCACGGGCAGGTTCGGGCAGCCCATGACCCCGACGGTGGGGGTGTCGCCCTCGATGTAGCCCAGCGCGATGGCGTACTGCTGGTCGCGAAGGAAGCCCTTGGTCCCGTCGATCGGGTCGAGCGTCCAGAAGTGCCTGTGGTGCGTGTCGCCCGCGCCCACGTCCACGGCGTCGAGCAGCGCGTCGCGATCGGCCTCGGGCCAGACCTCGCGGACCGCCGCCAGCGTCGCCTCAAGGAAAACCGCGTTGTCCTCGTCGCGCAGGAAGGCGCTGTCCTCCTCCCCCACGAGCACGACGTCGCCCAGGCGGTCGCGCAGGATCTTGCCGACGACGGCCTGGGCCGCGTAGTCGGCCACGGTCACCGGGCTCTTGTCGTCCTTGGTGAGCGAGCGGACCTCTTCGAGGGCGTTCTGCACCTGGTTCGTGACGATCGCCGCGGCACAGACCGCCTCACGCCCGACTTCCATCAGCTTCGCGTAGTCCGCCATCAAGAGGCTCCTTCCAAAGAAAACGGGCGGGGCTTCTGCCCCACCCGTGATGCTATCCCGGTTGTCGAATCGGGCTCAGGCGTTCGAGCCGGCCGTCACGTTCACGATGCCCTTGCTCGCCAGCAGCTCGAGGCACTGCTGGACGCACTGCTCGACGGAGTTGTCGGCGGTCTTGAGCACCAGCTCGGGGCTGGTGGGCTCCTCGTAGGGATCGTCGATGCCGGTGAAGCCCTTGATCTCGCCCGCGCGGGCCTTCTTGTACAGGCCCTTGGGGTCGCGACCCTCGCACACGTCCAGCGGCGTGTCCACGTAGACCTCGATGAAGGGCAGCTTGCCGTCCGCGTGCAGCTCGCGGCACTGGTCGCGGTCGGCGCGGTAGGGGCTGATGAAGCTGGTGAGCGTGACGCAGCCCGAGTCGGCGAAGAGCTTGGCGACCTCGCCGATGCGCCGGATGTTCTCGGCGCGGTCCTCGGCGGAGAAGCCCAGGTTCTTGTTGAGCCCGAAGCGGACGTTGTCGCCGTCGAGGCGGTACGAGTTCACGCCGTTGGCCACGAGCACCTGCTCAAGGGCGCTGGCGATGGTGCTCTTGCCCGAGCCCGAGAGGCCCGTGAACCAGAGGGTGGCGCCGGTGCAGTCGAGAGCCTTGAAGCGCTCGTCGCGGGGCAGGTCGCCCTCGTGCCAGGTGATGTTGGTGCTCTTGATCTCGGACATGCTCGCGCTCCTCGACAACGTGTTTCTTGACAGTCTCTTGCGGAGATGATGCTAGGCCATGGGCCCCGGATCAGCCCCACGCCAAGGCGAAAAAGCGGGCGGGGCCCGGTGAGGCCCCGCACGCCAACGAGGGGTTGTGTGTGAGTTTGGGGGGATCTGGCGGTTATGGGCAACCGCCGCCGAAAGCGGCGGGGAACCCGATCACATCGGAGAGGTCCCGCACGCTGAAGGGTGCGGCCACGTCCGCCGGGTCGCACCCGGACAGGCTCGCGCCGGGTCTCTTCCAGAAACTCGAAGGCGCCAAGATCGATGTTGAGCTCCCACGCGGGCACGCCCGTGATGGGGGGGTCCGAGTCGTCCAGGTTCCGGACGTCGCAGTCGAAATCTGTGACGAGGGACAGGACCGAGGCGGCGAGCCCGCCGAGCGAGTCGCCCGCGCCGATCGCGGGGTGAGCCGGGCCTGAGACGGCCCTCCCCGCCAGCGGCGTCGGCCAACGGCGACGAGGCCAGGAGCAGGCATGCGGAGACCCAGAGAGTGATTGCGCGGTTCATGGTTTGCCTCCAGGCGTCAGCCGACTGCGGCTGGTTCACGCCATCAGCCGACGCCCGGAGGCGGAGCGCCACACCGGCTACTGAAGTTTCCGCCAGCCGATCCCGCAGGCCGTCCCTTGGAAAGCCCGCCTGTCGGTTCCTATGGTCCACTCCTCGACGCTCGCCGCAGAGACGCTGGCGGGCCCGTGCACAGACCAACCGACCCACAAGCCGCGCGATGGACGTGCGGCCACGCGGTCCGTCCCCTCTGGAGACTCGCATGAGCCACGGCCTGATCCCGCCCCACGGCGGCAAACTCGTCAACCAGGTCGCCCAGGGCGCCCGACGAGACGAACTCATCAAAGAAGCCGCGGGCCTGACCCGCATCGATCTCTCGCCCAAGCAGTCCTGCGACTGCGAGATGATCGCTATCGGCGCCTTCAGTCCGCTCAAGGGCTTCATGGGCAAGGCCGACTTCGAGAGCGTCTGCAAGGGCATGAAGCTCGCCTCCGGCGACATCTGGCCCATCCCGATCACGCTCGCCACCGACGAGGGCAAGGCCAAGGCGGGTGACCGTGTCGCGCTGTACGCCCCCAACGGCACGCTCCAGGGCGTGATGAGCGTCGAGGAGGTCTACCCCCACGTCACCAAGCTCGAGTCCACGATCTTCTTCAACAACGCCTCTGACGACGACGGGAACCACCCCGGCGCCGAGGCGGTCAAGAAGGAGGGCCCCGTCTGCCTGGCCGGCCCGATCGAGGCCGTCGAGGTCTGCGTCGATCCCGACGGACCCGAGGCCTTCCTGGACTTCCGCCTGACCCCCGCCCAGACACGCGAGGAGTTCAAGCGTCGCGGCTGGAAGACCGTCGGCGCCTTCCAGACCCGCAACCCGATCCATAGAGCCCACGAGTACTTGTGCAAGTGCACGCAGGAGATCACCGACGGCCTGCTCATCCACCCCCTCGTGGGCGAGACCAAGCCCGGCGACATCCCCGCCGACGTCCGCATGGACTGCTACCAGGCGCTCATCAAGGAGTACTTCGTGCCCGAACGCACGATGCTCAGCGTCATGCCCGCCGCCATGCGCTACGCCGGCCCGCGCGAGGCCATCCTCCACGCCCTGGTCCGCAAGAACTACGGCGTGACGCACTTTATTGTGGGTCGCGACCACGCGGGCGTGGGCAGCTACTACGGCACCTACGACGCGCAGACGATCTTCGACAACCTCGACGAGGACAACCTCGAGATCGAGCCTCTGAAGTTCGAGCACGCCGCCTTCAGCAAGAAGGCCCAGGGCATGGTCTCGGGCAAGACCTTCCCCAAGCTCGAGGGCGACCAGATCTTCCTCTCGGGCACCAAGGTCCGCGAGATGCTCAACGAGGGCAAGCGCCCCCCCGGCGAGTTCACCCGCCCCGAGGTCGCCGACATCCTGATCAACTGGGCCAAGAACGCGTAAGCGTTCAGCGCTCGACCGAAACGAACAAGGCCCCGTCCATCACGGACGGGGCCTTTCTTGTTGTTGGGATGCTCGGTTGTTGGGTTGTCGAGACGAATCAGCGCCGCCGGCGACGCGCGACGCACGCCCCGCCCAGGCCAAGCATCGCGAACGTGCCGGGCGTGGGAACGACCTTGATGGTGTCGATCGCCATCGACCCGCCGAGCTTGAACTTGGCGGTGTTAAAGCCCTGGATGCCCAGGGCGTCGGCGGTGATGACGCCGATGCGGTTGGCCGAGTTGTTGCCGTAGGACACGCTGGGGTCGTACACGTCGCTGCCGGCGCTGATGAAGTCCATGAAGTCGATCGAGGCGACGAGCGAGCCGTCGAGGTAGAGCTTGAGCGAGGACGCCTCGGCGGTCGCGGACTCCAGGTCGAGGATGTCGAACCCGATGCCCGTCTTGACCTCGTCGAAGCTGAAGCGGATCCAGCCCGCGGGGCGGCTGCCCTCGTCGTCGGGGCGATCGGCGATCCCGTCGCCGATGCCGTAGTTGTTTTCCTGAAGGATCAGGGCGTTGCCGAGGTTCATGTTCCCGGCGAGGTTGCCGCTGGTCCAGGGGTCCTCAAGGTCGTCGTCGCGGGTGCCGGTGCGGGTGGTGTCAAAGGCGACAGCCAGGTCGAAGCTGCGGCTGTAGTTGCGGGCGTCGATGGTGACGCCGTGCGAGCCCTGGTACTGGGTGTTGACGATCTCGCCGTGGACGAGGCCGTTGAAGTCGATGGTTTCAAGGACGTCGGCGGACGCGGACCCGGCGGCCAGGGCCAGGGCGCAGACCGATAGCGCTCGCATGGTGGTGCTCATCTCTCGTTCCTCTCTCTGGATTTGCTCTCTCGTTCGGGCGGGGGTGTGGCCCCGCACGTCAAAGATGCCGCGCCAGGCGAGAGACGCCAGCGGACCGTGACACCATTCATCCTCGTCGTGCGCGCAGGCGGCGCGACCCGCTCAACCCGTTGCGGCGAGCGCGGTCTGGAGCGCCTGTGCGCCCTGGGGCGCTACCCTCCGTCGCATGGACGACTACGAGCTCAGCGAGGGTCTGGACCCCGACGGCCCGTCCGCCGAGGATCTCGACCGCTTCGGCGACGAAACCCGCACGTGCCCACACTGCGGCGCCGAGGTCTGGGACCAGGCCAGGGAATGCCACGTCTGCGGCGAGGAGATCGACGCGCCCCCCAAAGGCCAGCCGCCGCTGCCGATGTGGGCGTGGATCACGCTGTTTATCGTGCTGATGCTGCTTCTGTTCTTCGTGCTGTAGTCGCTACTCGTCCACACCCAGATCCGCCTTGGTGAACAGCGCCTCGAATCGCAGGCCCGCGCCCTCGACGTTCTCGCGGGCGCCCTCCTGGCGGTCGATCGTCGCGATGATCGCCAGCACCCGTCCGCCCTCGCCCCGGATCGACTCGACCGCCTCGAGCGCCTGGCCGCCGGTCGTCGCCACGTCCTCGAGCAGGATGACCTTATCGCCCGGCTCGATCACGCCCTCAAGCTGCTTGGCGGTGCCGTAGTCCTTCTTCGCGTTGCGGACGAACAGGCAGGGACGCCCGGTCTCCATCGCCGTCGCGGTGACCAGGGGGATCCCCCCCAGCTCGGCGCCCGCGAGCCGATCGGCCCGCTCGCCCAGCTCCGATTCGATGAGGGCGATCCGCTGGGCGAACATGGCCGCCAGGGGTCTGAGCACCTCCGGACGGGTCGAGAAGCGGTACTTATCGAGGTAGTACGAGCTGGTCCGCCCCGAGCGGAGGGTGAACGTCCCGCGGAGCAGGCTCGCCTCGGCGATGCGCCGCGCCAGCTCCTGCGTATCGATCGGTCGGGTCGCGTCCGGGTTGGGCATCGACCCAGCCTAGGGCGCCCACGCGCCACAGACGCCCCTCCTTGGGCGGGGAGGGCGGATCTTTCCGGCCGCTCAACCGTAGAACCTGAGAGAAAAGAACGCAGAAACCACGCCGGGGCTCTCCCGGCGGGCATAATTGCACCGCAAGGCAGAAACACGATCCAAGATCAGGGCGTCGGACGGGCCAAACCCCTCCCCGGGCGTCACTTCGGAGGACACGACGGATGATCCGCAACACGACGAAACGACTGGGAGTTCTCGCGGCGATCGGGCTCATCGGCGCCCCCGCCGCGGCTCAGGTGACCACGCCCCCGCCCAAGCCCACCGAGTCCGGCGAGGCGTACACGCCCCCGCCCAAGCGCGCCCCGGTCCGGGCCAACGCGGGCGCCAACAGCGGGCGGGGCCAGGTCGATCGCGCCCCGGTGCCCCGCCACGACCCGCTGGCCAAGATAGGCGAGGACGGGTACATCATCCGCATCGAGCGGATCACCGACGAGGTCGCGCTCGAGCGCAACCCGTACATCGGCGAGTCCAAGAACGACGGCATCAACGCTGTCCGTTTCGAGCGCCTCGCCCGGATGGAGCGACAGGTCATCGAGAACATCGACCTGCTCACCCAGCTCAACACCGGCATGATCGACGAGATCCGTCTGGCGGATATCGACGACCTGCAGAAGGTCGCCCAGATGATCCAGCCGCTCATCGCCGACCCGTCGCTCTCGTACGAGCTCAAGGAACGCGGGCTGCTCACGCGGATCCAGTCCGAAGCGACCAGCGGGATCGTCAAGCAGTACCAGGGCGCGATCAACGCCGAGCTCAAGGAACGATACCCGGACGACAACCTCGACCACTTCATGCGATTCATCATGAACGAGTCGATCAAGGAAGCCCGCCTGGCGTACTCGGGCCTGCTCGAGGAGGGCGCCGGCAAGATGTCGCTGCTCCGCGGCGAGCTGTCCGGGAGGGCCGCTGAAGCCCTCAAGGGCGTCGGCAACACCGAGCAGCTTCGGACCGCGCTCGCCAAACTCTCGCTGGAAGACCAGCAGGGCGTGCTCCGCGCGATCATCGCGCTCCGCGACGACCCCACCAAGCCCCCGCTCGAGCCGATCGACTTCGCCGTCGGCAAGACCACGCAGAAAACCGGGGAGGTCCAGGTCGAGCGTAACCCCGACGGCTCGATCAAGTTCCGCGGCGGCGAGGTCATCAAGGACGGCGACAAGCCCAGCGACGGCTGATCGACCCCGATTCGCTTCTATTCTCATGGCGCCCCGGTCCCCGGACCGGGGCGTCTTTCGTTCTACGCCTCGGGACGCATGAACGGGAACGCGATCACGTCGCGGATCGACAGGCTGTTGCTCATGAGCATCGCCAGGCGGTCGATGCCCAGCCCGAGACCGCCCGCCGGGGGCATGCCCACCTTGAGGGCGCGCAGGAAGTCCTCGTCCAGGTTCCTGAAGGTGGACTCCTCGTCGTCGAGCCCCGAGAGCTGCTCGCGGAACTTGGCCTCCTGGATGTCCGGGTCGTTGAGCTCGGTGTAGGCCGGGCCGATCTCCATGCCCGCGATGAACAGGTCCCACCGCTCTGCGATCTCGGGCGCGTCCTTCTTGGGGCGCGTCAGGGGCGACAGCGCCGACGGGTAGTCGAACACGAACGTCGGGCGAGCCGGGTCCAGGCCCGCCTCGCCGACCTCCTCGAACAGCTCGTTGACGATGAGCAGGTCGTCGATCTTGCCGCGCAGGTCGCTCGCTTTGATCTCGCGCCCCTCCGCCTTCAGATGCCGCGCGTACTTGCCCACCAGCCCGCGCTGCTCAGCCTCCGCCCAGGCGCGATCGGCGTCCGCCGGCGCAAAGCCCAGCGCTCGTTCGAACAGCTCGTTGTACGTCACTCGCTCGAAGGGCTGGGCGTAGTCGATCGCCAGCTCGCCGAACGGAAGCGTCAGCGAGCCGTCGCCCGTCCCCGCGTCCTGCCAGAACGCGGCGCTGAGCGTGGCCAGCTCGCGGATGAGCGTCTCGGTCAGCTCGGCCATCGTCTCGTAATCGCCGAAGGCCTGGTAGGCCTCCATTGACGTGAACTCGGGGTTGTGCCGCTTGTCCACGCCCTCGTTGCGGAAGATGCGTCCGATCTCGAAGACGCGCCCCATGCCGCCCACCATGAGGCGCTTGAGGTGCAGCTCCGTCGCGATGCGCATGTACAACCGCATGTCGAGCGCGTTCATGTGGGTGACGAACGGCCTGGCCGCGGCGCCCCCCGTCTGCGGCTGGAGCACGGGCGTCTCCACCTCAAGAAACGCCCGCCCCTCCATGAAGCGGCGTGTGTGTGAGACCAGCCTGGAGCGCAGCGTCAGCGCCCGCGTGGTCTCGGGGTTGGACCACATGTCCAGGTAGCGCTGGCGGTAGCGCGTCTCCGGGTCGGACAGCCCGCTGTGCTTCTCGGGCGGCGGGACCAGGCACTTGCTCGCGGCCCGCACGTCGCTGGCCCAGACGGTCGTCTCGCCCGCGCGGGTCTTCATGACCGGGCCCTCGACCACGAGGATGTCGCCCACGTCCGCGATCTTGCTCAGGCCAAAGCCCGATTCGGTCGCGTCTCGCTTGGAGACGGCGACCTGCAGCGAGTCGCGGCTCTGGTCGCGAAGGTTCATCCACACGAGCTTGCCGTTGTCCCGGTGCAGCACCACCCGCCCCGCGGTGCGGACGACCGGGCGCCGGTCCACGTGACCCTCGGCCTTGCTGTTGGCCTGGTGATGGGCGTCGGCGTCCGCGTCGTAGCGCTCCGCCGCGGCCCGCAGGCTCAGCAGGCCGTCGGCGCGCCCGCCGTAGGGGTCCAGCCCGAGCGCCGCGGCCTTGTCCCGGTTCGTCCGACGCTGGGCCTCGAGGTGGTGAATCTCCTCGGCGGTCGGGGGCGGCGCGGGCGTCGCGGGCGTCGACGGCTGTTCTGGTTGCTCACTCACGGGCAGATCCTAACCCGCCGGCGCCCCGCGTCGAGCCGAACGGATCAGGACGGGTTCGAGCCCGAGACGCGGATCGACACCGTGGGACGCGACTCGCAGAGCGGGGCGCTGGGGTTGGCCTCGCTGATCAGGTCCGCGAGCGAGACGCCCTCGAACCGCTCGATGAGCATCCGGACCGCCTCGTCGAGGCGCCGGTGCAGCGAGCACAGGCTGCCGCCGTGCTCGGCGATCTCCAGCGGGCACGTCGTGATCGGGCTGAGCCGGTCGATCGCGTTGACCACGTCGAGCATCGAGATCTCGTCGGCGGGCCTCGAGAGCTTGTACCCGCCGCCCACCCCCCGACGCCCCTGGATCAGCTCCGCCTGCGCCAGCACCTGGAGCACCTTTGCCAGGTAGTTCGGGGGCACCTTGGTCTTGCTCGCCAGCGCTGGCGTGGGCGTCAGCGCGTCGGGCGCCTGCGCAAGGCACACCATCGCTCGGAGCGCATACTCAACCGTCTGTGAAAGCATACATATTCCCCAACAGCGCCCGCCCGAGCGGACTCCGCCTTCCCTCGGGGGGAGTCTACCACAGCGCGTGGTCTCGCAGAGGCTTACGCGCGCAGAACCCGGTCCATCTGCCCCTCGTCTCGGGGGCTCGCCCCGTCGAGCGGGATGGAGTCGAGCAGCCCGTCGATGATCGCGTCGGTCGTCACCTGATCCGCCTCGGCGTTGAAGTTGGTCAGGATTCGGTGCCTGAGCACGGGATGGGCGACCGAGCGGACGTGCTCGGGCGTGACATGGCTGGCGCCGTCGATGATCGCCCTGGCCTTGGCGGCCAGCACAAGGTTCTCGCTCGCCCGAGGACCGGCGCCCCACGAGACGTAGTCATCGACGATCTGCGGGCGAGGGTTGGCCGGGTCCGGCGTCTCGCGCACCCGCGTCGCCCGGACCAGTCGCAACGCGTATCGCAGCACGTGGTCCGCAACCGGCGCGTGCTTGACGATCTTCTGGACCCGGACGATCTCGTCGCCGCCCATGACGGCGTCGATCTCTTCCTCGCCCTTGTGGGCGCTGCGCCGGATGACCTCCAGCTCCTCGTCCGCCTTGGGGTACTTGATGAGCACCTGGAACATAAACCGGTCCAGCTGCGCCTCGGGCAGCGGGTACGTGCCCTCCTGCTCGAGCGGGTTCTGGGTCGCGAGTACGAAGAACGGATCGGGCAGCGCGTGGCGCACGCCGCCGATGGTCACCTGGCGCTCCTGCATCGACTCGAGCAGGGCCGCCTGGGTCTTGGGCGGCGTCCGGTTAATCTCGTCGGCCAGGATCATGTTCGCGAAAATCGGGCCCGGGACGAACCGAAACTCACGCCGCCCGGTCGCCTTGTCCTCCTCGATCACCTCCGTGCCCGTGATGTCGCTGGGCATCAGGTCCGGGGTGAACTGGATGCGGCTGAACTCCAGGCTCAGCGAGCGCGCCACCGTCGAGATCAGCAGCGTCTTGGCCAGGCCCGGCACGCCCACCAGCAGCGCGTGCCCGCGGCTGAAGACGCACATCACGATCTGCTCCACCACCTCGTCCTGACCCACGATCACCCGGCTGATCTGCGCCCGCAGCTTCTCGTAGGTCTCACGCACCGCCAGGGCCTCATCGGGGCTCGAGGCGGGCGGCTCGTTCTCGCTCATGGGTCGTCCTCCCTGACTGCCTCGGACCGGATCAGGACCCGCTCCAGGCCCAACGCACGATCTTACCGGCGTCCACCCACCGGGTTGGGGGTCCGTCCCACCGCCCGCGGCGCCACGGTCAGGGATCCAAAAAGAGAAATGCGGCCGCGTGGGGTCTCGACACGCGGCCGCGGAGGCCCCGTGGGGATCTGGGGCCTGCTACTCGGTATATGGGAACTCGTCTGGGGGGTTTCACCTTCCCCCAATGAATCAGTCCCGGTCTTCGATTGATTCCCGCAGACGCTCGATCTCCTCGCTCAATCTTTCGAGACGCTCGCTGAGGCGTTCCTGCATCTCCGCGGCCCGGCGCTGGGCGTCCTCGGCCTTGTGCTCCATCTCACGGTGAAGCTGGGGAAGCTCTTTCTCAGCCAGCGCTCGCCATTGATCGCTCTTGGGAATCACGAGCTTGTGGTCCTTGCCGTCCCACTTGAACTCCATGACGCCCGCCCCGCCCATGCCCGGGCCGAACTCGAAGTCAAAGTCCATCTTGCCCAGGGCCTCCTTGAGGGCCTTGTGGGTCTGCTCGAGCTGCTCCTCGCTCATGTGCCCACGCAGCTTCTCGTGCAGCGAGCGCAGCAGCTCGCCGCGGTCGTCGTTCCAGACGAACGGGCGGGTGGGCGCCGACGGCGGGGCGACGCGGAACTTGAACACGTCCTCGTCAGCATGGGGCGCGACGTCGAAGCGGGCGTTTCCCTCGGCCTTGCTCAGCTTGCTCGCGTTGTACTCGTCCAGATCGGCGGTGAGGCGGACCTTGTCGCAGCCGCGCATGACGATTATTCGCAGCTCATCGCCCGGGTTCTTCTTGGACAGCGCCTCGTGCAGCACCTTGCCGTTGGCCTCGCCCGAGCCATCGACCGAGACGATGACGTCGTAGGCCTTGAGGCCCGCGCGGTCTGCGGCCAGGCCCTCGGTCACGCCCTCGACCAGGATCGCGTCGTGGCTCTTCAGGCCCAGGTGGTAACGCAGCGCCGGGCCCGGCTCGCCGAGCATGATGCCCAGCATCACCGGCGGGTGGGCGCCGCCGAACTGAACATTGGCGTCCGTGGAGAACGCGAACGCGTGATCGGCGTCGCCAGCAATCACAACGTTGCCGTGCTTGGCGCCGTCAGAGAACCAGAGCTTCTGCACGCTCCCGGCCTTTGGCGCCTGGCCCATGCCCTCGAGCTCGAAGGTGGTCAGCTCGTCGCCGCCATCGCCCAGGACCATGACCTTGCCCGGGAACTTCTTGATGTGATTCTCATGGACACGGTTGCCGTTGCGGAGGATGACGATGTCGCCGTCGCCCATCTTCAGCTCGAAGACCTCCCCGTCGCCGCGGTCCTGCTTGATCACAACGTGGTGGCTCGACCGGGTGCTCGTGTGGGGCTTGACCGTGTGCAGGCGGTGCGCCTCGTCGGACTCACCGGGAGGGCACGCGGCGGCGACGGTGAAGTTCACGCCCGAAACGACCGCCGGGGCGCTCGACTCGGTGACCACCTCGGTCCCGCACTCAGACGCGACGTCGTCGCCCGGGGCGACCTCGGCCACGGCCTCGGGTCCGCCGGGGGCCGGGGTGAGGATCAGGGCGGAAGCGTGGGCGGCGAGCGCGCTGCAGACGCCCGCGCCCGCGGCGATCCGGAGTTTCATCGTGCTGTTCATCAGGCGTTCTCCCAAAGGGTGTGAGCTGTCTCGTCGAGTGTCTGTTTCGTTCGCCCCGGGCCGCTGGGCCAGGGGGGTGTTCGTACTTGGATGCGCCGGGGGCGCGTGCCCGTCACCAGACCGAGCCGCCGCTCGTGTCCGGCTCCAGGCGGACGGGGACCGCCAGCTCGTTGCCCATCTCGTCCACGCTCTCGCGGTAGACCTGGCTGACGATCTGGCGTTCGAGGATCTGACGCAGATAGAAAACCTCGACCTGTCGCCCGCCGTTCAGCGGCTCGGCACGCACGACCACCCGGTCGGGCACCTCGCGGATCACACGCCCCGCCTCACGCCCCGAGTCGAGGTACTGACGCAGCGCGTCGTCGGGCTCGAGATTGACGCCCATCGGGATCGCGCTGGCGGCCTGCCCGCCCGTCCCAGACTCCAGGGGGTTAATCCCGAGCGACCAGAGCAGCGCCAAAGACGCCGCAGCAGCCCAGCCGCCCCAGGTCCCCACCAGGCGAAGGCGCCTGACCATGGGCTCGGGGTCCACGAGCGCGTCGTCGATGTCGATCTCGTCGGCCACGGCGCACAGCCGGCTCACGCTGGCGCACAGCAGCTCCTGCTGGCGCTGGGTCTCGTTGAGGTCCGCCCAGGTCGCGGGGTCGCGCTCGGCCAGGGCGCGGAGCGCGTCCCAGTCGTCGGGCAGAGCCTGGCCGTCGATCACGCGCCCGATAAGGATCTCGCGTCGCAGCGCGTCGTCGCTCGGGGCCCGCTCATCGTTGATGTTCGTCTCGTCGCTCATCGGAGCGCCTCCGTCCTTTCGTGCATCTCTACACCACCACCGACCATCGCCCGGGTCGCTTGCCCGACTTCCCCGCGCCCGCCGGGGCCCGCTCGCCGCCCGCAAGCTCCCGGAGCATCCGCCGCCCCCGCGCGATCCGGGTCTCGATCGTCGTCTCGGGCAGGTCGAGGATCGCCCCGATCTGCCGGTAGCTCATCCCCCGGGCGCACCGCATCAGCAGCGGCTCGCGGTAGCTCTCGGGCAGCTCGCGGGCCAGCTCCATCAGACGCCCCGCCTCGTCGGCGCCGTCCACGGGCGACCCGTTCGCCGCCCCCTCGGTCTCGCCCGCCAGGCGCAGCGTCGGTCCGCGCCTGGATATCTTGCGTCCCTCGGCCCGGGCGGCGTTGATCGCGATCGTCCGCAGCCAGGGCCGAAACGCCCCGGCGTCGCGCAGCTGGCCGATCTTCCGCACCACCTGCACCGCCACCGCCTGGAGCAGGTCCTCGACCTCGCACTCCCGGGGCTTGTGCGCGATGAGGATGGTCGCGACCCATCGACGGTGCTCCTGCCAGAGGCGGCGCAGCGCATCGCGATCGCCGGCGATTGCGCCGGCGACGTCCTGCCCAACCGCCTCGCGTCCTTCGTCCAACAGACCCTCCAGCCCACCCCGATGCGCCCCGGGCCCCCGCCCGTCAGGATCTCGGGCGATTGCCCGGGGACGAAGCCCCGATCCCCCTCTCGTCGTCCCAGAACACGCCGGGGGCCAGCGCTCAATACCTATGCTCACGCGCCATCAGGGCGGAGGATGATCCCAGCGTGACGGCCGACCCCGACCACACCCCATACCGCCCGCCCCGAACCCCGGCTGCCCTGCCCGGGCGGGAATCGCCGACTGATTTCGCCACGATGTCCTTCGGCGACCACCTCGAGGAGCTCCGAAAGCGCCTCATCCTGTCGATCCTGGGCATCGTCCCGATCTTCATCGTCTCGTTCTCGTTCGGGCGCCCGATCCTCAACATCCTGATCGAACCCGCCCGCGAGCAGCTCCGCGCCGGGGGCCAGCCCACCACGCTGCTGGCGACCGCCCCGTTCGAGACGTTCGGCAGCGTCGTGCACGTCGCCGTCATCCTCACCGTCCTCATCGGCAGCCCCTGGATCCTCTACCAGCTCTGGCTGTTCGTCGCGCCGGGGCTTTACTCGTCGGAGCGCAAGTTCTTCTACCGCCTGGGCCCGCTCTCCACGCTGCTCACCCTCTCAAGCATCGCGTTCCTGTACTGGGTGATCCTGCCCGTCATCCTCGCGTTCTTCATCACCTTCGGTTCGAGCATCGGCAGGTCGCACGTGAACATCTTCCCGCTGCCCGAGGGCGTCACGCTCGGGACGGTGCCCGTGCTCGCCGGTGACCCGCCCGCGGGCGAGCTGGAAGTGGGCAGCGAGTGGTTCAACACGCAACTGCTCCAGCGCCGCCTGTGCTACGCCTTCGACGAGGACGGGGCGCCCAAGATCGTGGGCTCAGAAATGACCCAGGGCGCGGGCATCAGCCAGCAGTACAAGATCTCCGAGTACATCCGCACGCTGCTGAACATGGGCCTGGCGTTCGGCCTCGGGTTCCAGACGCCCGTGGTCGTGCTCCTGCTGGGCTGGGCGGGGATCGTGACGCGCCAGACGCTGGCCAAGTACCGGCGCCACGCGGTCGCGGCGTGCGCGCTCGCGGGCGCGCTGCTCACGCCCGCCGACCCGCTGAGCATGATCCTGCTGGCGATCCCGCTGTACGTGCTCTTCGAGCTGGGCATGCTCCTGCTGCGGGTCTGGCCCGCGAGCTTTGAGCGTGTGGATGAGCCCGGGTCATGACCGATCTGCGCCCCACCGAGGCGGACCTGTCGATGATGCGCCGGGCGCTGGGGCTGGCCAAACAGGCGGGCGCGATGCGCGAGACGCCCGTGGGCGCTGTGGTCTATGAGACGGCAACGGGCGCGATCCTGGGTGAGGGATATAACCGGCGCGAGACCGACAAGGACCCGAGCGCCCACGCCGAGCACATCGCCATCCTGCGGGCGGCGCGGGCCGTGGGCGACTGGCGCCTGAACCACTGCACGCTGTGCGTCACGCTCGAGCCCTGCCCCATGTGCGCCGGCCTGATCGTCAACGCGCGGGTTGGACGCGTGGTGTTCGGCGCCGCGGACCCCAAGGGCGGCGCGGTCCGCTCGCTGTACACGCTGCTCGAGGACGATCGCCTCAACCACCGGTGCGAGGTCATCGCGGGCGTGCTGGCGGACGAGTCCGCCGACCGCCTCCGCGCGTTCTTCCGCTCGCTGCGCGCCAAGGGCGCGGACCAGGTCTGATGCCCGAGCTGCCCGAGGTCGAGACGATCCGCCTGGCGCTCGAGCAACGCCTCATCGGGCGGCGCGTCACCAGCGCCCGCCTGCACCGGCGCGACATGCTCGTGGCGCCGGGCGACCCGCCCGGAGGGTTCTCCCGCGCACACTCCGACGCCCCTCCCAAGCGTGTTCGGCGGGCGGACCTGCTGCAGGGCGCCCGGATCACCGAGCTGCGCCGCCTGGGCAAGCAGCTGGCAATCGTCGGCGAGAACAGCGTGCTGTGCGTCCACCTGGGCATGAGCGGGCAGCTCCTGCTTGCAACCGACAAGAAACCCGAGCCGCTCGGGCACGTCCACGCCGAGTGGCGCTTTGACGACGGCGCCCGCCTGCTCTTCCGGGACCCGCGCCGCTTCGGCGGGCTCTGGACCTTTGCGAGTCTCCAGGCGCTGCGTGAGGCCCGCTGGAGCCGCCTTGGGCCCGACGGGCTCTCGCTGACCGCCGACCAGCTCCGCGTCGCTCTGGCGGGCTCCAGGCGCCCGGTCAAGGGCGCCCTGCTCGACCAGAAGCTCATCGCGGGTGTGGGGAACATCTACGCCGACGAGGCGCTGTTCGCCGCTGGCGTACACCCGAGCCGCCCGGCGTGCTCGCTCACCAGCCCGGAATCGACACGCCTTGCGCGCGAGATCCGCGTGGTCCTGGCCCGGGCGATCAAGGCCAAGGGCTCAAGCCTGCGGGACCACATGACCCCCGATGGCGCCCGCGGCGCCTTCCAGCTCGCCCACAAGGTCTACGGGCGGGGTGGACAGCCCTGCCGGGTGTGCGGCGGCAAACTCCAGGCCGAGCAGATCGCCCAACGGACGACCGTCTCCTGCCCCGCATGCCAGCGGTAGCACCGACGGGTTTATCCACGGGCTCGTCCACACCCCGATCCGGCGGACCCGAACGGGGGTCAGGTCCAAACGACACCGGCCCCCTGTGTGTCCTTTTTCTCCTGTGAAAGAGAAAGAACTCTTCTTCCATAGGAATTGAGCCTGACACTTGGGGACGACCTGCACGCCACCGACACTAACCCAGGCACGGCAACAACTTAGAGAACAACACGCCGCTCGCAAACCTGTCGCCAGGCTGTCAGTTTCCGCGCCCGGGCGCCTTCCAAAGAGACGGCGCCGGGGGGCATGCTCGCCTGTCGGTTGAGCCGGTCGTTGCCGCGCTGCTCAAGCGCCGAACACCGAGCGCTTCTGCACGGGCTGTCCACAACGCGACGGGGCGGTCAGGCCGCCGGTCCTCGCGCAGATTCGGCGCACGCGGAGCGGGGGCTGAGGGTGCGTGGACGCGGATCAATCGCGCCCGGGGCGGCGCCGTCGGACCTGCTGTTCGAGCGAGCGGACGACGGCTTCGAAGTCGTTGTCGTCGGTCTTGCGGGCCTTGACGGTGCGGACGGCGTGCATGACCGTGGTGTGGTCGCGACCGCCGAAGTGCGCGCCGATCTCCTCAAGCGAGTGGCGAGTGTGCTCGCGGGCGAGGTACATCGAGACCTGTCGGGGCAGGGAGATGGACTTGTGCCGACGCTTGCCCAGCAGGTCGGCCTTGCGGACAGAGTAGAACTCGCTGACGGTGTGGATGATGGACTCGATGGTGGGTCCGTCGGCCGCGGGCGCCGCGCCGAGCCCGGCCAGGGTGTCCTGGGCGAGTTCGAGGTTGATGTCGCGTCCGCTGACGCTCGACTGCATCTGGAGCATGGTGATGGCGCCCTCGAGCTCGCGGATGTTGGTGTCCACGTGCTGGGCGATGTAGCAGGCGACCTTCTCGTCGAGCTCGAAGCCGCGCAGCGCGGCCTTGGAACGCAGGATCTCGACGCGCGTCTCGTACGAGGGCGCCTGGATGTTGGCGACCAGTCCCCACTTGAACCGGCTGACGAGGCGCTGCTCCAGGTGCGGGATCTCCTCGGGCGGGGTGTCCGAGCTGAGGATGATCTGGCGGTTGTTCTGGTACAGGCTGTTGAACGTGTGGAAGAACTCTTCCTGCGTCCGGTCACGCTTGGCCAGGAACTGGATGTCGTCGATCACCAGCAGGTCCACGTTGCGGAACCGGTGG
>JAJDDI010000037.1 GCA_029260375.1 Phycisphaerales bacterium | reverse complement strand
GCTGCGGATGCTCGAGGCCTCGGGTCACGTCGTGATGCGCTACGGCGAGAACGTGAACGGCTCGGTCGGCTCGATCGCGGGCATCTGCGACGCGACGGGGCGCCTGTTCGGGCTGATGCCCCACCCGGACAGGTACACGCGATGGTCCCTGCACCCGTACTGGACGCGCCTGGATGAGATGACGCGCACGACCGAGGCGCCCGGGCTGACGATGTTCCGCACCGCGGTCGAGGCGGCCCGGGGCGCGGCGGTCTAGTTCCGGGGATCAGCTCTGGGGCGCTTCTCGTACAATATTGCGAGATGCCGATCGCCGAGGACCAGCTGCCCGTTGTCAACCGCGAGATCCAGTCGCATAGGCCTTGCCACAGGTGCGGGTACGACCTGCGGGGGCTCGACGAGACGGCCAACTGCCCCGAGTGCGGGGCGCCGATCCGGACGCGGGGGACAAGGTCGCGGTTCGCCGACAACCTGACCGATGCGCCCCTGGAGTACCTCCGCTGGCTGACGCTGGGGTTCGTTCTCTTGTCGGTCTCGATCCTGGTGGGCGCGATCGCGGCGGCGTACCAGCTCTTTGCCGGGGGTGGCGCGGCGTTGATCCCGACGGCGGTGCTGCACGCGCTGGTACTCCTCGCGGCGCTCGTGTGGCTTCCCGGGGTGTGGATCACGACCATCAAGCGGGCTGTGGGCGAGCACACGGCGCACGATCCGATCCTGGATCTTGCGGTGCTGCGGAGCGCGATTCGCTGGTCGCAGCTCGCGGCGCCTGTGAGCGCGGGGCTCGTGATCACGGGTGCGTACGTCCCGAGCGCGGGCGCGGCGCAGGCGATCCTGATCGGGGCCGGGCTGCTGGGGGCTGTGAGCCTGCTGGCGATGGTCCCGCTGTGCGTGTACCTCTCAAGCCTGGCGGACTGGGCGGGAGACTCGGGGATCGGGGAGCGGTTGCGCGGGGCGGCGTGGTCGCTGGCGATCTTCGGCCCCTTAACGGCGGTGGCGATCCTGCTCAGCGGAGCCGCGGGGGTGTTCGCCATCGCGGCGGGGTGGGGGTCGCTGTTTGTGCTGCTCGGGGCGGCGCTGTTCTCGTGGTCGATCCTGCAGCTTGCGGGGCTGTCGCAGTGGGCGGTGCGGAACCACATCACGGGCGCCGAGCGTGACAGCCGGATGGCCGAGCGTGAGCGGCGCGAGCGGACGGAGCGGGAATCGAGGATCGAATCGATGAACTCGGCGAGCACCGCGATGCGAGCGGAGGCAGAGGCGCGGGTTCCCGACGACGCGCCGATCGAGCTCGGAGAGAGCGAGGGCGGCGGGCGCGAGATCCGGCATCTGGGTCAGCCGCTGCCGCCGATCACGAAGGCGAGACCCGAGCGTGAGCCCGACCGGGCGCCGACGTCGCTGCCCGACATGGGCGAGGAGCACTACCAGGAGCACCGGGTCGAGCGTCCGACGCGCCCCGGGTCGGGCAGATAGGCCCGGACCCCTCGCTACGATCGGTTGTGTCTGAGACGGTTCACAAGCCCGGAACGAAGGTCCTGCTCGCGATGTCGGGCGGGGTGGATTCGTCGCTGGCCGCGTCGGTGCTGCTCGAGCGCGGGTACGACGTGGTGGGGGTGTTCATGCGTCTGGGCTCGCCGGGCGAGACGGTGGGCGAGCTGATCCCAGAGAACGGGTGCGATCCGAGCAAGATCCGCATCGGCAAGCAGGGGTGCTGCTCGGTGGGCGACGCGGGGGACGCGAGGCTGGTCGCGGCGCAGCTCGGGATTCCGTTCTACGTCTGCAACTTCCGCGACGACTTCGGGCGGATCATCGACTACTTCATCGACGAGTACGCGCGGGGGCGCACGCCCAACCCGTGCGTCCGCTGCAACGACTGGCTCAAGTTCGGCAAGCTGCACGACTACGCCCACCAGATCGGCGCCGAGCTGGTCGCCTCCGGGCACTACGCCCGCGTGGACGCGACTCCAGCGCTGCGCCGGGGGCTCGACGGGTCCAAGGACCAGTCCTACGTCCTGTTCGGTGTCCCGCGGGAGCGGATGGTCCGGATGCTGCTGCCCATCGGCGACATGCTCAAGACGCGGACGCGCGAGCTGGCGAAGGCGCGGGGGCTGCCCGTGTTCGACAAGCCCGACTCGCAGGAGATCTGCTTCGTCCCCGACAACGACTACGCGGGCCTGCTCGAGCGCAAGCGCCCGGAGCTGGCGAGGGCGGGCGCCATCCTCGACCGCGAGGGCAACGTCGTGGGCGAGCACGCGGGGGCGCACCGGTTCACGATCGGGCAGCGCCGGGGGCTGGGCATCGCGTCGGAGCAGCCGCTGTATGTCATCGAGAAGGACGCGCAGGCGAACACGGTGACGATCGGCGAGGGAGACGACCTGCTGAGCGACGGCTGCCTGGCGGCGGAGTCGAACTGGCTGGTGGATCCGCGTGGGTTTGAGGACTGGCGCCCGTGTTTCGCACAGATCCGTTACAACTCGTCGGCGGTGGCGGCGCGGTGCCGGGTGATCCCGGACCTGGACGCACCCACGCCCTCGGGGCGGACCGGGGCGTTTGAGGTGCGATTCGACCAGCCTCAGCGGGCGGTCGCTCCGGGGCAGGCGGCGGTGCTCTACAGTCACACGGACCCAGACCTCGTGCTCGGCGGCGGGTGGATCGTGCGATCCACCACAAGGCGGGCGCCCCGACCGGCGGATGTGCCATCGCATGAGTGAGACGAAGCAGACCGCCGTGTACCTGGCCGGGATCAACGCGGTGACGTTCGACCGGCCCGACGAGCCCACCGCGGACTCGGACGGGCACATCATCAACGCGACGATCCTGCGCCGCGAGGAGCCCGTGCAGTCGCTGATCCCGGTGCGGGCGCGGGTGGCGCACGGGGTGTCGCCCGCGACGGCCGCGTCGATGCTGCGGAAGATGGCGGACCTGATCGAGACCTCGCCGGAGCTGGTCAACGCCGAGCCCGGGATCGCGTACCGGCGCCTGCCCGACGGCGGCAGCGTGCGCAAGAAGCTCACGCCCAAGACGCTGCTCGAGGCGGGACAGATGCTCGACGAGGACGACCGCAAGCGGCTCATCGAGCTGATCGAGCGCCTGCGCGACGACCTGCCCGAGGACGAGGACACCGAACTCGGACCCGACGCGCCCGCGCACGGGTAGGCTTGGGCATGGCCCGGGCACAACAACCCAAGCGAGAGACCGGGCAAACGCCCGGCGGGATGGACGCGGTGCAGCGCGCCTTCGACCTGTTCCAGCAGGGGCGCGCCCGGGCGGCGATGCGCGAGCTGGCGCCCCTGCTCGACAGGCCCCAGGCGCCACAGGTGGAGCAGAAGGCCAGGCGCCTGCAGGGTGTGTGCCTGCAGCGTGAGGGGTTCCACGAGGAGGCGGCCCAGCAGCTGGGCAAGGCCGCGGCGATGGCGGGGGCGGACGGGCAGCTTCAGTACGAATGGGCCCAGGCGCTGCACTTCGCGGGACGGATCGACGAGAGCGAGCGGGTTGCCCGGGAGCTGCTCAGCCGGGAGCCCGACCACCCGGAGGCGATCGCGCTGCTCGCGCGGGTGCTGCAGTCGCGCGGGCGGCACGAGGAGGCGGGTGCGCTGATCGATGAGGCGTCCGGGCGCGGGATCGATCACCCGGCGTTGACGGTTGCGCTTGCGGGCTCGGCGCGCCGGCTGGCGCGGGAAGAAGAAGCGATCGAGCGGCTTGAAGCGCTTGGGGCGCGGACGAGCCTGCCCGCGGGCCAGCGTCAGGAGGCGCTGTTCCAGGACGCGGCGCTGCTGGACAAGCTCGGACGGTGCGACGAGGCGTTTGCGCACTACGAACGGGCTCATGGGCTCGTGAGGGCTTCGTATGACCCGAGGGCGACCACGCGGGACACGGACGAGCTGATCCGGGCGTGGACGCCCAAGGCGATCGTGGGGGGACCGCGCGGGCGCGATCTGAACCAGACGCCGATCTTTGTCGTCGGCATGCCCCGCTCGGGGACGACGCTCGTCGAGAACATCCTCGGCGCCCATCCCGCGGTCTTTGGCGCCGGTGAGCTGATGCAGATGTCCGTCGTCTACCGGGAGCTGATCCACAAGCCGGGTCAGCCGCTGGAGCAGAGCGTTCGGGCGCTCGACGCCCGCCAGGCCGCCTCGGGGGCGCAGAACTACCTGACCCATCTCAAGCGGCTGGCGCCCGGCGCCGAGCGGGTGGTGGACAAACACCCGCTCAACTTCCTGCACCTGGGCCTGATCGCCAAGCTGTTCCCTGGCGCGCGGGTGATCCACACCGTGCGCGACCCGCGGGACACCTGCCTCTCGTGCTACTTCCGGAACTTTCTCAACGCGATGTCGTTCGCGACGGACCAGCGCTGGCTGGGCTCGTTCTACTGTGAGTACGCGCGCCTGATGGAGCACTGGCGGCAGACTCTGCCCGGCGCCCCCGTCGACCTGCGGTTCACGGAGATCCGCTACGAGGACATCATCGCGGACCAGGAGGGCGCCAGCCGAAGGCTGATCGAGTTCGCGGGGCTGGATTGGGACGAGGGCGTGATGCGGTTCCACGAGCGCCCGAGGCCCGCGCCGACGCTCAACGCCGACGAGATCGGGCGCCCGGTGTACGCGACCTCGGTCGCTAAGTGGAAGGCGTACGAGAAGCACATCGGGCCGCTGCTGCGGTCCCTGGGGCCGGTTCTGGGTCCGGTACCGGGCGGGGACGGGGCCGATCGTCCTGAACCGGGCGCCTGATCGAGCCGATCCAGACTGCTGGAGGGCTGATCATGGCTTCACAGCTCGGAAAGATCGGGTTTGTGCTTCTCGTGTTGCTCTTCGCGGCGGCGGCGATTGTGGGCGAGCCCCGGGGCGCGGCCGCGTCGGGCGTCATCGCACAGGGCAACTCCGTGCTCGCGGCGAGCCTGCCGCTCTCTCCCGAGCGGCTGAGCCTGTCGTACTTCAACGCGTTCGGCGATCACCGCGACAAGCGGGCGGTCGAGGCCAACGACAACGAGCTTGGCATCGCGCCCGGGTGGCGGGGCGCGATCGACGGGCCGGAGGCGTTCGAGCGGGCGTGCGACGAGGCCGCGGCGGCGGGCGCCGACGGGATCATGCTCGCCAAGCCGGTGGGCAACCCGTACCTGCCCGTTGACCTCAAGGAGAAAGCCCAGGCCCGGGGCACGCGCCCGTTCACGGATGTGCCGGGGTTCGTGATCGTGTCCATGTCCGACGAGAAGCTGCACGCGTTGCGGGCCGCCGTGCAGCGCGTTCGAGCGAAGCACGGGCCCGACTTCCGCCTGGCGATCTTCACGGGCTCGAAGGGGTATTCCCCGACGCTTCCCTACGGGGGCTCGTCGGACTTAACCGAGCGGTACGGACCGCCCGCGTTCATCGGGGACGAGTCGGACGCCGGGCGGATTATGGAGTCGCAGCTCTTCGAAACGTTCGGGGCGATGGGCTTCGAGCTGTTCTTCATCGACGCGGGCGCGACGGACCCGGTCAAGCTGGCCCGCCTGGCCCGGCGCCAGGCGGACCTGGGGCGAAAGGTCATCGGCGAGGCCTGGCCCTACGAGCCACGCTCAAGCACGCTCGACGCGGAGTCGGTCGCCTCGGCGCCGTGGGTGCAGGTGTACCGGCGGATCGAGCAGAAGCACCCGGGCGACGAGATCGAGTTCGATCCAGACACGACCGAGATGTGGGCCTGGCTCATCGGGCCCGAGTGGAAGCGGCTGAGCCCTGCCGAGCGCGCTCGCGTGATCCGCGATTACCGTGCGCGGGGGATGAACATCATCGCCGCGTCCGAGGACCTGCGGGCGGGCGGGTAGCGCCGTCGCTCAGTCGTCCTGCTTCTTCATGATGAACAGGTAGTTGAAGCCCCGCAGGAAGTAGTTGCCATCCTCGGCGGCCTTGTGCCAGTTGCCGCGGGTGAGCTTCTTGTTGTGGCGGACGACGCTGATGATGTCCACCGGGCGGAATCGCTCACGCATGATGGAGAAGAGCTCGAAGCCGATGGGCATGAAGTTTCCGCCCGGGCGACCCTTTTCTTTGCGGAACGAGTCTGAGACGTACAGGCCCATGTAGCGCCGGTTCTTGAGGACGCGGTGCAACTCGGCGATCACGCCCTCCATCGCCTCGTAGTACGCGGCGCCGGTCGGATTGCCGGGGCGGCGCCCGGGCTCGCCCGCGTCGAGCTTGCCGATGCAGCCGGGGTCGTCGGAGTAATCGACGTGGGTGGAGTAGGGAGGGTCGATGAAGGCGAAGTCCGCGGAGGCGTCCTCGAGCGGGAGGGCGCGGGCGTCGGCGCGGGTGATGTCGGGGCGTGAGGGGGCGATGTCAAAGCCCAAGCCCGTGCGCCCCAGATCGGCGCAGACGTCGAGGGTGGTGCCGCTGCCGCACATGGGGTCGATGACGGTGTCGCCCTCGCGGGTGTAGCGCTGGAGCAGCTGCCAGATCACCCAGCTGGGGGTGGCGCCGACATAGTCCTTGCTGCCCTGGAACTTGGTCCCGGACTGGCTGTCGTAGTGCTGGCTGGGGTATTCCCAGAGGGTGCTGGTGAAGAGGCGCAGGGGCGGGCGCTTGCCCGGGCGGACGCCGCGCGGCTCGCGGGCGGACTCGCTCGCGGCCTGCTCGATGCGGGCGCGCAGGGCGTCGCGCGGATCGCGCCGCGGATCCCTGTCTCCGGGCGGTCGCCCGCGGCTCACGTGAGCGCCTCGAGCAGCCTGGCCTTGGTGGTCTCGACATCCGCCATGACGCGCGCGCCCGCGGCCCGGGCGTGACCCCCGCCGCCGAGCTTCTGGGCGACCTGGTTGACGTCCACGGCGTCGTCGCCCCCCTTGCTGCGGAGGGAGATCTTGGTGAACAGGCTCTTGTCGGGGGCTTCGATCTCGGTGAGCAGGGCCGAGACACGGACCTTGCCCACGCCGCGGGGGATGTCGACGAACCCGCCCGAGTCGCCCGGGGCGGCGCCAGTCTCGACGAGGTCCTTGGGGCGGAGGGACATGAAGACGATCGACTCGTTCTCGTGCATCTCAAGCGAGTCCAGGGCGCGGGCCATGAGGCGGAGTCGGGCGGGGCGGTCGTTCATCTCGGTCGCCTGGTAGAGGCGTTCGTGGTTGACGCCCGCGGCGAGCAGGTCGCCGGCCGTGCGCATGACCGCGGCGCTGACGTTGCCGTGTTTGAACCAGCCCGTGTCGGTGGCGATGCCGAAGTAGAGCGGCTCGGCGATGTCGGTCGGGAGGTCCGCGGCGCTGTCGAGCCCGAGGATGAGGCGGCACAGCTCGGCGGAGCTCTGGCAGACCGCCGCGGCGGACGTATCGACGTAGCGCATTGGCGCCGTGTCCGGGTCGCCCTGGAGGTGATGATCGATGACGCAGGCGCGGTCCGTGCGCGCGCGCAGCCAGTCGGCGTACGCGTCGATCTGGCCCCAGGTCCCGGTGTCGAGGACGACGATGGCCTCGGGGTCGAGCGTGAACTCGGGCGTCTCGTTGGGCTCGACCGTGCGGACCTTGGTCGAGCCGGCGAGGAGCTTGTGCCACGCGGGCATCGGGCCGGCGTACCAGCACTCGGCCTTGCTCGAGGCGCCGCTGGTGTTGCTCGCGAGGTTGAGCGCGCGGGCGAGTGCGAGGGTGGAGCCCATGGCGTCGCCGTCGGGCTTGGCGTGGGTGAGGACGACGACCGAGCGTTTGTCCTTGAGCCACGCGGCGATGTCGCTCAGGGTGGTGTTGGTCTTCCAGTCGGGATCGGTCACGTGGCGCTCTCCAGAATCGGGGCGCCCGCGCAGATCTGGCGTGCCCGGTCGCAGTCTCGCGCGAGCTGGTCGCGCAGTTGGTCGATGTTAGTAAACCGCACCTGATCACGGATCCAGGCGGTGAGTTCGAGGCGAACGCTCCAGCCGTACTCGGGGAGCCCCGGGATCGGCGCCCAGGACTTGCCCTGGCGCGCGACGTCGAGCAGGTGGGCCTCGACGCGCCGGTCCGCCCCGTCGAACGTGGGGCGGGAGCCGATGCTCAGGGCGGTGTTGAACCGGCGCCCGTCGTCGAGCAGGGCGGCGGCGGCGTAGACGCCGTCGGCGGGGAGCGCCGTGTCGCACTCGATGTTGGCGGTGGGGTAGCCCAGCGTGCGCCCGAGGCGGCTGCCCCGTTTGACCGTGCCCGAGAGCTCCGGTGGGCGCCCGAGCATTGACGTGGCGTCGCGGATACGACCGTTCTCGAGCAGCCAGCGGACCATCGTGCTCGACGCGACGCACACGCTCTGGTCGGTCAGCGCGACGCGGACGGGATCGACGATCACGGTGCTGGCGCCGAGCTTCGCGGCGAGGCGCTCAAGGGCGGTGGTGTCACCCGAGCGTTGGCGCCCGAAGCGAAAGTCCCGCCCCTCGACGAAGACGCTGGCGTCGTGGTCGCGCACGACCCGCTCGACGAAGGCCTCGGGCGAGAGCGAGAGCAGTTCCTGGCTCGGGACGAGCGGGAGCACCTCGTCGGCGCCCAGCGCGATCAGCAGCTCGGATCGGCGGTCGAATGTGGTCAGTCGGGGTGGGGCGTGCCCGGGGCGGAGCACGGAGGCGGGGTGGGGGTCGAAGCTGAGCGCGACGACCCGCCCTTTGGGGCCGGCCAGCTCGCGGGCGCGATGGATCAGGGCGGCGTGCCCGAGGTGGACGCCGTCGAAGTTGCCGATAGTCAGGGCGGTTGTCATCGCGACAGACACTAGCCGACCCGGGGATAGGGAGCGACGGGCGGTTCCTATACTGCACGCCCCGCACCCAAGCCTGAAGGGTCCTCCATGGCGATCTTTTCCCGTCGTGTCAAGCCGTCCACCCCCGTCCGCGTCGGGCCCCCTCCCGGGCTTAGCGCCGATGATGCGCGAACCCGGGAGATCGGGCTGGAGCTGCTCAGCGCGGCGCGCGGGCACAAGTCGGGCCTGCTTTCGGCCAAGTTCTACTCGGACAAGCTGATGGACTGGTCCATGAAGGATCAGGCGTTCAAGGTCCAGCTCTTCCGGTTCGTGGACGCGTTCCCGATGCTCACGACGCCCGACATGGTTCATGACCATCTGGTGGACTACCTGTCGCAGCCGGGTGTCAAGCCGCCCCCGGGGATGGATCTGGCGCTCAAGGCGGGGGGGGTGGCCAAGTCGCTGGCGACCAAGACGATCTCGTCGCAGATCAAGTCGATGGCGGGCAACTTCATCGCGGGCGTGGACGCCAAGGACGCCCTGCCGGGGCTGCGGGCGCTCTGGAAGGATGGGATCGCGTTCAGCGTGGACCTGCTGGGGGAGGCTTGCGTCTCTGATGAGGAAGCCGACGCGTACCGCGACAAGTACCTGGACCTGGTCGAGAACCTGCACGACGAGGCCAAGTCCTGGCCCGCGAACGATCGGCTGGAGCGCGAACATCTCGGGTCGATCCCGCGCGTGAACGTCTCGGTGAAGCTCAGCTCGCTGAGCGCGACGTTCGACCCGATCGACCCGGACGGGGCGATCGGGGACGTGATCTCGCGCCTGGAGCCGATCCTGCTCGCGGCCAAGCGGAACAATGTCCTGATCAACTTCGACATGGAGGACTATGCGCTCAAGGACCTGACGATCGAGTGCTTCCGTCGCTGCTGCGAGGCGTACGACTTCGAGGCGGGCATCGCCATGCAGGCGTACCTGCGCTCAGGTGTTGAGGACGCGCGGGCGATGTGCGCGTGGGCCAGGCGGGTGAAACGCCGCGTCAGTGTGCGTCTGGTCAAGGGCGCGTACTGGGACTTTGAGACGATCAACGCCGAGATGGAGGGCTGGCCCTGCCCCGTCTGGGCGGAGAAGTGGCAGACGGACCAGTGTTTCGAGGACATGTCGGACGTGTTTCTGGACGCCTGCCCGCGATCGACCGACGAGGGCGGCGTGTGCCTGGCGCTGGGGTCGCACAACGCGCGGTCGATCGCGCACGCGCTGGCCAAGCTGGAGGCGTTGGAGCTGCCGCGCGAGGCCATCGAGCTGCAGATGCTCCACGGCATGGCGGACCAGCTCAAGCACGCCGCGGGGGACATGGGCCTGCGGGTGCGCGAGTACGTGCCCGTGGGGGAGATGATCCCGGGGATGGCGTACCTGGTGCGCCGTCTGCTTGAAAATACATCCAACGAGTCGTGGCTCAAGGCGGGGTTCCTGGACGACGCGTCGCCCGACGAGCTGCTGGCGCCGCCGCACCAGAGCCAGTCGCGCCGTCCCAAGCAGGACCTGTTGGAGATCGCTCACGAGCGGCACCAGCTCTCGGCCGCGCCCGAGGGGGTGGCGGACGGGCGACCGTTCTTCACCGAGCCGATGCGGGACTTCTCCATCGCGTCGGTGCGGGCGGAGTTCGCCCGGGCAGTGGAGGAGGCGGTGGTCCCGAGCATCGCCAACGACCGTACGCCCGAGCAGGCGCTGGAAATGATCGGCAAGGCCGAGGACGCGTACCCGGCGTGGCGGGACATCGACCCGCTCACGCGCTGCGAGGTGCTGATCCGGACCGCCGCGACGTTCCGCTCGCGGCGTGACGAGATCTCGGCGGTGATCATCAAGGAGAACGGCAAGGACTGGCGCAACGCCGACGCGGACGTGACCGAGTCGATCGACTTCCTGGAGTACTACGCCCGCGAGGCGGTGAGCCTGTTCCAGCCGCGCCGTCTGGGGCGGTTCATCGGGGAGCTCGACGAGCTGTGGTACAAGCCGCGGGGGGTGGCGGTGGTGATCGCGCCGTGGAACTTCCCGCTGGCGATCGCGACGGGGATGACCGCGGCGGCGCTGGTGACGGGCAACACGGTGGTGCTCAAGCCCGCGGAGCAGACGCCCGCGACGGCGCGGATTTTGGCCGACGCGCTCTGGAGCGCGATCAAAGAAGTGGGCGCCAACCCCGACGTGCTTCACTTCTGCCCGGCGCCGGGCGAGACGACGGGCGCGGCGCTCGTGCGTGACTCGCGGATCGAGACGATCGCGTTCACCGGGTCCAAGTCGGTGGGGCTGGACATCATCCAGTCCGCCGCGTCCACCGACCCGGCCCAGACACACATCAAGCAGGTCATCGCGGAGATGGGCGGCAAGAACGCCATCATCGTCGATGCGAGCGCCGACCTGGACGAGGCGGTCCTTGGCGTTCGATCATCGGCGTTCGGGTTCCAGGGCCAGAAGTGCTCGGCGTGCTCACGCTGCATCGTCGTGGACCCCGAGGGCCCCGAGGGACGCGCGACCGAGACGTTCTTGCGCCGCCTGGTCAACTCGACCCGCTCACTGGTGATCGGCGACCCGAGGCGCCCCGGGACGGACGTGGGCCCGATCATCGATCTCGAGGCCGCGGGGCGGATCCGCGTGGCGATCGAGCAGGCGACGCAAGAAGTTGGTTTACCGGTGCTGGCGATGGAGGCGCCCGACGGGCTCGAAGAGAAGGTGGGCATGCCGTACATCGGGCCGCACATCTTCGCGGGCGTGACGCGCCGCCACCAGCTGGCGATCCACGAGACCTTCGGCCCGGTGCTGGCGGTCATGCACGCCAGGACGTTTGCCGAGGCGCTCGAGATCGCCAACGACCACACGTACAAGCTGACCGGGGGCGTCTTCACCCGCAAGCCCTCGCATATTGATCTGGCCAAGCGCGAGTTCCGCGTGGGCAACCTGTACATCAACCGCTCGATCACGGGGGCGCTGGTCGGGCGTCATCCGTTCGGGGGGTTCGGGATGTCGGGCGTGGGGTCGAAGGCGGGGGGGCCGGACTACCTGCACCAGTTCGTGCTGCCGCGGGCGTGTGCGGAGAACACGATGCGGCGGGGGTTTGCGCCGGAGTTGTGATAGGTCCTCACTAGTGAGCTGGCTGAGAGGGGGGAACAATGGCCGATCAGTACTACAGTGATCAGATAAACGGCTCTCGTCCCCGTGACGAGGAATCTATATCGCAAGCAGTTTGGGGTGGCATTTGCGCATTCGTCGAAGGCAAGATCGAACTGGGTGCATTTGGCGAAGACTTCCCGGATGTTTGCCAGGATGGAAACGGTGTGATCGGTACAGACTGGAGCCGAATGCGACTTGCCTGCGAGGCAGAGGTTTCCGGCGTTGATTGGCCGCTTAACCCGAATGTCGTTCCAGATGTATTGGATGTATTGGATTTTATTGAATTCTGTTACGAGCACATTGCCGCGCCGCGCTCGGTTCATCGGCACGGCTTTTATGGACACGACCACCTGGCGTTTGATCGCGTGGCAGGTAGGGCCGAGTTCTGCACGAAGATCAATCGGATCTTTAGTCGGAACGGTGTCGCCTACGAGCTAAATGGCGTCGGCTCCATTGAGCGAATTGGTACTGAGCTTGATGAGGAACTCGTTACTGGTTGGGTCTACGACACCAGTGATAGTAAATTAGATCAACTGCTTCAGTCAGCAGTTGATAAGTACCGAAGTGCTCGACTAGAAGATCGGCGTGAGGCAGTGCGGCAGCTCTGGGATGCTTTTGAGCGGACTAAGACTCTGCTCGACTCCGATAAGAGACGATCGAGTCAGCAGTTACTCGAATCCATAACTGAATCTGGCACGCTCCAGAAGAGGCTGGATGGCGAGATGCGAGAGCTCACTCTGATCGGCAATCAATACCATATTCGACACAGCGAGACGTCGCAAGAAGAGATCCAAGAGGGTAGAATCGTGGATTATCTATTTCATAGGATGTTCGCGTTCTTGCATCTTGCAGTCGTGAGCCTTGACAAAAACTAGTTGCTTGCTGTCGTCGTAGTTCTTCTCGCCGCCCCAGACCCAGCCATCGCCGGGTGGCGTGGAGACGCCGTCCTCGGCTTCTCTGCGTGCGTGTTCAACCACGCGGGTCCACCGTGCAGAAGGCTGGCGGCGTCTGTGCGCTACCCGTGCACGTGGCGTTTCTGCCCCTCACCCCAGCCCTCTCCCCCGAGGGGAGAGGGAGCCGGATATCCCCTCTCCCCTTGGGGGAGAGGGTGGTCGCGAAGCGACCGGGTGAGGGGCAGTATCATCAGGCGTGGCACGTCGGGACCTCGATACGGACAACGCCAAGCGTCTGCGCCGGGAGTCCACGCCGCCGGAGCGGGTGCTGTGGAGCCGGCTCAGGAACCGCAAACTCGGTGGGTTGAAGTTTCGGCGTCAGCAGTCGATCGGGGCGTACGTTGCTGATTTCTACTGCGCCGAGGCGAAGCTCGTCGTTGAACTCGACAGCGGCATGCACGACCGCGCGCGGGACGAGCGGCGCGACGCGTGGATGCGGGGCGAGGAGATCGAGACGTTCCGGGTTCAGGCGCGGGAGTTGCGGGCGAATGAGGAGGGGGTGCTGAACACGATTCTTCGGGTGGCGCGGGAGCGGGTTGGGAAGTTGGACGGCTGACGCCCCTCACCCCGGCCCTCTCCCCTGAGGGGAGAGGGAGGGAGACGGCCCCTCACCCCAGCCCTCTCCCCCGAGGGGAGAGGGAGCTAAGACACCGCCCCGGCCCCCGCCGTCGCCACGGCGTGGTCATCCTCGACGCTTGACCCCGACACCCCGATCGCCCTGATGATCTGGGCGCGGACCTTGATGGGGACGCCGGCGGGGAAGGTGGTGAGGCAGTGGCTGGAGTGCTCGATGTTGTAGAGCGGGTCCCGGGCTGCGAGAGGGCGCCGATGTCGCCGGTGTTCATGTCGAAGAAGCGCGCGGTCTTGGCCTTCTTGACGCTGATGTCGATCGAGCCGAGCCGGGCGGCGTCCAAGCGGGCGAAGGCCTTCAGATTCGCCCCGGCGTCCACGATGGCGAAGTTCATCTTCGTGCCGATCTCCGCGGCCTTGGCCTTGGCGGCCTGAACGGCGGCCTGGGCCTGGGTGAGCGAGATGTCGGCGGCGCCGAGGGTGGGCAAGGCTCCGTGGTCAGGGGTGGGGCGGAGCCTGGCCGGGCGGGGACGGCGGATCACGCGCGGGGGGGGGCGATCACCACGCCATCGTCTTGCCGTCGTAGCGGATGTACCGCGCGTTGTCGGCGGGCTTGAGCTTGTCGATCGTCTTGATGATCTTCTTGACGG
>JAJDDI010000036.1 GCA_029260375.1 Phycisphaerales bacterium | reverse complement strand
GACCCAACCCGCGGCGTCTGCGTGTGGGCCTTCGCCTCCCGACGATTGACCCGTCCCACCCGCGACGCGGACCGTTTCGGCCCAGGGCCGAGAAGATAGCGACGCGGACTAGGGATCGCAAACCTTTGTCGATGCCGATTTCATCGATCGGCATTTGTTCGGCTCTCGAAAGCGGGGCCGAGAACCTTGTCACTGTCCCCTTCGACGGGTCCCTTCGGTCGGTTCCGAGGGAGTTGAGGTCAGATCCACCGGACGGAGAGGACGCCGTGCTCGGGGATCGCCAGCTCGCCCCCGCCGACGGCTTCGAGCAGCTCGGCCGTCTGCTCCGGACGCATCCGGTCCCCAGCGACGATGATCAGATCGACCCAGGAACCAGCACTCTCCCGGTCGATCTGGCCCGAGGCGACCTCAGAAGCGACCTCCTCGGCCTCGCTCAGGCTCGACGCCCGAAGCACGATCTCCATGTACCGCTCCGTCGGCTCCTTCTCTGACGAGCACCGCACCAGGCACCGCCAGTCGGTCTGCCCCAGCTCGTTTCCCTCGTCGTCGAGGTTCTCGTCGGCGTCCACGTTGAGGATCAGGCGCCACTCGTCGCGCAAGTGTTCCACAATTTCTTCACCGGACATCAGATCTGGCCGCTCGGGCGGCGCCAGGAGCACGCCCCGGTGCTCGTGGGCGGTCGCGTCGGCGCCCCGGGGCTCGTCGATCTCGTCCAGGTCGAAGGCCGCGAGGATCTTCTCGACCTTGGGCTTGAACTCGGGCGTAACCCGGACGGTGATGATCTTGTGCTCGTCCACGAAGACGTAAATGAACGGGTCGTCGCACATCGCGCCGAACCCGACCATGCCGTCCTCGAGGAAAAACTCCTTGTACCGGCGCAGGGCGTCGAGCACGCGGTCCTGACCGACCAGCTCGTACGCGATGTACGGGTCGATCTCGCGGTACGCGTCGTGCCCGATGTAGTCGATGATCGGGAACACCCGCCCGGGCAGCAGCGAGAACAGCTGGCGGCAGAGGCTCTCGAGACGCTCGGACGTGATCACGATGTCGAACACGTACCGGTCGGGCCACTCCTCCCAGTCGCCCCCGGCCTCGTCGCCGTCGGAGGGCTCGAACTCCATCGTGTACCCCTGCTGGGGCTGGACCTCCTCGACGGGGTAGACGCCCAGCGGGAACGACATCCCGTCGCTCACGACCCGCTCCAGGCTCTCATCAACGCGGCAGCGGGTCATCCGTCCTCCGGTCCTTGTGCTCAAGCCCAGGTCGTGCGAACGGGAGCGGTTCACCGCCTCACCGAGCGTAGCGTCGGGCTGGCGGCGTGACCCGGGACGCGTACCCTTTGGGCATGAGTCAGAGCCCCGAACGCGTTGTAATCGACACCGAGAGCCTGGTCACGGTCGCCGTGGGCAACACCCGGACAAGGCTGGGCGTGTTCGCCGGCCGCGAGCTGAGCGACCCGCGTTCACTGGAGAACGCCGACGCCAAATCCCTGGCCGAGGCGGTGGTCGAGCTGGGCTCGAGAGAGGGCGCCGTGACGGTCATCGCGTCGGTCAACGACCCGGTCGCCGATGCGCTGGAGGCGACACTGCGTCAGCGGCTCCCTTCCCCCCCGCTGCGGATCGGGCGGGACATCACGATCCCGCTGGCGCACACCCTGACCGACGCCTCGACCCTGGGCCAGGACCGGATGCTCAACGCGCTGGGCGCCTCGACACGCGCCAGGCAGGCGTGCGTCGTGGTGGACGCGGGGACCGCGGTGACGATCGACTACGTCGACGCCGACGGCGTCTTCCGCGGCGGGCTCATCGCCCCGGGCCTGAACTTGATGCTCGCCTCGCTCGCCGAGCACACCTCGGCCCTGCCCCGCCTGGACTTCGAGCGTCCCGCCCCCGACGGGGGGCCCGGGGGCAGCGACACGCCAAGCGCGATGCGGTTGGGCGTCTCGACGGCGCTGCGCGGGCTGGTGCGGACCGCGATCGAGCAGTTCGCGATCCACTACGACGGGTACCCGCAGGTCATCGCGACCGGGGGCGACATGGGCGTGCTCGAAGACGACGGCTACATCGAGCACTTCGTGCCCGACCTGCAGCTCATCGGGATCCACACGTGCTGCATGGGTGCGCTGGCGGACGCCGAAGATGGCGACGACTGAGCCCGTGCCCGTGGCTTCATTTTCCATCCAGACACCCGCAGCGCCGGGCGCGATCGGGGTGATCGCGCTGCACTCGCCCGAACTGGACACCACGCTCGAGCAACTCGGGCTCAGGTGCGTGCGCGTGGGCCAGGTGGTGCTCCGAGACTTGCTGGGCGTGGACCGGGGGCTGGTGGTGCGCTGGAGCGAATCGCGCGCGGACCTGATGCCCCACGCGGGCGTGGGGGTGATGCGTCAGATGCGCGACGCGCTCGTGAAACGCGGGTTCGCCCAGCGCGGGCTGGATCCTCGCGTCGCGTACCCAGAGGCCGAGTCACGCATCGAAGCTCGCATGCTCGCGGCGCTGGCCGTCGCCCCCAGCGAGCGGGCGATCGATCTGCTGCTCGCCCAGCCCGCGCGCTGGGAGGGCGTCGCCCAGGGCGCGCCCCCGGAATCGTTCGTGCCGCCAGATCACCTCCGGTTCCTGCTCGAGCCCGCGCTGGTGGTGATCGCGGGGCGGCCCAACATCGGCAAGTCCACGCTGGTCAACGCCCTGGCGGGGCGGGGGGTGTCGGTCGTGGCCGACGAGGCGGGCACGACCCGCGACCACGTGGGCGTGATGCTGGAACTCGACGCCCTGGTCGTCCGCTGCCTCGACCTGCCCGGTCTCGAAGCGGGCGCCGGCGAGGTTGGCGCCCGGGCGCAGCGGCTGGCGATGGACGTGGCCCGTGGCGCGGACCTGACGCTGCTGTGCGGCGACGCGGCCCACGAGCCGCCCGAGCCCGGGGCGATCGGACACACCGAGTCCCCCGCGTTGCGCCTCGCGCTCCGCGGCGATCTGGGGACGCCCGCCTGGGCGCCGGATCTCGTGGTCTGTGCGCCCGAAAGAACCGGGATCGATCAGCTCGCGAGGCTGATTCGTCGGCGCCTGGTCCCCGACGCGGCCCTGAATGACCCCCGCCCGTGGCGTTTCTGGAGCGATGAGGACCGGTGACACCCGCACGCCCGCCCGACGGCGCCCCTAGGATTTCAGCCCCAGGGAGGTACCCGGGGGCCAGACCGAAGCCAGCACCCCACGGGGCCAACCGCGATGGACGAACGTCAACAGCAGATCAAGAGCGGCGCCGGGCTTGAAGAGTCCCGCATCAACGAGGACTTCAAGGAGTTCCTCGAGAAGTGGGGCTTCTGGCTGCTGCTGGCCGTCGCCGTCGCCTTCGGCTCCATGTGGCTCTACCAGAAGTACGAGCAGCGCCGGATCGCGAAGATCGACTCCGCGTTCGCGGCCTACGAGAGCGCCTCGGGCTCGGCCAACCCCAGCCCGGACTCCCTGGTCCGCGTCGCCGACGAGTACGAGGGCATCCGGGGCGTGTCGGACCTGGCTCGCCTGCGCAGCGCCGACATCTTCCTGCACGCGGCCCGCACGGGCCTGAGCCCGGGCGCCGAGTACACGCCCGAGGGCGAGCTGATGAGCGAGGACGACCTGCTCGACGACGAGCGGATCGCGCGGTTCCTGGATCAGGCCCAGGGCCTGTACGCCAAGGTGCTCGAGAGTGGGCGCAAGTCCGGCTCGGTGCTGGCGATTGACGGCGCTTTCGGGCTTGGCGCGGTCGCCGAGTCCAAGGGTGACGCCGAGGCGGCCCGCCGGGCCTACGCCGCCGCGTCCGAGCTGGCCAAGGAGCACGGGCGCCCGATCCTGGCGCGCGTCGCGGACGAGCGCCTCGCGGTGATCAGCCAGGGCGTGCCCGCGAAGATCACGCTCTACTCGGAGGCGGACCTGCCCGAACTGCCCCAGTACACCCCGCCCGCGCCGGCCCCGGTCGAGACCCAGATCCCGGTCGTCGATGACGGCGGACTCGACGCGCCGCTGCCCGAGGGCGACGCGTCCGACACCGAGCCGTCGGCGCCCGAGGCCCCAGAGGGCGACGAAGACGCCGCGGGCGATGACGCCCCCTGACCCGATGCCCGAGCCCGAATCGCGCGAGCTGATCCTGCCCGGTGGCAAGGTGGACCCCGAGGCGGTCCGGCGCGCCTTCGAAGAGGTCGCCAGGCGAGCCCGCGATGAAGAGGTCGCCGGCGACGACGAGGCGCACAATGTCAGCGTGACGTTCGATCTGCAGCGTGATCTCAAATCACGCCTGGATCGGTACCTGACGAGCCGCATCACGTTCATGAGCCGCAGCCAGCTCCAGCGGCTCATCGAGTCGGGCGCGGTCCGCGTGAACGAGCGCGAGGCCAAGGCCTCGACCAAGCTGCGCGAGGGCGACCGCGTGCGCGTGTCGCTGCCGCCGCCCCCGGACACGTCGGTCACGCCCCAGAACATCCCGATCGAGGTGCTGTACGAGGACGAGCACATCATCGTGCTCAACAAGGCCGTGGGCATCATCGTTCACCCCGCGCGCAGCGAGCTGGCGGGCACGATGATCAACGCCCTGGCCTGGCACTTCCAGCACGCCTCGCCCACCGGCGGCGAGCTGTCGAGCGTGGGCGAGCAGTTCGCCCGCCCGGGCGTCGTGCACCGCCTGGACCGCGACACGAGCGGGTGCATCGTCTTCGCCAAGACCGACGAGGCGCACTGGAAGATCGGCAAGCAGTTCGAGGAACGCACCGTTGACAAGCGCTACCTGGCCATCACCCAGGGGCGTGTCGAGCCCGACGCGCAGGTGATCGACAAGCCCCTGGGCCCGCACCCGTCCAGGGAGAAGGGCTACCGCGAGAAGATCGTGGTGCGTCACGATGACCTGGGCAAGAAGAGCGTGACGATCTGCCGCGTGCGCGAGCGCTACCGCCTCCATGACAGACCCGTGGGGAACCAGGCGTTCAGCCTCGTCGAGCTCGAGCTCAAGACCGGGCGGACGCACCAGATCCGCGTGCACCTGAGCAGCGAGCAGTTCCCCATTGTCGGCGACGATCTCTACGGCGGGCGCGCGTTCACGCTCCCGGACGGGCGAACCATCGAGCGCCAGATGCTCCACGCGGCGGTGCTGGCCTTCGAGCACCCCGCCACGGGCGAGGCGATGGTCTTCACGGCGCCCATCCGCGACGACATGCGCGCGCTCGTGGACACCCTGCGCGCGTCCGGTGTGGAGACGGTGGACGTGCAGGGCACGGTGCCGATGAGGCGGTTCGGGCTGGAGCACGGGGCCTAGGCGTTGGCGTTGAACAGGACGCCCTGCCCCGTGATCGCCTGCTCGTGTTCCAGGAGCCAGCGTTTGTTCTCGAGCCCGCCGCCGTAGCCGCGCAGGGCGCCCGAGGACTCGACCACGCGGTGACACGGGATGACGATCGCGATGCGGTTGTGCCCGGACGCCGCGCCCACCGCCCGCGCGCCGCCAGCGGATCCGATCTCCTCGGCGAGCCGCCCGTACGAGATCGTCTGTCCGCACGGGATCGCCCGCATCCGCGTCCAGACCGCCCGCTGGAAGTCCGTGCCCGGGTCGCACAGGCGAACGCCAAACTCGGTGAGCTTGCCCTCAAAATAGGCGCTCAGCTCGGCGCCCAGCTGCGCGAGGAACGACTCCGGGTCCTCGCCCAGATCCTGATCGGCGTCGATCATCGCTTCAAGTTCGCTTAGAGCACGCTCCCGGCGTTCGGGGGCGCCGAACTCGAGCAGGCACACGCCCCGGGCGCACGCGCCGGCGAGCATCGTTCCGACGGGGGTCTGGATCTCACGGGTGACCAGTGCGCGGGTCATCGAGCTTGCTCCGTCGTGAAGAAGCGCTGCAGCACCCCGTGCGAGCACGCGGCCGCGAGGCGCCCCAGCGAATCCGGGAAGTGCGCCCCGGCGCGGTCGTCGGCGCTGTCCGAGATCGCCCGCATCACGCCCAGGGGCACAGCGTACTCGTACGCGACCTGCGCCGTCGCGGCGCCCTCCATCTCCACGCACAGCGCGTCGGGCGCGCGCGCGCGGATCGCGTCCCGGGCCGCGTCGGACGAGACGAACTGATCACCCGAGACGATCATGCCCGTGTGCACGCCCGCGTCGCGAACGCGCATCCTCTTGCGATCCTGCGCCGACAAGTCCGCCGCCAGCCCGTCGCGTACGAACGCCTCGCAGGCCCCGGTGAGCGAGCGAGTGATGTCCGGGTCCGTGGGCAGCTCGGTCACGCCCAGCAGCGGGATCTCCAGCGCCGGGAAGATGGGCGAGGCGTCCAGATCGTGGTGGACGAGGCGGTCGGCGACCACCAGGTCCCCGATGTTCACCCCGGGTCGCACGCCCCCGGCGATGCCCGTGAACAGCAGGCGGTCGACCCTGAACCTCGTCACCAGCTCGGTCGCGGTCGTCGCGGCGGCGACCTTGCCGATCCGCGCCTGCACCAGCACGACGTCGGCGCCCCAGAGCTTGCCGAAGTGGAAGGCCCGCCGCCCGTGCTCGACGGACTCCACGCCCGAGCCGAGCTCCTCCATCAGGGCCTGGCCCTCCTCGGGCATCGCGAACATCACACCGGTCAGCATGGGATCAGCGTAGCCGAACGCCGCCCTAGACTCGCCCCGTGATCCTGCTCATCGACAACTACGACAGCTTCACCTGGAACCTCGTCCAGCGCCTGGGCGAGATCGATCCCACGCTCGAGCCCGGGCGCGATCTGCTCGTGGTGCGCAACGACAAGATCACGCCCGACGAGGGCGAGGCGCTCGACGCCGGGCGGGGCCCGAGCCATGTCATCGTCTCGCCCGGTCCCTGCACGCCGGATCAGGCGGGGGTCTCGGCCCAGATCATCCAGCGCTTCGCCGGGCGTGTCCCCGTGCTGGGCGTCTGCCTCGGGCACCAGTGCATGGGCCAGATGCACGGCATGAAGGTCGAGCCGCACCCCGTGCTCATGCACGGCAAGACCAGCCCCGTCGCCCACGACGGGCGTGGCCTCTTTGCGGGCATCGAAAGCCCCATGATCGCGACGCGTTACCACTCGCTGGTCGTGCGCCGTGAGAGCGTCCCCCCGCCCCCCGCTCCGGGTCAGGACGGGTGGGAAGTCAGCGCGACGAGCGTCGAGGCCGCCGGGTCCGACGCGCCGGGCGTGGAGGTCGTCATGGGCCTGCGCCGGGTGTGGGCGGACGCGGGCAAAGCCCCGCTCGAGGGCGTGCAGTTCCATCCGGAGAGCTTCATGACGCCCGAGGGTCCGAGGCTGCTGTCCAACTTTCTGTCGATGGGTGCTCGCGGGCGTCTGACCCGCCGGCCCAGGGCCGGCTGAGCAGCTACCCTTGCCCCATGCTCGACCCCGCCCCGACGACCAAGATCGATCCCACCCTCGCCCGCGGGCGCCTCGAGGAGATCCTCGACGCGACCGCGACGACCCCCGCGTTTGTGGTGCTCAGCTTCCCCAACACGAGCTACCTGACGCGTCTGCAACCCACCGGAGGCGTTGACGCCCTGGCAGACCGCGTCGGCAAGACCGTCGTCGGGCGCATCACCGCCAAGGCCCGGCGGGTGGACAAGGTCGGGGCGGGCGGTCGCTACATCGAGCCGGTGGCCGGGCGCCCCCGTCGCGTCCAGGGCTCGGTCATCGCGTTGGACAAGTCGAGGAACACGATCACCGTGAGCGCCGGGGCGCCGATCACGTGCCAGCTCACCGACCAGCGCCAGAAGGCGTCGGATTTCGAGGCGGGTGACTTCGTGAGCTTCGATGTCGAGCGTGGGGCGGGGTTTACGCTCGAGTCGTAGTTCATTCCGAAAGCCATGTCAGGGAGTGCCCAGCAAGGCGTTGTAACCCGGTATAAGCATGCTGCACATCACAACAGGGGCCGAACGTAGACTCCTGCTGCTCGCATGGGTGATCTTGATCCTCATGGTCGCGGCGGTGAACGTCCCGCTCGCCATCAGCAAGACCCGCTCGCGCACCGCGCCGCCACTCCCCACGACGCTCCAGCTCAGGGGCGCAGACGCGGCCGACCGGTCCTGGCCCTCGACCACGCCGCACGCCGACCCCTGGCCTGAGATCGAGTACTGGCAGGTCACCCGAGCGTTCGGGTACCGCCACTACGACGCCCGGGTGACCAGACAGAGCCCGGATTCCAACGGCTTCACGATGGACGTGGTCCATCTCGGGTGGCCCTTGCCCGTGATCGAGCACAAGCAGATGTGGTGGGACTGGGACAACGCCGCGTTCTCGGGTCCCGAGCCGGACCCGGCGCCCCGGCTGCTGCTGCGCGGTCTGATCGGAAACCCGCTCATCGTGGGCACGGCGGTGTTCGTGGTCCTGTGCCTCGGGCCGTACGCATTGATCCTGCTGCGTCGTCTCTGGCGTGCCCGCGGCGGCGACTGCGTCTGGTGCGGGTACCAACTCAAGGGCGTGAGCCCGTGCCCCGAGTGCGGTCGAGAGGCGAAGTAGCTCAGGGCTCCCAGAGCCTTCGGCGACAGTTCACAGGCACTATGTTCGCCGGAACATCTTGAGGACAGAGATCGAGCGAGGGGTGTGGATTACGCTCTGAGGAGGAAGCCAGGCGGGGGGGATCGATGGGGGAGAGTTCCGGCGCAAACGCCGAGCACGCACAGGGCAGGTCGATGTTCTCTGACGCGTTCACGCCCGTTCGGACGCCGATTCTGTATCGGGTTGCCGCCGCGGGCGTGATTGCCATGGTGGCCCTGCAGTTCGCGGTCTACCTGGGGCTCATTGCCTTGGCGTGCTGGGGTGTCTGGTACTGGGCGGGGTACGGGACCGCTTTACTCGACTTCGCTTCCGAACAACCCGGCCGGGGTGGGGGGGCGACACGCACCAGGATGCGAGTCGGGATGCTGATGCTGATCCTCCGAACGGTGGCGTACGTCGGACCGCTCGTGGCCGGAGGGACGATCGTGATCGCGATGCTCGGCCCGCTCATCCCGAGGCGCCAAGAGCGGTACCCCGCGGTGGAGCTCGATCGGCGCGAGCAGCGACTGCTCTACGCGTACGTGGAGCAGCTCGCGGCGATCATGGGCGCTCCCAATCCCGACCGGATCGAGGTCATATGCGAGCCCAACGCCTCTGCGGGGCGAGAGGGAGGGGCCGGGGCGGCGTTGTTCGGGGGCAGGCTCGTGCTCCAGATCGGGCTCACGCTCGTCGCGGGCATGCGGCGCAGCGAGCTGACGGGAGTTCTGGCGCACGAGCTGGCTCACTTCAGGCAGGGCGGCGCCGCTCGGGCGCACATCCTCCTCTCGGCGGTTGAATCATGGGCCAGCGAAGCGGTCTACGGGCGGGGCGCCGTCGATGAACTCGTCGATGAAACGCTCGACGACAGCTGGTGGCCTTTCATGCTCGTCGCGCTGCTGGCCAAACTCTGCCTGTGGCTGGCGCGGGGCGTGCTCTGGGCTTTCATGATCCTGGGGATTGTGTGCGGTTCGTTCCTGCTTCGGCGGATGGAGTACGACGCGGACCAGAGCGCGACGCGGGTCATCGGCGCGCGGAACGCGACCTGGGGAATGGCTCGTCTGATCGAACTCGGCGAGGGCTGGAGGCGAGCGGCCCAGCGGGCCGAGGGCATGTGGGAAGCCAGCGGGCGACGCCTGCCCGACAACCTCCCGCTGATGAGCGCCAAGCTCGCGCCGACCGGCAAGCGGCGCAAGGACGGGTTCATCGACGGGTTCGAAGAGAAGGCAAGCTGGTGGTCATCGCACCCGTCGATGCCCAATCGGATTGACGCGATTGCACGCTGTGGCGGCAAGGGGATCCTCGCCAAGGACGCACACGCATCGTCGCTGTTTGAGGGCTTCGAATCGCTCTGCAAGATCACCACATCGCACTTCTATCTGCAGAGGATGGGCAGCGCGTACCAAGCGGCGAAGCTCACACCGATCACACAGGTGCTCGGCACAGAACCGGTGGGCTCGGAGCGGCGCCTCAAGGACGACGCGCCAATCCCGCTCAGCGACTAACGCCGCTACTCGATCCGCGGATCAACCCAGCGGTACATCACATCCACCGCCAGGTTGAACAGGATCAGCATCGTGGCGAAAATCAGCACCACGCCCATGATCAGGAACAGGTCCTTGTTCTGCACGGCGTTGACAAAGTGCTGGCCCATCCCCGGGATCGTGAAGACCCGCTCGACGATGAACGAGCCGGTCATCGCCAGGGCCGTCGCCGGGCCCAGGAAGCTGAGCACCGGCAGGAACGCGTTCTTGAGCGCGTGGCGCAGCAGGACGCTCCGCTCGCTCAGGCCCTTGGCCCGCGCGGTGCGCACATAATCGGCGCCGAGGGCCTCGATCATGCCCATGCGCGTCAGGCGGGCGATGTACGCCGCGAACGGGAGCGAGAGCGTCACCGAGGGCAGGATCAGGTCGCTGAAGCGCCCCCAGCCGCCCACGGGCAGGACGGGAATCCAGACGCCGAAGACGAGCAGGAGCACGGTCCCGATCACGAACGTGGGCAGGGAGATCCCGATGAGCGCCACACCCAGGGTCGCCAGATCCGCCAGCGAGTTGGGCTTGACGGCGCCGACGACGCCCGCGGTCAGCCCGATCACCAGCGCGATCAGGATCGCCAGGGCTCCCAGCGTGATCGATACGGGCATGGCGCCGGCGACGATCTCGTTGACCGTCCAGTCCTCGTACTGCAGCGAGGGCCCGAAGTTGAAGATCGGGCGCACCGGCGGGATCTGCCCGGACCCGAGGGCGGCGGCGCGGTCGCGCGAGATCTCGCCGCTGACCCAGTCGCGGATGAACTCGAAGCCCGAGGCGCTGTCCAGGTACGACAGGTAGAACCGGGGGAAGCTGTCCAGGTTGTACTGGCGCTTCATCGCCTCGATGACCTCGGCCGGCGGCTGGCGCCCTTCGGGGTTCTCCAGCGGGTTGCCCGGCACCGCCCACGCCAGCGTCAGCGTGATGGTGTACACCACGATCAGGATCACCGGCAGGGCCGCGAGCCGTCGCAGGATCATCCCGATCACGGCGTCGCCTCCCCCAGCGTTGGCGCGAGCACCGGCATCGTGCGCGGAACGTCGGGCCCCTTGCCGTCGCCCAGCACGTCGATCATGTACATCTGCTGCATGGCGCGGGCGTGCGGGTTGATGCCGCTGATCTCGTCGGGGTCGAACAGGTAGACCGTCACGTAGTGGTACAGCGGGACCATCGGCAGGTCCTCTTCCATGATGATCCGCTCGGCCTCGCTCAATAGCGCCATGCGTTTGGCGGGGTCGGTCTCAACGCGGGCCTGGTCGAGCAGATCGTCGTAGACGGGGTTGTTGTACTTGCGGTCGTTGTTGCCGTCGGTCGAGCGGTTGATCTCGAGGAAGGTCGTCGGGTCGCCGTAGTCGGCGTACCAGCCGGCGCGGCTGACCATGTAGTTCTGCTTCTTCAGGTCGTTGCGGTAGACCTTGAGCTCCTTCTGCGCCAGGCTGATGGGCACGCCCAGGTTCCGCTGCCAGTCCTTGGCGACCGACTGGGCGATCAGGTCGTGCCCCGCGTCCTTGTTGAACAGGATGTCCACCGTCGGGAACTGGCTCGGGTCGGGCCAGCCCGCCTCGCCCAGCAGCCTGCGGGCCGCGGCCGGGTCGTAGCCCAGCCCCGCGGGCGAGGTGTACCCGCCGATGGAGTTGGGGGGGATGATCGTGCTCGCCACCGGCTCGCCCGTGCGCTTGACCTCGCGGACGAGGGTCTCCTTGTCCACCGCCATCGCGAAGGCCCGGCGCACGCGCGGGTCATGGAAGGGGTTGCTCCGCCCGTCGGGGAGCTTCTCGAGGCAGTTGAAGTTGTACCAGTACGTCGCAAATGCGGGGAAAACGTGGATGTTCTTGCGTGGGTCGTCGGGCAGGCGCCGGTCGATCTCGATCGGGTCCAGGCCTTCGGCTTTCAACGCCTCGTACTGCTCGCGGTTCTCGTCGTAGAACGCGAGCTTGCGGGCGTAGATGTCCGCCCGGTATCCGACCGTCACGTCCGTGACGAAGTCCACGCTGCCCGACTCGAACGCGAGAATCATCGCGTTGGGCTCGTCCACCACGGGCATCTCGATCGAGTCCACGCTGATCGAGTCCCGGTTCCAGTAGTGGGGGCTCTTCTCGCCCCGCATCGACCGTCTGAACTTCCACTCCGTGAGCATGAACGCCCCGTTGGTCACGATCCGGTCGGGCTTGGTCCAGCCCTGGCGCAGGTCCAGGCGCCCGGTGTTCGCAGCGGGCTTCTCGTACTGGCTCACCAGATCCGGGTACACCGGGTAGAACACCGCGAACGCGCACAGGTCCAGCCAGTACGGCGTGGGCTCGCTCAGTGTCATCGTCAGCGTCCGGTCATCGATGGCCTTGAGCGCGACGGTCTCCTCGAACCGGCGCTGGGTCTCTTCCCAGAGCGCGTCGGCCGCGGCCTGGGTGCGATCACTCTCGGGGCGGGATTCGTAGTCATCGATCGCGTTCTGTCGCCAGGCGTAGAACTCGGGAGCCCCCTCGATGAGCAGGAAGAACGCGATGTAGTCCGACCCGATGTCCGGCAGCAGGGCACGCCGCCAGGAATAGACAAAGTCGCCCGCGACGACGGGCGCCCCGTTGGACCACTTCGCGTCCTCGCGCAGGTGGAACGTGTACGTCCGCCCGTCGTCGGTGATCTCCCACGACTCGGCGACCGCGGGCACGACGTCGTACCCCCACGTGAAGACGTCGTTGGCGGTCAGCCCCTCGAAGAACATCCGCGCCGCCCGCAGGTCGGGCTGCCAGCTCATCCGCTGCAGGTCGAGGGTGTTGATGGTGCCCGAGCCGTTGATGTAGGTGAAGTCGGCGGGCTTGGAGGCGCCGTCGGAGAGCACCGCGCCCACGACCAAGGCCGCGAGCAGCGCCAGGGGTACGAACAGCTTGAGCATGGGCGCACTGTACCGCGCCCCGGGACTTCGGACGCGGGGTCGTCCTCGCGGCTATCGCTCCAGGAAGCGTCCGGATTCGAAGCCGTACGTTCGGACCAGATCGCCGCCGCTGCCCAGAAGCTCCAGCGCCTGCGTGCGGAAGGCCCGGTCATCGCCGGATTCGAGCAGGTCGCCCAGGCGGGTGGGCTGGCGGGCGTCGTTGGCGCCCCGCAGCGTCGCGTCATGCCTGCGGGCGAAGTGGATCAGGTTCTCGGCCGCCCGGACCATCTGGACATCGATCGCGCGGTCGGCCACGTCTGGCAGGTCGTTGTTGACGAAGCGCTCGAAGGCGATCGCCAGGACGTCCCCGCCGAGCCCGATGAGCTCGCGCGTCGCCGCGCGGTCGGGCTTCCAGCCGGTCGCCGTCACCGCCGAGCGTCCCGCCGAGCAGGCGTTGAGCGCCACGATCAACTCGGACTCGTCGATCGTGCTCGACTCCATCGCCCGCACGCGCTGGCCGGCCTTCGAGCCCAGCAGGGTGGCCGCCTCGTTCCGCGCCGAGTTGAACCCGGACTGGTTGAGACCGATGGCGCCGCCGAGCGCCCGCACCGCGGCGTCCGCCTCCAGCGCCGAGCCGTCGCCCACCCGCTCGCCCAGCAGGCGGACCATGTCCGACGTCGTCTCGGGCGAGAGCGACGGCGCGTGCGACGCGGCCTGGGAGAACGCGGCCTCCATCCGCCCGATCGCGAAGTACCGCACCGCCTCGTCGCTGTCCCCGAACGCCTCAACGATCAGCGGCACGCTGCTCTCGGTCGCCAGCTCGCCCGCCAGACGCAGCGCCGCCAGTCGCGAGCCGATGTTGTCACTCGCCAGCAGGGTTGTCAGCTCGGGCACGAGCGCGTCGGCGTACGCCTCGCGGAACGTCACCGCGACGCTCGACCCGGTCAGGGGGCGGCTCAGGCGCTGGCGGCTCGTGGCGATCCGCCCCATGTCGTCGCTGGCCAGACCGGGCGCCCAGTCCCGCACGTGCGCCGCGATCGCCTCTCGCTCGGGCGAACCGATCGAGTCCGACGAGATGACGCTCGGCTCGATGGACGACGTCTGCGCGTGGGCCGACAGGCATCCGATCCCCAGCACGGCGGCGCCCGCCAGGGGACGCAGAGTGGAGCAGATTCGGGGTCGGTTCATCGCGTCGGATCCTCGTGTCTCGGGCTCTTGGGCGGTCCTCGCCCGTGGGTCGGAAAGCTAGCTGGTCCCCGGGAGGGGGTCAAACCTCGTTCAGGTCACGCCCTCTGCGGGCCTCAGTACACCTCGAGCATCACCCGCTTGGTCGGCCGCAGCTGCCTGGGGATCATTCGCCGCTCCCAGGCCGACGCGTCGCCCATCACCTCGGGCTCGCCCCGCAGGTACTGATCCAGCCCTTCGGCGTCCAGAAGGCTCGCGAGCCCCTGGAAGACGCCCAGCTCCATGCCCGCGATGCCGCAGACGTAGATCAGCGTCCGCTGGGACGCGAGCAGGCCTCCGAAATGCTCCGCGTGGGTCTCCAGGCGCCCCTGGACGTAGAGCTTGCGGTCCACGTCGTCCTGGCGCTCGCGGGAGATCGCCGTCAGGTACGTGAAGTTCGGGTGGGTCTGGCTCAGAGCCGTCAGCTCCTGGTGGTAGATCAGATCCGTCGCGTACGGCGCTCCCATCACGAGCGTGATCTTGGACGGGCATGGGCCCCCGGGATCACCCAGCATCTCGAGGAGCATCGAGCGGAACGGCGCGACGCCCGTTCCAGTCGCGAAGAACACGTAGTCGTGCGCCCCGGGGTCCTTGGGCAGCACGAACCGCTTGCCCGCGGGGCCCGTGATCGCGACCTCGGCGCCCGGGTGCAGGTCGCACAGGAAGTTGCTCGCCACGCCCAGCAGAAGGGTGTGATCGTCCCAGTGCTCTTCGATGGTGCGTTTGACGGTGGTCGCCAAGACCTGCCCCTGGCCGTCCTCGCCGCGGGTGGGGCTGGCGATGGAGTACAGGCGGAGCTTGTGGGGCCTGCCCCTGTCCGTCAGGCCGGGGGGGACGACGCCGAACGACTGGCCCGCGCGGAACCGACCGGCCAACTCGGTGCCAGAAACGTCGATCGAGACGTGACGCACGAACCCCGCGGCCTTCTTGCTCGCGGTGCAGATGCGTGTTTCGACCACGCGACCGATCGCCGGGGCGGCGGGCGTGATCAGGTGCTGCTCGACGTCGCGCAGCTCTGGCACGCCCTCGGGCTGCGCCTCGGGCGTTGCGCGCCGGGGTCGGGGGGCCTGTTCGCTGTGGGTGGTCATCGTGACAATCTTGGGCGTGGACGCGTCAGTCGTCGGCGTCGGGTTGCGCGTCGTCCTCGCCCATCGGCTGGCCCTCGTCGCCGAGGGTCTCGTCGCCCCCGAACTCGTCGAGCGACTCGGGCTCGACGCCCTCCAGACGGTCGGCCAGGGCGTTGAGCGCGTCCTTGGACTCGGAGCGAACACGAACGGCGCGGAGCGAGCGGGCGGCGCCCGAGTACGCCTCCGCGGCTTGCTCGCGGGCCTCGGTCGCCGACGCCGCGCGGGCCTGGCCAAGTTCGGTGAACCTCGACGCGTTCTCGAGCGAGAGCGTGCCCAGGTGCAGGAACAGATCGCTGAGCGACTCGTGAGCCGCGCCGACGGATGCGTAGAGGTCGCCCAGGCGGTGCTGGGCGGAGGCCTTGGCCAGGTTGGCGCTGTCCTTGGCGCTGTCGCTGGCCTTGCCCGCGTTGGCGATCGCGTTGCGCAGGTGACGCTCGGTCGAGGACGCCAGATCACGAAGGTCGTTCTCGACGAAGTCGTTCAGGGCGCCGCCCTGCTCGAGCAGGGAGGCCTCCGACTTGGCGGCGGCGCGCCGGGCCGCCGCCGCGTCGTCCGCCGACGTCCGCTCGCGCTCGGCGATCTGCTGACGCGACTCCTCCAGCAGGTTCATCTGCGTCTGGAGCCGCTCGATGTGCCTGGCCTTCTCCTGGGCGTCGGGCTCGATCTGCCCCAGACGTGTGCGCAGACGCTGGGCCTGGAACTCGTACGAGTCCGCCCGGCGCGAGTGCTCGCGAACCCGCTCGGCCAGCGCGGGCGTCTCGGTCGGGGCCGCGCGGCTCGACTCGAGCTGCAGGCGCCCCGCCTCCTCACGCTCGCTCTGCGCCTGGTCCATCGCCTCGTTGATCTGCGATGTCAGACTCGCGATCTTCTCGTCCATCACGCTCTTGGTCTGGCGGATCTGCTCGATGTCCTCCTGGAGCATCGCCGTCATCCGGTTCAGGTCCGCGATGGAGTCCTTGGGATCGAACGTCGCCGAGGATCTCGCTACGGCGTAGTGCTTCCACCACTGCCCGAGCGTGCCGCGCATCGCGGTCTTCCGGTTGTCGAGCTCACGCGTGAGCTCGACGACGCGGGCCTCGTCCTCAACTGCCAGCCCGTTCTCGGAGACGGCCGCCAGGACCGCCGCGGCGCTCTCGTAGGCGGCGCCGTCCGCGCCCACGTGCGGGCTGAGCGTCGCCAGCGCCTCTTCGAGACGCCGGATCCGGTAATCCACGGCCGAGGCGTTGCTCGAGCCCGTACCGAGAGACGTCCGGTCGGCCTCGGCGCCGCTCTTGAGGACGATCGACGCCTCGTGCACCGCGGTCTCGGAGTCGCCGCCGCGGTTGCAGGCGCCGACACACGCCAGGCCAGCGCCGGCGAGGATCAGGCTCACGCCGCGGGTTCGGCGTCGAGAGAGTCGAGGGGTCGTTCGGGTCATGGGTGGCCTCGTGGTGTGCTGTGGACTCGCGCCGCGTCTGGCGGGCACGAAGGCAGGGCTTGGGAGGGGTCGGGAAGAGGGGTCAAGGGTCGCCCAACACCCCGTGAGCGGCGGGCAGGAGACTTTAGCACACGTCCGTACGCCGATCATGCCCGGGCGTGGCCTCGGTGGGGACCATCCGGGCGCCCGCGGGCGAAGGTTCCAGGGGGCGAGGACGCCTCAGCGATCGACCGGGGCGGTGGGGGTCAGCCCCGGATCCCGGGCGCCCGCGGGCACGGGGGGCACATAGTCGATCCGGTAGTCCGGGCGGGGGCGGTACATCGACTCGATCCACGCGACCGCCTGCTCGTATCGGCGGTCCTCGGTCGAGCGGAACACGGGGCGCCAGCCCCGGGCGCCGGCGCTGCGCCCGACCTCGGGGTGCGGCGTGATCGACGAGTTGCGGGCCAGGGCCATCTGGAGCATGGGCGAGCGGGCGGGCTCGTCCCAGTTGATCAGCGGCGTGCCGTCGGGCAGGCGGAACCGGTCCAGGATCAGGAAGTTGGTGTACGCGGTGGCGTCGGAGTTGACGTGCTTATTCTGGAGCCAGAGGCGCCCCGCGTGCTCGCCGCCGTGGCACCGGGCCGAGGCGCAGGCGTTGTTGAGCCATGCCGCGTGGACGTTGCGCTTCCACTGACGCATCGACTCCGGGTCGTCCATCACCCGGACCTCGGGGTAGTAGTCCCGGGCCTGGAGGCGGAACATGACGTCGAGGATCCTGGCGGGGGGTGATCGCAGGAAGCTCTCACGCCCGTCGCGGGTCACCGGGACCAGCTCGCTCTGGGCGTGCTCCTGCATGAGGCGTTCGATGACGTCGCGCCCGATGAGCAGGCGGGGCGGATCGTCCAGATCGATCTCATACACACGGATGAGATTGATCTCGTCGCGCGAGAGCATCGGGAAGGGGCTGGCGTCGCCCCGCCCGGCGCCGAGGGTGGGGGCCTCACCCCGGTCCACCGGTTCGCGCCGGACCATCTTGATCTGCTGCTCGAGCCAGGCTCGCATCGCCTTGCCCTGCTCGTTGTAGGGCTCGACCCGCAGCGCGTTGTTGATCTCGTTCAGGGCCAGCTCGTACCGCTCGCGTCGGCGCAACCACTCGCCCAGGTAGAGCAGCCCCTCGACGTCGTTGTCGGCGATGGTCGCCCGCAGCTCCTCGTACCGATCCTCGACGGGGGCCAGGAACTCCAGACGCTGGATCTGTGCGCGCGGGATGACCGTCCGGACGCCGCGCACGCGGACGATCACGCGATCGCTGTTCTGGTCCTCGTAGATGCCCGTGATTTCTTTGCCGTCGCGCCGTGTGACCATGCACTCGACCGAGGCGTCCCCCTCCTCGGGCTGGGCGGAGGACACCAGCACCACGCTCGGCGCGTCCGAGGGCGCCGGGGCCAGCGCGACGCCCAGAGCCAGGGCCCCGCCCAGGACCGCGGCCCACGGCGCCCAACGCAGCAGCCCGGGCAGGCGGAGGCGTCTGGTCGGGTCCGGGCGGTGGGGGCGGGTGGTGCTCATGGTGGTCTATAGCCGCAGGAACGGGCGGCGGTTGTGCCCGTGTCCCGGATTTCGGGGAGGGTCGCCCGAAAAACGACCGCGAGGCGGGTCACGCCCGCCTCGATCGGTCAATGCCCAGGAGAGGACTCGAACCTCCACCCCGTTGCCGGGACCACCACCTCAAGGTGGCGCGTCTGCCAATTCCGCCACCTGGGCCAGGCGCGGGCTCTTGCCCGCGGGGACGAGTATAGCCGGCCTCGCCACGGTCAAGGTGAGCGACCCCCGACGAGGGACACACCGTGGGAATGGACGTGATCGCCTAGGCTTGCCCGGAACGGGTGTCGTGGACACCCGGGGCGGGACCGAAGACTCTTGATGACGGGGCAGAGCGCGATGACCACGCCGACCAAGGCGCTGCAGGAACTGTTCGAGGGCGTGGGCGACCGGGCCAGGGGCTCGGGCGCGTTCGGCGATGTCCGCATCACCCCCGAGGGCGTGGAATGCGACGCCAAGGCGTCCGCCGAGCCCGCGACCTACACCCTCACCCACGAGGACGGCAAGCTCTGGGTCTCGCTCGTCATGAAGGACCGCTGGCAGAGCGAGTCCATCGAGTCCGAGCTGATGCACTCGGGCGACAAGATCGAGGAGCTTCTTGAGGAAGAGCTCGACGATCTGGGTCTCGATGGGCAGTCGCCCCAGGTCCAGCACTTCCGCTCGGACGACATGTTTTTCACCTTCCGATCCGGCGTTCCCGAGGACGCGAAGACGGCGGCGATCTGGCTGCTCGCCTATGAACAATGCTTCCGAAACCTGGGCGACATGAACGCCCAGGCGGACGAGGATTGAGCGTGGCGCACACGATCGGAGCGGGCGTATGCGGATCTTGATGCTGGGATGGGAGTTCCCGCCGTTCGTGGCGGGCGGTCTCGGCACGGCCTGCCAGGGCCTGACCAAGGCGCTCGCGCGCCAGGGGCACGAGATTACGTTCATCCTGCCCAAGTCCGTGGGCGGCGCCAGCGGTGGGCACGTCGAGCTGCTCGGCTCCGACGCGCTCAAGCGCGCCGTGGAAGACGTCCGCGCCAGCGCCACCGCCGAGGCGGCGCCCGCCGCGAGCCGCGGCGTGCTCCCGGCCCGCGAGACGAGTGTAGATCTTTCGGATCCCCGGTCATTGGCGGACCAGCCCGGCGCCATCACGCCCGGGGCCACACGATTCTTCGAGGTCGAGGCGGGCTTCAACAGCCCGTACCCGCAGGGCGACGCGAGGCGCGATCTCGGGCGTTTGCTCGAGGCGCTGGCGCCCCAAGCCAAGGCCCACACACCCGTCTCGGGCGGCTCGGGGCTGGGCGAGATCGAGGGCCTGCGCTCGGGCTCGGCGCCGCAGCTGCTCAAGGTCATGGAGCACATCCTCCAGGACATCGACCCCGACGAAGGGGGCGAGCACCACTACGGCGGGGACCTGTTCGCCGACGCGCAGCGTTACGCCAAGCTGGTGTGCGCGCTGTCTATCCGCGAACGCTTCGACGTCATCCATGCGCACGACTGGCTGACCTACCCCGCGGGCATGGCGCTGCGGGCGCTCACGGGCAAGCCGCTCGTGGCCCACGTTCACGCGACCGAGTTCGACCGCTCGGGCGAGAACGTCAACCAGGGCGTGTACGACATCGAGCGCGCCGGCATGCACGCCGCCGACCGGGTCATCACGGTGTCGCGCCTGACCAAGTCGATCGCCGTCAACCGCTACGGCGCCGATCCGGAGAAGGTGGACGTCGTCTACAACGGCGTCGAGCAGGACGGCGCGCAGCCCTTCGCGGGCCACAAGATCGAGCGCAAGGACAAGATCGTGCTCTTCCTCGGGCGCATCACGATGCAGAAGGGCCCGGAGTACTTCATCGAGGCCGCCAAGCGCGTGCTCGAGAAGGTCGAGAACGTGAAGTTTGTCGTCGCGGGCTCGGGCGACATGGCGGTAAAGATGATCGAGCAGGCCGCGTCCCTGGGCATCGGGCACAAGGTCCTGTTCACCGGTTTCCTTCGCGGGCGCGACGTGGACAATGTCTTCCGCATGGCGGACCTGTACGTCATGCCCAGCGTCTCCGAGCCGTTCGGCATCGCCCCGCTCGAGGCCATGAGCCACGACGTGCCCGTGATCATCTCCAAGCAGTCGGGCGTGAGCGAGGTGCTCACCCACGCGCTCAAGGTCGATTTCTGGGACACGGAGGAGATGGCCAACAAGATCGTGGCCGTCCTGAAGTACCCCCCGCTGAGTCAGACGCTCCGCGAGCACGGCGAGTACGAGCTGCGAGGCCTGACCTGGGAGGGCGCCGCGGAGAAGTGCGTCAAGGTGTACGGGCGGGCGATCGCCGTGCAGGGCTGAACGCGGTCAGCCGACGTCGCGACAAATCTGATAGATCCAATGGGCAACCTTAAGGCCGCGATCATTGTTCAGGACGCGCCAAGGCTGATTCTGGAGAAGCTCAATCGCCTAACTGGTAGGCGCTGATCGGAGCGGTAAATCGCGTGGTGCTTCGTGATATGCGTTCCTAGTGACTGTGTTTGGCGGCCCGCTGAGGGAACAGAAAGACGCAGACGATGATGAAGACGAAGAGCACCGCGGATGCGGTGTACCTACTGAGCGCGAGTCCCCCGGAGTCAATCGGCTTATCTAGAAGGTCGCCCACTGCGGCGCCGAGCGGACGAGTAAGGATGAACGCCATCCAGAACAGGGCTACTCGGGAGAACTTCGACTTGTAGTAGACGGCGCCAACGATGCCAAGCAACACGAGAAAAACGAGGGCCGCGCCGCCGTACCCAAGACTGGCGGTGTCCGCTGTCCAATCGCCGAGCGCGGTGCCCAGCGTTTGAGAGAACATGATGGTTAGCCAGTAGAACATCTCCGCCCTCGGCGTGCTCACGCTCGCGAAAGAAACCGAGCCGAGGACCGCCCTCCAAGCCAACAACGATCCGAAGAGCAGCGCCGCGAGCAAGAGCGAGCCGCCGGCATAGCCAATCCCGAGATCGCGCGTCACCATGTCTGCCAGTGTTGTACCGACTGTCGTCGAAGCGATGATTGTGCCCCAGTACAGGATCGGATGGAATGACTTGGCGAGAATCTGAGCGGCCACCATTGCGATAAAGATCGTCGCGAAGACAACGGTACCGATCAGGTATCCAAGATTCATGGACATGGAAACAGCGTCGCCGCCTGTCTCACCGAGGGTGGTCGCGGCGATCTTGATGATCCAGAATATCAGCGTGACCTGCGGGACCTTGACCAGAATCTCGTCGCGTGGCGTGCTCATTGGGGCAAAGTCTTTGGCGACCCTCTGCGGCTGGTTCGAGTTTTTACACGCTCATCTCTGGATTGGTTCGACCCAAGTTCTGCAAGTCGAGTAATACTCCCCGGCGAGAACTCAACCGGGAAGAGTTTGGGATTTAGTTCCCGATGATGATAGGTGGTCCAAAATTGGGATCGCGTCGCCAAACCTACCCCACGTCGCGTCCCTGGAACAGCATCACCGCCAGCGCCAGGAAGCCGGCGATCTGCGTCAAGCCGTAGAGAAGCACCAGCCCGATGTGCGACAGCGGGATCGGCTGGGCCTGGCTGATCGCGTCCACGAGCCAGTACGACTGCATGTTGGGGATCAGCGCCCACAGCCCCGCGGCGATCGGGCGCGTCCGCGTCGGCATGAGGAACAGGAAGTCGCCCTCGAGCGGCGGGCGAGAGAGCTTGAGCGGCTGCGCGCCGATGTGGCGAGCGCGAAGGATCCGCCCGTCGGAGAAGACCACGACCAGCGCGCCGGGCGTGCCCGGGGGGTAGAGCGTCGCGCTCAGGTCGGTCCCCGGCGCCGGCGCCTTGAACGCTGGCGGCACGAGCGCAACACCATTGGGCGAGGGCCCGTAGTAGATCGGATCGCCGACCTTGACCTCAACGCCCTTGGGCGGAGCCTTGAGGCGCAGCTCGTACTCGCTGCCGATCGTGCGGAAAAGCAACTCGCGCTCGGTCTGGTCCGAGCCGTCGATCATGCCCAGCACTTCCCACTTCGTGACATAGTCGGCGCTGTTGAGCTCGGGGCGGGCCAGGAACTCTTCGGTGGTCACGCCCGCCCGCTGGGCCGCCAGCTCGGCGACGCGCTGCCCGACAAACGTGCGCAGGTTGATCCCGGTGCCTGAGCTGGCTGACTCAACGATGCCGATCGTCGGGTTGACGTACGCGTGGCGCCCGACGAGGTGGTTCGAGAGCAGGCCCAGGACGAAGACGCCGGCGCAGATGACGATGGTCATGACCTGCCCGAGGCGGGTGGAGGCGGCCGTCGCGATCGCCGCGATTACCAGCAGCGCCATCGTCAGCGCGAGGCACGCGAGGGAGATCTGGGGCTTGAAGTCCGTGGAGAGGGGCTGGAACTCCCATTTTTTGCTGATCGCCAGGACCAGGGCGTAGGCGATGAGCGTCAGCGGGAGCATGATGACGACGCTCGTCTGGGCGAACGACCAGCCGTAGAGGTAGTTGCCGATCGCCCCGAGCCCGATCGCAAGCAGGACCGATCCGATGCCGAAGACGATGACGGGCATGTCCAGGGTGTCGGCGGCGGTGCTCATCACGCCGTGCCGGATGCCGAGCAGAAGGAATACGACCATGATTGCGATGGCGACAAGCATGGCGCCCGCGACGCCCAGGTACTTGCCCAGGATGAGCTTGGAACGCCCGATGGGCTTGGAGACCACCGTCAGGACGGTTTTGTTCTCGATCTCGCGGCTGATGACGCTCGTTGATATGAACGCGGCGACGAGGATGCCACAGAAAAACACCGTCGCCAGGCCGATGTCGAAGAGGAGTTTGTTGTCGCCGGCGACCTCGCCGGGCACATTTTTGAAGCCCATGGAGAAGCCGGTCGCCCAGGTGTTGAGCAACTGAAGCACGCCGGAGATGACCAGCAGGCCCAGGAAAACGGGCTGGCGCAGGCTCTCGACGAAGGCGTTCCGGGCGATGGCGAGGGTAGTAGAGACCATCGGGCAGCGATCGTAGCCGTTCGGGGGCGGGAGTCTTTGGATGTGGACGCGGACTTTCTATCGATCGGCGCGAACGCAGAGTTCGCGCGGGGCGTAGGTGTGGACCAGCCGGGGCCCGGGGTGCGCGCACCCCGGCGCAGGGGACCGCGCATGGATCAAAGATCAACCCTCTGGCGACGACCAATCAGGCGTGACCGGTGTGTCAGGGGTCTGGACGGACCCGCCGACAATCGACCCCCAGTGGAAAGGACGTCTCGGCGCGGCGAGAATAGCCCCCTGCGGGCGTGGGCCCGGCCCGGCGACCGCGGGTCCGCGCGCCGTTCCGGGCGCCGGACTGTCCGCGCACGTCCTGAGCAGAATCTGAGAGCGGACCCGTCCCGGCTCGGACGCCTCCCCGCATCGATTGACCCCGCCCCTGTCCCTGACCCCATGAACCAGACCCGGAAGGCACGATGAAGGGTGACTACCTGACGTACCGACGCGGCACGAGTGTCAGCGTGCTCGGCCTGCTGATCCAGGCGGGGCTCGCGCTGGGCGTGCTCGTGTACGGCCGCATCGCGGGGGACCATGCCGCGATCACCCTGTCTATCTACATGGGCATCGGGCTGATCATCTGGCTGGGCCTTGCGCTGTTCTACGACCAGCAGCGACGCGAGCGGATCGAGGCGATGGAGGCCGAGGCGCTCGCCAGCGAGTCCGGCGCGTCCAGCGCGTTCGAGTCCACCGGTGATGACCTGCGCGTCGCGGCGCGGCGCGTGGTAACCATCCAGAAGTGGGTTCTGCCCACGCTGGCCGTCGTCATCTCGGTGCTGCTCATCACGCTGGGGCTGGTCCGTCAGGCGAGCGGTCGCCCACTGATCGAGCACGACAACTACGGGCAGGCCGCCCAACCCGGCTGGGGCATCGCCCTCGGGCTCGGCGTCGCGTTCGTCGGGTTCGTCTTCGCCCGGTTTATCTCGGGCATGGGCAAGCAGCCCTCGTGGACCGCGCTGCGAGCGGGTGCGGCCCAGAGCGTGGGCGCTGCCATCGGCGGCTTCGCCATCGCCCTGGCCAGCTTCGTCGAGCTGGCCATCGGCCCCGATGCGATCGGGCGCTACCTGCCCGTGGTCTTTGGCATCTGCATGGTGGTGCTCGGCGCCGAGATCGCCATCAACTTCCTGCTCGATCTCTATCGCCCCCGCAAGGCCGGCGAGGAGCTCCGCCCCGCGTTTGACTCCCGTGTGCTCGGGTTCGCCGCCGCCCCGGACAAGATCGCTGAGTCCGTCGGCGACGCGCTCAGCTACCAGTTCGGCGTCGACGTCACCGGCTCCTGGTTCTACCGCCTGCTGCGCCGCTCGGTCGCGCTGCTCGTCCTCATGGGCCTGATTATCGGATGGGGGATGACCACGCTGGTGATCGTAGAACCACACCAGCGGGCGCTGATCCTCACCAACGGGCAGATCAGCAAGCCGCTCTTCAGTTTCGGCGAGACCGGCGAGCAGGACGTCGGGCCCGGGCTGCACATCAAGTACCCCTGGCCCTTCGGCGAGGCGCTCGTCCCCGAGTTCACCACCACCGTCCCCGGGCGGGGCCTGGTCCGCAGCCGCACCACCACGGGGGTGCGCACCCTGCACCTGGGCACGAACCCGCCCGAGGCGGGCGACTCGCCCATCCTCTGGACCGAGAAGCACACCACCGACGAGGTGGTCAACATCGTGCAGCCCTCGGAAGAGCGCAGCGAAGACAACGCCCGCGGCGGCGATGTTGCGCTCATCGCCGTCGAGGTGCCCGTGCAGTTCGTCATCAGCGACCTGGTGCTCTACGAGCAGCTGGCGGGCCCGGGGCAGCGTGAGAACGTGCTGCGGGCGACCGGGCGGCGCGTCGTCATGCAGCACCTCTCGGCGATGCGGATCGACCAGATCATCACAACCGAGCGAACGACCCTCGCCTCGGCGATCCGGAAAGAACTCGAAGTCGCGTACGGCGCGCTCAACGACGGTCGGGGCGCGGGCGTGGAGCTCGTGTTCGTCGGCGCTGGCGGGGTCCATCCGCCCGAGACGGTCGCCCCCAACTTCGAGTCGCTCATTCAGGCCCAGCAGAACTACGAATCGATGATCGAGTCGGCCCGCGGCGAACAGATCCAGGAGCTGACCTCGGTTGCGGGCAGCGTCGAGCTGGCGGGGCAGATTGTTGACGAGCTCGACGCGCTCGAGGCGCTCATCGAGGCGGGCGGCGACGAGACCGAGATCGCCCGCGGTCGCCTCGGTGTCCAGCGCCTGCTCGAGCGGGCGGGCGGCGAGGCGGGTGAGCTGCTCATCAGGGCCGCCGCGTCGCGCTGGGAGCGTCACATGGGCGAGCGGGCCAAGGCGACCCTCTTCGAGGGGCAGGTCGCCGCGTACGAGGCGGCGCCCGATCTCTACCAGTCCAGACTGTACTTTGAGGCGATGCTCGAGGCGATGCGTGACGCCCGCGTCTTCATCAACGGCGTCCCCGGCGCCAAGGTACGAATCGATCTGAACGACCGCCAGAGCGGCATCGACGTGTTCGGCGACGAGGCGGGCGGGTAACCAGGATCAACGGCTGAGGCGGGGTCACGACCCCGCCCATCGGAGCTTTCACCGTGCGGAATCTCATCTACGTGCTGATCGGGGCGATCTTCCTCGGCGCCATCGTGTCGTTTATGGTGACCTACACCGTGCGCTTCAACGAGGTCGCCGTTGAGACGACGTTCGGCAAGGCCGGGCCCGAGTCCGTCGTCACCGAGCCGGGCCTGAAGCTCAAGTGGCCCTACCCGGCCCAGCAGGTCATCAAGTACGACAAGCGTCTGCGCGTCGTCGAGACCCGCTCCGAGACGCAGCTCACCGCCGATGAGTTCCAGATCATCGCCGTCAGCTTCCTGACCTACCGCGTCAGCGACCCGCTCATCTTCTTCCAGCGGTTCGGCAACGCCGGCGACCGCTCGATCGATCACTTCCGGCGCGCCGAGGAGGTCATCCGCGACCGCCTCCGCAGCGCCATGGGCGAGGTGAGCAAGTACCGCATGAACGAGCTGTTCACGCCCGAGCGCGGCGCCAGCAAGCTCGGCGAGCTCGAGACCCGCGTCATGGCGCAGGTCTCCACCGCCGGCGAGGGCGGGCAGGGCCTGACGGACTACGGCATCGAGGTGGTGGGGGTGGGCATCAGCCGCATCCGCCTGCCCGAGGATACGACCAACACCGTCATCGCCCGCATGGCCGCCAACCGCGACAAGCTCTCCAAGGAGCTCGAGTCCGCCGGGCAGTCCGAGGCGCGCTCCATCATCGCCCGCGCTCAGTCCGACGCCTCCAAGATCCGCGAGTTCGCCACACGCCGGGCCCGGGAGATCGAGGCCCGCGGCGAGCGCGAGGCGGCCCCGTACCTGGAGGCCCAGCGGGCCAACGCCGAGCTGGCCGTCTTCCTCCAGAAGCTCGAGCTGATGCGCGACGCGATGTCCAAGCGGATGACGCTGATCCTCTCGGTCTCGGACTACGGCCTGGACGTCTTCTCGCCCGGCTCCATGCGTGACCTCCACACGGGCGGCATCTTGGCGCCCCTCCCCGACCCGAGCGCCCAGGGAGACGCTGAGTGAGCGACGACACTCCCACTCCGGGCTCCACACCGCACCAGCGTCCGTCCTCGGTGACGCTGCGCGAGCGGTCCGGCGCCCCCGACACGGACTTCGCCTCGCGGATGGACCCTGCGAACCAGTCGCTGGCCGACGCCCTGCGCATCACCTACCGCCTCGTTCAGCTGGGCATGGTCGCGCTGCTCGGGCTCTTCCTGCTCTCCGGGTTCAAGACCGTCAGCGAGGGCGAGCGCGGTGTGCGTCTGCTCTTCGGGCGCCAGCAGGCCGCGGACCTCGCGCCCGGCGCGCAGTGGGCCTGGCCCTCGCCCATCGGCGAGCTGGTCAAGGTGCAGACCGGCGCCGTCACCGAGCAGGTCAACCGGGCGTTCTTCCCCAACGTCCAGGTCGGCGACGAGAACCGCCCCATCGACCGCCTCAACCAGACCGACCGCCTCGATCCGGCGAGCGACGGATCGATCGTCACCGCGGACCTGAACCTCGCCCACATGCAGTGGTCCGTCACCTACCAGCGGTCGGACCTCTCTAAGTACGTCGAGAACGTCCGCCCGGGCGAGGGTGGCAGCGAGGAGCTGCGCCTGGTTCGCCTCGTGGTCGAGCGGGCCATCGTCCGCGCGACCGCCCAGACCTCGATCGACGACCTGCTCAAGCAGACGCGGACCGACCTGGGCTCCGTCGAGTCGGTCGCGATGCGACTGGCCCAGGAGATGCTCGACGACTTCGAGACGGGCCTGCGGATCGACCAGTTGACCATGAGCCGCAAGTTCCCGCCCGTGACGCTCGCCGACGAGTTCGCCAAGGTCGCCAACCAGACGCAGAAGGCCGGGCAGGCGCGCGAGGTCGCGGACCGCCAACGGTCCGAGGTGCTCAACGCGGTCGCGGGCGCCGCCTCGGGCGTGCTCATCGAGCAGATCGATCAGTTCGAGGAGGCGACCGAGATCGGCGATGCCGACGCCCAGGCGGAGATCCTCGCCCGCATGGACGCCCTGTTCGAACGGCGCGCAATCGAGATCGACGGCACGCTGTACGAGGCGGGCTTGGCGACGGGCGAGGTCGCCGAGATGCTCGACCAGGCCGCGTCCAGGCGGGCCGCGATCGTCAACCGGGCGCAGGCGGATCTGGCCGTGTTCGAGGCCAAGCTGGCCCAGTTCCACGCCAACCCGAGCCTGATGATGTCGCGCGACTGGGCGATGGCGTACGCCGAGTTCCTCGCCAAGCCCTTCGTGCAGACCTGGCTCCTGCCCCCGGGCAGCCCGGCGGAAATCCTGCTCAACGAGGACCCGGACTTCATCGCCCAGCGGGAGAAGGACGCGAAGCAGCGCGAGGCCCTCGACGCCGCGGAGCGACGCATGCAGGACATGCGCCGCGAGCGATTCCGCACCGACGTGGGCATCCAGCGGGGCGAGGAGCTCTGACCCGTGGCCGAAGCGAGCAGCAGCACGACGACCCATACCGACCAGCCCGTCGTCGCGACCCAGCGCCTGACCAAGGTCTTCCGCGACTTCTGGATGCGATCACGCGCCAAGGCGGTCGATGACCTGACCATCGAGATCCGCCCGCGCGAGGTGTTCGGCCTCCTGGGACCCAACGGCTCGGGCAAGTCCACCACCATCAAGCTCATGCTCGGGCTCCTCCGCCCGAGCTCGGGTCGCCTGCTCGTCTTCGGCAAGCGCCCCACCGACGTCGCCATCAAGCGCCGCATCGGCTACCTCCCCGAGGAGTCCTATCTCTACCCCTTCCTCAACGCCCGCGAGACCCTCGACTACTACGCGCGCCTGTTCGAGATCGACCACCGTACCCGCGCCAAGCGCGTGGACGAACTGCTGGACATGGTCGGCCTCACCCACGCCCAGTTCCGACCCGTGCGCGAGTACTCCAAGGGCATGCAGCGCCGCATCGGCCTGGCCCAGGCGCTCATCAACGACCCGGACCTGCTCATCCTCGACGAGCCCACAACCGGCCTGGACCCGATCGGCACGCGACAGGTCAAGGACCTGATCATCGAGCTCGGGCGGCGCGGCAAGACCATTGTCCTCTCCAGCCACCTGCTCTCCGACGTCGAGGACGTCGTCGATCGCATGGTCATCCTCTACGGCGGTAAGGTTCGCGGCGAGGGCACCTGCGAGCAGCTCCTCGAGGAGCACAACAAGACCACCATCGAGACCGACTCGCTCGACGAGGACACGCTCGCCGAGATCGATGCGCTCATCCGAAGGCGCTCGGGCGGGGAGAAGGCGGTCCTGAGCGTCTCCCACCCGAGGCAGAAGCTCGAGGAGCTCTTCCTGGGCATCGTCGAGCAGGCCCGGTCCGAGCGGCTCGAGACCGCCGGCGTCCAGCAGGGCGGGCAGACCGCCGCCTTCCTTCGCTCTGGCGAGCCCGAGGGCGGCGAGGCGCTCATCGACCGCCTGGTGCGCGACGACACGCCCGAGCCGATGCCAGCGCCGGTGGAGGGCCAGACGCCGGCCGCGCCGCCGACGGACGAGAGCGATTCGCTCATCGACGCGCTCGTCGAGGGCGACAGCGCGCCAGCGCCCGAGGCGCCCGCGAGCCCGCCCCCCGCGATCGCCGCGGACGAGGACGTGGACGACAGCGTCATCGGGTCCCTGCTCGATACGCCCGATGCGTCCAAGCGCGAGGAGGCCTGAGCCATGCTCCGCGTTCTGGGCGCCCTGAACCGGGCGCAGGCCACGCTGGTGTTCAAGGTCATCGCTTCGGTGGTCGCGGTGCTCGCCGCCCTGGGCGTCGCAGGCGGGTACGCCCTGTTCAGCGCGGGCGGCTCATCCGAGGCGAGCACGCCCGAAGCGCAGCAGCGCCTCGAGTTGATCGGGCGCATGCTCCAGAGCAGCGACCCGATGGTGCTCGTGGGCGGCGGCGCCGGCGCTGGCCTGGTTGTCGCGCTCATCATCATCTGGCTCGGGCTCGCGCTGACCTACCTCGGGCTCATCGCCCTGACCCTAGGCGTCGCGCTGCCCCTGCTCATGTTCGACGCGACCAAGGACTACGGCGTCATGGCCATCGGTGTAGTCGCGCTCACCTGCGCCTTCGCCGCGCTGCTCCAGGGCATGCGCCTTGTCTTCTCGCTGCCCGGGCCGATCTTCGCGATCGCCCGCAACGTGCTGGCCGAGGCGGTGCGTCTGAAGCTCTCTGTGGTGTTCATCGTGATGCTCGTGCTGGCGATGGCGACGCTGCCGCAGGTGTTCGACTCGGACAACCCGCTCCGCTACCGGATGCAGTCGTTCCTGCAGTACTCGACCGGCGGCTCGTTCTGGATCATCGCGCTGCTGACACTGTTCTTCAGCGCCGGGACCGTCGCCTTCGAGCAGCGGGACAAGACCATCTGGCAGACGATGACCAAGCCCGTCGCCGCGTGGAAGTACATCCTGGGCAAGTGGCTGGGCGTGGCGGGGCTCGTCGCGGTGCTGCTGGCCGTGTCGGCCTCGGGTGTGTTCCTGGCCGCGGAGTACTTCCGTCGCCTGCCCGCATTTGGCGAGTACGCGCCGTACCAGACGCACTCGGGCGATGTCTCGGAGGACCGGATGATCCTGGAGACGCAGGTGCTCGCGGCCCGCTCTTCGGTGAATCCGGGCCTGGACTTCTCGATCGCCGATGAGCGGTTCGACCGCGCCGTGGAGAGCCGCATCGAGCAGGAGCGCCTGGCCCGCCAGGAGGCCCCGGGGTGGCGACCACCCATGAGCGAAACGAACAGGTGGCGCACCGAGGCGTTCAACGAGGCGGTGCAGCAGTTCCTCGCCGTCGAGCCCGGGCGGGGCAAGCTGTACACATTCGAGGGGCTGGGCTCCGCCAGGGACTCGGGCCATCCGCTGGCGCTGGCGTACCGCGTTGACGCCGAGGGCAACCGCCCCGACCGGTTCTATCAGGTGAGCTTCATGCTCCCGGGCAACGTGATCGTGACGCGCGAGATCGGCCTGGGCTACACCCACACGCTCGAGATCGCCCCCGAGTTCATCGACCCTCAGGGGCGTCTCGTCATCCAGGTGATCAACGGCAAGCTCGTCCCCAGCGGGGGCGGGCTGGCCGCGATGTTCGCCGACGATGAGGGCCTCATCCAGCAGACCATGAGCTTCCCGCCCGGCGGCATCCAGATCTCCTACAGCGCCGGCAGCTATCACATGAACTTCTTCCGCGTCATGGGCGTCCTGTGGGTCAAGCTCGCGTTCCTGGCGATCGTCGCGATCTTCGCGGCCACGTTCATGAGCTACCCCGTCGCCTGCCTCGTCGCCGTGGGCGTTTTCTTTATGGCCGAGGGCGCCGGGTTCATCTCGTCCTCGCTGCAGGTCTACTCCGTCAAGGGCAACGACGGCGACATCAGCATGATCAAGGTGGCGGTCGCGTCCGTTTCGCACGCGGTCAGCGCCATGTTCAGCGTCTACTCCGACCTGCGACCCACCGCCCGCCTCGTCGATGGGCGCCTCCTGGGCTGGGGCGACGCGGCCCGGGGCGTGAGCGTGCTTGGCATCGCCTCGGCCATCCTCTACCTCGCGAGCGTCTGGATCTTCGGGCGTCGGGAGCTGGCGATCTACTCGGGGCACTGATCGGGGCGCCGATCCCGGCGCCGCCCCCGGGCGTACGGGTGGGGGGCCAAAGGAGCGTGAGCATGCGTCACGAAACACGGGTCAGGCTGATCGCGGGGCTGGTCATGCTCGCGGCGCTCGCCTCGTCAGCGCTTCTCAACCCGACGATCACCGCCTCCGTCGGGCGCCACGACCTGAGCTTCACTGACACCGCCGAGGAGGGCGACCCGCCCCAGGTGGCCCTGGGCGTGGCGATGGGCGCGTTCCGCGGGCTGTTCGTCAACGTGCTGTGGATCCGCGCCAACACGCTCAAGGAGGAGGGCAAGTTCCACGAGGCGATCGAGCTCTCCCGCGCCATCACCAAGCTCCAGCCGCGCTTCCCGCAGGTCTGGGTCTTCCACGCCTGGAACATGGCGTACAACATCTCCGTCACGACGCAGACCCCCGAGGAACGCTACCAGTGGGTGATGGCGGGCATCCGCCTGCTGCGCGACGAGGGGCTCAAGGCCAACCCCAAGGACATGCTCATCCACAAGGAGCTGGGCTGGATCTATCTGCACAAGATCGCCGGCTACACCGACGACGCCAACCAGTACTACAAGCGGAAGGTCGCCGAGGAGTGGACCATCATCATGGGCGAGCCCCCGCGCCCCGAGCCCGACCAGCGCTCCCGCGACGCCGTGATCGAGCTGTTCGCTACGCAGTGGATCCAGCCCATCGTTGACGCGGCCGAGTCCATGTCTGGCCTGCGCGAGCGCAACCCCGAGGCCGCGGACCTGGCCCGCGCGTACGAGCGCAGCGTCGGCGAGCCCGTCGGCTTCGAGTTTCTCCGGCGCTACACCTTCCACACCATCCTCCGGCGCGACCGCGCGGGCATCGGACGCTCCCCCTTCGGCGCCCGCGGGCAGGCCTTCAGCAAGCTCCTGGACGACCCCCAGTACGACCAGAAGGCCTGGGACGACCTGCTCAGCCACGTCCGCAAGCGCGTCCTTGTTGACGAGCGGGGCATGGAGCCCGTCCGCATGCTCCGCCTCACCCGAGACTACGGCCCCATTGACTGGCGCCTGCCCACGGCGCACTCGCTCTACTGGGGCGCCCGCGGCGTCGAGGTCGGGCGCATGGTCGTTGACGAGTACAACTCCGAGTCCGTCGACTTCGTCAACGGCTACCGCATCCTCATGCAGTCCATCCAGGAACTCTGGCGCTACGGCGACCTCTACTTCAACTTCATCGACTGGGTCGAGACCGGCTCGTGCGTCTACCAGCCCATGCCCAACCCCTACTTCGTCGAGGCCTACGGCGATGTAATGGCGGAGGCCCACGACGCCGTGGGCATCTTCGGCTCCGAGCGACGCGCCGTCCGCGCCTTCAGCGCGGGCTACGAGAACTTCATCGCCCAGGCGGTCCTGTTCTTCTACCGGCGCGGCGAGATGGAACGCGCCGAGCACTGGTACAAGGTGGGACGTGAGTTCCCCAGCCAGAACGCGGGCATGACCTGGCGCGTCGAACGCTGGGCCGTCACCCTCGACGAGTTCGCCCGCAACGAGGTGTTCGGCGAGGACCGCACCGACTCGCCCTACATCGTCGTCAACCAGATGACCGCCTCGCTCCAGGGCGCCTTCATGCAGGGACTGCTCGGCAACAACCAGGAGCTGTACGAGGGCCAGATCGAGTTCGCCCGTCTCGCGCACCAGATCTACGTCAAGAAGCAACTCCGCGACGTCGTCGCCGACTCGGGCGTCAACCGCATGGGCTACGTGGACCCGGACTTCCGCGTCGTCGCGGGCACGATCTTCGCCGCCACGGTCTCCGTCCTCGGCCCCCGCGAGGCGGAGCTGATGTACTACCGGGCGCCGGAGAACCTCCGCAAGTTCGCCTACGACCCGATCGTGGACCGCTACGGCCCGCTCTTTGCCGCACAGGGCGACGAGGGCGTCGCCGTCGATCTGCAGGGGCGGACCTTCGAGGAGGTCTTCCCCGAGCCCGAGGGCATGGACGAGCACCGGGCGATGATGGAGCGCAAGTTCGCCGAGCGAAAGGCCCGCGAGAACCAGGGGCTCCGCCAGAAGTAGTTCATCCGCCGAGCAGGAGGTCCCGCGCCTCGCGGTACCGCGCGAGCGTCCCTCGCACGACGTCATCGGGAAGCCGCGGCCCCGGAGCGGTCTTGTCCCACGCGCCCCGGTCCACGAGGGACTGCAGGTGCTCGCGCACGAACTGCTTGTCGAAGCTCTGCTGGGCCCGCCCGGGCTCGTAGGACGCCGCGGGCCAGAACCGCGAGCTGTCGGGCGTGAGCGCCTCGTCGATCACGATCGGGTCCTTATCGATGACGTTCCCCTCGTCGTCGATAGGCAGCCCGAACTCGAACTTGGTGTCCGCGATGATGATCCCGCGCTCCAGCGCGTACGCCGACGCGGCGGTGTAGATCGCCAGCGAGCGGTCGCGCAGCGTGCGCATCAGCTCGGTCCCGACCGCGCCGCCCGCGGTCTCGAAATCGATGTTCTCGTCGTGCCCCGCCTCGGCCTTGGTCGCGGGTGTGAAGATCGGCTCGGGGAGCCGGTCGCACTGGCGCAGCCCCGCGGGGAGTTGCACGCCGCAGATCGCGCCCGTCGCCCGGTAGTCCTGGAGCCCGGACCCCTCGATGTACCCGCGCACCACGCACTCGACGGGGATGACCCGGCAGCGCCGCCCGATGGTCACGCGCCCCTCGAGTGTCTGACGCGAGGTCGAGCCCGCGCCGAACGCGGATTCGGGAATATCCGCCGCGTTGATCGAGATGAGATGGGTGCGGGCCAGGCCCCTCGCCTCGATCCACCGCAGCCAAAAAGCCGCGATCCCCGTCAGCAGGCGCCCCTTGCCCGGGATTGGGGTGGGCATGACGACGTCGAACGCCGAGAGGCGGTCCGTCGCGATCATCAGCACCCGGTCGGGCCCGTGCTCGACGGGCAGGCGGTAGACGTCGCGGACCTTGCCCGCTCGCCGATCGGGCAGGTGGAGAAACGTCTCGAAAGCCGCGGCGTCGGGATCCGAGCAACCGGGTGATGAACCGTGTGGTGGGCTGGCGTGCATGGGCAGAGGGTATTGCGGCTCGAACCGCCCGTCGCGCCCGGGCGGGCGGGCGGGCGGCCCCGGCGGGCGGATCAGGGGTTCCGATTTGCCTTGGAGCCCGTGGCGCAGAGAATGGAGGACCACGCCGAGCCCGGTCCGGGCGGGTCGTGGGGCGGCCCGGGCCGGAATCTGCCCGCGCGTGGAGGTCTGACGCGTCGATGCTGAGCTTTGTTGTCTTCGAGCCCGACGCCGAGTCGATGCCACGCGCCCTCCGCTGTGCGCACCTGGTCGGCCCAGAGAACGTCCCGATCGCGGGCGAGATCAGCGTCGAGGACGGGCTGGTCCGCTGCGTCAAGACCACGCGGGAAGCCGCGGGCCTGGCGATGCAGATCGATCTGGGCGGGCCCGCCGCCGAGAGCGTGCCGGGGGAGGCCTCGATCCTGGACGCGAGCGTCTTTGAGACCGTGCGCGCCATCTGCGACGAGGACGAACTCCCAACGCTGCGATCGCCCGGGCGCCTGACGCTCGAGACCTGCCTGCTGCCCGAGCGGGAGGAGCCGTACCTGCTGAGCCTGGAGCTGGCCCGCCGGCGCCTGATGCTCTTTCTCAACTGCCAGGAGGAGTGGCAGCTCTTTGACCTGCCCGGCGACAGCCCCGTGATGTGCCTGTTCGAGCGGGCGCGTCTGGCGTTCACCGACGCGCTCGTCGCCCAGCGCCGCCCGTCGGACGACCAGCGGGGCGGGTTCTCGCCCGAGGCCGACCGGCGCGCGATGCGCGCGCTCGTGCTGGGCATCTGGGCGGGCGAGTGCCTCACGCTGCACAACGCGGCCACCGACTTCACCCCCCGCACCAGCGGGGGCGTCTACGCCCAGACGGTCGAACGCGTCACGGGCGCCCCGCCCAAGCCCCGTCAGATGCGCCCGGTGGTCAGCCCGGACCGCGCCGGGGTGGTGCTGCCCACCCGCCCGGCCGTGGGCTGCGCCATCTCACCGGGGGTGCAGTCCGAGGGGCTGCAGCACGTGGTCAAGAACGCGTGCGACTTCATCACCGTGCCCATGCGCTGGGTGGACATGGAGCCGGGCGAGGGTCGCTACGCCTACGCGGACACGGATCGATGGATCGAGTGGGCCGTGCGCCGGGCGAAGATGCCCGTGGTCGCCGGGCCGCTGATCGACTTCCGCGCCTCGTGCGTCCCCGACTGGCTCTACATCTGGGAGAACGACTACGAGACGCTCCGCGAGCTGGTGTACGAGCACGTGCGCACGCTCGTGACGCGGTACCGGCGCACGATCACGCGCTGGACCGTCGTCTCGGGGCTGCATTCCAACGAGAACTTCCAGCTCAGCTTCGAGCAGATGATGGACCTGACGCGCGTGTGCGTGTACGTCGTGCGCAAGCTCCACCCGCAGGCCAAGGTGCAGGTCGAGATCAGCCGCCCCTGGGGCGAGTACCACACGACCAACCGGCGTTCGCTGCCCCCGACGCTGTACGCCGAGATGCTCTCGCAGGCGGGCATCCAGCTCGACGCGTTCTCGCTGCGCCTGCAGACGGGCGCCCCGGTCACCGGGCTTGGCGCCCGCGACCTGATGTCGCTTAGCGCCCTGCTGGACCAGTACGCGGCGCTGGACAAGCCGCTGGCCGTGTCCGCCGTCGGCGCCCCGAGCGCCATGGTCCCCCCGCCCGACACCCTTGAGGACGGCTCCCCGCCCGACCCGGGCTGCTGGTGGTCGCCCTGGAACCCGGCGTTGCAGGCGGACTGGCTCAGCGCCGCGCTGAGCGTCGCCGCGACCAAGCCCTACGTCCAGAGCGTCTGCTGGCACGAGCTCAGCGACGCCTCGACCCGCCCGGAGATGCCCAACGGCGGCCTGGTGGACGCCAACGGCGTGCCCAAGCCCGCCGCCTCTCGCCTGGGCGAGCTGCGCGACGCCCTTCGCGTCGGCGTGGCGCCCCCCCGTCTGGGGGTGTTCTCGGGGCTCGACGGCGTGAGCCAGACCTCCGCGCCCGCCCCCTCGCCCTAGGCCACGGGCGATCGATTTACTACGATGTCCCCATGGCGCCTGAGTCAGCACGAACCAGCAACGCATCTACGCCAGACTGGACGCAGGGCCCCGCGAAGTGGGGCAGCGCCGGCTTCCTTGGCGGCGCCGCACTCGTCGGGCTCGTCTGGGTGCTCGGCGCCCGCGAGCCCTCGCCCATGCTCGACCGTTCGCAGGCGTCGGTCATCATCCCCGCCGACGAGGTTGAACTCGGCAAAGCGACACCCGAGCCGGTTCCCGAGCCTCAGGCCGATCCCGCGCCCGCACTCCCGGATCCGGCCCAAACGCTCGCGATCCTTGACCCGGCGCCAGTGAAACTCGACGTGGCGCCCGCTGTTGAAGCGCCGTCCCCATTGCCCGCGCCGGCGGACGAGGAACCCGTGCCCCTGCCCGAGTCGAGCATCGTGGATCTGGAGCCCTCGCCCGCCCCGGCGCTGGAGTCCGAGGAAGAGTCCGAGTCCGAGCCGAGGGACGACCCGGCGCTTGCGATCCGCATCCGCGTCAACAGCGCGGGCGCGTCGGAGCTGGAGCTGCTGCCAGGTATCGGGCCGGTGATCGCCCAGCGGATCGCCGACGACCGGGCTGCCAACGGGTATTTCAGAGATCTGCGGGCATTGCAGCGCGTCAAGGGGATCGGCCCCAAGACCGCCCAGAAGCTTGCGCCGCACGTCCGCTTCGACTGATCCCACACTGACCCGGGCACGCTACGATGACCCGAACCGAAGCCAACCCAGGCGGGCGCCTGTGTGTCCGTCCGGGCCGGCGTGCGCGCACCCAGAGGACGCGGTTGGACCTGCTCAAGCACATCACCAGAGACCCGAGCGTGGGCTCGTTCATCCGCGCGCTGCGGTCGGGCAAGCGCGTCGTTGCCAGCGGGAGCGTGGGCTCGTCCACGTCGCTGGTGAGCGCGGCCGCGTGCGAGGCGCTGGGGCGCCCGCTCGTGCTTGTAGTGGCGCACGCCGACGAGGGCGAGGAGATCTGCGACGAGCTCAACGCGATCCGCCCGGGCCTGGCCCGGCGCGTGCCCCCGATGGAGTCGGCGCCCGGCGCCGGCGGCTTGGGCGCCGAGCAGTTCGCCGAGCGCGCGGCCCTCGTCCGCGCCCTCACGGGCGACCCCGCGCCTGACAAGCCCTGGGTGCTCGTCTGTCCCATCGCGGCGCTGATGCAACGTGTCCCCGCCCCCGACCGCCTCGACGACCTGCTGCTGAGCATCGAGCCTGGGATGGAGATCGACCCATCCAAGCTCGCGGCGTGGCTCGCCGACGCGGGGTACCGACGCCTCGACGCGATCGAGGAGCCGGGCGACTTCGCCATCCGCGGCGGCATCCTCGACGTCTTCCCGCCCGCGGCGGTGGGGGGGGCCAGCGCCCCCGTCCGCCTGGACTTCTTCGGCGACGAGGTCGAACGCCTCACCGAGATCGACCTGGACACGATGGGCTCGGACCGCAAGCTCGAGCGCGTGCAGCTCGTCGCGATCGACCCTGAGCGCCTGCGGGTCAGCGACGACGGGATCAACATCCTCGAGCTGGTGCCCAGGGAAGCCGTCGCCGTGCTGAGCGAGACGATGGAGATCGTCGAGCAGGGGCGGGGGTACTACGAGCGGGTCATCGACTCGAGCGGCATCATGGGCCCGCCGGCGGTGCTCAAGATCATCGAGTCGCGCTTCAGCGCGCTGGCCGAGGTCAACCAGTTCTCCGCGGGCGCGAGCGAGGCGGACACGCGGGTGACGCTGCCCATCGAGGCTCTGCCCCCGTTCGAGAAGGACTCGGGCGAGGCGGTGCGCGAGCTGGGCGAGCTGGCCAAGGGCGGGCCGGTGATGGTGACGTGCCTCAACGACGCCGAGCGGGCGCGGATGAGCGAGCTGGTGAGTGAGCACGCGCCGACCCAGTCCTCGTCGATCATGCGCGAGGTGCTGTACATCCACCGGGGCTTTGTCTGGGGCGAGGACGAGCAGCGACTCTCGGTCGTGCCGACCCACGAGCTGCTGCACCGCTACGACACGCGTCGCAAGGCCTCGCGCCTGCGCGCCGGGCGGGCGATGGACACGTTCCTGGACATCGCCCCAGGCGACTACGTTGTCCACGCGGACCACGGGATTGCACGTTTCAGCGGCATGCAGGTCCTCCGCGCCTCGACCAAGCGATCGACCAAGAAGGGCGCCAGCGAACCGGACGCCGAGGAGTACATGACCCTCGAGTTCGCCAAGGGTTCCCGCCTGCACGTGCCCTGCTCGCAGATCGACCTGGTGCAAAGGTATGTGGGCGGGTTCCAGGGCAAGCCGCCGCTGTCGCACCTGGGCGGCAGCAAGTGGAAGAGCCAGAAAGCGAAAGTCGCCGAGTCGGTGAAGGACCTGGCCAGCGAGCTGCTGCGTGTCCGCGCCGCCCGCGAGCACCTTCCCGGCTTCCGCTACCCGCAGGACACGCCCTGGCAGACGGAGTTCGAGGCCGAGTTCCCTTACGACGAGACCGAGGACCAGCTCGCCTCGATGGGCGAGATCAAGAAGGACATGTCCTCGCCCCGCCCGATGGACCGCCTGCTCTGCGGCGACGTGGGGTTCGGCAAGACCGAGCTGGCAATCCGCGCGGCGTTCAAGGCCGTGGAGTTCGGCAAGCAGGTCGCGATCCTGGTGCCCACGACCGTTCTGGCCGAGCAGCACGAGCGGACCTTCCGTGCCCGCTTCGCCGACTACCCGTTCAAGGTCGAGTCTCTCAGCCGGTTCAAGACGGGCAAGGAGATCAACGCGACGCTGAAACGGCTCCGCACGGGCGGGGTCGATGTCATCATCGGCACCCACAGGCTCATCTCCAAGGACGTCAAGTTCGCCGACCTGGGGCTGGTCGTGATCGACGAGGAGCAGCGATTCGGCGTCGAGCACAAGGAGCGGCTGCTGCAGCTGCGCATGACCGTGGACGTGCTCACGCTCAGCGCCACGCCGATCCCGCGGACGCTGCACATGTCGATGCTGGGCCTGCGGGACATCAGCTCGCTGACCACCCCGCCGCTGGACCGGCGGGCGATCGTCACGGAGGTGATCCCGTACAACGAGCGCCGCATCGCCCAGGCGATCAAGCGCGAGCTGGCCCGCGAGGGGCAGGTCTACTTCGTGCACAACCGCGTGCACGACATCCGGTCTGTCGCCGACAACGTCCGGCGGTTGGCGCCCGACGCGCGGATCGTCGTGGGGCACGGGCAGATGCCCCCCAAGGAGCTTGAAGAGGTCATGCTCGCCTTCATGCGACGCGAGGCGGACATCCTTGTCGCGACGACGATCATCGAATCGGGCATCGACATCGCGACCGCCAACACCATGGTCATCAACGACGCCGACCGCTTCGGGCTGGCCGATCTCCACCAGCTCCGCGGTCGCGTGGGCCGCTACAAGCACCGGGCTTACTGCTACCTGCTGCTCCCCGAGGACCGGACCGTCAAGGACGCCGCCAAGAAGCGGCTCAAGGCGATCGAGCAGTACTCGATGCTGGGCGCGGGCTTCAAGATCGCGATGCGCGACCTGGAGATCCGCGGCGCCGGCAACATCCTGGGCGCCGAGCAGTCCGGGCACATCGCCGCCGTCGGCTACGAGATGTTCTGCCGCCTGCTCGACCGGGCGGTCCACGAGCTGACCAGGAACGAAGATCCCGAGCTCGTCGAGCACTGCGTGATTGACATCGGGATCATGGGGCTGATCCCCAAGGCGTACATCCCCAGCGACACCCGGCGCCTCGAGGCCTACCGGCGCATCGCCACCGCGGGCAGTTCCGAGAAGCTCCGGCGCGTCGAAGAGGACCTGACCAGCGCGTACGGCGCCATCCCCTCGCCCGTCCGCCGCCTCGTTGAGCTGGGCGAGATCCGCGTCAACGCGGCGCCCTTGGGCATCCGCACCATCACCCGGCGCGGGGACGACCTGGTCTTCCTCACGGAGCGCCCCGAGCCCGTCGCCGAGCGCCTCCGCAGCGCCCAGGGCAGCGTCCGCGTGATCAGCGCCGAGCTGGCCCAGACCAACGCGAGAACGCCCACGGGCACGCCGCTGAGCGAGGTCTACTGGCGCCCGCCGCAGGCGTACTTCGAGCCCGCGACGCTGGTCCGCGTGCTCGCGGCCAGACTGATGGGAGAGGGCAAACGCGAACGCTTCGCCTCCATACCCCCGGGGGCGTGACGCGTTGAGGCGCAGAATCGGCGTATACTCACCGTTTCACCCACGGAAGGGCGAGCGGGCATGAGCGAAGGACAGAGCCAGGACATCGGGCGACGGATCGAGGGTCGGACCAGCTTCGACTCGGAGTTGTCCACGCTACGCCGGCGCATCGTCCGCGAGGCCAGTATCGCCATCGAGATGCTCGAGTCGGCCCTGAGGGCACTCTGGGATCTGGACGTGGCCACCGCCCAGGGCGTGCGTAAGAGCGACGACGGCGTTGACCGCGAAGAGGTTGCCATCGAGGTCGAGTGCTTCCGCCTGCTCGCCCTCCAGCAGCCCTTCGGCGGCGACCTCCGCCAGATCGCCTTCTGCATCAAGGTCAACCAGGACATCGAGCGCGTCGCCGACCACGCCAGCTCGATCGCGAAGCTCACCCTCCGCATCGGGACCCCCGCGCCCCGGTGGCCCACGTCGCTCGTGGAGATGGGCGAGCGGGTCCCGCTGATGTGCCACAACCTGCTGCGGGCGGTGCTCAGCGAGGACGTGGACGCCGCCCGTGACATCATCGCGGGCGACAAGCTCATCGACCGCCTGGACGACCGCTTGTTTGACGACGTGCTCGAGCTGCTCGACCTGGAGCCCAGCCGCAAGGCGGACGTGCTGATGATCCACCGCATCGGGCGGGAACTGGAGCGGGTGGGGGACCTGATGGGCAACATCGCCGAGGACGTGGTGTTCCTGGTGACCGGCGAGATCGTCAGGCACGAGAAGAAGTTCAAGCGGGACGCGGACGCCAAGGCGTAGGGCGATCCGGGTCCGGCCGGTAGACTCGGGGCGTGCTGACGTGGATCTCCATCGCGGCCTTCGCGGTCGGGCTCGTGCTGCTCGCGCTCGGCGTGCGGGGACGTCGCGTCGGCAGAGCGCCGCACTGCCGCATGTGCGGGTTTGACCTGCGGGGAGCGACGCTGCGGGCTGGGAACCCGGCAGGGCCATCGCCGCTGTGCCCCGAATGCGGCGCCATGCTCGACGGACGTGTGCCCGGGTCCAGACCCAGGCCGATCCTCCGAGGGAATCGACGCCGACGCCCGCGACTGGCGCTGCTCGGGGCGGTGATGCTGACACCGCCGGCGATCTACGGCGTCCTCCAGGCGGCGCCACTCGTCGCAGGACCAGACGCGAACCCGTACAAGCCGGTCTGGATGCTCTCGTGGGAACTCTCCCATCCACGCGATCGCGTGAGATACGCCGCAGCGGACGAGCTCACAGACCGCTACTCCACTGGTTCGCTCAAAGGCGGCGCTCTGCGGTCAGCGCTCGGAGGTGTCCTTGACCAGCAGCGTGCCGGTCTCGCATGGGACAGCAAAGCGGGCGACCTGTTTGAGCAGGCCTATCTTGACGCCAAGGTCGCCGACGACCTCTGGTCCGAGTTCGCGTTCAACGCGATCGGCCCCATCGAGGTCCGCCTCCGCAACCGCGTCCACTCAGGCGATCCGGTCAGGATGAGCTGGAGTCTCACTCCGCTCGGTGAGTTCAATCGATCACGGAATCCGCGGTACTACATGCAGCGCCCATCGGGGACGCTGGGGACGGTGTGCTTCGCTGCCGAGCTGATCCGCGTCAATGTGCTCGGCCAAGGGGAAGTCGAACTCGGCGACGACCGGGCTGCGCAGCACGCGACAGCGATCCGCCCGATGTTCATGTTCGGCGGCATCATGGAACCGGGCCCGTTGCTTCCGGAACTGATGCCCCGGCGTCAGATCACCCGGCTCGATGCGCCGATCGGAGTGGTCGAAATGGTCCTTACCTATCGCGTTCGCGTCGTCCACCCCGGAACGGGCGAGACGATCGCGACCAGGAACGTTCAGGCGCGAGCCGCGACACGCGTGATCCCCGACGACCGGCCGATCCTTCCGCTCAGGACATCGCCGAATGACGCGGATCGCGTCCGCGGCGCCTTCGACATGGAATCCGTTGAGTTCCGAGACTCGTGGGAGAAAGATAAGATCCATGTCCTCCTGTCCGGGTTCGAGTACGGCTGGCCAGAAGCAACGGAGGTCACTGGCGGCGCGTTCCGTATCGAGATCGAGTTTGATGCCCAGGCGCGCGTCGTTGACACCCCGCTACCCGCACGTCTCGTGGTTGATGGATCGAATGTCCGGGTGATCGACGGCAGGGGTGGGGGGGCGAGCCTCGGAGGCGACATCCAACTGAGCCCGGGCGATGTGTCCCGCCTGATCTACTGGTCGGAACCAGAGTCTGCGCGTGTATTCCTAGTGCCCGATCCCGAAACCATGACGAGATACCCGCTGGACTTGCCCGAGTCGATCTGGGGGGAGACGATCGACCTCGGCGAGTTCCCCGTCCGCTGGGTCGACTCAGACTGAGCCCGCGGGGAACGGAAAAACAACAACGCCCGCTTCCTGGGGAAGCGGGCGCGTATGTGCCTTGACAGTTGAACAGTTGGGTCCAGCCTTCGATACCGATTACTCGGCGTCTATCCGCGTCCGCTGCGTCTCGTGAGAGGGCAGAGGATTGATGCGGGCAAGAATGCGTTCACGATCTCGATCCGGTTCTCACCGGGGAACTTCCCCATCGGGGTCGTCCGCGTTCGAGTCTAAGGAAATCCCTTAGAAAGGAGGTGATCCAGCCGCAGGTTCTCCTACGGCTACCTTGTTACGACTTCGTCCCAGTCACC
>JAJDDI010000035.1 GCA_029260375.1 Phycisphaerales bacterium | reverse complement strand
TCCAACCGGGCGGCGATCGAGGCCGATCGCACGTACTTCAGCGTGGCGCCCGAGCCGCAGATGTACGCGATGTATTACGCGCACAACCTGCACTTTCTGTCGTTCGCGTCGATGATGTCGGGCGATTTCGAGACGGCGATGAGGGCCGCACGGAGCCTTGAGCATGAGGTGCCCGAGGCGCCGCTGCGCGAGTTCGCCGGGTTGATCGAGGGGATCATGCCCAGCACGCTCCACGTGCTGATCCGGTTCGGCAAGTGGGAGCAGATCCTCGAGGAGCCCGACTACGCCGACTGGCGCCTGATGTCGCGGGCGACGCGGTTCTACGCCCGATCGATCGCGTGTTCCGCTCTGGGGCGGACGGAGCAGGCCCATCGGGAGATGGAGGCGTTCGAGGAGGCGGTGGCGGCGGTGCCCAAGGACTGGCTGGTCTTCAACAACTCCGTGCACGACGTGCTCCCGATCGCGCGGGCCATGATCCGGGGCGAGCTGCTCTTCCGCGAGGGCAAGCGGGAGGAGGCGTTCGCCGTATTGCGCGAGGGCATTACGCACGAGGATTCGCTGGTGTACGACGAGCCCCCCGCCTGGATGCTCCCGGTGCGTCACGCGCTGGGGGCCTTGCTGATGAGCGACGGGCAGTTCAAGGAAGCCGAGCGGCTCTACCGCGAGGACCTGGAGCGGAACGTGGGCAACGGGTGGGCGCTGACGGGGCTGCGCGAGTCGTTGGTGGCGCAGGGGCGGACGGGCGAGGCGGAAGCGTGTGAGCGGCTCCTGGGCGTCGCCTTCGCGGGGGCTGATACGGAGGTGACGTCCTCGTGCTTCTGTGAGCCTTGAGTTTGGGGCGGGGGGTTTCAGGCGGTGGGCTTAGGCCGTGGGCGCCTGCGTTGGGGTTGTTTGTTCGCTTGCCGGGGGGTGATCTTGGCAACGCCTCGTGGAGAAGCCGAGGCGGCGTCTCCACGGCACCCGGCGGAGATCAGAGTTGGGTGCCACTGGTTGACCGCGGAAGCGGCAACCAGTGCGGGAGGCCCAATAGAGACACGGCTTGCAAGACATGCCGTGGCGCCCGGCGCCCCTCTCCCCAGTGGGGCCGGTTTCCAACCGGCCCGGAGAGATTCGGTCCCTCCCTCACATCGAATCGCCAGCCAAACGCACAGCCAAGCGGGGCTATTGGCTGAAGGACCGGCCATCGGTGTTGTAAACTGGTTCGGCGTCCGCATCGTGGAGAAGCCGAGGACGGCGTCTCCACGGCACCCGGTCTTCGCGTACTTACGGCGCTTTTTCGCAAGTCACGATCAGGCCTTCTCTATCGTACCATTCGAGCTTGCCGCGGGTGTTGATTTTGAGGTACTCACCACGGCCGATGCGGTATTGCCCTTGATTCAGGACGACTGGCACGGTACGCGTACTGCCGTCCTTGAATCGTTGTCGCATTTCAATCGTTCCGGGTTTAAGCACAAGGTCAATCACTGAAGAGACCATCGGCGAGTTGTCAATCCAGCGGCCGATCAGTTCTTCGCCGGCTGGTAGCGTACTTTTTTGAATGAGCGACTGTTGTGCCTCTGCTGTCATGCCAAGAATGCGAACATCAAGGCTCGGATTCCAGTGCGACGTCGCCCATGCTCCCGCGCCGATTTGCATATCGGGCAGATAATATGTGATGAAGATCCGCTCGTAGCTATCGCGCTCCTTTGAGCGTATCTCCCTTGCGATGTGCTCAAGATCCGCAGCTAGCACAATCTCTTCCAGGCGGATATCAAAGCTCGCTTTGATCGGCGGGCGCCGTTCCGCCTTGACGATCTGATACTGTGGCGTCTGCTGCGATTGGTCTTTTGGTTGGGCTAGCGACTCCTCTGACGAGGTCGATCGATCGTCGAATCCTGGCTTTAGTGTTCGGGTGGTTGGCGGCGTCGTCTTATTCGCTAGCACGCCAAGGCCAATCACTGCAACAATCAACAACACAAACATCACGAGAGCAGCGATGGCAAAGCTGGTGAGGCAGCCGGAGAACGTCGCAGGATGTTTGTGCTTGTGGGCGCGGGTCGTGTTGGATTGTGCCCTTGACGTTTGAGCGGCCATACCTGACAACTGCAAGTAATCTCGGCGGTTGGCAGTTCCAACGATCCGCGCGCCAGATCGCAGCGTCATCTCAAATGTCACGTCTTTTCGCTGTTGTGTGATTGCCCGAAGCTCGATGATATCTGAGGCCAGCGATACCACGCCCAGCCCACGTATGCGGGTTTTGGGTCGGATAGGCACTCGCTGTCGTGGTGCGCTGCCGCTGAAGATCTTGAATGTGCCGGTCATAGGAGCATTCTACATATCGATTCGGATCGGTGAGAATACGAGGAAAACGTAGGAAGCTCCAGAGGCCGTGCCACTGACCGGTCCGCCGGTCAGTGCATCCCTCGTTTGCACTGACACGGAGACGGGTCAGTGGCACGCCAAGTCGCAGTTGGGTTCCTACGCTGGCCACGACTGCGCGGCGGACCGCGAGTCGTGGCACCCGACTCAAGCGTTATGTCGCTGCCAACGCCGCCCCGCACTTGCGGCAGAAGAGCGAGTCCGGCTCGTGGGAGCGGTCGGCGCAGTTGGGGCACTCGCGGGGGGCGAGGTGGGCGGCGGGGTTGGGCCTGGGCTTGGCGCGGGTGAGCTCGGCGGTGACGATGCCGGTGGGGACGGCGATGATGCCGTAGCCGAGGATCATGACGACGGAGGCCAGGACGCGTCCGCCGACGGTGGCGGGTTCGATGGAGCCGTAGCCGACGGTGGTGAGGGTGACGATGGCCCAGTAGATGCCCTGGGGGATGGAGGTGAAGCCCGAGTCCTGGCCCTCGATGAGGTACATGAGCGAGCCGACGACGACGGTGAGGGAGGTGACGCCGACGATGAAGACGATGATCTTCTCGCGGCTGGCGCGGATGGCGTCGAGCAGGATTTCGGACTCGCCGACGAATCGGGCGAGCTTGAAGACGCGGAAGACGCGGATGAGACGGAAGACGCGGATGATGATGAGCGACTGGGCGCCGGGGATGAGGATGGAGAGGTAGGTGGGGAGGATGGAGAGCAGGTCGATGACGCCGAAGAAGGAGCGGGCGTAGCGGGCGGGCTTGCGGGCGGTCGCGAGGCGGGCGACGTATTCGAGGGTGAAGATGATGGTGAAGACCCACTCGGCGGCGAAGAAGAGGCGGTGGTAGTCGGCCTCGATGCCCTTGACGGTCTCCAGGCAGACGGCGAAGACGGAGAGGACGATCGCGACGAGCAGGGCGACGTCGAAGGCCTTGGCGGCGGGGGAGTTGGTGGTGAAGATGATGTGGCCGAGTTTGTCGCGCCACGACCGCTTCGCGTCCGTGCTGGGCATGTGGGGAGTCTACTTGCTCGCGGTCGCCCGGGGGATGAGAAAGGGGCGCGGCCCACGCTGGTGGGCCGAACCCGGGGGGATGGCTGGGTGTCGATGCGTGCGGGCGGCGGGTCGGCTGGAGCGGGGTCAGTCGTCGTCGTGGTCCTCGCCGTGCTCGTGCCCGACGACGTAGCCGGCGCCCGCGCCGGCGGCGGCGCCCGCGGCGAACATGCAGCCCGGGGCGGTGATCATGGCCGCGGCCAGGAGCGTGATGAGCAGGATGATGAACCACCCGCTCTGTTCGCGGTCTGACGCCTGCACGTGGGGCGTCGGTTCGTGGAGCTGGAAGTTGAGCTGTCGCATGGCGAGTCCCTCCGTTCTTGTCGAGCCAACAGAGGGTGCGGGCGGCGGATGAAACGTGCCCGAAGCGGGGATGAATACCGCTTCATTCTCGGGATCTTCCCTCGGGCAGCGCCGGGGCGTGAATCTGGGTGGTGTGCGTACACTGGGCGCGATGACGATCGAGATCCGAAAGCTGACACCCAACGACGTGGAGGCGTATCAGGCGCTGCGCCGGGAGATGCTGCTCGACTCGCCGTGGGCGTTTCTGGGGTCGGTCGGGGACGACGGGGCGGAGGATCTCGGGCTGATGCGCCGGCGATTGAGCGACCCGGAGAACGTGATCCTCGCGGTCGATCGCGACGGGGGGGACGCTCTGGCGGCGGTCGCGGGTGTGCGCCGGATCGGGCGGCTGAAGATGCGGCACTACGCGTCGATCTGGGGGGTGTACACGACGCCCGACGCGCGCCGGCGGGGGTATTCGCGGGCGCTGATGACCGAGGCGATCGCGCTGGCGCGGACGTGGGGCGGGGTGGAGATGATCGGCATCGGGGTGTCGGCCAACTCGCCGGGCGCGCTGCGGCTGTACGAGTCGCTGGGATTCTTTGCGTGGGGGCGTGAGCCGCGGGTGACGCGGGTGGGGGAGAACACCTACGACGAGGTTCATCTGGCGCTGGCGCTCACGCCCGAGCCTGGTTGACCCCCGGGCTAGAGTCTCCGGAAGATCCACAGGAGACTCCCCATGCAGATGCGCCCGCTCGGACAGTCAGGGATTCAGGCCTCGGTGGTGACGCTGGGGGCGTGGGCGATGGGGGGGTGGATGTGGGGCGGCGCCGACGAGGACGACGCGGTCCGCGCGGTGCACGCGGCGATCGACCACGGCGTGAACATGATCGACACGGCGCCGATCTACGGCTTCGGGCACTCGGAGCTGGTGGTCGGGCGGGCGATCAAGGGTCGGCGCGACACGGTGCTCATCGCCACCAAGTGCGGCATGGTCGCGGGCACGCCCGGGGGGCGCCTGGCGTTCCGGTCCACGGCCAAGGGCGGCGACGAGCACGGGCACATCCCGGTGTCGATCTGGAACAACCCCGACTCGATCCGGTGGGAGGTGGAGTCTTCGCTGGCGCGCCTGGGCACGGACCGGATCGACCTGTACCAGACGCACTGGCAGGAGCCGCAGACGCCCATCGAGGACACGATGGGGTGCCTGCTCAGGCTCAAGGACGAGGGCAAGATCCGGGCCATCGGCGTGTGCAACGCGACGGGCGAGGAGATGGACCGTTACCGCGCGGCCGGGGCGCTCGACAGCGATCAGGAGAAGTACTCGATGCTCGATCGCACGCTCGAGGGCGGGCAGCTCGGGTACTGCAGGGAGAACGGCGTCGCGGTGCTGGCGTACTCGCCGTTGGCGCTGGGGCTGCTGACGGGCAAGATCGGGCCCGAGCGGGAGTTCGGCGAGGGGGACGTGCGCCGGGGCAAGGCTCGCTTCGCGCCGGCGAACCTGCGGCGCGTGGCGGACCTGCTGGCGCGGTTCGAGCCCGTGCGGCAGAAGCACGGGTGCACGCCCGGGCAGCTCGTGATCGCGTGGACGGTGCGCCGGCCCGGGCTGACGCACGCGCTGGTGGGGGCGCGGAACGAGCGGCAGGCGGTCGAGAACGCCGGGGCGGGGCGGATTCAGCTCTCGGGCGAGGATCTGGCGCTTATGGACGCGGCGATCGGGGAGTTGGGGCCCGCGATCGAGTGAGCGCCGCTTTGTTTTGTTTGACGGATCTGATTCGTGCCACGGACCGGTCCGCCGGTCCGTGCGGGGGAGGCGTACCTGGTCCACAGAACGCACTGACCTGAAGACAGGTCAGTGGCACGGCGCGCCACTTTGATCCGTCAAACAGAACCTAGCCGGGCAGGGCGACTCGGAGCATGTAGTCGAAGAGCTTGGCGCGGCGTTGTTGGTCGAGCAGGTCGTAGATGCGGCGCATGGCGGCGCGGCGCTGTTCAGGATCGGCTTGGAGGCGCGTGTCCTTGATGTGCTGGATAACGAGATTCCTGATCGCCTCGCGTTGCTCGGGCGTGGGGTCGGTCGCGTCGTAGATCGCGTCGAGGGCCTGCTTGTAACGGCGCAGCGAGATGTCGTAGGCCTCGCGGACCTCCTGCTGGAAGAGGGCAAAGGCGAGGCGGCGCTCGACCTCGCGTCGGGTCCCGCCGGCGGCGCCCTCGGACTCGATCCACGCGTCCCAGTACTCGTCGAGCAGGCGGCGTGTCTCGACCATCTGTTCCGGACTCAGGATCTCTCCCAGCTCGACGAGCAGCGGCGAGCGCGGGCGCCCGGGCTCGTACCGCTCCCAGAGTTTGAGCAGCGTCTGGCGGGCGGCGCCGGTGTCGCCGGCGGTCATCTGGTCGGTGATCTCGCGGACGGAGTCGATCTCGTCAACGAGGAGCATGGCGATGTCGGTGGCGCGGGCGTCAACCACGGCGCGGGCGCGGGCGGCGGTGTCGGCGTCGAGATCGAGCAGCTCGAGGGCCGCGGCCTCGGGGCGCCCTTCGACCGGGGTGAACTCTCGCGTCATGCCCCGGTGGACGAGGGTCTTGCTCTCTCGCTGGTTGACGTCAGGGCCTCGCAGCGGGTCGGGCTGGGCGGGGGCGGGCGCGGCGAGCAGCGACGCGAGGACCAGGACGGCGGCGGACGCGGGGCTGCGTCGTGGGTGGCTGATCATGGTGACCAGGATACCGCGCCGGGGCGTGATCTCGAATCGAGGCGCGTGTCAGCGATCGGCGTTGGGGGGCGGTGCAGGGCTGTACCACGCGGCTGGGGCGGCTCGGAGCGGCGTCGGCCCGTGAACCGGGGGGGCGGGGGGCTACAGTCCGTCCCCAATCACTCAGGGAGGAATCTAGCCATGTTGAAGATGATCGCAGGCGCCGCGGCGGCGCTCGTTGGCCTGGCCCTCGTGGCCCAGGCGTCCACCCAGCCCGAGAGCGTCCAGGCGTCCGAGGCCCAGACCAGCAAGGAGTCGTTCGTGTACGTGCATATGAAGACCAGCAAGGGCGACATCTACCTGGAGCTCAACAAGGACAAGGCGCCCATCAGCGTCGAGAACTTCGTGCAGTACACCAATGACAAGGCGTACGACGGGACGATCTTCCACCGGGTGAAGCCGGCGTTCATGATCCAGGGCGGCGGATTCAACCCCGACATGACCCAGCGCAAGACGCGCGACGGGATCGAGAACGAGTGGGAGAACGGGCTCAAGAACGAGAAGTACACCATCGCGATGGCCCGCCTGGGCGGGCGCCCCAACTCGGCGACCACGCAGTGGTTCATCAACGTGAAGGACAACCTGTTCCTGGACACCCCGCGTGACGGCGCCGGGTACGCGGTGTTCGGCAAGGTCGTCAAGGGCTTTGAGACCGTTGACGCGATTGAGGGCGTGAGTACGACGACCAAGAATGGCATGGCGGACGTGCCCGCTGAGCCGGTGGTCATCGAGAAGGTCGTCGTGCTCAGCAACGAGAAGGTCGAGGAGCTCGAGCTGGTGTCAGACGGCTGAGCCGGCCCTCGCCGGGAGCGAGGCGCGCAGGCGCAGCAGCGCCGCGCCGGTGAGCGCGCCCACGGCGTTGGAGACCAGATCCCACCCGGTGTTGGTGTAGCCGCCAACGCCGGTCTTGGGCAGGACGAGTGTCGCGACGAACTCGATGATCTCGTTGACGCTGCCCAGCCCCATGCCCATGAGCGCAAAGCCGATGGCCAGCCCCGAGCCGACGCGCAGGGGCCTGCCCGGGGAGACCGCCGCGCTGACGCACTCGGCGCTGGCGAGGGTGGCGACGAAGAAGCCGTAGGCGTGGACGACCTGGTCGTAGCGGGGGAGGCTGTCGATGGGTCGCCAGGCGTAGAGGACGCCCCCGCCCTCGGGGGTCTGGATGGGGATGACGCCGCCGCACATGTGGGCCAGGCCCCAGAGGGCCAGGGCGATCAGGACGGTGTTGGAGAAGCGGACCCGCCGGTCGAGGGCGAAAACGCCGGCGATCATGGCGACCATGGCCCCGGCGTAGAGCAGGAACTCCTGGTTGCCCTGCCTGAAGGCGACGTAGCTCAGGGGGAGGAGGTACGCCGCGACGAGGGCGGCGAGGATGATACGGAACCGGTTCATGGAATGACTCCAGGGGACGGGGCGCTTGGGCGGGGGGTGGATGCTTGGTAGACTATCAATCCATATGGCGCCCCCACGCGTTGGGGGACCGATGACGGCCTCGGCGTGCGCCCGGGGCGGGGCCGTGTGAACCGATGAGCATGCGGGCGAGGACCGGAACGATGAAGAAGATCTATGTCGGGAATCTCCCGTTTTCCACGGGCGAAGAGGAGCTGCGCGCGGCGTTTGAGCAGCACGGACAGGTGACGAGTGTCAACGTGATCACGGACCGTGAGACGGGTCGCCCGCGCGGGTTCGCGTTTGTCGAGATGGCCGAGGACGCGGACGCGGCCAAGGCGATCGAGGCGCTCAACGGCACGGACATGGACGGGCGCTCGCTCACCGTCAACGAGGCCAAGCCCCGCGAGCCCCGCAGCGGGGGGGGCGGGGGCGGCGGCTACCGCGGGGGTGGTGGCGGCGGCGGCGGATACGGCGGTGGTGGCGGCGGCGGCCGCTGGTAACGCCGGGTTCGTTCCCTCTGAATCTTGCAAGGCCCGCGGCGTGTGCCGCGGGCTTTGTTCGTTGGGATGGGCCCTTCCGAACGGGGGGGTGATTCGGGGTCGATCGTGTGGCGTGTGTCCGGTAGGCTGGAACGCATGAGCACGCGACACGAGCACCGGATGCGGCGACGAGGCTTCACACTCATCGAGTGCGCGGCGGCGGTCCTGGTCGGCGGGGCGCTACTGGCCGTGATCCAGCCGGTGGCGGGCGACGCGCGGGGCGGGGCGCGGATGCAGACGTCGGCGGACAACCTGCGGTTCTGGGGGGCGGCGACGGGGACGTATATCAATGACTACGGCGGGGCGCTGCCGGCGTACTCGTGGCAGCCGGGCGAGACGCATGTGTTCGCGGGATGGTTGGGCCAGGAACAGGGCGGGCCGTTCACGCTTCCGAACGATTCACTCGATGCGTTGGGCTATCAGGAGACCGACCTTCTCCGCCGGCGCACGGGGCGTGCGGTCGGCGCCAGGAAAATCCGAACGCTGCAGAACATTTTCCCGAATCGACGGCGGACGCACCTGGTGATGGCGGACCACATGGGGCTGAGCGTGACGAGCCCGCGTGGGGTGGATCCGCAGGACCGGTTCCTGCTCATCGCCCAGCGCGACCCGCTTCGGTTTGAGAAGGTCGGGCCGTATCCGACCGGCGATGAAGCGCAGTTCAGCAACCCGAGCCCGAACGATCCGGTCACGCAGCGCTGGCCGTTCTCGTCGAGCTATCGGGTCGTGCCCGCGTCGTACTCGCAGGATCAACGCATCGGCAACCTGACGACGCTGGCGCCGGCAGCGGGAACCTCGAACCTGTTCAATGTCGGCAACACGCCCTACGGTGGGCGTCGGGCCAGCGACGTGGCGTTCGCGCCGCAGAAGGTGTGGATGTTCGAGTGGCACGACCGGCATTCGTCGGACCAGGGGCTGTGGTACGCGTACCCGCAGGCGCGTCCCAACAAGCTGATGTTTGATGGGAGCGTGAACGACTTTGCGACGGGGGACGCCAGCGAGGGGTTCAGCCCGAACGACCCGACGGACCCGGAGCCGTTCGTGCACGCGTACACGCCGCTCTCGACGGAGCCCGCGCCGGTGGGAGATCCGAGTCAGTTGTACGCCGTGAGCTATCGGTGGACGCGGGGCGGGCTTGCGGGGATTGACTACACGCCGTGAGGGCGTGGGCGGGTAGGCTGGGCCCATGAGCAATCCAGAACCCAATGACCCGGTGATCGTGGGTGAGTTCGAGAGCGAGCTCGAGGCGAACTTTATCGTGTCGCGTCTGGCCGACGCGGGGATCCCGGCGTGGGTGACGGGGCAGCTGACGGCGGGGTTCCGGGCCGAGGCGCCCGGGCGCGTGCGGGTGCTGGTGCGCACGTCCGACGCCGAGCGGGCGCGTGAGGCGCTGCGGGAGGACGCGGACGGGGCCTAGGGCCTGTTTGACGGATCTGATTCGTGCCACGGACCGGTCCTCCGGTCCGTGCGAGGCGGCGTATCGGGTCCGCAGGACGCACTGACCTGAAGACAGGTCAGTGGCACGGCGTGCCGCTTTTGATCCGTCAAACAGAACCCAGTTCCGAGGATGGTCCGGCGCGTCACGCCTGGCGACCTGACGGTGCGGTTGGGCGATTCGTTCCGCTCGCGGTTCATGTGCGCGCGACAGCGTGGGTTCGGGGCTCGCTCTCGTGGGAGCGGGCGGTGTTGGGGTGGGCGGGACGGGTCCGAGAACACGCGATCGGGCGAGCGTGATGGCGGGAGTGGTTTCCTGATCCGATGCTCAAGAGCACGGATCTGGAGATCGCATCATGTCGGTGTTTACGGCGCTCACATTCCTCGCTTCGACCTCGGACGACGGGCTGGCGTCCTGGCGCCAGTTTGTTCACGGGTTCGAGGCCCACCTGACGGGGCAGCGGTCGCTGCTGCCGGTCGTGGGTGTGATCGCGGGGCTGCTCGCCCTGACCTGGCTCAACGTGTGGCTCGTTCGGCGGCTTCTGCGGAATGATTCCAGTTCTCAGCAACGACGCCGCGGGCAGAGTTCTCGCCCCTGACGAGGGTGATCTCGGGGACCGGTCATTTCCTGCAACGGAGATTGCAAGAACCCGTACCCCTTTCCCGAAGAAGGTGGCGGGAGTTGTCCGTCGCCGCATCTGTGGGGATGTGGGGCGGAGCGGGGCATGGACGAACGCGAGGATCGGATGACACCAGTCGGTGGAATAGACAGCAGCTCGATGAGCACGCGCCGGACCCGGCGGGCGGCGCGCCCCTGCGGGCTCTGCGGCGGCCAGGCCGACCGGCTGCTCCGCATCAAATGCCAGGAGGACGGCCCCTGGTTCGTCGCCTGCCCCATCTGCGCCGCCCGCGTGAGCGAGGACAACCCGTACTTCGCGTACGGCGGTCGCATCGCCCGGCGCCCGGCCCGCGCGAGCGCCTGAGACTCAACCCCGCCCCGGGCGGTCGGGGCTGATCGGCTTCATCGGGAGGGCGAGGCGGGCATCGTGCACTCCGAGGCGCACGACGCCAGCGAGAGCCGGGCGGGCGCCGCATCCTGTTCGATAGCGATTCGGCGTGGATCGAGGCGAGCGCAGAGCGGTTGGGGATGCAAAGCAGGGTCATCGCGCAGGCCGGGGCAAGGACCCGGGTCCGTCTGGAACGGGCCGCCTCAGGCGACTGAGCGTTCGGGCTTGCTCGCGGACGTCGCGGAGAAGATCTCGTCGAGCGCGAGCATCCGGTGGCGGAAGATCGCCTCGACGTCGCGCTGGACGAAGAACCTGTTGATGAGCCCGGCCAGCGGGCCCCCGGGTGGGCGGTAGCGCACCTCGTCGGTGCAGCGCGTCCGATCGCCGAGCGACTCGAAGGTGTGGGTGTGATGCCAGAGCTCGTAGGGCCCCTTGAGTTGGACATCGACGAACGAGTGGGGGGGGTCCCACTCAAGGATCTGGGTTCGCCAGCGCACGGGGACGCCGCGGACGCGGAGGCGGTAGTCGATCTGGGCGCCGACCCGCATCTCGATCGGGTCCGGGGTGACCACGCGGAACCGCAGCAGGTCGGGCGTGATGCGCTCGAGGTTGTGGGCCTCGCTGTAGAAGGGGAACACCCGTTCCAGGGGGGCGTCGAGCGCCTGCTCGGCGTGGACCCGCCAGTCATGCCCATCTCGTGTGATCACGACGCTCATGTAAACGCTTTCGTCGGCACGACGACACGGATTCAAACAGCCGGATTTGGAACAGTTCCATGAAACAGGGTGATCGGCGCAGAAGAAAGCCCGGGCGTTGGTGGATCGCCCGGGCTCTTGGCAGAGGCGTGCGGAGGCTCGGTTGCCGGGGGCCACCCCGGCTCGCGATCCTGTCCCGTGGGGAGGTCCGTCCTTGGACCACCCGCACCGTCCTTGGTTGGGGCAGATGAGGGCTGGCCGACCCTCAACGCTCCGACGCGCGCTCGTTCGAGATGTCAATCGCAAGCACCCCGAGGGGGGCGGGCGTCCGTGCCCGGTTGCTGCGTCCCTGCATGGCTTGGCGGACCCCGGGGGGCCCTTGAGAATCCGTCCGGCGCCGGTCTGGCGCGGGGCGGGGAGGGATCGGTTCAGGGCGCGTGGGCCAGGCGTCCGGGCACGCTGGCCCGGGTGTCGATCAGGAGGTCGAGGTCCCGCTGTCCCGCTGATCGACCAGGCGCCGGAGGTCGTTGAAGCGTTGCTGCCGCTCGCGCATCCACTGCTCCTGGCTGCGGATCTCGAGCCGATCGCCCGCGCCGATAATCATCACGTCCTTGGGCATCCCGACCAGCTCCAGGTGCCAGGTCTGGAGCCGGATGCGGTTGTTGGCATCGACGTTGAGCTGCTCCGAGTTGCCGTAGATGGCGGTCTGCAGGTCGGCCAGGTTCTGGTCGGGGGTCAGCGAGCTCGTGACGCCCTGGGCAAGGGGCATCGACTCGTACTGCTTCTGGGTGTAGAGCCTGAGCACCCCGTCCTGGGGCCAGGGGACGCAGTACCAGGTCGGGCCGTCGGTCTCGGGATTCCAGCGTGACCTGAACTTTGCGGGGATCGCCAGACGCTGTTTGGCGTCGATGATCGCCTCGGCTTGTCCGGTGAATGGCACGCTGAAGTCCTCCTGACGTCATGGGTGGGATTATGCCCCACCGTGACCCACAATGCAACCCATGGATGGGCCTATCGGTGAGTCGGCGTGTCAAATTCGTGCAAACCTCGGTGAAACAGGGGGTTGATCGTGACGAATTGGCTTGTAGAACTCCCTGCGCCGGTGGGGACAACATGTGCGAATCGTTGCGTATCACTTTGTCAGTCAGCGAGTTGTGACAAATTTCAAGTGAGACGCATAGACTGTCCCCTCGGAAGGGCCTGGGGGTGTGAGGAGATCGCGATGGGATCCGTTGGCGGGAGCGAGCTCGATCGAGCGATGCGCTGTCTGCCGTCCGGTTTTTTCGTGATGACTTCCGCCCACGACGGCAAGCGGGCGGGGCTCCGCCTGCGCTCGGTCCAGGCGTGCGCCGACGACCCGCTGCTGATCTCGGTGGCCGCGCGGAAGGGGCACCGGATCGACCCGCTGATCCGCGACTCGAGGTGCTTCGCGGTCTGTGTGATGGCGCCGGGCGACAAGCTCATCGACCGGGCCTTCCCGCACGAGAAGGGTGTGGCACGGTCCAGCGGGAACATCAACGGCGTGTACAACGCCGAGGCGCCTGAGGACGATCCGTTCGACGCGCTGAACTACTCCACGCTCAAGACCGGCGCCCCGGTGCTGGACCGGGCGATCGCGGTCTTCGACTGCGAGGTGGTGCGACGGATCGACCTGGAGGCGGACCACGAGCTGTTCGTGGGCCAGGTGTTGAGCTTCCGGTGTGTTGACGACATCAACACGATCCTGAACGCGAGCGCGTGAGCGCTGCCGGAGGCTCAGACGCCGAACGTAAACAGCTCTTGGTCGAGCAGGTCACGAAACCGGCGCAGACGCGCGATCGAGTGGTCGATCTTCTTTCGCCGGAGTCTCCCGCGATAGAACAGCTTGATGGCGCCTCCCCCCGCGCTCCAGTCCACGCTCGCTTTCTTGAGAAGAAACTCCTGGAGCGGGGGATTGAGCAGGAGCAGGGCGAAGCCCTCGTCCTCGCAATCGACCCTGAACGCCAGGTTGAATCGGGCGTCTTCGAGCGCAACCCCGGGACGCCGCCCGAGCCTGTAGAGCAGGCGGGCGCGCCAGCGTCGGGCCCGGATACGAACCTTGGGCCAGTCCGGAGCCGGCATGACGTAGAACGTCTCGACGACCATCCGTGTCGGGATCATGCCGATCGCGGGGTTCGGGATGAGGGCGCTCCGCTCGTATATTTCGACGCAGACGTCGTCCATCGGTCGGGTGTCGGCCAGGCGATCGCGCATCGCGCAGACCTTAGCGCAGCGCCCGGGCGATCTCGGCCCGGATGGCGTCGTCGAAGACCTGCTCGCTGAAGCGTTGGGCCTGCGCGCGGCAGTTCGCTTCCGCGTGGGCGGGGCAGGACTTGGTCGCGTCGAGCAGGGCCTGGGCGTTGGGCTCGTCGAAGAACGAGCCGGTGCGTCCTTCGAGGACGGTCTCGAGGGCGCCGCCGGCGCGCCGGGCGACGACGGGGCAGCCGCAGGCCTGGGCCTCGAGGGCGACGATGCCCAGATCCTCGACCTGGGGGAAGACGAGCAGGCGGGCGCGTTGGTACAGCGTGCGGAGCTGCTCGTCAGGCACGCGTCCGAGGAACTCGACGCTGCCGGTGGCGCCCTGGGCCTTCTTGAGCTGCCTGCTCACCCGGGCGGCGTGCTTGCGCAGGGCCTTGGCCTGGGAGCCCTCGCCCACGACCATGAGGCGTTGGCGCCCGATGAGCGCGGCCTCGATCGCCAGATCGATCCGCTTGTACGGCTCGAGGGCGCTCACCGCGAGCCAGAAGTCCTGGCGGGGCTCGTTGGCCGGCGTGAAGAACTCCGTGCGCACGGGCGGGTAGACCACGCGGGCCTCGCGCTGGTAGGCGTCCTGGATCAGCTCGCGGGTGTGCCTGGAGTTGGCGAGGAAGACATCAACCGTGCGGACTGTTTTGACGTCCCACTCGCGCAGCGCGTCGCCCTTGGATTTGAGCCCGCGCCGGCGCAGCGCGGCGACCAGGCCCTTGCCCTGGGCGTACTCGTCCTGCTGCGACCAGAGGTACCGCGCGGGCGTGTGGCAGTAGCAGACATGCGGCACGCCGGGCGGCGCGGCCAACGCCTTGATCGCGCACGAGCTGGTCGAGATCAGCAGATCGATCGGCTCGTGCTCGTGGTCGCGGTCCAGACGCTGTCGGAGCGACTCGATGCCCGAGGGGTACATGCCCAGCATCCAGCGCCGGAGTTTGCCCGACATCGGGAGCTTGTTGAGGCGCGAGGCGACACGGGGGAAGGCGTCGATGGCCTCGGTGAGCTTGATGCGGGAGTTGAAGAGCGTGTAGAGGTTGGCGGGGACGTGGTCGCTGCGGACGATGCGGGCGATGCGGTCGAGGACGAGCTCGCCGCCGCGCATGGCGACGAGCCAGTCGTGGGCCAGGGCGATGCGGGCGCGGCGCGAGCGGGCGATGTCGCTCGCCTTGCGGTCCATCTTGAACGCGTGGTTGGCGTCGGGGCTTGTGGGGGCGTGGTCTACCATGGTGGATGAGCGATCATTCGTGCGCCTGCGGGCAGGAATCGGGACGTTCGGACAGGATAGCGACCCGCGCCAACCGGTTGGGGCTGGATTACCGGGAAGAAGCCCGCCGCCTGGGTCCGCCGGTGAGGCCGATCATCGACGCCCACGCGCACATCAACGGCGTGCGGGCCGCGGCGGTCTGGCGCGAGGTCTGCGACCTCTACGGCGTCGAGCGGGTGTACTCCCAAACCCAGCTCGCTCAGGCCCAGCAGATCAGGGATGTCCTGGGCGACCGCATCCGCTTCGTCGCGATCCCGGAGTACATGTCCGAGGACCGGAAGCGCGCGTTCACGCACGGGTTCCTGGAGAACGTGATCGAGTTCAATGAGCGGTTCGGGGCGAGGATGGTCAAGTTCTGGGGGGCGCCGCGGTTTCTGGATTACGCGGAGGAGTCCGGGCTGGACCCGGCGGAGGTGTTCCGGTTCGACGCACCTTGGCGGATGAAGATCGCCGAGGAGGCGGCCAGCCGCGGGATGATGCTGATGGTGCACGTCGCGGACCCGGATACCTGGTTTGAGACGATGTACGCCGACAGCGCGCGCTACGGGACGAAGGCGAACCAGTACGAGAGCCTAGAGCGGCTGCTCGACGCGTTCGATGTGCCGTGTTTGGGCGCCCACATGGGGGGGTGGCCGGAGAACCTGGAGTTCTTGACGGGGCTCTTGGAGCGGCGCCCGAAGCTGGTGCTGGACACGAGCGCGACCAAGTGGATGGTGCGCGAGCTGAGCAAGCGCCCGCGCGAGGAGCTGGTTGAGTTCCTTACTAGATTTGAAGGGCGGATCCTCTTTGGCTCGGACATCGTGACGAGCGACGACCACATGGAGCCGGCGGACCCGGGCAATGAGCGGTTCGGGAGCCAGCTGGCGACGAATGAATGCGAGGCGTTTGAGCTGTACGCGAGCCGGTACTGGGCGCAGCGGACGATGTGGGAGACGGGCTACGACGGCGAGAGCCCGATCGCGGACCCGGACCTGGCGATGGTGGAGCCGGAGAGGTTCGACGCGATGAGCGCGCCGCGGCTGGTGGGGCGGGGGCTGCCGGCGGAGATGCTGCGGGTGCTGTACGGCGGGGCGTGTGAGGGGACGCTGGACGCGTGGTATGAGCGGGGGGAGTTTGGCGCCTAGAGGGTGGCGTGGTCTGAAGCCGGAGGCGGAAGGCCACGACATTCGGGTCGCGATCGTGGCCTTCGCCCGTTGGGCTCAGACCACGGCACTCGGCTGGATGCGTGGTACGAGCGGGGGGAGTTCAGATAGAAGATTGGTGTGGTCTGAATCCAACGGGCAAGAAGAATAGCTCAGGTGGTGGCGTCCGGCAGTTCAAGTGGCGTGTTGCTCGGAGACGAGGCAGTATCCGCGGCTCACCTCTGCCTCAGGGATGATGGCCGCGATCGAAGTGTGAAGCACCGCTGCAGGAACCCACACAAATGGATAGCGGTACGTGGCGACGTCCATAATCAGAAAGCTGTCAGTTGCACTGCTGTAGGCTCCAAGCGGTGAGATGTGGCCCGGTCCTTCCTGCCCGATGAGTTCTCTGCTGTAGTTCACGACGACAAAGCGTGTCGGATCCGCTATCGCTGCGGCTACTTCCTCGCGAAACTCCGGGAGTGAAATATCAGAACCGTAGCGAGTATCAGTTTCGGCACCGTGGGTCTGGATGGCTCTGCCGAAGTTGGCGAGCGGCATCCCCTCCTTGCGGACTTTGTCGCTTGGAAGGAACGACTCGATCTCGTCGGTGAAGAAGTTGTCCTGAGTGAACAGGCGGAAGGCCCCATGAGGACTCGATTCGGGGCGGGGTACGCCGAGTCCGTTGAGGACCATGCAGCCTGACGCCACACCGCAGTAGGCCAGGTTGGCCTGCGTTACAAAGTGCGCAGCCAGCCGCGGAAAATCAGACGATCGAATCGATTCGTCGAGCATAGCTCGCCCGGCCTCGGATGTAATCGGGTTTAGATCGGCACTGTTGTCAGTCATTCGTCTCAGGCTCCGTCCGGGTTAGGGCGCATTATCAGGCTGTCCATACGATATGCTACATGAACTCTGTGGGTGCGAAAGTGCGCGAGCGTTTCACCCACTGACGGTGGTTCCATTGGTGGACTGCTCATTCTGGGCAGTTGGTTGAGAGGGCCTCTAAAGAGCGGCTTGCCAACACGCTCCGCACTCGGATGTCCGGGTTGGCAGTAGATCCTTCTTGTGTTTTCTGGATGCCATGACTAGAACTGGAGATCGGAAGAAGGAAGGGGTCTCTTGCGCCGGTATCTGTGGAGGCGAGTTGTTAGTATCACAGGTCGGTGCAGATTCCAGGGTGAAATGGGCTTCGATATGGAAAGGGCCATGGGAGAATGATCAATGGGTTGATCCAAGAGGTCGTCGCTGGCTTTGTGCTCTTGGCATTCGGGTCGGGTGCTACGTACCTGTGGGCGAAGTTCAGGGCCGCCACTCAGAAGTGGAACAGGAAGATCACGATGTTTCACGTGATCAAGTTCAGGCAGGAGTCGGAGGGGCACTTGCCGTACTATCAGCGTCAGAATCTTTCCGCGCTTGCTGCAGGCGCCGAGATTGATCCGCAGGATGTATTTGACGAGTCGATCGGCGTCACGATCGCTACTTCCAACTACAAGCACAGGCTCTGCGAACTAAAGGCATCATCGATTGGCTCTGCGGACTGCTATCGCGTCATGCCAGTTGACAAGGGGATGTGGAACGACTCGAACTTTATTCAACGAGAACAGTTCAGTGGTTTTACAGTCGGCGCGGGCGTGGATGATGAACAGCTAGGATTCGTAATGACTCGTTGGAACGGGTTGCAAAGCGGCGATTGGCGATACGGCACTACAGCTGAGTACGACGGTCAAGAAGTTACCTTGCTTCTCGATTTTAGTCGGATCCCGAATCACGAGCAGATCTTCGAGGCCGTTGAGGCGCGGCTCAAGCCTGTCGACGGGGAGTGCGAGCGGGAGACTCTCTCCAGAGTAAATGTTGGTCCAGGGGTATACCGCTGGACGAAGGTCTGCGAGCATGCGGGCGACCTTCTTCTTGCAACATTCGACGTTCGGCCCGAGAGTATTGTAGATACTGGCAAATAGATGCTAGTGCAAGGTCGCGATGGCGTGTACTTGCGGGGCATCGGCCGAGCACATTGTGAGCGACAAAGAGGCGGCGGGCGGCGTGAGTTCACCGCAGAGGGGCGTGGAGGGTTGGGTGGCACGACTCGCGGCTTGCCGCGCAGTCGTGGTGGGCGGGCTTGGCACGACTGCGCCGAGGACGGCGAGTCGTGGCGCCCGGCGATGTCTTGGGGTGAAGCGTGGGGAAACGAGGACGGCGTCTCCACGGCGCACGGCTGCCCTTCGGGTCAGCCGTGGCACCCGTCATGGCGCCGCGTCCGCCGTCTCCGATTCCTCAACCGGCTGCGCCACCATCGCCAGCAGCTCAATCCGCCGGTGCAGCTCGTCGCTGAGCACCGGGTCTTTCTTGGCGCCGAAGGAGATGGTCATCTCGGCGGGGCCCAGGCGGTCGGTGAAGCCGGGGGTGGCGCGTTCGAGGCGGAGGTCGGCGCGGGTGATGGAGCCGCCGAAGACCTTGTCGCCGGGTGTGCCGCTGGGGAACATGAAGCCGGCGCCGGTGTACAGGCCGACCTGGCCGTTGGCGATGATGAGGTGGCGGACGGTGGCGCTGATGGCGGTCTGCTGGATGGGGGTTCGCCCGGGCTTGGGGCGGACGAACATGTGGACGTGGACCATCTGGCCGGAGATGGAGGGATCGCCGGGATTTTCGAGAAGTGCTGTCAGGGCCTCGGCGGAGAGGTCGGTGAGGTAGATATCGGCGGTGTCCTCGTCGGCGTTGGTGTAGGCGCGTGTGGGGAACGAGGGGTTCAGGCGGGCGCCGGTGTCCACGCCGACGACCTGGGCCTTGCCCGAGGTGCCGTGGAGGCCGATGAGCGAGCAGGCGGACAGGCCCGCGGACAGGCCAATGCCCAGGGTCAGGGCGCCCAGCACTGCCACGATGGACGCGCCGGCGCGGCGGGTTCGGGTGGCGAAGGAACGGGGCAGGGGCTGGTGGGCACGCTTGGCATGGGGTCTCATAGGTGAGACAATACAAGGGCGCCCGCTCCGCGGCGCGGCGGTGAGGGCCCCTGGTCCCGATCGGGGGTCCCGATCGGGCATTCCGATCCGGGTTCGAATGGAACTCGGCAGGCCGCCGGGGCGCATGGAAGGCCGGGCGGCGACCCGATCCTGAACCGGGCCAGAGAGCCCGGATGGAGGCGGCAGATGCGACGCGATCGATTGATGAGACAGGCCGCGATGGGCGGGGCGATGTTCGTGCTTCTGGGCGTCGCGCCGGCTTGGGGCCAGAACACACGGGACGAGACCGACCGGACCGTGTGGGCCACGCCGCCGCAGACTCGACCGGGACGCGCCCCGGCGCCAACGGACCCGCCGCCGGCGCGGGATCGTGACAGCGGCTCATCGGGCGGCTCCGCGCCGACCCCCGGCGCGCCCGCTGCCCGGACAATCGACGCGGAGCACGTCCGCGCCCAGCCCGCGACGACCGATCCCCGCCTGCGCGAGCTGCTTTATAAGAACGTCCGTCACCCCGGCGGGACGTACTCGACGCAGCCGCTCGAGGGGATCCAGGATCTCGACAAGCCGCTGCCCCAGACCAGCCAGGCGCAGGGCGAGGCGTTCCAGATCCTCGGGCAAGAGGACTTCGACGGGTTCACGGCGTACGCGGTCAACGACGCGGATCTGTTCTTGAAGTCGCTCAGCGAGGAGCAGCGGCGCCTGATCCGCGTGGTCAGGGCGGGCGAGTTCGGCAACCCGTACGACCTGATCCTGGTGGACGACAGTGTCGGGTTCAGCGTGCGGTTCCGCGTGGACGGCGGGTGGACCGGCGCGGGGGCGGCGTACTACGAGAACGACTCGGCGTACTACACCTCGCCGTGGGCCTGGGGGTACGGCGTGTACCCGCTGGGGTATCCCTCGGCGCACGCGGCGCGGTGGGGGTTTCCGTACGGCTACGGGTACTGGGCGCCGTACCGCTATTCCCCGTATGGCTATTCGTATTACGACGGGTACCCGCGGTACTGGGGGCCGATCGAGTCACGCTACTCGCCCGGATACCAGTCGCCCGGCGCCGCGCCCCTGCCGGACCCGCCCGAGGTGGAGCTGACCAGCCTCGAGCTGGCGCAGGCGCTGCTGACGAGCGGGTACGTCGAGGAGGCGATCGCCCAGTACCGCGACCACCTGAAGGGCGACCCCGAGGACACGGTCGCGATGCGGGCCCTGGGCGCCGCGCTCATTGAGGTGGGCGAGATCAGCGACGGGTTTGCGATGATCCGCCTGGCCTACGGCTCCGATCCGGCGCTGGCGGGCGATCCGCTCGACGGGCGCCTGTTCGGCTCGGCCCGACTGCGGGAGACGCTGCGGCGGGCGGTCCGGGCGGCGAACAAGGAGGAGTCCAGCTCGGCGTGGCTTGCCGTGACGGTGCTGATGCAGGCCCAGGGGCGGGACGACGTGGCCCTCAAGAACCTGGTCAAGGCCGAGCGTCAGTACCTGAGCGAGGACATCGCCCGGGCGCTGCGTCAGCGGCTGGAGTAGGTGGGGCCCCCCAAGATCGGGAAAGGGCTTTCTTGGGCGTATCCCCGTGCGGGGTGGGGGCTTGTCTGCGGCTTTGGGGGGCCTAGGATCCCTTCCTGCGCGTCGGGAGGCGTCGCAGCGTTTAACCATACCCGTTTGAACCACCGAGCCGGTCCTCTTCATAGGCCGGAGTGGGCGATCTGAAGGACGACAGGCGGGACGCCTGTCCCACCCTTGAGCGGCCGGTGGGAGGTGGAGACGTCATGGCCAAGCGCGAGCTTACAGAACAGTTCAAGATCATGGCCCCGGGAGGCTCGGCAACGCCGGCGCCGCCGCTGGGTCCGGTGCTGGGCGCCAAGGGTGTGAACCCCGGGCAGTTCATCCAGCAGTTCAACGCCGCAACGGCCGCGCTCAACGGCAAGGTCGTGGGCTGCGTGGTGACCGTGTACTCGGACCGTTCGTTCGAGTTCGAGATCAAGTCGTCGCCCGCGTCGGTGCTGATCAAGGAAGCCGCGGGGATCGACAAGGGCTCGGGTGAGCCTCAGAACATCGTGGGCAAGATCACGTTCGACCAGTGCCGCAAGATCGCGGAAGAGAAGATGGCGGACCTGAACGCGGGCTCGGTCGACGCGGGGGCTCGCATCATCGCGGGCACGGCGCGTTCGATGGGCGTGCAAGTGGTGGGGGCCTAACCGATGACAAAGCTCAACAAACGCGCCAAGGCGAACGAGGCAGCGATGGTCGAGGGACGGCTTGAGGCGGGCGACGCGTTCAAGGCGCTCAAGAAGTTCAAGGGTCCGAAGTTTGATCAGTCCGTCGAGGTTTGCTTCCACCTGGGTGTGGATGTCAAGCAGGCGGACCAGATGATCCGCGGCTCGGTCAGCCTGCCCAAGGGCATCGGCAAGGCCAAGCGCGTCATCGCGTTCTGCAAGCCCGAGGTCGAGAAGGCCGCGAAGGAAGCCGGCGCGATCGAGGCGGGCGGTGCGGACCTGGCCCGCAAGGTCGAGGGCGGCTGGTCCGACTTCGACGTGGCGATCGCGAGCCCGGACATGATGCGTGAGATCTCGACGCTGGGCCGGACGCTGGGCCCCAAGGGCCTGATGCCCAGCCCGAAGAACGGGACCGTGACGCCGAAGGTGGCCGAGGCGGTCGCGGAGTTCGCGGCGGGCAAGGTCGAGTACCGCACCGACAAGGGCGGGAACATCCACGCGGTCATCGGGAAGATGAGCTTCCCGGAGGACGACCTGGTGGAGAACTACAACCACTTCGCCGACACGATCGAGCGGGCGCGCCCGTCGAGCGTGAAGGGCGATTTCGTGAAGAAGATCACCGTGAGCGGCACCATGACCCCGGGCGTCCAGGTGGCGTTCGATGCTGGCGCCAGCGAGTAAAGGAGGATCAGCGATGTCGAAGCCTGTGAAGGAAATGCTGGTCCGCGAGTACCTCGAGAAGCTCGACGGTGTCGAGGAGGCCGCGGTTATCTCGCTGCGAGGTGTCAGCGGGACCAACAACACCAAGATCCGATCCGACCTTCGCGAGAAGGACATCCGGGTGACGATCGTCCGCAACGTGCTGTTTGGCAACGCGTTCAAGGAGTCGCCCCTGGGCAGCCTGTCCGAGGTGCTCAAGGGATCCAACGCGTTGGTGTACGGCGCCGAGTCGGTCGTCGATGTCGCGCGCGAGATCGTCAACCTCGTCAAGCAGTTCCCGGAGATCGAGCTTAAGGGCGCGATCCTCGACGGCGAGCTGTACGCGGGCGAAGAGGGCGTCAACCGCCTGAGCAAGTTCCCGACGCGTGACGAGGCGATCGCCGAGGACGTGGCGCTGATCCTGGGCCCGGGGCGCAAGCTTCTGGCCAGCGTGAAGGGGCCGGGCGGGCGCCTGGTCGGGATCATCAAGGCGATCGAAGACAAGCTCGAGAGCGGGCAGGAGATCGCCAAGGTCTGAAGCAACATCCCGCGACCGACTGGCCCTGGGCGCTGCGGCGCCGGGTTAAAGAGGCGGCACAGGGCCGTCCCCTCTCGGGCGCGAGTGTCTGAGCCGAACCACGCGTTCGGCGTGAAAGGTGGAATCGAAGATGAGCGACGAAGCAACCGCAAAAGAGTTCGACAAGAAGATCTCCGACCTGGGCGACAGCCTTGCCGGGCTGACGCTGAAGGAGGCGGTCGATCTCGGTGACTACATGAAGGACACGTACGGCATCGAGGCCGCCGCTGGTGGCGCCGTGATGATGGCCGCGGCTGGTGGTGGCGAAGCTGCCGTGGAGGAGAAGACCGACTTCGACGTCGTGCTCAAGGCGATCGGCGGCGAGAAGATCAAGGTCATCAAGCTCGTGCGCGAGATCACCGGCCTGGGCCTCAAGGAGGCCAAGGACATGGTGGACAGCGCCCCCTCGAAGATCAAGGAAGGCCTGTCCAAGGAAGAGGCCGAGGCGATGGGCGAGAAGTTCAAGGAAATCGGCGCTGAGGTCGAGCTCGCCTAAGGGCGTTCTCGAGCGGGCGTTGGTCCGATCGAATCAGGGGCGCCCTCGACGGGGGGCGTCTCGATTTTTGGATTATGATTGGTGAAGAACGTGGATCTGGAGTTCCCAGGGCTGGCGTCCTGGGAACGGATCGGGTAGATTGGGCTCCGATAGCGGACACGGAGTTGCATTGACGCGGACTCTGCGAGGGCCAGAGCGGGCGAGAGACGTCGCCCCGCCGGGATATTCCCGGACGGGCGTAAGTGGCCGGTGCGCTTCCAACGGGCTAACATGTTCGATTGGGCGCGGCGCGGGGCCAGCAGCAACAGACACCTTGGACGATACGCCTGCTTTCGAAGCTGACGCGGGCGTGTTTCACGACCCATCGTGAGGGACTAGATGGCCAGTACATCAGTGCGCGATGATGCGCGACAGCG
>JAJDDI010000034.1 GCA_029260375.1 Phycisphaerales bacterium | reverse complement strand
CGATCAGCGGGACCTGTTCAGGTCCGAGTAGCCCGCGGATCCGCCGAGAAGGGGCCAGCGCGTGAACACCAGACCCGGCGCCGCATCCAGCACGACCGCAGCCCGCGCCGCCCTCGCGATCGCACTGGGCGCCCTCGCCGCCATGCTCCCCGCCTGCGGCTCAACCAACACCGCCCCGGTGCGCCAGCGCGACCTCGTCGTCGCCAACCCCGTCTCCGTCTCGCCCGGCCTTGCGAACGCAACGCCATCCCGCGCCCAGGCCGATCCAGAGCACCCGCGCCGCCGACCCGGCGCGATCGTCCGCGCCCCCCGCCCCGGCGACGACCTGAGCGCCCCGCCCAAGAAGCAGGCCAGCGCGAGCACGCCGCCCGCGTCCACCGCGCAGCGCGCCGCCGACAACCAGATCCAGTCCACCATCAAGGTCGCCTCCGCCGAGCAGCCCAAGGCGAGCCCGCCCCCCCAGCCCAAGCCCGACCCCGAGCCCGCCGTCAACCCGACGCCCCAGCCAACCCCCCAGCCGGCCACCTCCTTCGAGTGGTGGAAGGTCTCCCCCGCCAGCACGCCGGGGCGGATCCGCATCGTCGCCTCGGGCGTCGGCTCGAACCTGCGCGAGGCCCGCGAGGCCGCCGTCGAGTCCGGCCTCGCCAAGCTCCGCGCCAGTCTCGGCGCCGACCCCCGGGAGGTCACCTACGAGCGCACCACCGTGCAGCCCGAGGGCTCGGGCGTCCTCCGCGGGTTTGTCTTGGTCAGTTGCAAAGACGCACCCTGAGCCTGTCCACCCGACCCGCAAGTCTGCCCCCGTCGATCCCCCGCCCGCGCCTGATAGAGTGTGGGCATGATCAACAAACGCTGCGACACCGCCCGGGCCGCGCTCGCTGACCTCCAGGGCAAGGGCGTCATCCACGACGGCATGACCTGCATGGTCGGCGGCTTCGGGCTCTGCGGCATCCCCGAGCAGCTCATCCTCGCCCTCCGCGACTCGGGCGTAAAGCAAATCACCTGCGTCTCCAACAACGCCGGCGTGGACGACTGGGGCCTGGGGCTGCTGCTCGCAACCAAGCAGATCAAGAAGATGATCTCCAGCTATGTGGGCGAGAACGACGAGTTCGCCCGCCAGTTCCTCGCCGGCGAGCTCGAGGTCGAGTTCAACCCCCAGGGCACCCTCGCCGAACGCGTCCGCGCCGGCGGCGCCGGCATCCCCGCCTTCTACACCGCCTCGGGCGCCGGCACCCAGATCGCCGAGGGCAAGGACACCCGCGCCTTCTGCCCACCCATGTCCAGCGCGGGTGTCAACGCCGAGTTCCGACGCGAGCGCGACTACATCATGGAGACCGGCCTGTTCGGCGACCTGGCGCTCGTCAAGGCCTGGAAGGCCGACGAGTTCGGCAACCTCGTCTTTCGAAAGACCGCACGCAACTTCAACCCGATGATGGCCACCGCCGCCTCGTTCACCATCGCCGAGGTCGAGCAGATCGTCCCCACCGGCTCGATCGACCCCGACCAGGTCCACGTCTCGGGCGCGTTCGTGGACCGCATCGTCCAGACCGTCAGCGAGAAGCGCATCGAGCAGCGCACGGTCTCATCATGAGTGTGAGGAGACTGGCGGATCAGCGGGTTGTGATCGTGGCCGGAGATCGCTATCGATTCCTGGCGACGAGCGAGGACACTGATGGCGCCTACGCGCTCTGGCACGCGATGATTCCACCGGGCGGTGGGCCCCCGATGCACGTTCACTCTCGGGAAGATGAGCGATTCGACGTGCTCCGAGGACGCGTCAGGTTTCGCGTCGACAAAACAACGATCGACGCGGAACCAGGTGACAGCCTCTTTGTGCCCCGTGGGACTGCGCACGCATTTCGAAACGTCACTGACGTGCCCGCGGAGATGCTCCTGCACGTGACCCCGGGCGGGATGGAAGAGATGTTTACGCGGGTTGGGCGGTTCGCCCGGACGCCAGATGAACACCCCGGCCCCGTTTCTGCGGAGGAACTCGGGCGGATCGCGCGCCTCGCTCCCGAGTACGGCATCGAGGTCGTCGGGCCCCCGATCGACTGAGTGGTCCATCACAAGTGGGGTGAGCGTTTGCTCTTCAAACCGCGATCACAGTGGCTGCTCGTCATCACCGCCTTGGCCATGCTCGTCCCCGCAGTCGACATCGTCCAGACCGTCATCGAGAAGCGCATCGAGCAGCGGACCACCAGCGACGCCGAGCCCAAAAATGACGAGCCGCCCCGGGCATTGTGGGGCGGCTCGTAGATCCCGAGTTGGTCGCCGAGAAAGCTGGCGCTCGGGGGGGAGTAGGAGAGGATCTGTTACCGCCGGCGACGCGCAAGCGCCAGCCCGCCCAGGCCCAGCAGCGCCGCGCCCGACGGCGCGGGGGTGATCGAAACGTTGTCGATCACGCCCGTCATCGCCGTGAACGTGCCGTCGCTGAGCGTCGCGTACAGGCGCAGCTCGTCGAAGCTCACGCCGCTGATCGACAGCGTCGTGGAGGTGATGTTGTCGCGCCCGCCGCCGTTGGCGATGGTGAACCCGTCGGTCGCGACGACCGAGCCGCCCAGAAGGGCGTCGAAGTGCAGCTCGATGCCGCCCCAGGGGCCGTTCTCGTAGTAGAACATGTCGAGGCTGACAAAGTTCTCGACCGAGCCGGTCGTCATTGCCACGTCAGAGAATATGTTGATCGTCAGGTTGTCGCCCGGCACGAACGCGTTGCCCCAGCCCATCACGTTGGGCGAGCTCACCTGGCCCGGGAAGTCGCCCGCCAGCGTGAGCGCCCGCTCGACGATCAGGTCCGTGCCGTAGTCGCCGGCCACGAAGCTCGACCCGTCCACGTTCATCCCCGAGTGGGTGTTCAGGTCGAAGAACGTGATCCCGCCGCTCGTGAACGAGCTCCCCTTGAAGCCCTCGCTGTCGCTGTCAAAGTTGGCCAGGTCCGCCGACGCCGCGCCCGCCAGGGCGCCCAGGGCCAGGCCCATCATCAATGCTCTCATCTCGAGTCTCCTCTTTCGGAATGGTGTACGAATCGGTCGCGCTCCGCTCACGGGCAGCCGGCGCCAAACGCCGCGAGGAACGCGGTCACATCACTGAAATCAAACTGCCCGAACGGTTCCGCCAGGTCCGCCTCGGCGCCCATCGCCCCGAACGCGGTCAGGAACGCCGTCACGTCGCTGAAATCGAGCTGCCCGAACGGCTCGGCCAGGTCCGCGACGCACGCCTCATTGCCAAAGCCCTCGATCAGGAACCCCGCCAGCGCCCCGGACTTGGTCAGCCCGTACCCGACGATGTCGTTGTGCTCGTTGACACCCGTCGCCCCCAGCAGGACCTGGAACTCGCTCCCCGCGTACAGCAGGTCGTTCAGGTCGTGCATCGTGCCGTCGAGGTAGGCCCACGCGCGGTCGGGCAGCGCAAAGTCATTGTCGAACGCCAGGCCCACGATCAGGCCCGACTCGTTGACGTCGATCGCCTCCGAGTTCTCGAGCTGCGGCAGTGTGCCCAGCGAGACGTACCCGGGCGCCTCCTGCGTGAAGATGCACGCGTTCCAGGGGCCCGGGCTGTCCGCGTTGGTAAACCCGACCACCACGCCCGCGTCGCTGATCTCGCTGGCGATGCTGAACGTAAAGCCGGGGGGTCCGATCTCGAACTCGTCCCATCCGCCGCGCCCGTCGGGCGATGCGAGCATTGCCATGTCCGGATCACCGAAGAAGAACCCGTGACCGACCAGCACGCCGCCGTTGTTCAGGCCCTTGTTCGATCCGCCCATGTAGATCGACACCGTGCCCTCGGTCCGTCCGCCGTTGGCGTCGTCCCAGATGAAGCCCTTGGAGAACCCGGGCGACAGCGCGGCCTGCCCGCAGACCTCGCCCTGCTCGTTGATGTCCCACGGGATCGAACTCCCGAACGCGCCCATCTCCTGCCCGAGGTTGCGCATCGTCAGGTCCGGGGCCCACAGGACCGCCTCTCGGGCGCCCGTCGCGACGATCTCGCTGTAGCCCACGATCTGCCCCTGGTTGTTGATCGCCTGGGCGTGGGACAAATCCGTCGGGGCGCCCCACACACCAAGGTCCGTCACAACGCCGTCCTCCCAGAGCACGCCGTGCGAGCCGGCGTCGGTCGGCAGTTCGGCCGTGCCGACGATCTGCCCGCTGTCGTTGATGTCCCAGGCGCGGGAGTTCGTCCCGCCCAGCGAGGGCAGCAGGGAGACCTCGCCGCCGCCCAGGGCGGTCCCGCTGAGCATTGACAGTGTCAGGGCTGTCCCGAGAAACAGGTTCGCTTTCATGCCGATGGCTCCAGTTGGGGGCTGGTGACGCAGGCCCGAAGGGGGGTATTCGCACGCGATCTGCCCGTGGTCACGGGTGTTTGTGATCTTTCTGACTTCTTGCTTGAACTTCAAGGCTGTCCTGAGGATAATCCGAAGACTGATTTGATGTCAATGCCTTGTCTGTGAATTCTGTCATGAAACGACGACCCCTCCTCCATCCGGTGAACCCGCCCGCGTTCCCCACCGCGGGTCGGGGATCCGGTATCGTCCGGGTCATGCCCGTGACGATGGCCACCCGACCCGCCGACCCGCTGTCCTCAGAGCAGTGGGGGCGCGCCGAGCGCCTCGCCTCCCGCCTGCGGGGAGAACTGGGCCCGATCGTCGCCGCCCTGCCCGAGCACGCCCGCGGCGCCTCGGGCATGGCCCGCCACATCGGGGTGGTCCGAAACACCTGCCAGCGCGTCGTCTCGGTCCTGCAGGAGCCCGCGGCCGACGCGGGCACGCTCGCCCGCCTTCCCGGCGTGCGCGGGCTCGAGCAGTTTCTTGAGGGCTGCCAGGGCGTGGGCGTCAGCAAGGACCTCGTCGCGCTCGCCCGGGCCGCCGTCCGCGACTTCGACCGCTTCATCAAGGAGAACGGGGGGAGCCAGTCCAAGCTGGCCGACCGCATCGCCGCGGCCGAGCAGCCCGCGCACGACGCCGCGCGCCTCTGCGGCGTCGAGGCCCGCATGGATCTCTACCACGCCGCCCGCAACGTCACCGGACGCGACTGCGAGCTGGCCATCAGCCTTGAGGCCTACCGACCCTCGCCCACCGATCCCGGCAGCATCGAGCGCGCCGTCGCCAACGGGCTCATCCAGACCAGCCTCACCCCCGGCGGCATGCCCGCGTCCATCCTCGCCGGCGACACGCTCGACCCGGAGACCGATCCCCAGCCCGCGCCCGTCTCCCTCGACGACCAGCCCGCCCGCGGCGATACCCCTTCAGCGATTCTCCGCGAGTTCTCGACAACGCCCCTGCCCACCGTCACCACCCGCGGCCCCGGCTCGCAGCTCGTCCAGGTCGTGGATCACGAACGACTCGAGCCCGGTCAACGCTTCGATGTCGTCACGGCCCGCCGATTCGTTCATCCCAAGTCCAACCCCGACGGCTCGCCCTCGCTCGACTCGGTCTGGAGCCTCGTGAACTGCCCCAGCCAGCGTCTGCTCTTCGACGTCTACTTCCACCGCGACATGGAGCGCCTCTTCCGACCCATGATCGACGCCCAGCTCTGGTTCCCCAACCTCGAGAGCCCCTCGGGCGACCGCTGGCTCACGCGCTTCCCGGCCCAGCCCAAGCTGCAGCTGCTGGGCGTCGGCCTGGCCAACGCGCACTCGCCCTTCTACGACAAGCACGCGCAGCTCAGCGCCCGCCTCTTCGAGCGCATGGGCTGGGACGCCGACGAACTCGTCGGCTTCCGCTGCGAGGTCGAGTACCCCATCTGGCGCGCCGGCTACTGCCTCAATCTCGACTATGTCCCCGACGCCGGCGACGCCTGACCCGGATCGCTCACGACCCGGGACAACGCGGTACCCTCGGCGCGTGGCCGCTCGCTCATACGTCATTGAACCGGAGCACTGATGTCGCGTCTGCTCGCCTGGCTGCTGATCCTCATCGGGCTCGCGATCGCCGGCGTGGGGCTCGCGCTGGTGCTGGGCGAGATCGGCTCGATGTACCAGCACGTCCTCGACGACGCCCTGGCCACGCCGCCGGTCGATGAGCAGGACCGCTCGCGCCGCATCCTGCTCCGCCTCGGGCTCGCGGCCCTTGGCCTCCCGCCGCTCATCCTCGGGACCGTGCTCAGCCATCGGGCACGGATCCGCCGACGTCACGCCCGCCGACGCGTCTGAGTGGCCCCAGGCTTCTAGAACCGTTCTCAAGTTGAGACTGAGTCTCAACTGCTATACAATGATCGTCCGCTCCGCTCTGGATCGGGCCCAGGAGTCTCCATCGCATGGTCAGCCAGACCGTTACGGACGATCGGGTCTCGCTCACCCAGCTCCCCAGGGGCGGGCGTGGGCGTGTCAGCGGCTCCACCCTCGATCCCAAGGACGCCCAGATCCTCCGCGCGATGGGCATCCGTCCCGATGCGCAGCTAGAGATCTGCCGCATGGGCGAGCCGTGCATCGTCTGCGTGCAGGGCTCCAACGGCTCGACGTGTCGCATCGGACTGTCGCGCCGTCTGGCCGAGCGCGTGCTCGTCTCGCCCAGCGGGTGAACTGCGACCGATGGACGCGCCCGTGACCCAGCCCGCCGACCCCGACACGCTCGCGCCGCCAAGCTCGATCGCCCTGCTGGGCAACCCCAACGTCGGCAAGACCACGCTCTTCAACCGCCTGTGCGCGCTGCGACAGAAGACCTCCAACTTCCCGGGCACCACGCAGGAGGCGCGCCTGGGCTGGGTCGCCCTCGCGGGCGACACCGAGACCTGCCTAATCGACCTGCCGGGCGTGTACTCGCTCGAGCTGGACCTGAGCGAGTCGAAGCTGTGCCGGCGCGTGCTCGACGGGACGACGATCCCCCCGGGCGCCGCGCCGCCCGACGCGCAGGTCATCGTCGTGGACGCAGCCAACCTGATCCGCAACCTCGTCATCGCGGGCCAGGCCCTGCGCCGCCGCATGCCCAGCCTCGTCGTCGTCAACATGATCGACAGCGCCCGCCGGCGCGGCGTCCACGTTGATGCGCCGGCGCTCAGCGAGTGCCTCGGCGTGCCCGTCGTGCTCGTCAGCGCCCGCTCGGGCGAGGGCTTCAACGCCCTACGCGCCGCGATGCTCCGACCCGAGATCCCCTCGCGCACGCCCCCCGAATCGCTCGACGAGCTCGAGCGCTGGGCCGACGAGGTTTACGCGCTCGTGGGCAGCGCCCCCGAGTCCTCACGCCGCGACCGCCTGACCGACCGCCTCGACCGCGCCTTCACCCACCCCGTCCTGGGCGTCGGGCTCTTCGCGCTCATCATGACGGGCCTGTTCTGGGTCATCTTCCGACTCGCGGCCTACCCCATGGACTGGATCGACATGATCTTCGCGACGCTCGGCGGCGCCGCGGAATCCCTCCTGCCCGCGGGCATCCTCCGCGACCTGCTCGTCGACGGCGTCATCGCGGGCGTGGGCGCCACGCTCATCTTTCTCCCCCAGATCTGCCTGCTCTTCTTCCTGATCTCGCTGCTCGAGGACACGGGCTACCTCGCCCGCGCCGCGTTCGTCATCGACCGCCTGCTCCGCCCCTTCGGGCTCTCCGGGCACGCGTTCGTCCCCCTGCTCAGCTCGCACGCCTGCGCCCTGCCCGGGATCATGGCCGCCCGAGCCGTGCCCGACCGGCGCGACCGCCTCGCGACCATCCTCGTCGCCCCGTTCATGAGCTGCACCGCCCGCATCCCCGTGTACGTCCTGCTCACCACGCTCCTCTTCCCCGAGCGACCCGCGATGCAAGCGGTCGCCTTCACCGGGTGCTACGCCCTGGGCATCCTCGCCGGGCTCATCAGCTCGCTGGTGGCGCGCCGCACGATCCTCCGCGGCGCCTCCCGACCCATGGCCCTGGAGCTGCCCACCTACCGCGCCCCAAGCCTCCGCACGGCCCTGCTCACCACCTACGACCGCGCCAAGGTCTTCGTCCGCAAGGCGGGCACCATGATCCTGGCGATCTCCATCGTCCTCTGGTGGATGGGCGAGTACCCGCACACCGAACCGCCGCAGCAGTCCATCGAGCTGCGCGAGCAGGCCAGCGCGATCGATCCCGCCGAAGCCGGCGCCGCGCTCGAGCTGACCGACGAGGCCGACCGCCTCGAAGCCCGCCACAGCGCCCGCTATAGCTTCCTCGGGCGTCTGGGCGAGGGCCTGTCGCCCGTATTCGCTCCCCTCGGCTACGACCGCCAGCTCACCATCGGCGTCCTCGCCAGCTTCGCCGCCCGCGAGGTCTTCGTCACGACCATGGCCGTGCAGGTCGTCGGCACAGACGACGACGGCGAGGGCGTCTTCGACGCGCTCAAGGGCGCCCGGCGCGACGACGGCTCGCCCGTCTTCACCGCCTCCACCAGCTGGTCCCTGCTCGTCTACTACGTCCTGGCGATGCAGTGCCTGCCCACCCTCGTCGTCACCGCGCGCGAAGCGGGCGGCGCCAGGTGGGCCTTTCTCCAGCTCGCCTGGATGTGCGGCCTGGCCTACATCCTCGCCCTGATCGTCCGCCAGACGCTGCTGGCGATGGGCGTCGCGTGAGCTTCCCGATCACAGACTGGCAGTTCTGGGCCGCGACGCTGCTCGTGATCGCGGGACTCCTCTTTTTCGCCCGCACGCTCCTGCCCAAACGAACAAAGCGCAAGCGGACAAGCCTGACGATCTCCGCGCCGTCCAAACGCAAGCCATGAGCCCGCCGCTGCGGGTAGGCTGGGCGTATGACCATGAAACACGTCAAGCTCGCGGGGATCGCCCTCGCCCTGATCATCGTCGTCGTCCTGATCCTGCAGAACACCCAGCAGGTCGAGACCAAGATCCTCTTCGCGACGATCGAGATGCCCCGGGCCGTGCTGTTGTTTATCACCGCCGCCCTGGGCTTCGCCGCGGGCCTGCTCGTCGCGATCCGCCGGCCCCACAAGCCCAAGGACTGAGCGCCGATCTCAGCCGTTGAGGTAGTACCCCGCCCATGCGCTAAGCACGTGCCCGGCGAACCGCGCGTCCCGCGCCTCGCTCAGCAGGTGATCCGCCCGGTCCAGCGACACGAAGCTCTTGGGATGTTTCGCGGCGACATAGATCCGCTCCGCGTTGTCGATCCCCACGACCTGATCTACCGGCGAGTGCATCACCATCAGCGCCGCGTCGATGTCGCGGATGTGCGCCGTGCTGTCACGCTGCTCCAGATCCTCGACAAACTTCCGCCCGATCCGGAACGGTCGCCCGCCGATCGAGACCTCCGCCGTCTCGTCGTCCATGAACTCGGCGCCCGTGAACAGGCGCCTCACGTGGGCCGCCTCCGCCGGCGCCCCGATCGTCGCGACACACCGCACGCGGTCCATCTCGCCCGCGATCCGCAGCACCGCCGCCCCGCCCAGCGAGTGCCCGATGAGCATGCCCGCGGCCTGGTGCTCACGCTCCAGAAACCCCGCGGCCGCCCGCAGGTCGTCCAGGTTGGTCGCGAAGCTCGTCTCGTGGAACTCCCCCTCGCTCTCGCCCAGGCCCGTGAAGTCGAACCGCAGCACCCCGATCCCCTCGCCCGTGAGCTGCCTGGCGATCTCCCGCACCACGCGCAGGTCCTTGGAGCACGTGAAGCAGTGCGCGAAGATCGCGATCCCGCTCGGCTCGCTGTCGGGCAGGTCCAGCACGCCCGCGACCGGCCCGGCGTGCCCCTCAAAGCTGACTTTGCTCGTTCTCATGCGCTGAGCCTAACCCGCCCCACTCACGACCGCTGGTATGATCCTCACATGCCCCTCACCCGCGACCAGATCACCAAGCGTGCCGCCAGGGAACTCCGCGACGGCTACATCGTCAACCTCGGCATCGGCATGCCCACCCTCGTCGCCAACCACATCCCCGACGGCATGGACGTCTGGCTCCAATCCGAGAACGGCCTGCTGGGCATCGGCCCCTTCCCGACCGAAGAGCACGTCGACGCCGACCTGATCAACGCCGGCAAGCAGACCATCACCGCTCGCCAGGGCGCCAGCTACTTCTCAAGTGCGGATTCCTTCGCCATGATCCGCGGCGGGCACATCGACATGTGCATCCTCGGCGCCATGGAGATCTCGCAGGCCGGCGACATCGCCAACTGGATGATCCCCGGCAAGATGATCAAGGGCATGGGCGGGGCCATGGACCTGGTCGCCGGCGTCAAGAAGGTCGTCGTCACCATGGACCACTGCTCGAAAAAGGGCGACCCCAAGATCGTCCCCCAGTGCAGCCTCCCGCTGACCGGGCAGGCGTGTATCGACATGATCATCACCGACCTGTGTGTGCTCGAGTTCGACCACGACGCGGGCCGCTTCCGCCTGACCGAGCTGGCCCCGGGGGTCACGATCGACGAGGTCAGGTCCAAGACCGCCGCGGAGATTCTGACGGATCGGGCGCCGGTTGAGATGGGCGTGTAGCGATGGCGCCCGAACCGGAAACCGGGTTCTTTCGCGTGGAGACGAGCCAGGGACCGGTGCTCTATGTCGCGTGTGAATCCGAAGCCGTTGCACGCAACGCGGTTGCACTCCGGAGCCTGCAGGCGATCTCAGCCCTCCGTGTGCGAGCGTCGTCCATCCCGGAAGACGCCCAACTCATCGGTGTGCCGAGCAAGTCCGCCCCGTCGAGTCCCGAAGGCATTTCGTCCCGTGTGGCAAAGATCGAGCAGTCACTGCTCATCAGGCATCCGTACATGACCATTGCCATGGGGGTCGTGCTCGGCAACCTGCTGACCCTGCTCGCGCTGGTCCTGCTAGGAGGGGTGTTTGGCGGACCATCGTTCGGCTAATCAGATGTGTGATCAGACCACCAACACCATCCTCATGGTCCGCCCCGCAGCGTTCGGCTCCAACCCGACGACCCTCGCCTCCAACGCCTTCCAGAGCCAAGCGGTGGGGGACCCCGATCAGATCTGCGTTGACGCGACGCGCGAGTTTGACGCGCTCGTCGCCGCCATCCGTGCCGCAGGGGTTCGCGTCGCCCTCATCGACGACACACCCTTCCCGACCAAGCCCGACGCGGTCTACCCCAACAACTGGTTCACCACCCACCCCGACGGGCGCGCCATCCTCTACCCCATGCTCGCCGTCTCCCGCCGCCTGGAGCGCCGCCCCGACGCGCTCCAAGCCGCCTCAAGCTCCACAGGCCTCGATCTACGCCTCATCGACTCAACCCTCGTCCGCGAGTTTGAGGGCAAGGACCGCTTCCTCGAAGGCACGGGCTCCATGGTCTTCGACCGCGCGAACCAGATCGCGTACGCCTGCCGCTCCCCGCGCACGGACGAGGGCGTGTTCCACCGCCTCTGCTCGATGATCGAGTACGAGCCCGTGCTCTTCGACGCGACCGACGCCAAGGGGCGCCCGTACTACCACGCCAATGTCATGCTCTCCGTCGGCGCCGACTTCGCCGTCGTGTGCCTCGAATCGATCGACGCGGCGCAGCGCGACAACCTGCGAACACGCCTCGAGTCCACCGGACACGAGATCATCGACATCACCCGCGACCAGGCCGCCGGCTTTGCCGCCAACGTCATCGAGCTCCGCTCAACCTCCGGCGCCCGCGTCCTGGCCCTCTCCGATGCCGCGCTGACCGCACTGGGGACATCCGCCCAGACCCTCGAACGCAAGGGCCTGGCCCTCGCCCACGCCCCGATCCCCACCATCGAACGCTTCGGCGGCGGCTCGGTCCGCTGCATGATCGCCGAGTTCTTCCTCCCGGCGGCCCATTCGACCGCCTGATCGCGCGATCTCGCCCACACGCCCGAACCGGCCCGCTACCCTTCACCGACCGCCCGGGGGGCGAGCCCTTTTCCATACGACCAAGAGGAGACCGACACCATGGCCAACTACCCGATTCAGGACGTCGAGGGCATCGGCCCGACGTACGGCGCCAAGCTCGAGGCCGCCGGCATCAAGGACACCGACTCGCTCCTCAACGCCTGCAAGACCCCCGCCGACCGCAAGGCCCTGGGCGACAAGACCGAGCTCGCCGACAAGCAGATTCTCAAGTGGGCCAACATGGTGGACCTCTACCGCGTCAAGGGCATCGGCAGCGAGTACTCCGAGCTGCTCGAGGTCTCGGGCGTGGACACCGTCCCCGAGCTGGCGCAGCGCAACGCCGCGAACCTCGCCGCAAAGATGATCGAGGTCAACGACGCCAAGAGCCTGACCCGTCGCGTCCCGAGCGAGAAGGAAGTCGAAGGCTGGGTCGAGCACGCCAAGACGCTCGACCGCGCTCTGCAGTACTGATCGCACCGCGACTCACCCGAAAGCGAACACCGCCCCGGGATCTCCCGGGGCGGTTGTTGTTTCGAGATTGTCTCGAACTTAGGTCAGGGGCTCTCGCCGCCGCCCGTCGCCCGCTCGATCGCGGCCCGGATCTCGTCCGACACGTCGAACGTCACCCGCTCGTTGGGCACGCCCGCCTCGTCCGCCGCGGCCTGAGCGTTGGCGATCACCTGACGCAGCTCCTCGTCCGTGCAGGCCTTGGGCTCCTTGAGGTGCAGGTTGAACTTCGGGTGGTTGATGTGAACGCCCGAGCCCGTGGTGCTCGCCGTCTGGATCGGGTTGAAGATCGCCTTAAGCGAGTCGGCCTCGATCTTGTCCTCGGACACGCCCTGCGCCACGCGTGACAGCGCCAGCCCGCCCGCCGCCTTCTCCTCGTCGCTCAGCCCCGAGGGCGCCAGGTACACGCTCTCAAACCCGCCCACGATCGCCGCGGGGATCAGAGGCCCCTTGGCGATGTCCTCGCCGATCTCGGTGAACTCCTTGATGGTGATGTCGCCGCTCTTGAACCCGTCGGCCAGCGCGTTGATCTCCGCGATCACCTCGCCCTTCTCGCTCTCGGGCAGGTCGGACTGCTCGATCGCCTGCTCGGCGACCGATTTGATCGTGCCCGCGAGCCAGCCCTTCCAGTTCATCGCGACGATCACGACACCCACGATGACAAGCACGACCAAGACACCCAGCGCGATCAGGCAGCCCGCCAGCGCGCCGCCGCGCCGCGTTGTGTACCGCTTCAAACCATGCGACATCAGAATCCTCCCCTGACCACACCACCAGCGCGGCCGTCCATTTCCTACCATCCTACTTCGGAAACACACCCCGCGGATTCCCCGCCCAGCCGAGCACCCCCGCATGCCCTCTACCACACGCGATCCCTGGTTCGACGCCCACCTGGATCTGGCCTACCTCGCGGAAAAGGGGCGCGACATGCACGCGCCGCTGAGCGACTGCCGGGGTCCGCTCCAGCCCGCCGCCATCACGCTCCCCTCCATGCGCGACGCCAACGTCACCGCCTGCCTGGGCACGATCTTCACCGAGGGCGTCAGCGACCCCAGCGCCCACGACGCCGAGACCGGCGCCCACGTCTACGCCCTCGGCGACACTGACGCCGCGTATCGCGCCGGCATGCGCCAGCTCAAGCTCTACAACGCCTGGGCCAGCGCGGGCGTCATCGACCTCCTGCCCCGCCGCCCCTTCTCCCCCCCGGGGGAGAAAGGGTCCGCGCCGCGGACGGATGAGGGGGCGCCGTCATCGACTTCCTCCCTCTCCCCCCCGGGGAGAGGGCGGGGTGAGGGGTCTTCGGCTTCTCCTTCTCCCCTCCGCCTGGGCGTCCTCATGGAGTGCGCCGACCCCCTCCCCTCTCCCGACGACCTGCCCGAGTGGGTGGACCAGGGCCTGGTCGCCATCGGCATGGCCTGGTGGCATCAGTCGAGGTACGCCGGGGGCAACGGCACCGACAACGCCGGGCTCACCGACCTCGGGCGCGCCCTCATCCCCGTCATCGACGAACTCGGCGTCGTCCACGACCTCTCGCATCTCTCCCAGCGCGCCACCGACGAGCTGCTCACCCTCACCGACGCCCCCGTCATGGCCAGCCACTCCAACTGCCGCGCGCTGCTCGGCGGCGAGTCCAACCCGGACTGGCTCCGCCACCTGGCCGACGACACCATCCGCGAGATCGCCAAGCGCGGCGGCGTCATCGGCCTCAACCTCGTCCGCAACTTCATCCGTACCGGGCTCGACCGCAACAACCCGAGCGACCGCCCGAGCATCGACGACGCCGCGGCCCACGTCGATCACATCTGCCAGCTCGCGGGCCACCGGCGCTGCGTCGGCCTCGGCTCCGACATGGACGGCGGCATCACCGCCAACGACCTGCCCGAGGGCATCAACACCCCCATCGACCTGCCCAAGATCACCGACGCCCTGCGCGCGCGCGGATGGGGCGACGACGATCTCGCCGCCTTCCGCTTTAACAACTGGAACCGGTTCTGGACGGGGATGTAGGCGCCTCAAAAAACCCCACGCTCACGCGTGGGGCTGGTAGGTCATTTCGATATCGCCGGGTGGCGTGGTCTGAGCCCAACGGGCGAAGGCCACGACTCGAACCCGCCCGCGTGTGCCGTTATTCTTTCTAGCCCCACGCGTCAGCGCGGGGTTTCTTGTATCGCGGACCCGTCGCTCACGCTACGGGCTAGTTGGAACCCGCCTCATCCTCGCGGCACACGGCGCACCACACGCTCGCCGGCCCGATCGCCAGCGCCGTCCCCGCGTCGGGCGCGGGCGGCAGCATCGCCAGGCGGCTGAGCATGCTGCTCTGGTACCGCCCCGGGAACGTCCGCGTTTTCTTGTCCTGCAGCGCGTTGGGGTACTGCTTCTGCAAACGCTGCTGGATCTGCCGCAGACGCGTCTCCGGGTACGGGTGCGTCGAGAGGAACTCGGGCTGACGCTGCGCGTTGCCCGCCTCCGCCGCCAGGATCCCCATCGCCTCGTACGCCCCGTACGGGTTGTAACCCGAGCGCTCCATGTACCGCATGCCCAGCGCGTCGGCCTCGCTCTCCTGGTCGCGCCCGAACTTGAGCAGGTACGCGCCAGCGCCCACGCCCACCACCGCCGGCAGGCCCAGGCGGATCACATCGCTGTCGGACATCTGCGCCCCGATCCCGACCGCCGCCACGGCGCCGGAGGCCAGTATCTGCTTGCTGATCCGCTCGTTGACGTGCCTCGCCGTCACGTGCCCGACCTCGTGCCCCATCACGAACGCAAGCTCGGCCTCCGAGTCCATCTTCTCCGCCAGCCCTCGCGAGACGAACACCTTGCCGCCCGGCAGCGCGAACGCGTTGAGCACGTCCGAGTCCAGCAGCGTGAACTCCCAGGGCAGGCTCGAGAAGTCGGACTCGGTCTGCGTGCTCAGCTCGCGCCCGATGCCCGAGAAGTAGTTGTGGATCGACGCGTCGCCGATCGACCCGCCGTACTCGCCCGTGAGCTGGCTCTTGGCCTCCTCACCCAGGGCGATCTCCTGCGAGCGGGTCATCAGGTTCAGCTGCGAGCGTCCGGTCGCCGGGTTGGTCGAGCAGCCGAGCTGGGCGCTGACAAACAGGGCGCCCCCCAGGGCCAGGGCGATCTTGATCGGGTTCATGCGTGCGGTCATGGTGGGTGCTCCGTGCATCGTGATCGCCTCCCGATGTCAGCCCCCCAAGGAGCTACCATCGAGACGCAGATGCCGATGACCGAGCCTAGCACGACCACCCCCGCCCCGTCCGCGCCGAACGCGCCGGCGCCCGTTTCGGGCGGTGCGTGGGCGGGTGAGTCGCTTGACAGCGTCCACACCCGTGAGGACAAGGCCCCCCGCGTGCGGGCCATGTTCGCCGCCATCGCCGGCTCCTACGACCTCAACAACCGCCTCCACTCCTTCGGACGCGACCAGGCCTGGCGCAAGGCCGCCGTCAAGGCCGCCGCCATCCAGCGCGCCGCCCGCGTCCTCGACGTCGCCTGCGGCACGGGCGACCTCACCGAAGCCCTCGCCCGAACCAACGCCTCCGAGGTCGTCGGGCTCGACTTCACCCGCCAGATGCTCGACGTCGCCCAGACCAAGCACAAACGCCTGCCGAGCGACACCGCCGCCAAGGTGTCCTACATCGAGGGTGACGCGATGGCACTGCCCTTCGAGGACGCGAGCTTCGACGCGCTCACCATCGCCTTCGGCATCCGCAATGTTCAGGACCCCGCCGTGGCCCTGCGCGAGTTCGCCCGCGTCCTCAAGCCCGGCGGGCGCCTGGTCATCCTCGAGTTCGACCGCCCGCGCTTTGCCCCCGTCCGCTGGGGCAACGACCTCTACTGCAAGGTCATCATGCCCCGCACCGCGGCCCTCATCAGCCGCGACCGCTCCGGCGCCTACGCCTACCTCCCCAAGAGCGTGGACCAGTTCATGGACCGCGCCCAGCTTGGCAAGGCCATCATTGATGCGGGGTTCGCGGGCCTGACCCAGCGCCCGCTCACCCTGGGCGTCTGCGTCTGCCACAGCGCCTCCCGCGCCGCATCGGTCCAATAACGAACACAGACGTCTCTGCGGGTCGTTCTCGGACCGTATCTGCGTCCAATAACGCCCCAACTGCGCAGCTTTGGCCCGCCCCCCCGTGGCAACTTCGCAACCCTCACGCCATCGCCCACCCGCGCTCGATACCTGCCCTGTCGCGGGCGTGCTCGTTCCGCGAACCGGGGGCTGGGAGGCGCCCGGAACACGCAACGAGAAACGCCACTCACGTGGATCGCAGGGAGTCCAAGCCATGAGCCAAGACATCGTCATCGAACGCTTCTTTGAAACCATCGTCAGCGGCGCCCGCCCCGAGGCCCGGCGCATCATCGAAGAACAAACCCACCTGGGCGTCTCGCCCCAATCGCTGATCACCGATCTCTTCTGGCCCACCTACGACATGGTCGAGCGCCTCCACCGCAACGACCAGATCACCGCCCTGGGCTACCACCTCTCCACCCGCCTGCTCCGCACGATCGTCGATCAGAACGCCAGCAACCTGCTGGCCCGCGTCGAGACTCCCCCGGCCGGTCGGCGCGTCTTCGCCGCCTGCGGCCCCGACGAGGGCTCTGAACTGGGCGCCCAGATGGGCGTAGACCTGCTCGAAGCCCACGGCTTCCGCGTCCGCTTCTCCGGTGGCGGCGTCCCCGCCGACGAGATCCAGTCCCTCGTCCAGCAGGAACACCCCGACGTCCTGCTCATGTTCTGCTCCGCCCCCTCGGACCTGCCCCACATCCGCATGATCATCGACAACCTCCACGAGGTGGGCGCCTGCACCGACACGCAGATCGCCGTCGGCGGCGGCGTCTTCAACCGAGCCGACGGGCTCGCCGAGGAGATCGGCGCCGACCTCTGGGCCACCGAACCGCTCGAACTCGTCCAGATGCTCCTCGAGGAGCCCGAGACCCGCGCCACCGAGGACCAGCGCACCGTGGGCCGCAAGCGTCGCCTCCCCAAGGCCGCCTGACCGACCCCGCGTCCAGCCATCCCTGCCGGCGGTCCGGGTTCCTATCCCCCGGGCCGCCGGTCTTTCGTGTCAGAACTTCCCGCCACTTCCCGGATCTCTGGAAACGGAACACCCCCGAACCCGTACAAAGCACTGGCATCGCACAATTTGGGGGCAACCCCCGCCCCGGGCCCCGGTAGACTGAGCCGTAGAGGAGCGACCGCATGGAGCGTGCAGAAGAACGACGCCTGATCGAACTGGCCGCCGAGGGCGACCAGGACGCCGCGTCGGGCATCATCCGCCACCACCAGCAGTCGCTCTACGCCTACATGCTCCGCATGTCCGGCAGGCCAGACGTCGCCGAGGACATCGTCCAAGAGGCCTTCGTCCGCGTTCTGACCAACCTCGACCGCTTCGACTTTCGCTACCGCTTCAGCACCTGGCTCTTCACCATCGCCAGGCGCCTGTACCTCAACGCCTGCGCCAAGCACCGCCCGGCGTACGACACGGACATGGTGGGGGCCTGGCGCGGCAAGGGCGCCGAGCCCCACGCCCCCGTCGTCGCCCACGAACAGCAGGGCGTCATGCGCGACGCGCTCCAGGACGCGCTGATGAACCTCTCGCCCGACCAGCGCGAGGTCGTCGTGCTCTTCCACCAGCTCGACTGGCCCATCGCCCTCATCGCCCGCCACCTCGACATGCCCGAGGGCACCGTCAAGAGTCATCTGCACCGCGGGCGCAAGCGCCTCCGCACGCTCATCGAGTCTCGCCAGGACGGCGCGGGCATGAACCTGCAGGAGGCGTCGCTGTGAGTTTCGAGGCGGACCAGCCGATCCGAGATCCCGACCCGCGCGTTCCCGACGCGCTGGTCGATGCGCTCTTCGATCGCGAGCTCTCGCCCGAAGCCCAGCGCCAGATCTTGGGGGCCGTGCGCCACGACGCGCACACGCGAACCGAGCTCGAACGAACCGCCGAGGCGCTCGCGGCGCTCAAGGACCAGCCCATCGCCCCGGACCTGACCGCGCAGATCCTGGCCCGCGCCGATGGGCGCCGCCGGTTCCTGCCCAGGCGCCTCCGCCGCGTCACCCGCGCCGCCCGCCTTGGTGTGTCTGGCGCGGTCCTGCTCGTGCTGCTGGGCGTCGCCGGCGCCCAACGCGCCTGGCCCGAAGCCCTGAGCCTCACGCCCCGCGACACCCCGCTGGCCGACGTCAACGACGCGCTGATGGGCGACGCGATCCAGGGCGCCAACACCCTCCGCTCCGGCGTGGACCAGGCGTGCAGTTCCCTTGTCTCGCTCCCGCGGAGCGACACCCGCGCCGGCTTCGTCCGCGTCGAGCAGCTCGAACTCACGCGCCCCGCCGCCCCCCGAGTGCGCGCCGCCTTCACCCTGGTCTCGCTCAACGCCCCGCCCGCGGACCCGGGCACGACCGCCCAGCCGGGTCGCGCCTTCAGCGCGACCATGCTGATCCGCTTCAAGTCGAGCGCACCCGACGCCCGCTTCCCCCGCCCCGAGTCCGAGACCGTCTCACTCCGCGATGATCACACCCGGACCCTTCGCGGCGTCCTCCCCTGACGCAACGGAACATGAGGGCCATGAACCAGCGACGCGTGTTCAACCGGGCGGCGCCGATCGCGCTGGCGCTCTCGCTCATCCTCGTTGGCCCCGCACTCGCCCGGTCGCCGCAGAGCGACGACGCATGGAACCTCATCGCCTCGATGCCCGCCGACGCGCGCCTCGTGGTCGTCGCCGATGACCTGAGCGCCAACCTCTCCTCGCCCGCGGGCCGGTCGCTGCAGCGGGCCATCGCTGACTCGGGCTTCTTCCGCCCGACGTTCCGCCAATGGACCGAGCTGGCCCAGCGCCTGGACCTGGGCCCCCGCGAGGCGATCGACGCGCTCCTCGGGCGCCGGGTGGTGTTCGTCGGGCGCGCCCTGTCCCCGCCGCGCGTGGGCGAGGCCCGCAAGGACAACGCCTGGGCGCTCATGATGTGGATCCCCGCGGAGATCGAGCAGCGCGTCCGCAAGGGGCTCGAGCTCACGCCCCGCGCCAAGGTCGCCGGCCAGCCCGTGCTCGCGGCCGAGCACGGCGACTTCTCGCTCGCCATGCTCGCCACCAGGGCCGACTCGGGCGATGACCAGACCATCCTGCTCCTGGCGCCGGCGGTTGACGACTCCATGCTCAGGCCGATCATCGACGCGCTCGTCACCCACGCCGCCGCGCGCCAGCCCCCGAAGCCCACCGGCGCAGCGCCCGGTCGTCCCCAGGCGCAGCCGGGCGCCTTTCTCCACGTCGCCGCCCGCACACCCGGCCCGGGCGCGCTCTCGCTCTCGGTCCGCCCGACGGACCTCGGGTGGCAGGCCGACCTGCGCATCGAGAAACCCGGCGACCAACGCGGCGCCATCGGCGCCCGCCCCGTCAGCGTTGCGCGCTTTGACGCACTCGCCCCCGATGCGCTCGCCCTCGTCATGGAGTCCGCCCCCGATCGGTTCGACGCCGCGACGGACGCGGGCATGACCATCGGCGCCCTCTTCCCCGAGGTCCCCGAACGCTTCCTCAGGCTCATGGGCGGGCGCAACCTGCTCATGATCGAGCGCGCCGATCCCGTCGCAACCGGCCTCCGCCTCTCGCTGGCGTCCGAGGCGACCTACCCCGGTGATCCGGTCGCGGAAGGCGATCGCGCGATCGGCGCCCTGCTCTCGCCCGGCCCCGGCTCCGTCCTGCCCGAGGGCGCCATCGAGGGGCAGTACCCGCTCGCCGCGCGGACCGCCCCGCTGGAGATCGCGGATTCAAGCCTGTTCGGCGCCCGGACCCGGGCCGCCTGGGCGTACTCGCCGCCGCACCCCGACGCCACGCGCTGGTGGGCGCTGCGCCTCGCGCCCGCGCAGCCCCGAGAGACCTCGGACGTCCGCGCGTTCGTCAATGCCCTGGCCCGCCAGCCCCAAGAGCAGACGCTGGGCCGCACAATCGCGCTCGGGCTCGTCCGTCCCCACGCGCTTCGCCAGGCGATCGGCGAGGCGCCGTGGATGGCGCTGCCCCCGGTCGAGGCCATCTCGCGCATCGACCGCCTGTCGTGGTCGCTCACACTCGAGCCGCCTCGGGTCTCGCCCGGATCACACGCCCCGACCGTCCTGACCGGGCGCGCCAAGCTCGACATGCGCCTGGACGACGCCTCCCAGCTCGGCGCGCCGAGCCCGGACCCCAAAGAGCCCGGACCCCGAAGCTCGCTCCCCTAGCGCCGCCTCCGGGCGCCCGCCACCGCGCCGGCGCACACCAGCAGCGACAGCCCCGCGGGCGAGGGGATGGTTCCCACGAAGTAGTCCAGACGCACGTTGTCGATGCCCCACGACTCGTCGCTGAACCCCTGTGCCGCGGTCCCGAAGAAGCCGAGCTCGATGAACTCCTCGCCCTCCTCGAGGGTGAACAAGAGCTGGATGTCCCGGTAGATCGCGTCGTTCCACGACCCGTACCCCAGATCCGTGCCCCACTGGTCCGGGTCGCGAAAGTTCGTCTGATTGATGTGCGTGCTGAGCGATTCGTCGAACAGCGTGCGCCCGTTGACGTCCACGATCAGCCGGTCGTCGCCGTACGTCGGGTGGTCCCCGTCCCATGAATCGATCAGGTACAGATCGAACCGGAGGCTGAACGTGACGTCGCTGCTCGCTCGCGGGCGCGTCGAGACGGGGCGCCCGAACTTCTTGAACACCGGGCGCCCGATGTCCGGCTCGTCCGGGTCCGGATCGACGGGATCAGGGTCGTCCGGGATCACGATGTCAGGCGTCGCCAAACGCAGCGTGACCCGCTCGTAGCTCAGGCGCCCGAGGAAGCCCGAAAAGTTCCGCCGGTTCGTGTGGGTGTTGACCGACCACTCCGAGCCGACATCCGCGCTCGATTCAAAGCTGTTCCGGTAGACCCGTGTCATGTCCTGCCCGGGGCTCACGCCCCCGGCGCACACCATAACCATGAGCGCCGTCACAGCGCTTCGCGTCGCATTCATTGCGTCACCTCTTGATGTCTCGCCGGCCCGGCGCCGCTCCGCGAACGAGAGCCTCGAGCGGGGCAGTGCCTGCCCACGCGTGCCTGAATACCCGCACTCTCCGAGCGCTGACCTGAGCTTCCCCGAACGCGTTCCCGCGTTCAAGACCTGCGCGCCCGCCGCCTCAAGTTCAGCGCCCCGCCCGGGATCCTGGGCAATCCGGGCGAACCCGGAAGCGCCTTATCGCCCTCTTCCAGACCCGAGAACCAAGCCCGTCGTCCACCGCCGCCGGGCTATCATCTCTCGCGTCCCGTCCAGACCAGAACCGGCGCTCACGCCACGACCACGAGCAACCCCATGACCCCCTCCCCCCAGAGCGCCGGCTCCGTCGCGCTCAGGCGAAACGTCGCCATCATCGCCCACGTCGATCACGGCAAGACCACCCTCGTCGATCAGCTCCTCATGCAGTCGGGCAACTTCCGCGCCGGCGAGCTCGAGAAGCTCCAGGGCGGCCAGCACGACCTCATCATGGACTCCAACCCCCTCGAACGCGAGCGGGGCATCACCATCCTCTCCAAGAACTGCGCCGTCTCCTACCACGCCGCCAACGACACCACCTACCGCATCAACATCATCGACACCCCGGGCCACGCCGACTTCGGCGGCGAGGTCGAGCGCGTCCTCCGCATGGCCGACGGCTGCCTGCTCGTCGTTGACGCCTTCGAGGGCCCCATGCCCCAGACCCGCTTCGTGCTTTCCAAGGCCCTGGCCGAGGGCCTCAAGCCCGTCGTCGTCATCAACAAGTGCGACCGCCCCGACGCCGAGCCCGACCGCGTGGTCAACGAGGTCTTCGACCTGCTCGTCGCCCTCGGCGCCGAGGACGACGCGCTCGACTTCCCCATCGTCTACGCCAGCGCCAAGGGCGGCTGGTCCGTTCCCGAGTGGCCCGACGCGGACCCCGAGTCGGGCGACATGCGCCCCATCTTCGAGGCCATCATCGCACACGTCCCGCACCCGGACGTCTACATCGAGAAGCCCCTCCGCCTCCAGATCACCAGCCTCGACTACTCCGAGTACGTCGGACGCATCGGCATCGGACGCGTCCACCAGGGCGCCATCAAGCCGGGCCTGCCCATCGCCCTCGTCAAGCACAACCCCGACGGCTCCACCAAGGTCTCCTCGGCCAAGATCGGCAAGCTCCTCGCCTTCGAGGGCCTCGGACGCATCGACGCCGAGCGTGTGGACGCGGGCGATCTCTGCGCCGTCACCGGCGTCGAGGGCATCGACATCGGCGACACCATCTGCGACCCCGACCACCCCGACCCGCTCCCCGCCGTCACCGTCGACGAGCCCACCATCTCCATGCAGTTCCGCATCAACGACTCCCCCTTCGCCGGCAAGGAGGGCAAGTTCGTCACCAGCCGCCAGATCCGCGCCCGACTCGAACGCGAGCTCGAGCACAACGTCGCACTCCGCGTCACCCCCGGGCAGACCTCCGACGAGTTCATCGTCGCCGGTCGCGGCGTGCTCCACCTGGGCATCCTCCTCGAGACCATGCGCCGCGAGGGCTACGAGATCTCCGTCGGGCGACCCATCGTCATCGAGCAGGTGATCGACGGCGTCAAGCACGAGCCCCTCGAAGAGCTCGTCATCGACTGCCCCAACGAAACCGTCGGCTCGATCATGCAGCTCGTGGGCGAACGCAAGGGGGAGATGCGCAAGATGGAACCCCGCGGCGAGGACATCACCCACTGCGTCTTCGAGATCACCAGCCGCGCCCTCATCGGACTACGCGGACGCGTCATGACCGCCTCCCAGGGCGAGGCGATCATGCACCACACCTTCGAGAAGTTCGTTCCCGTCTCGGGCGGGCGCCTCAAACGCATCTCGGGCGCGCTCATCGCCACCGAATCGGGCCAGGTCACCGGGCACGCCTGCGAGGCCGCCCACGAGCGAGGCATCCTCTTCGTCCGCCCCGGCGACCAGGTCTACGCCGGGCAGGTGGTGGGGGAGCACAACCGCGGCAACGATCTGGGCCTCAACATCGTCCGCCTCAAAAAGCTCGACAACATGCGCATGGCCAACAAGGAGGCGACCGTCACCCTCAAGGCCCCGCGCGACCTCTCCCTCGAGCCCGCGCTCGAGTACATCGAGTCCGACGAGGTCGTCGAGCTGACCCCGACCTCCATCCGACTCCGCAAGCGCCTGCTCGATGAGGGCGCCCGAAGGCGCGCCGACCGGGCCGCCAAGGACAAGGACAAGGCCTAACGCGCCCAGCCCCGGACGGATCCATGGCCACCGACCTCCTCTCAGACCCACGCCTGCCCAGGGCGCACGCCCTGTTCGAGTCCGGACGATTCGCCGAGGCCGTCCCGCTCTACGAGCCGCTGATCCAGGCCTTCCCCAAGCACTGGGGCCTGCGCTACTCGATGGGCTGCTGCATGCTGGGCCTGGGCCAGGTGGACCGCGCGATCACCGAGCTCAAGCTCGCCGCAACATGCAACCCAAAGACGCCCTCGCCCATGATCGAGCTGGCGCGGGCCTACAGCCTGAAGGAGCAGTACGCCCCCGCGCGCATGGCCATCGAACGCGCCCTGGCCCTCCGCCCCGACTGGGAGCCCGCCGTCGCCTCCAAGGTCGATCTCCTGGCCATGCTCGGAAAGGACGACGAGGCCATCGCCCTGGCACGGGCCCAGTTCGCCCGGGGCCTGACCGAGCCCAACGCCGCGGCCTCCATCGCCGCCCCTCTCGCCAAGGCCGGTCAGCGCGCCGAGGCCATCGCCCTGCTCCAACGCTTCGCCGATGATCCCAAGTTCCCCGAGAGCCAGAAGGTCGGCCTCCTGTACGCATTGGGCAAGATGCTCGACAAGGTCCAACGCTACGACGAGGCCTGGGCCGCCTACCAACGGGCCAACGAGTCCGTCCGCAAGCCCTTCGACGTGCAAGAGCATTCTGCGTTCATCGACCGCATGATCAACGCCTGGACCCCCGACGCCCTCGCCGCGCTCCCAAAGCCCAGCAAGCCCGCCGACAACCTCATCTTCATCGTCGGCATGCCCCGCTCGGGCACCTCCTTGGCCGAGCAGATCCTCGCCTCCCACCCGCAGCTCGAGGCCGGCGGTGAGCGCGACCATCTCGCCAAGGTCAGCTCCGAGCTGCTCGGCGTCCCCGACACCTCCCAGACCTACGTCCTGGCCAACCCGGCCCGCCTGAATGATCAGGACAGCGTGGACCGCGCCGCTCGCTCGCTGGCCTCGTCCATCCCGCCCAAGGCCCGGCGCGCCGCCCGCTTCACCGACAAGATGCCCGGCAACTGGCGCCACCTCGCCCTCCTCCAGACCATCGCCCCCAACGCCCGCGTCATCTGGTGCCGACGCAACCCCATCGACACCTGCCTCTCCTGCTACTTCCAGAACTTCTACGGCCCGCACCCCTGGCGCAACACCCTTGCCCACAGCGCCGCGGTCTTCAAGGACCACGAGCGCATGATGCGCCACTGGCAGCGGACCCTCTCCCTGCCCATCATGGAGCTGGTCTACGAGGACATGGTCCGCGACCAGGAGGCCCAGTCCCGCCGCCTGGTCGAGTTCGCCGGGCTCGAGTGGGACGACGCCTGCCTGAGCTTCCACCAGACCGACCGCGTCGTCCGCACTTCCTCCAACGAGCAGGTCCGCCAGCCGATGTACACCTCCTCGGTCAAACGCTGGAAGAACTACGAGAAGCACGTCGGGCCGCTGATCGAGGCATTCGGCGATGGCGATTGAAGCAACGACGCTGATTGACCGTCTTACTCGAGATCAGTGCCTTCGAGTGGTTCGGATCGCGACCTGGCAACGCCGATTGAACTGGGCCGCAGCCGCCATGGTCCTCTGGCTCCTGCCCGCAGCAGCCATCGTGTACTACTCTCGGCCGCTGTATCTCGGACGTGTCGATCCACCGATGATCTGGCTTGCTGTGATCGGTCCCGCATGGGTTGTCGTGCTCGTCACCTACTGCGCGCTGCTCAGAGCCCTCGGATTCAACCTCATCTGGATCGGGGTCCTGGCGCTGCTTTCCTGCATCACGCTCCCGACTTTCTTCATCCCGGTCATGCTCGTGGGCGCCGCGAACGACCGTGCTAACAAGGCGCTCGCTGTAGGCGGGCTCCAGGTGGGCTTCCTGGGGCTGTCTCGGAATCGCCGCCTCCACCTCCGACGCTCGATTCGCACCTCGGTCTGCCTGAACTGTGGCTATGACCTCTGGCGCCTCCCTCCCGGGCCCTGCCCCGAGTGCGGCGAGCCCTACACCCCCTACACCCTTCCCGACGGCCCCTGACCCCGCCTACCATTGCGGCCCGCCGCGGAACGGGCCCCAAGCCGGGGTCTTGACCTCCCTCTCCCCACGGGGGAGAGGGTCGGGGTGAGGGGCTCTGTCGCCTCTCTCCCCTCCCCGCCCCGAACCCGCGCGGCAAGCCTCGGAGCATCACCCATGGCCGACAGCAAGTCAGACAACTACGCGATCATCGAAGAGTCCGGCGGCCAGCGCAAGGTCCACCAGGGCGACGAGATCCTCATCGACCTCTACAACTCCGGCGAGGCCAAAGAGGGCGACCCGATCACCTACGACAAGGTCCTCGTCGTCGGCCCCGAGGGCGGCAGCGCCAAGATCGGCCAGCCCTACGTGAGCGGCGCCACCGTCACCGCCGAGGTCATCGACCCCGTCGTCATGGGCGACAAGCTCCACATCTACAAGTTCCGCCCCAAGAAGCACTACCGCCGCAAGACCGGCCACCGACAGCGCTACACCTCCGTCCGCGTCACCGCCATCAACGCCTAACGAAGCTCGGGGCCAGCCCCCCTCTTGGTGGCGCCGGTTTCCAGCCGGCTCGAAACTTCTGACGATCGCACCCACGCCCCGACCCCTACAGGCCGGGGCGTTCTCATGCGCCCACGAAACTAACCCCCGAACCCCGCGTACGCTCCCATATGGACCAAGGCGTCCCCGACACAAGCCCGCTCAAGCCTGTCGAGGGCGAGCCGGTCACGACCGCACGCTCCGGCACAGTCTGCTCCAGCTGCGCCTACGACCTCAAGGGCCAGCGCGTCGTCAACGAACATCACTACCGCATGAACGTCGTCACCTGCCCCGAGTGCGCCGCGGTCATCCCCTACGGCCCACGCTACCGCGGACGCCGCGCCGAACGGCGCCGGGCCGAAGTCATGTCATTCCTTTGGATCTCCATCGTTGGGACCATCGTTATTGGACTCGGCGCCTCGATCATGGCCCTGGCCCAATCCACCGGCTACGCGGCCTCGATCCCATTCGCGGAGCAGATCTCGATGGAGCACCCACCCCCAGAACGGATGATCCGGATTCACGGATCAATCTGGGATGAAATCCCCACGGCATGGTGGGAACAGAACGCCGCCCGCGTCACCACCGCCGCGGGCGGATGGACAAGGGCGACAGACTGGATCGTCCTCACCGATCTGCTCTACTACATCCCAATCTCGATCGTCTTCGCGACGCTCTGGCGAGTCATGTTCATGCACACAAGCCGCATCGTGTGTGCACTCGCAATGACTCTTGCATTCATCTCGGGTGCGATATTCCTCCGCGTCTACTTCCTCGTTATCGCCGCTGAGATGCTCGGCACGTACCGGTACTCGATCCATGTTGCTGAGGACGTGGTTGGCTGGCCAATCGCCTGGCTCAGCTACGCCGTCGGCTGCGTCACGTTCCTCTCCATGCTCCCGATCGCTGGTCTCGCCCTCCGACTTCTCGCAACCAATGTCGCCCCGCCGTCGATCCGCGCCAAGCTCTGGAAGTTCGACCCGGCATTCTCCCGCTAGCATGCCCCCGTGCCCCCCGCCCCGATCAACCCGCAGGCCGCGCTCAAACGCATCGACCTGCTCACCCGCGCCGCGGACTTCGACGCGGCCATCAGCGAGGGCCAGAGGCTGCTCAAGGCCAGGCCCGCCCTCGCCCAGGCGCGTATGGCCCTCTCCCGCGCGTACGAGGGCGCGGGCCTGTTCAGCGACGCCATCGCCCAGCTCGAGCAGCTCGTCGCCAGCCTGACCAACTCCGCACAGGCCCAGCTCCCGCGCCGGGCGCTGGGCGACCTGCTCGTGCGCACAGGCGCCGGCGATCGCGCCCTCGAAGTCTTCGACGAAGGACTGAGCGCGAGCCCGGGGAGCGAGCCACTGCTCGCGGGCAAGGCCAGCGCCCTGATCGCCCTGGGTCGCCTGGACGATGCAGAGGCCCTGCTCGACCCGCTGTTTGATGCGGGCGCGCCGGCGCCCGAGCTCGTGGCACTGCGCGCACGGTGGCGTCAGCGCACAGGCCAGGCGGAGCAAGGCGCGAACGAACTTCGAAAGTACATGGACAGCGCCCCCTCGCTCACGCCCATAGTCCGGCGCATCCTCCTGGCCCGCCTGGGCGAGCTGCTGGACAAGGCGGGGGCCTATGACGAGGCGTTCGACGCCTTCGTACAGGCCGCGGCTATTGGACCCAGGGGCTTCAACCCCGACGCCCACGACGCCCAGACCAACGCCATGATCTCCGCGTGGACCCCCGCCGCCCTCGCCAAGGCCGCCCACGCGCCCCAGCGCGACGAGCGCCCGGTGTTCGTCGTCGGCATGCCCCGCTCGGGAACGTCCCTCGTCGAGCGCATCATCGCGGCCCACCCCAAGGCCGCCGCCGGGGGCGAGACCAACATCCTCCCCGAAGCCTGGCGCGCCGTCGTCGCCAAGCTCCCCAAGGCCGCGGGCGCCCCCGACCCCGCGCGCATCGACCTCAAATCCATCGCTCCCGCCGCGAGCAAGGCCCGCGCACGCTTCGATCAGATCAGCGATTCAGCGCAGCGCATCGTGGACAAGAACCCGCTCAACGCCCTCCGCCTCGGCCTCGTCCAGCCCCTGCTCCCGGGCGCGAGGATCGTCCACTGCCTCCGCGACCCGCGCGACACCTGCCTCTCAAACTATTTCCAGCAGTTCGAGTCGGGCCTCGCCTACGCCTCTGACCTGACCCACCTCGGGCGGTTCTACACCAGCTACCACCGCCTCATGGACCACTGGAAATCCGCCCTCGACCTGCCCATCCACGAGATCCACCTCGAACGCCTCGTCGAGAACCCCGAAACCGAGATCCGCGCCCTCATCGACTTCCTGGGCCTCGAGTGGGATGATCGCTGCCTCCACCCCGAACGCGCCGACGTCACCACCTGGACCGCCAGCCGCGACCAAGTCGCGTCCACGATCAACGCCTCGGGCATCGGTCGGTGGAAGAACTACGGGTCACGCCTCGACCCGCTGCTCGACGCGCTCGGACCGCTCGCGGATCAGGCCTGAAGCTTCACGAACGTCCCCAGCGCCAGGTCCTTGATCACGCCAGGGAACGCCAGCACCCGCCCGTGCGCCACCACGTACACCCCCGGCGCCAGCACGCCCGCCGCCAGCAGCGACTCCGTCAGGTTCTGCAGCGCGTCGGACCGCTTCATCTCGTACGGCCGCATCGCCCCCGTCAGGATCACCGGCACGTCCAGCGGCGCCAGCTCCTCGAGCAGGAACTCGCCCGTGATGCACAGCGTGTCCGTCCCGTGCATGATGATCACGCCGTCGCCGTTTGTCAGACCGCTCGAATGCAGGCGCACCGCGTCGCGGATCCGGGCCCGGTCCTCGTCGTCCAGCTCCAGGCTGTCCTTGTGCATCAGATCAACCGTGTTGACCTGCGTCTGCTCCAGCCGCAGGCGGTTGAGCATCCGCGGCACCACGCTCGACCGGTTCGACAACGCCCCGGAGACCTCGTCGTAGGTCTTCTCGATCGTCCCACCCGTTGAGATCAGCGTGATCCGGCGCATGGGGCCACTGTATGCCCCCCAACCCGCCGCCCCCGCCTCAGCCACGCCCGCAAACGCCCGATCCCCGTTCAACTCCCCGCCAGGCGGCGCCGGAGCTAGACTCGACGGTTCACCCCAACGATCCCCGGAGACGCCGCGTGGAAGGCCAGCAGACAACCCTCGCCGAAGCCATCAACGAAGCCCAGCGCCTCATCCGCATGGGCAATCTCCGAGCCGCCGGCGGCATCACCACCCAGCTCTACGAGCAGGCGCCCGACCACCCGCCCGTCCAGGCGATCCACGGCATCGCCTGCTCCCGCCTGGGCCAGTACAAGAAGGCCGCGTCCCTGCTCCAGCAGGCCATCGACGCCGGTCCCGAGGGCGCCATGCTCGTCCGCCTGACCAACGAGCTGGCGCAGGTCTGCATCAACCAGGGGCGTATCGACGACGCGCTGGTCGCGCTGGACCGGGGCCTGGAGACCGAGCCCGACGCCGGCTTCCTCCTGGGCACCAAGGCCGAGGCGCTGCTCTACGCCGGGCGTCGCGACGAGGCCGAGGCGCTCATCAAGGACGCCAAGTCGCGCGACGTCGAGCACATCTCCCTCGCCATGGCCCTCGGGCGCCTCCGTCGCCACCAGGGCGACCCCGCCGACGCCATCGAGGCCCTCAAGCCCTACGTCGAGATGGAGGGCATGACCGGCGCCCAGCGCGCCCAGGCCCTCGGGCGCCTCGGCGACCTGCTCGACCGCGCCGGAAACTACGACGACGCCTGGGACTGCTACCGGCGCGCCGCCAACTTCGCCTGGACCGAGTTCGACCCCGCCGCACACGCCCGCGTCACCGACGCCATCATCAACAACTGGACCGCCAAGGCGATGGGCAAGATCAAACGCCCCACGGGCACGTCCAAGGCCCCCGTCTTCATCGTCGGCATGCCCCGCTCGGGCACTTCCCTCGTCGAGCAGATCCTCGCCTGCCACCCCGACGTCTTCGCCTGCGGCGAGCTCGACACCCTCGCCTTCATCGCCCGCAAGACCCTGGGCGCCGAGAACATCACCTTCAGGCCCACCCTCGACCGCCCCAACACCCTCAAGGGCAAGCAGCTCGAGCTCGCCGCCAAGCTCTACGAGAACAAGCTCCGCCTGGACCTGGAACAAGACGCCCAGGACCGGGGCCTCGACACGCCCAAAGCCCTTGCCACGCGCATGACCGACAAACAGCCGCTCAACGTCTACTACCTGGGCGCCGTCGCCCTCATGTTCCCGGGCGCTCACGTCATCCACTGCGTCCGCGACCCGCGCGACACCTGCCTCTCGTGCTACTTCTCCCAGTTCGTCAGCAACCACCCCTACGCGTACGACCTGGAGCACCTCGCCTCGGTCTGCCGCGACGAGCGCCGCCTGATGGACCACTGGAAGCGTGAACTGCCGGAACTCGGCCTTAAAATCACCGAGGTCCGCTACGAGGACATGGTCCGCGACCAGGAGGCCCAGAGCCGCACGCTCGTCGAGTTCCTGGGCCTGCCCTGGGACGACGCCTGCCTCCGCTACCACGAGTCGGGGCGTGTCACCCGCACGCTCTCCAACGATCAGGTCCGTCAGCCGATCTACGCCTCGAGCGTCGGACGCTACAAGAACTACGCCCCGCACATCAAGGCCCTGACCGACGCGCTGGGCGATCTGATCCCGGGTTCATCGGTCGCGAGCGAGGGCTGAGATGACCCTCGGGCCGCCCCCGCCCGGATACCGCGACGCGTTCCGCGCCTTCAAGGCCGGCGACCTCCGCCGCGCCCAGCGCGCCACCGACCGACTTCTCGTCTCAAGCCCAGCCGACATCCGCGTGCGCACGCTCAGCGCCATGCTCGCCGCCCGCGCCGGCAAACTCGCCGACAGCGAGCGAACACTGCTGGACATCATCGCCCACTGTCCCGACGAAGACACCGCCTTCGGCATCCGCCACCAGCTCGCCCTCGTCCACCTCCAGCAGCGCCGCCTGGGCGACGCCCTGAACCAGATCGACCTGGCCCTTGCCGCCGCCCCCGACTCGCCCGTCCTCGTCGCGGCCAAGGCCGACATGCTCCTCACCGCCAACCGGCGCGACGAGGCCGACGCCCTGCTCACCGACGCCCTCGAGCGAGCGAAAGACGCGCCAAACCTCACCCTCGCGACAACCTACGCCCGCCTCCACGCACGCACGGATCACCGCGACCGCGCCATCGCGCTGCTCGAACGCGCCATCCCCGCCAACGCCCCGCCCAGGATGGACATCCGCCGCGCCATCCTCCAGCTCGGCGCCCTCTACGAGCACGCCCAGCGCTTCGACGAGGCCTTCGACTGCTACCACCGCGCCGGCGCCCTGAGCCCGGTGATGTACGATCCCCGCGCCACCGCCTCCCTCGTCGATCGCATCATCGACCGCTGGACCCCCGACGCCGTCGCCAACGCCCCGCGCTCGCACGGCGCCCAGCCCACCCCCGTCTTCATTGTCGGCATGCCCCGCTCGGGCACCAGCCTCACCGAGCGCATCCTCACAAGCCACCCCAGCGTCGAGGGCGTAGGGGAGTCCGACGCCTTGTCTGACGCCGCCGCGCTCTCCCTCGGCGCCGAGGGCACACCCTGGCGCGCCGAGCCGCACCCGCCCGCCAAGCTCACCGCCCCGGACTTCCAGAACGCGACGAGCGAGTACGCCCGCCAGGTCCTCACCCCCAACGCGCACGCCAAGCGCGTCACCGACAAACACCCCATGAACTTCTGGCGCCTCGGGATCATCCCGCTCATGTTCCCGGGCGCCCACATCATCCACTGTGTCCGCGACCCGCGCGACACGTGCGTCTCATGCTTCGCCCAGCACTTCGTCGGCGACCACCCCTGGGCCAACCGCCTCGAGGACCTGGGCCACTTCTACCGCCAGTACGCCCGCCTCATGGCCCACTGGGAGCGCGTCCTGCCCGAGGCCGGCGCCAAGCTCACCCGCGCCGTCTACGAGGACATGGTCACCGAACAGGAGACCGAGTCACGCCGCCTGATCCAGTTCCTGGGCCTGCCCTGGGACGACGTCTGCCTCCGCCCCCACGAGTCGGACCAGATCACCTGGACCCACTCCAACGAGCAGGTCCGCCAGCCCGTCTACACCTCCAGCGCCGGGCGCTGGCGGCGCTTCGGCGCCCGTCTCGATCCGCTCATCACCGCCCTGGGCGACGCGATCGACTAGGGCCTGTTTGACGGATCAAAGCGGCAGGCCGTGCCACTGACCTGTCTTCAGGTCAGTGCGTCCCGCGCCCTAGGGGCACCCGGCGCCGAACGCCGCCAGGAACGCAACAACGTCGGAGAAGTCAAAGCTCCCGAAGGGCTCCGCCAGATCCGCGGGCGCCTGCATCCCCGCGAACGCCCCCAGGAACGCGACCACATCCGAGAAGTCCAGACTCCCCAGCGGCGCCGCCAGGTCCGCGGCGTTGCACGCCGCCGTCCCGTTGATCGTCAGCGCCAGGTCCGTGTCGTCGAAGCCCGTGTTCCCGTCGCCGTCACGCGCCGTCACACGCACGACCGCCTGCGTGGTCGTCACATCGGGCACGAGCCAGCCGTACAACCCGGTGTTGTCGTACCCGGTCTCGACCGGGGCAAAGCTCGCCCCGCCGTTGACGCTCAGCTCGATGTCCACCGACGAGACGTCCTTCAGATCGTCGTCCGTGCGCCACTCGATCGCCACGAGCTGACCGGGCTCGAGCGTCGGACCGTCGTTGAGCGACGACACCCACACCACCGGGTTGATCCCGCCCGAGCTGGCCGGAACATGCATCACAATGCAGTGCATCACCCCCGCGGCCGTCACGATCGCGTCACAGTCGATCTGCACCACCGTCTTGTCAGGGAACGCCGCCTCCCACGCCGCCAGCGCCTGGGCCGAGTAGGTCGCCGCGATAAAGTCGTACTCGGGCAGCAGGATCAGGTCGTTGCACATCACCACGTTGGTAAACGTGTAGTGCGTCCCGCCCGAGAGCACCGCCGGCACGCGAACGACCGTGTACCCGTTGGCCGCGAAGTTGGTCGCCGCCGTCTCGCAGATCACGTCCTGCGTGGACCCCTGCTGCAGGGGCCAGTCGGAGATCACCACCGTGTCATCCGACGCGATCTGCATCCACATGTCGATGTGCTGCGTCGCGTCCACGCCCGTGGGGAACGGGTTGTACAGCGTCGTCTCAAGATTCTGGTAGTCGCGCCAGAGCTGCACGATCTGGCTCTCGCTCAGCCCCGGGTTCTCGTTGGCGATCAGTCGTGTCGAGGCGGACTCGCCCAACGCATCAAGGTGGTAGTTCCCCCCCCCGTGCACCAGCGGGATCTGGTACTCCGCCTCGCCCCGGATCCCCGCCCAGTAGTCGGGCACCTGGTTGTCGCTCGGCCTCGGGCGGTTGTACGTGTGGTCCACGACCGCCCGCACGCCGCCCTCGAAGATGTACCGCGGCCCGTAGTCCCGCATCCAGATCGTGTTCGTCGCCTTCACGAACGTGAACACCCGAGCCGGATCAGCGCCCTGGCTCACCATCGCCGACTGCACGCTCGCCGCCTCGCCGCTCGTGTCGCACATCGCGTAGATGTTCGCCCCGCCCACCGTCGTGATCTGCGCCGCCATCTGCCGCAGGATCGACAGCCAGCCGCTCGACCCCTCGTAGGCGATCATGATCCCCTCCATGGGCTCGTACTCCGCCGCGCACCGCACGGGCCCCGTCGGCGCCCCCGCCCCGCGAGCGCTCCCCGCGACGATCGGGTTCGCCTCCACCCACACGCGCTCCGCCGCCGTCATCGACCGCGGCGTCTCCACCCCTTCGGGATACTCAAGCGCCGGGGGAGCCCCCAGCGCCAGCCCGGCGCACACGCCGGATACAACAACACCGCTCTGCAGGTTCGATCGCACGCTCCGCCTCACCTTCAACGTGGAGGGCCGCTGCCGGCCCGGGAGAGACAAACCCCGGCGGCCGGGACCGACCGCCGGGTCAAAGAGTTCTCGCCCAGATCCTACCGCGCCCGCCCCCGTTCTCCAAGACGGGCATTCACCTCTGCGCCGCTTTGCTCACGGGCACCCCTCCCCGAACGCCGTCAGGAACGCCACGACATCCGAGAAGTCCCACTGCCCGAACGGCTCGGCCAGGTCCGCCGCGGCCTCCATACCCCCAAATGCCGTCAAGAACGCGATCACATCGGAGAAATCCAGCGACCCGAACGGCTCGGCCAGGTCCGCCACGCACGGCTCGATGATCGGCGTCAACGCCAGGTCGTCGTAGAACACGTCCGTCGATCCCTGCGCGTACAGGTCCACCGCAGCGATATCAAAGGCGCCGCCCCCGTCGCCCAGGATCCCTCCGGTCCACGAGTACTCCGAGACCAGCTCGTCGTCGTAGTAGATCTGCGTCCAGTCATCCGCCAGATCCACTTCGACCTGAATCTTGACCCAGCGATCGGTCTCGTACGGCACGTCGATCGTGCCAAGCCCGTCGCCGTGGAACACCTTGAGCATCCCGTCGTTCGAGTCGATCTGCATCTGCACCGACCAGCTGTTGTCGCCCGTCACCGGGTACGTGTTGAGCAGGTTGAAGTACGTCCCCGCGAACGTCCCTCCGCCGGCGCTGTCGAAGCTGCTCGGGATGTACTGCCAGCACTCGAACGTCCACGCGCCGTCGTCGGCGCCCCCGAACGGACGCACCAGGTCCGCGTCGCCGCCGATTTTGACCGACTTAGCTCCACCGTTGCTCTGCTGCCCCGAGGGCGGCGCGTCGAACGCCGGGTCGTCCTCCCAGCCCTGCCAACCGCCCTGCCCGTGCAGCCCGCCCAGCGGGTCATCCAGCGGGTCGTAGTGCTCGAACCCCTCGTACCACGGCAGGTCCAGCTTCGTGAACAGGTACGACTGCCACTGCCCGATGTCCGCATCAAACGCAAACACGGAGTACTGCGAGTCGCTGCCCCCGACCATCCGCAGGCTCGTCGAGTACACGTCCGCCGGCGTCAGCCCGGGACCGTCGCTCACGAACCGCGCCCCGCCCTGAGGCGCCGGATCCCCCAGCCCCGTCACGAACGCGTAGTCAGGCGTCCAGTTCCCCGTGTGGGGCGGCGCGACGAACGACAACGGGGCGCCCAGGTCCACCTGCAGCTGCGACGGGAAAATCTGCACCTCCGTGATCCGCGGGTTCCCCAGCGAATGCCCGTCCACCCCGAACTTCCCGCACACCACCTCGAACGTGTCCAGCGGCACACCCACCGACGACGATCGCCGCTTCTCCGAGCACTCCGAGTCCACCTTCGCGTACAGCCGGAACGACCGCGGCACGCTCGAGATGTTCTCGAACTCCACGTACTCCCACTCAGGGCACGGCTCGAACACCATGCACAGGTGTCTGAACGGCGGGTTCGCCGTGTAAATGTTGCTGTTGATCGCCATGTGACCCGCGACATTCCCCTGCAGCGGGCGCACGCCCACCACCGACCGCGGCGCCAACCACCGCGTGTTGTCCGGGTTCGCCGGGTCGCCCGTCACCTGGTTGATCACCAGATCAACGGTCTTCTGCTCGTTGTCCTGGTCGAAGTTCTCGATCCCGATGTACAGCTTCCCGCCCGGCGGCATCGTCAGCGTGAAGTTGCCCCCGCCCGTGCTCGTCCACCCGCTCCCCGCCGACGAGGGCCGCGCGTTGGTGGGCGGGGTCGTCCGCCAGTAGGGCGTCTCCTCCGCCGCGACCGGGCCGCACACGCCGATCATCGCAAGAATCGCCGAGATCAAGGCCAGAACCGGTCGTCGCCGGCACGCTGCGGTTGCATGATTCTGCGTGTTCATCGCGGGCTCCTTCCAGGGCCCGTTCCGCCGACGCTCCGCTCTCCCCACCCGGCGTCGCCAAGACTGCCCTGTTCAAACACGCTTCTGCGCGCCACCCCACAGTCTCTCACAACACACGCCCCGAGACCCTCTCTTTTCCCGGATTCCCGGGCGCAACCGCCCCCATCCCCTCCCACACGCGTCGCGGTCCCGGCAAGGCTCCGCGATGTACGCTGCACGTTCGCACGCCCAGAAAGCGATCAGCCACATGCCCAACCCCCGCCCACTCGACATCGACCCAGACATCACCCTCGCCCAGACCCCCCCCGGCTGGCTCTACACCGATCCCGACGTCTACCAGCGCCTCACCGAGCGCGTCCTCGCCCGCACCTGGCGCCCCATCGCCCACGACGCCGACCTCCGCATCCCCGGCGCGACCCTCCCCCTCTCCTTCCTCGAGGGCTGCCTCAACGAGCCCCTCGTCCTCACCCGCGACGCCCGCGACCAGATCCACTGCCTCTCCAACGTCTGCACCCACCGCGCCATGACCCTCGTCGAGCACCCCGGCTGCGAGAAGAAGCTCACCTGCCGCTACCACGGGCGCCAGTTCGACATGGACGGCGCCTTCCGCTCCATGCCCGAGTTCAACGCCTGCCAGAGCTTCCCCCGCCCCGAAGACAACCTCCGACAGATCCCGCACGGGGCCTGGCAGGGCCTCCGCTTCGCCTCCCTCGACCCCGAGCACACGCTCGAGCAGCTCACGCAAGAGATGGACGCCCGCGTCAACTTCCTCCCCTTCAACCAGGCGCGCTTCGAGCCGACGCGAGCCCGCGACTACCTCGTCCGCGCCAACTGGGCGCTCTACGTCGAGAACTACCTCGAGGGCTTCCACATCCCCTTCGTCCACGCCTCGCTCGCCCAGGCCCTCGACTATGGCGCCTACGAGCACGAGCTCTACCCGCTCTCCAGCCTCCAACTGGGCGTCGCCTCGGGCGCCGACGACACCTTCGACATCCCCAAGGGCCACCCCGACCACGGGCGTGACATCGCCGCGTACTACTACTGGCTCTTCCCGACCACCATGATCAACGTCTACCCCTGGGGCGTTTCGCTCAACGACGTCCAGCCCCTGGGCCTTGATCGCTGCAAGATCCGCTTCCTGCCCTACGTCTGGGACAGGTCCCGCCTCGACCGCGGCGCCGGCGCCGACCTGGACCGCGTGCAGCGCGAGGACGAGTCCGTCGTCGAGCAGATCCAACGCTCCATCGGCTCGCGCCACTACACCACAGGCCGGTACTCACCGACCCGCGAGCAGTGCGTGCATCACTTCCATCGAGTGCTGGCCGGGCGTCTCAACGACTGACTGGTCTTGGAGGGGAGGGCTTCCAGCCCTCCCGCCCAGAGCAGTTTCAGCAAGAGAAACGAGAACCACAACATTCCCAACGCGTATCTTTGTCAGCAACACCGTCGCGACGGACGCACAATCTGAATGCCCCACCAAGGAGGTTTCCGATGAAGATCTTCCAGGCCGCCCGTCTCGCCGCCGCGTTCTTGCTTGTCGCCTTTACCCTCGCAATCACGGCCGCCATTCTCTCCGGAGGCGGACTCGGCAAGTCCTACCGGGGTGGCAACGCAGACCCACGAACGGTCTTGGTCCAGCTCGCGCTCGTCAGCGCCGCGCCTTCCTCGCCAGCCCCATCCGCCGTGGATCTGCTCCGCGATGGTCTCAAGCTCGGTCCCGACGGCGCCAAATCCATCGACCACGCCGCATTCGCCGCGCTCCTGAACAAAGCCGGGAATGCCGCCGGGCCGACAGACATCTGGCTCACCCCCGCGCTCGCCGCGCAGCACAATGAGGAAGCCACCCTCACAATGACTCTCCCGGTGGGAACGCTTGAGCTGGTGGTCAGCCCGTCCGTGCTGGACAAGGACGTCATCCGGACCGGTGTCGCGCTGGGCCTGGCGAGCGCCGACGAGTCGTCCGCGCTCGAATGGTCCTCCGCGATCACACTCAACAACGCAGGCGTCATCGCCGTCGATCTCTCGTCGGTCGATCCCGAGACCGGTCAGCCGATTTCAATGCTGCTGGTGGTGCGCGCCTCGATCGTGACCAAGAAGCCCGGCTGACGCGTCCGTCGTCACACCGACGCCGTCTCCAACGCCGCCACGAGATAGAACCGCCCGACACCCGCTTCGAAGTACGACCCATCGTCGCGGCGCATCGTGTACGAGCCTTCCATCGTGCCCCACGCGGTGTGGATCGGCGCCCAGCTCGTGTACTCGAACTCGTCGCCCGGCTCCAGGTACGGCTGCTCGCCGATCACGCCCTCGCCCTGCACGTCCTGACGCTCGCCGTTGGCGTCCACGATCACCCAGTGCCGGCGCATCAGCCGCGCCGGTTCGGTCCCCTCGTTGCGGATGATGATCGTGTACCCGAAGGCAAACCGCCGAGCGCGCGGGTTCTCGTGGTCCGGGTCCGAATGGTCCGCAAGGTACACGGGGCGCGCGATCACGCGGATGCCCTCGCTCAACTGCTCCGACTCGTTCTTGCGTTCCATCGGACCCTCCACACACTCCGGTCCGCCCAATGCTAGCCGCCGGTTCCCACCTCGGCGTGCCGGAAGCAGTCCGTCTGATGGTCGTTGACCATCCCCACCGCCTGCATGAATGCATAACACGTCGTCGGGCCCACAAACCGGAACCCACGCTTCTTCAGATCCCGGCTCATGGCCTTGGACAACTCCGTCTGAGCGGGAATCTCACGCGGCGAACGGAACCTGTTCGTGAACGTTTGTTCATCCACGAACCCCCACAGGTGTTCGCTCAGCCCGATCCCCGCCTCGCCCATCGCCAGGATCACCCGCGCGTTATTCAGAACACTCTCGATCTTCCCCCGGTGCCGCACGACCGCCCGCCCCGTGTCCTGCTCGCCCAGCATCCCCCCGACCTCGCGCTCGCCCATCCTGGCCACACGCTCGACATCGAACCCGTAAAACGCCCGCCGGTAGTTCTCACGCTTGCCCAGGATCGTCCGCCAGCTCAGCCCCGACTGCGCCCCCTCGAGCGTGAGTATCTCGAACAGCCGCGCCGCGTCCCGCTCGGGCACACCCCACTCCAGATCGTGATAGTCCCGCTCGATCCCCGCTCTGGCCCATACGCACCGCTGTCGCCCGTCGCTCTCGCTCATGCGAGATCGTTCGCGCCCCCGCCCCGCCGATCTACACTCCCCCGTGCCCGCCCCGCCCCTGAACATCCTCCACGAGTGCGACGACTTCATCGTCATCGACAAGCCCGCCGGCCTCCGCTCCATCCCCGCCAAGGGCTGGCAGGACGACCCCGCCCGCAAGGACTCCGTCGAGATCCGCGCCCAGGACATGTTCAGCGTCTACGACTGCCCGATCATCGTCCACCGCCTCGACATGGACACCAGCGGCATCATGCTCGTCGCCCTCAACCGCAACGCCCACCGCGCCCTCTCCCGCCAGTTCATGCACCGCAAGACCGCCAAAACCTACACCGCCGAGCTGCTGGGCGACATCGAGCACGACGAGGGCGCCATCGACCTGCCCCTCATCGTGGACTGGCCCAACCGCCCCCGTCAGCACGCCAACTTCCGCCTGGGCAAGCCCGCCCGCACGCTCTACCGCGTGACCCAGCGCCGCAACGGACGGACCCGCGTGAGCTTCCGCCCCGTCACCGGGCGCACCCACCAGCTCCGCGTCCACGCCGCCACGCGCCGCTGCCTCGTGGACGCGCCCCCGCCCGACGTGTACACCCACCGCTGCGCCTGGCCCTGCCGCGGCGGCCTCGGCGCCCCGATCGCCGGCGACACCCTCTACGCCGGGGGCGTCGGCGCCGACCGCCTCCTCCTCCACGCCGACATGCTCGCCTTCTTCGCCCCCGAAGACGGCCAATGGCTCAAGTTCCACAGCCCCGCCCCCTTCTGATCACGCCACTGGGTGGGGCAGGCGTCCCGCCTGCCATCTTGCTGCTCTCACACCCCGCCATCCCGCTAAACTGCCATACCACGCTCTCTGAATCGCCCGGCCTCTCCCGGGCGGGCGTGGTGTGGGAAGGAGTTTCAATATGACACGCAACCGTGCGGCGATCCTCGCCGCGGCCGCACTCGCCACCCTCTCCGCGTACGCAACCATCTCCGGCTGCGCCGCCACTCGCACCGCCGAGGCCGACAAGGACCAGCTCTTCACCGACGTCGGCGTCGCCATCGCCGCATTCAAAGAGGCCGACCCGGGCCTCGAGCTCTGGTTCGACCACGCCTACGGCTACGCCGTCTTCCCCCGTGTCGAGAAGGTCGGCATCGGTGTCGGCGGCGCCGGCGGCCAGGGCGTCGTCTACGACCAGGGCGTCTCTTCCGGCAACTCACGCCTCGCCCAGGGCACCGTCGGCCTCCAGCTCGGCGGCCAGTCCTTCCGTGAGGTCATCTTCTTCGAAGACGCCCAGACCCTCGCCGACTTCACCGACGGCTCCTTCGAGCTCGCCGCCAACCTCAACGCCATCGCCGCCCAGGAAGGTTCCGCCTCCAAGGCCACCTACCAGGACGGCGTCGCCGTCTTCACCATGTCCACCGGCGGCCTCATGTTCGAGGCCTCCGTCGGAGGCCAGACCTTCGACTTCGCCCCCTGGTAGCACCACCCCGGACGCGCCCACCCGCGCGCCCGGGTCTTTCACATTCTTCCCCGCCGGAACACGACCATGCTCCGCGTCGTCCTCGGCCCAACCTTCGACATCCCCCTCGATCGCCCGCGCGACGAAGTCGCCGCCCAGCTCTCGCAATGGGTCGCCCACGCCCAGTGCCCCTTCGAAGGCCGCGCCCTGGGAAACAACCTCACCCTCACCGTCTGCGACCGCGACCGCCACTTCTGGTCACCCTGGCTCACCCTCGATGTCCGCGATCAGCCAGACACGGCTTCCGACGCCTGCCTCGTCCACGGACGCTTCAACCCCCACCCCAGCATCTGGTCCGCCGTCATCTTCTCGGGTCTGGCCCTGGGCGCCATCAGCGGCGCCGCCCTCACCTGGGGCCTCGCACAGCTGCTCATGGACAAGACCCCCAGCGCCTGGCTCGTCATCCCCGCCTGCTTCCTGCTCGCCGGCGCCCTCTACTGGATCTCCCACCTCGGCCAGGTCGTCGCCGATCCGCAGATGAACCGCATCCGCGCGGGCATCGACCAGGCCCTCACCCCTCCCGCATAACCCGCACCTCCAGCGGCGCCAGCGTGTTCAGGTGCACATCCCGCTGCGGGAACGCGATCGACACCCCCGCCTCACGGCACAGCTCATCGATCCGGTACCGCAGGTCGCTCTCGATCTCGAGCCGATCCTGCGTGGACCTGGGCTTGACCCACACGTGCAGCCCGAACATCAGCGCGTTGTCCCCGAACTCCTGGAACAGCGCCAGCGTCTGCGGCGTCTCGAGCACCCGCTCGTGCTCCTGAGCCGCCCGCAGCAGCAGACCCCGGACGACCGCCGTGTCTGACCCGTACGCCACGCCCACGCCGATCTGACTCCGGAACCGCGGGTCCGGCTCGTCATAGTTCGTCACCGCCGACTCGAGCAGCGCGCTGTTGGGGATGATCACCGTCTTCCCCTCGTACCCCTGCATGTGCGTCGAGCGGGCGCCGATCTTCTGAACCGTGCCCCGGTTCCCGTTCACCTCAACAAGCTGTCCCACACTGATCGGACGCTCGATGAGCAGGATCAGCCCCGAGATGAAGTTGTTCACAATGTTCTGGCTGCCGAACCCGATGCCCAGCGCCAGGGCGCCGCCGAATATCGTGAACACCGTCATCGGCACGCCCGCGGTGTTCACCGCCAGCATCACCGCGATCGTCAGCAGCAGGTAGTACACAATCGTCTGGATCGCCGCCGACGCCCCGCGCTCAATCCTGAGCCGCGGCAGCGCCCGCCTCCCCACGTACGCGCTCACCGCCCGCGCAACCACCACCCCCACGATCAGCATCACCAGCGCGATCACCAGCTGCCCGACCGTCACATCCGCGTTGTCGATCGCGAAAAGCTTGAACCGCCACACCCCGCCCGCCGTGTTGGTGAACTCGCCCACGGGGTCGCTCGCAATCCGATCAATCGCATTCGGGCCGGCGCTCTGGGGGATGGCTGCCGGGGTCGTCGCCGTCATCGTGCTCTCCGTGTGCTCCGCCCAGCTTACCGCATCCGCCCCCGACGCCTCCTCGTCGCCCGGGTCGAGCTCGCCGATCCCCGCAGCTTCGGCGGCGGGTTCACCCGCCGCTCAATGAACCGCTCCGCCAGCGCCTCCCGCTCCGCCTCGGGCAGCAGATACTTCTCCAGCCCGATCGCCCGGCGCTGCCGGCTCATCTCCGCCAGCACCAGCGCCGCCGCCACCGACAGGTTCAGACTCTGCGCCATCCCGCCCATCGGGATCCGCACCACCCGGTCCGCCATCTCCACCGCCTGCGCGCTCAGCCCCCGGTGCTCGTTCCCAAACAGCAGCGCGATGTCCGGTTCGTCCAGCCGCGCCGCATCCAGCTCCTCCGCCCGATCGTCCAGCGCTGTCGCCACAAGCCTGTACCCACGCGCCTTGAGATCCGTCAGCATCCCCTCGCTCGTCGGGCTCGTCTCAAAGTCCAGCCACAAGCTCGTGGACACGCTCGCGTCCCGGCAGTCCACCACCGGATCGAACGCCCGAACCCGCTCGAACGTCAGCCCAACCTTCTGGATGCAAAACGCGTCACACGACCGCATGACCGCCCCCGCGTTGTGAAAGTCCCGCAGGTCCTCGAGCACCACGATCCCGCGCTGCCGCGCCATCGCCACGCCCCGGATCTTCTCCAGCCGCTCAGGCGTCGCCATCAGAACTCCCGCCCGCCATCCCGTCCCCCGGCGCGTGCCACCACCGGTCCCCCGGCGTCTCGCGGATCGCCGCAGCCCACGCCCGCGCTTCGTCGGTCCGCAGCCGAGCCTCCGACTGCTCCACCCACACCCCCGCCCGCGTGTTGCCCATCTCGATCAGCTCCCGCAGACACAGCAGCAGCTCGAGCTGGTCCGCGTCGTGCGCCAGCACCGCCTCGCGCGTCTCGCACGCGACATACTCATCGATCAGCCCCCGCACCTCGTCCCCGAACGCCAGCCCCCGCGTCATGTCCGCGGCCGCCTTCCCCTCGTCCGACGTCACGTACCGCTTGGCCAGATGGTGCAGGTCCAGCGTCCGCGCCTCGGGCAGGTCGTGCACCAGGCACAGCTGCGCCACCCGCCCCGCGTCCGCCCCCGCCCGCCACGCCAGCGACATCCCGACGATCGCCGTCCGGTGCACGTGCTCCGCAACGCTCTGCCGGTAGTCGCCAAGCTGCGCAAACCCCGACCGGGGCACACGCGCCAGCATCCCCGCCTCGTTCAGAAAATCGATAATCCGCCCGCGCTCATCCATACGACGAGCCTAACGCCACCGCGCCCGCCCGTCAGGCGTCGTCCGGCTCACGCCCAAACACCGCGGAAGCGCTGGCCAGCGCCCGTCCAGCCTCCGGCGCCGCAACGCACGTCAGCGTGAGCAGGCACCCCAGAATCGCCGCCACGCCCCACCAGGGCGCCGAGGCCAGCATCACACCCACCAGCGTCACATAGACCGCAAAGGCTGCCAGCACATACACCACGCCGAGGCTCCCAGGGCGCTACGCCCGGGCCATTCCTCGTCACATTCGGGGCCGCGCTTGACCCCTTCCGGGTGGTCCCGCAACGCCTCAGGCGCCGCCCACCTCGTCGAACACCACAACCCGCCCCACCAGCCGGGCGATGTACCCCTCCACCCGCTCGATCCCCGTCGCCGCCCGAACAATCTCCACCGCGTAGGCCATGTCCTCGAGCTGCATCCCCCGCAGCGATGCCTCCGTCGCCCCGCGGCAGTTCAGGTAGTACGCGCACAGATCGTGCTGGATCAGCACCACCCGGTCCACCTCGTGCACCGTGCACAGCATCGAGACATCATCGATCACGCGCATGCCCTCGGGCTCGCTCTCACGCTCCAAAGTCAGCGCCCCGGGCCCCCCGGGCACAACCACCCGGTCGCACCGCAGGATCCCCAGGTGGTTCACCACAAAGTCATTAAACTGACGCGAGAACCGCCCGTCCGAGCAGTGCACCACCAACCCGTCGTACGCCCCGTCGTCGTAGCTCGGCGAAGACTCATACCCCATCTCACGAACCCCCGCCGTCGCTCATCTGATCGATAAACACGTTCGCCTCCGCGATCGACGACTCCATGTCCGCGATCAACCGCGAGATCTCGCCCTCAAGCTCGATCACCGTGCTGTCCATCGACGCGATCGCCCGCGCGTTCAGGTTGTGCTTCAGAAACAGCACCTGGTCGCCGAACGCGTCGAGCACCGGCTCCATCTTCGACTCCGCCCGTCGCATCGCCGCGACGACCCGATCGTACCGGCTCCTCGTCGTGATCAGCTGGTCCTCGCTCGCCCGGCGCAGCGACTCCGTGCTGTAGTCGTCCAGCTCGTCCTCCCACTCGTCGAACAGCGCGCTCCCCACGCGCTCGACCGACCGGATCTTCGCCCGCACGCGCCCCGCCCGGTCCTCCGACCGGTCCAGCTCCCGCTTGAGCTTCGAGTACGCCCCCTCCAGCTCCCGGTCCTCATACCCCGTCAGGCTCTTGAGCTCGTCCAGCGTGGACGCGAACTGCGCCTTGGCCGATTCCTGCGCGTCGCGCGACTCCTCGACCCGGTCCACCAGCTGCTCCCGCTTGGCGTACCCCAGCTTCTCCCGCACGGCGATCCCCGCCGACGAGCACCCAACCCCCTGGAGCGTCAAAACCAGCCCCATCAGGGCCAACGCCGGGCGTGTGATTCGATTCATCCGCATCGCAGCCGTCTCCAAACGCTGAAAATCCCCGTCCACGCCCCGCCCCGCGGGACGCTCATGCTCATGACCCGGACCAGAATCGCCCCTAGACTACGCCCGAGTCTCGCAAGGCGCCGACGGACGACCGTCGAGCCGCGCAGCCTCCCGGCGCCAGCTCCCGCCCGAGGATCAACGCCGGTTCGAATACCACCGGGCACGCAGAAGGAATCGGATATGAAGCTTTACGTTGGAAACCTTGCTTACTCTTGCACCGAAGATCGCCTCCGCGAGATCTTCGAGGCCCACGGCGAGGTCTCCTCGGCGGCACTCGTCATGGACCGCGACACCGGTCGTCCCCGCGGATTCGGCTTCGTCGAGTTCACCAACGACGACAACGCCCGCGCCGCCATCGAGGCCCTCAACGGCCAGAACATGGACGGACGCGACCTCACCGTCAACGAGGCCAAGCCCCGTGAGCCCCGCAGCAGCGGTGGTGGCGGCGGCGGTGGACGCGGCGGCTACGGCGGCGGCGGCGGCGGTGGCGGCTACGGCGGTGGTGGTGGCGGCGGCGGCGGCCGCTGGTAGGCCAACCGGCTGACCATCCCTGAACACGCTTGACTCTCTCCGGGTCGGGGCCACGCGCCCCGGCCCGTGTTTGTTTTCCGCGACGCCCCGCATCCCAAACACGAGCACGAACCGACGCCAATCAACGCCGTATCACGCCCATGCCCGCGCGCCCGCGGCGCATCGTCCTTGCGCTGCTGCCCCTCATCGTCGCGCTCGGCCTCGTCCTCAGACGCCTCCGCCCCGGCGCAGACCCGAGCACCCTGCAAGGCTTCATCTCGACCTACGCCCCCGACACACTCTGGGGCATCCTCATCACGATGTGCCTCGCCGCCGCGTTCCCGCGCTGGCGCCCGCTCCGGGTCACGCTCACCGCCCTCGCGCTGACCACCGCCATCGAACTCACCCAGCTCACCAGCGTCACGCCCCTCCCCTGGCTCCGCTCGTTCGCCGTACCGCGGTTCCTCCTCGGCACTCAGTTCGCCTGGACCGACATCGCCTGCCTGCTCGCCGCCGCCGCCATCTCCTTCGCGCTGCTCCACCTCATCGATCGAGCCCCGCGCCGCCCGGTACACTCGCCCCATGGGCCGGATCACAGAGCGACTCGCTGAGCTGGGCATCGTGCTCCCCCCGCCCAAGCCCCCGGTCGCCAACTACCTCCCCTGCAAACGCTCGGGCGATCTGCTCTTCGTCTCCGCGAAGGTCAGCGATCTCCACGGCGCCGTCGGCGCAGACGTCACCCTTGAGCAAGCGCGCACCGCCGCCCGAGAACTCTGCCTGCTCCTGCTCAGCATCGTCCAGAGCGAGATCACCGACCTCGATCGCATCGAGTCGATTGACAAGCTCCGCGGCTTCGTCCGCTCCGCCCCGGACTTCACCCGCCAGCCCCTCGTCCTCGACGCCGCCTCCGACGTTCTCGTCGAGATCTTCGACGAGCGCGGACGCCACGCCCGCACCGCCACCGGAACCTCCCAGCTCCCGTTCGGCGCCGCCGTCCAGATCGACATGGTCATCCGTCTCAGGCCCGATCACCCCATCGAGTAGAAAAACTCCTCCCGAGCCACCTTCCCGTCCCTCACCGTGTACACCCCGACCTCCTGCATCCGGAACCGGTTGCCCGCCATCGGCCCCGCCCTGGGCGTCACGTCGATATCAAACGTCACCGCGAACCGGTCATCGTGCGGGTACGGCCCGTCCACCTCGCACGAGTGCACAATGTTCGTCGCCTCCCACTGCGCCGTCTTCTCCCGCACCTTCTCCAGCCCCCGCGTCTCACGCCCCTCCCCGCCCATGTCCAGGGGCTCAACGCTCACGATGTCCTCCGCGTAGCACGCCTCCAGCGCGCCACGGAAATCACCCTGCCTACACAGATCAACGAGCTTCGCTCCGACTTCCATCGTGTTCATGGGTCACTCCTCAGTTCAGGGATTCTCGCGCACACCGCGCACAACAAAGCGTGCAGGTCTAGCGATCTTTGCCAAGGGTCTATACGGAAACTTGGCGTGAGCGGATCGCGTCTCTCACTCGTATCTAATCCCGGCGTGCTCGATCCACCCGCCCTCGTGCCGCCCCGCCGGGTCGTGGTGCGTCCAGTGCAGCACCCCGCCCCGGTCGTTGAACTCGTACTGCCCGTACAGGCTCACGATGTCCCCCGCCTTCACCGGCGCCCGCTCCGCCAGATCGATGTTGTGCGCCACCAGGATCGTGTCAAACTCCCCGCTCCGGTCCTCGAGCGCCAGGATGAACCGCTGGTGCCGCGCCCCGTCGTTGTCGTCCGCCAGCGTCCGCAGCACCCGCGCGTCGAACGCGACCATCTGCCCCGACCGCTTCTCGCGCATCAGCCCGGCTACCCGCTCCTGTGTCTGGGCAAGCGTCGTCGTCGATGCGCCGCTCGCCGGCGCATCCGCCCGGGGCGTCGGCGCCGGATCGGCGCGATCGGCGGACCCCCGGCCACCGCCCGAGCCACCGCCCGAGGCGGCGCCCAGGTCGGGCTGAGGGTCGCCCCCGCCACCCTGGTTCCCCGCCAGCGGCACACCGAAGTACGCCGCGCCACCCAGCACCACGAGCACCATCAAAACCCGGGCGATGCGCATCCACGTGAAATCCGTTCCGCCCGCGCTTCGTGGATTCTCGCTCATGGGCCAAGCCTAGCCGGATTCCGGTCGGTCGCGTCCGCCCGACCGGCGCTCGGCGCCGACTCGCTTCAGGAACGCGTCGAGCTTCTCGCGCTCGCCCGCGAGGTCGATGTGCTCGATGCGGTTGATCCGTCCCCGGGCGTCGAGCGTAAAGACCTGCTCGCACTCGTGGCGGTGGGACCGCCCCGCGTGGTCGGTCAGATCGATGAACCGGACCCGAAACCGCTCGGGCGACTCCTGGGTCAGGGCCGACTCGTAGCGGATCCGGTCGAAGCTGGCCGAGGCCCAGGCGGCCGCGGCGCGGTAGGAATCCACGATCTCGCCCGCCCCCCGGGTCGTTTTGCCCCGGAACCGGTACTCGCAGTCCGGGGCCAGGAGCCGCTGGGCGCCGTCGAAATCCTCCGTATCGAGGGCCCTGACGAACGCGGAGGCGGTGGTCTGGGGTCCCATGGCGGGGGGGCTCCGGAACTTTGCGCCCCTGGGGGCTTTGGGAGGACTAGACTTGGGCGCCTTGGGAGGGGCCTCTGACACCGGTCAGATCCCCCCTTCGGTCCGACGCTTTCTCATTGCCCGAGTCCAAGCAGCGGTTCAAAGATTTCGGGCAGTGCAGAAGGTATCAAGATGAAGAAGATTTATGTCGGCAACCTGTCGTTCGATACGTCCGAGCCCGAACTCCGCGACCTGTTCGCGCAGCACGGCGAGGTCACCTCGGCCAGCCTCGTGATGGACCGCGAGACCGGTCGCCCCCGCGGGTTCGGTTTCGTGGAGATGGCGGACGCGGCTCAGGCCGACGCTGCGATCGAGGCCCTCAACGGGCAGAGCATCGGCGGGCGTGACCTGACCGTCAACGAGGCCAAGCCCCGCGAGAACCGCGGCGGTGGTGGTGGCGGCGGCGGCGGTAGCCGTGGCGGCTACGGCGGTGGCGGTGGTGGCGGCGGCGGCGGCCGCTGGTAAACCACTCGCGTGAGCCTCGGCTCTCGCGCTGATTCCAAATGAGAGCAGGCCGAGGCTTTACCGCCTCGGCCTGTTGTTGTTTTGGAAGGCGATGATTGCTTACGCGCGTCGGCGGCGCGCGGCGAGCAGGCCCGCGAGGGCGAGGGGCGCGGCGGTGGTGGGGGCGGGGGTGATGATGATGTCCAGGGTGATCTGGGTCAGGTCGTCGCCGGTCTGCTGGACCCAGAAGGTGTAGTCGCCGGCGGGGGCGGGGGCGACGCCGCCCTGGGAGGTGAGGGCGGGGAGGATGTCGGTCCCGATGAGTTCGGGGGCGGTGAGCTCGAAGCCGAGGAGCGTGCCCTGGAAGGTGTCGGGGTCGAAGTCGAAGACGTTGCCGGAGGTGAAGCCGACGAAGCCGGTGGAGTCGAAGCCGCCGTTGGGGTTGGAGGCGTCGGCGAGGATGACGGACTCGATGACGAGGCCGGGATCGACGGTGAAGGTGAAGTAGTCGCGGTCGCCGCCGGTGTCGGAGCTGACGACGTCCATGGTGATGGAGTTGAGGCCTTGGGTGAGGGCGAGGAAGGTGGGGGCGAAGCGGTCGCCGGAGAGGTCGCCGTCGATGTTCTCGTTGTAGGTGATGCCGCCGGCGAGGGCGGTGGACGCGATGACGGCCGGGGTGAGCAGGGCAGCGGTGCGCATGGGGGGACTCTCTCTTTCTCGGTCTTGGGGGCCTTCTCTCGGGGCCCGGGGACGGTTGTCTCTCT